>JBEKWO010000101.1:0-12269 GCA_049512975.1 Xanthobacteraceae bacterium | reverse complement strand
CCCGGCGCCAGCGTCGGGTCGTAGCGGTAGAGCGTCGAGCAATAGGGGCAGATGTACTCGCTGTCCTCGCCCATGTCGCAGAACACGTGCGGGTGATCGAACGGCGGCTTGGCACCGACGCACATGAATTCCTTGGCGCCGATGTCGATGACCGGAACGCCGAGGTCGTTGTGGAAATGAGGAACGATCGTGTCCGTCATGGTCTCGTTGGGATGTGGGTTCAGGGCGCCGGCACCATAGCGGCCCGCGGCGCCAATTCCTAGCGCTCCATTCCGGGTGACCAATTATTGTTGAGGCCGCACATGGCGTGGGTCTCGGCGACTTTGGCCGCTGCGAGATGCAAAGCGTGAGCGCGGGCGTTAACGTCACGGCATGCCGCGCTTCACGCATGACGGGGTGGAAATCGCCTTTCTCGACGAAGGCGAGGGCGAGCCGATCGTTCTCGTTCACGGTTTTGCGTCGACCAAGGAGGCGAATTGGGTTTTTCCCGGCTGGGTGACAACGCTCACGCGCGCCGGGTGCCGCGTCATCGCGCTCGACAATCGCGGCCATGGCGAGTCGACCAAGCGTTACGATTCCGCTGCCTACCACAGCTCGCTCATGGCCGAGGATGTGCGCGCCCTCCTCGATCACGTCGGGCTCGGCCGCGCCGACGTCATGGGTTACTCGATGGGCGCGCGGATCACGGCGTTCCTGGCGCTCGCCCATCCCGAGCGGGTGCGTTCGGCAGTGCTCGGCGGCCTTGGCATCCGTCTCGTCGACGGTGTCGGGCTGCCGGAGACAGTCGCGCAGGCCCTCGAAGCTCCGTCGCTTGCCGATGTGGCCGATCCCACCGGCTATATGTTCCGCGCCTTTGCCGAACAGACGCATTCGGATCTCCGCGCGCTTGCCGCGTGCATGCGCGGCTCGCGCCAGACACTTAGTCCTAGCGAGGTCGGCCGTATTGCGGTGCCTGCTCTGGTCGCGGTGGGCAGCAAGGACCCGGTTGCCGGCTCGGCGGAGCATCTCGCCGCGCTCATCCCCGGCGCGCGGGCCCTCATCATTCCGGGCCGCGATCATATGCTTGCGGTCGGCGACCGGGCGTTCAAGACCGGCGTGCTCGAATTCCTGGCGCAGCGGGCGTAAGCGGCCAATCGGCCATTGGCCCTATTTCCTTCGGCCAATGGCGGACTTAGCACCCCGTTTGTGGTCGTCGGCAGCCCCTCTGGTTTCTGTCCTGCGCCGCCCCAATTATGATAGGATTGGGTTGTTCCCGGGAGGCACTGCGATGGCGCAGTATCAGGTGAAGCCGGCGCTCGATACCGTGGACCCGGTATGGGCGCGCATCCGCCGCGAGGCGGAAGAGGTTGTGCGGCGCGAGCCAGAGTTGGCCACCTTCATCTATTCGAGCATTCTGCATCACGACGCCCTTGAAGCGGCCATCGTCTACCGGCTGGCCGAGCGGCTCGACCATCCCGCGCTGTCGGGCGAGTTGATCCGGCAAGCCTATGCGGATGCGCTCAAGGATACGCCGTCGCTCGGCGACGCCTTCCGCGCCGATCTCATGGCGACGGTCGACCGCGATCCGGCGACCCATCGCGTGCTTGAGCCGGTTCTTTATTACAAGGGCTTTCATGCCATCCAGACGCATCAGCTCGCGCACTGGCTGTGGAGCAAGGGCCGCCGCGATTTCGCGCTTTACCTGCAGAGCCGGGCGTCGGCGGTGTTCCAGTGCGACATCCACCCGGCCGCGCGAATCGGGCGCGGTATTTTCCTCGATCACGCCACCGGGCTCGTGGTCGGCGAAACCGCGGTGATCGACGACGATGTGTCGATGTTGCATGGCGTAACGCTGGGCGGTACCGGCAAGGAAAACGAAGATCGCCATCCGAAAATCCGCTATGGCGTGATGATCGGCGCCGGCGCCAAGATCCTCGGCAACATCGAGATCGGGCATTGCGCGCGCATCGCGGCAGGCTCGGTGGTAATCAAGCCGGTGCCCAACAACGTCACGGTCGCAGGCGTTCCCGCCAAGGTGATCGGTGTTGCCGGCTGCCCCGAGCCGGCGCGCACCATGGATCAAATGTTTCAGGACGACGCCTGACGGCGAAGGAGCTGTTCGGCTCGTGATTGTCGTGGCCGCCGGCGCATGCTAGGCGGCAGCAGCGGGAGACGCGCGGTGGACGTGCAGGAAGTCAAGAAACTCGACGCTTACCTCAAGAAGCTCTTCGGCAATCCACGTCTTCGCGTGGTGCCGCGGCCGAAAAAGGACGATTCGGCCGAGGTCTATGTCGGCGAGGAATTCATCGGCGTGCTTTTCGTCGACGACGAGGACGAGGAGCGCTCCTATAATTTCCAGATGGCGATCCTGGGCACCGATCTGGAGTAACGGACGACGGAGGACAGGGGCCGGGCCGATGAGCCGGTCCGTGCGTCATCTGTCGTTCGGCTTCCGTTGTGCGTCCTCCGCCTGCGGGTGAAGCTGTGCCATCAGCCGATCGAAGCCGGCGGCCACGCGTCGCCAGTCTTGCAGCCATTCCCGCGGAAACCGCAGCGTGATCTCGGCGGCGCCGAGCGAGCGCTCGTTGATGCATGTGCCGGGCAAAATGCGAACCACCCGAGTGCAGCGCGCGAAGAACTGCTCGGGCCGCTCCGCCAAGTAGACGAGGTCTTCGCTCTCATAAGGCGTGCCGGCGCGGAACGGGACGATCGCTAGCCCCTCCGGACCGGCCGTCGCCTGCGTCTCGATGTAACGCGGATAGACGGTGCGGAGTCGCTCGGCCGGAGCGAGCACGGCGCCAAGGTCGGCGATGGTGACGAACAAGTGGTCGTTGGCGCTGGGCAACGCGGGTCGCGTATCTCGGTCAGACACGACCGGCGGTTTGGCCGCGGACGCGCCGTCCGATGGCGGCGGCGCGAGCGAGGGCCATAAGAAGACAAGATCAATCCGCTCATGGGCGCCGGGCTGGCGTTGCACGGCCGCGCGGATCGCCGCTTGTGGCACGTTGAAGAGCACGCCCGCGACCGTGACCGGAACGGCCGGCGCATCGACCGGGATTGCCGCGTTCGGCCAGGTCGGCCACAGCACATAGGAGACGAAGGTTCCGACGGCGGCAAGCAGCAGAACGAGGCTCGCAAGCGGCAGCAGCACAAAGCTACGCGACTTGCGGCGGACTTTGCTCCGGGAAACCGCGTGCGCCGTCATGCCCTAAGGCCCGCTGCGAATCAGAAGCAGTATGGCACGGCGGGGAGAGGCCGCGCCGTTAACCCTTTTTTAAGCAAGCCGTGGCGGCGCGCTGCGCGCCGAGGTTTGCGGAAAATCGGGGACGTTCGAATGTTCGAAATCATGCAGACGGCGATTTCGCCCGATGCCGTCGAGGTCGTTTTCGCAGTCGCCATCGGCTTTTCGGTGGCCGGACTATGTGCTTGCGGCTATCGCCTTTTCGGCATGCATTTCCCAAGTTTCCGCTTGCTCGAAACGGGGCCCATGGTGGCGCGCTTTGCCGCGGTTCCATTGCTCATCTTCTCCGCCCCTTTCCTGATCATGCGCAACACGCTTCACGGCCGCCGCGTCGAACGCCGCCGCGTCGAATTCGTCGTCATAGCCGTGGCGATCGCCGGACTGTGGAGCCTGATGTCGGGGACGGCCGTCGTGATCGCGCTTCAAGCACTGCTCAACGTCTGATACGGATTGTTCAGTCATTGGCCGGCGCGGACGAAGTCCGCGAGCCTGGAATCCATGTTCGCTGATGGTGGTTAGGGATTCCGGGCTCGTCTATTTGCGGACCCGCAACGACGAATTGGCAGGGTGACCATCGCTCATGATCTACGAACTCGACGGGCAGAAGCCGGACTTGCCGGAGCCGGGCCGCTACTGGGTCGCGCCAAGCGCGGCGGTCATCGGCAAGGTGCGGCTGAAAACCGATTGCAGCATCTGGTTCGGCGCGGTGCTGCGCGGCGACAACGAGTGGATCGAGCTCGGCGAGCGCTCGCAGATTCAGGACAATGCCACGCTGCACACTGATCTCGGTTTCCCGATCACCATCGGGCCCGGTTGCGTGATCGGCCATAGCGTTATCCTGCACGGTTGCAGCATCGGCCCCCACACGCTGATCGGTATGGGAGCGATCGTGCTCAACGGCGCGCGCATCGGCGCCAACTGCATCGTCGGCGCCGGCGCGCTCATCACCGAGGGCAAGTCGTTTCCGGAAAAATCGCTGATCGTGGGGACGCCGGCGCGCGCCATCCGCACGCTCGACGAAACGGCAGCGGTGGGAATCGCCGACGGCGCCGAGTTCTACGTCGACAACTTCAAGCGCTATGCCAAGGGCCTAAAACCGATCGGATGACGGGGCGGTGAGCGTTTGCTCACTTCGCCTCGGCGGTTTCCGGTTCGCCGGGCGTTCCCGGCGCGCCGGCAACGCGGACTTTGTCGCCGGTCGCGATGCCTTCGGGCGGGTTCGCCACCACGCGATCGTCGGCTGTGATCCCCGATCCGATCTCGACCTCATTGCCGAGATCGCGGGCAATCGTCACCTGCTTGAGAATGATGCGGCCGTCGCTGCCGACGGTGGCGACGTGCAAGCCGCTCTGATTGAAAATCAGCGCACTCGCCGGGACGTTGATCGCGATCTCGGGATGCGGCAGATCGAAGGTTACGTTAGTGAAATCGCCGGTCATCAGCTCGGCGTGCGAGTTGTCGACGACAAGCTGCATCCGGGTCGTGCCAGAGGCAATGTCAACGGCCTGTGCCGACGCCTCCACCGTCGCCGGAAACGTCCGCCCCGGATATTCGGGCACTGCGATCTGCGCTTTGGTGCCGAGCGGGATGTTGGGCACGTAGCTCTGCGGAACATTGACGTAGACGCGTAGATGGCTGGTTTCCGAAACGACGAACAGCGGCGGGCCGCCGCCGGCGCCGGCGTTGATCAGTGCTCCGACGTCGGTGGTGCGCGCGGTGACCAACCCGTCGAACGGCGCCACCAGGCGCTTGTATTGTTCGAGGACGCGCAGCCGGTCGAGATTTGCCTGCGCCGCGCGGACCAGCCCCTGCTTGTTGGAGGCATCGGCCGCCCTCTGGTCGAGGTCCTGTTGCGAAATGGCATAGGTCTTGATCAATGACTGGCCGCGCGTCAGCGTCATATCCGCCAGCACGGAGTTGGCCTTCGCACTCGCCAGGGTCGCTTCGGCCTGCATGATCTGCTGATCGAGATCGGGGGCGTCGAGTTCGGCCAGCAGCTGGCCCGCTTTCACCGGCGCGCCGATGTCGACCTTCCACTCCTTCACATAGCCGGTGACGCGCGCATAAATCTGCGCCTGCGTGTAGGCCTCGAGCCTGCCGGGAAGTGAGAATGTCGTGGTCTTGCCGCGGGTGTCCGGCAGGGTGACGGCAACCACCGGCACCGCCTGGGTCTCGGTCCATTCCTGCAATTTCGCGTCGGCGATCTTGCGCGTGGTAATGCCCACGACGACGATGACCGCGCCGATAATCGCCGCCGAAATCCCGGCGATATAAAGCCCGCGCCGCGATAGCGTTGGAATGGGCGGGGTGGCATCAGGCGGCATGCGGCTCTCCGATCGCGGAGCCCACCGAGCCGCGACGTTGGTGGATGATGCTGAACACCACCGGCACGAATATCAGAGTTGCGACAGTCGCGAAACAAAGGCCGCCGACCACCGCGCGGCCGAGCGGCGCGTTTTGTTCGCCGCCTTCGCCCAGTCCAAGCGCCATCGGCAACATGCCGATGATCATGGCCAGCGCCGTCATCAGCACCGGGCGCAGGCGGACAAATCCCGCTTCGATCGCGGCAGCGACCGCGTCACCGTGCTGCTGCAGCCGTTCCGTGGCGAAGCTGACGACCAGAACGCTGTTGGCCGTGGCCACGCCCATGCACATGATGGCGCCGGTCAACGCGGGAACCGACAGTGTCGTCCCCGTGGCGAACAGCATCCACACGATGCCGGCCAGCGCCGCCGGAAGCGCGGTGATGATCACGAACGGATCGGCCCAGGACTGGAAGTTGACCACAATCAATAGGTAAATGAGCACGACCGCGGCGAGCAGCCCGAAGATGAGCCCGGAGAACGAGTTGTTCATGGTCTTGACCTGCCCGAGCATGACGACGTGCGCGGTCTTCGGCGCGTCCTTCGCGGCTTCGTCTAGGACCTTCTGGACATCGGCAGCGACGGCGCCGAGATCGCGACCTTGGGTCGTGCCGTAGATTTGGATCATAGGCTGAATATCGTATTCCGAATAGACTGCAGGCAGGGTCACCCGCTTGATGTCGGCGATGGCACCCAGCGTCTGCGGCGGCGCTCCCGGCGCGGTGATCGGCAGATTGCGCAGCGCGTTCAGGGAATCAACCTGATATTGCGGCGTCTGCATGACGATCGAGTAGTTCACGCCATTCTCCGGATTGAGCCAAAACGTCGGCTGCACCTGGCTCGAGCCGGCGAGGTTGACCACCATGCTGTTGGTGACATCGCGCTCGGTGATGCTGACGTATTGCGCGCGCGTCCGGTCGACGTCGACATCGAAGGTGGGAGCGCTCAGCGACTGTTGGATGCGCGTGTCGACCAGACCGGGAACGTGGCGCAGCCGCCGCAGCAGCTCCTGGGCGTAGGCGAAGTTCTCATCGAGATGCGGCCCGCGAATCTGCACCTCGATCGGCGCCGGCGCGCCGAAATTGAGAATTTGGCTGATGATATCGGCCGGCAGAAATGAAAACGTCGTGCCCGGAAAACGCGCCGGCAGTTCCTCGCGCAATCTGCGCACGTAATCCGCCGTAGGCCGGTGATCCTCGCTCAGGCCGATCTGAATCTCGCCGTCCTGCGAGCCGATGGTGCCGGTGTTGTTGTAGGTCATGTTGATGCCGCTGACCGGAAAGCCGATGTTGTCGACCAGCGTCTTGAGTTCTTCCGGCGGAATGATCTGGCGGACCACCTTCTCGATTTCGGCGAATTGGCGGGCATTTTCCTCGACCCGCGTGCCGACGTGGCTGCGCACATGCATCAGGATCCGTCCGCCGTCGACGGACGGAAAGAAGTCGCGCCCGAGATAAGGCGTCAACGCGAACGTGCCGACCACGAAGGCCAGGAAGCAGCTGACAAAGATCGCCCGACGGCGCAGCGCCATCGTCAAAAGCTCGCGATAGGCGAGGCGGGCGCGCTCGAAACGCGATTCAAAGCCGCGCTGCAAGCGCACCAAAGGATTTCGCGACCGCGCCAGCGGGCCGTCGAGGCCGTGCATGTCGGTATGCGGTTCGTGCTTGCGTAGCATGTACTTCGCCATCGTCGGCACCAGCGTGCGCGAGAGAATGAACGACCAGACCATGGCCGCCATCACCGCTTCGGCCAGCGGCACGAACAGGAAGTGCGGCACGCCGGTCAAAAAGAACATCGGCACGAACACGATGCAAATGCACAACAGCGAAACGAACGCCGGCGTCACGATCTGCTCGGCGCCGTCAAGGATAGCTTGCTCGACCTCCTTGCCCTGCTCGAGATGCCAGTTGATGTTCTCGATCGTTACCGTCGCTTCGTCGACCAGGATGCCGACGGCCAGCGCCAGCCCGCCCAAGGTCATGATGTTGAGCGTTTCGCCCAACGCCCACAGCGTCGCGATCGAGCCGAGCACCGACAGCGGAATGGAGGTGGCGATGATCAGCGTCGAGCGGAAGCTGCCGAGGAACAGCAAAATCATCAGGCTGGTGAGCGCGGCGGCGATGACGCCCTCGCGGACCACGCCGCCGATCGCGGCATTGATGAATATTGACTGATCGCCGATCGGCGTGACCAGGAGATTGCTCGGCAGGGTTTTTTTCATCTCCTGCACTTTTTTCTTGACGCCCTCGATGATCGAGAGCGTCGAGACCGCGCCGTTCTTCAAGACGACCATCAGCACGGAACGATTGCCGTCGACGTGAACGATATTGGTCTGCGGCGGGTTGCCGTCGCGAACATTGGCGACGTCATGAATATAGACCATCGCGCCATTGACGGCTTTGATCGGCAGGTCGCCGAGCGCGTTGATCACGGAAGGCGCGTTGTTGAGCTGAATCGCGTATTCAAAGGTACCGATTTTCTCCGTGCCGACCGGGGTAATCAGATTCTGCGCCGCGAGCGCGTTGGCAACGTCCTGGCCGGAAAGGCCGCGCGCCCGCATCGCCTCCGGATCGACATCGATTTGCACCTGGCGAGACTTGCCGCCGAACGGCCAGGGCATCGCCGCTCCGGGCACGGTGACGATGGGGACGCGGACAAAGTTGAGGCCGAGGTCGAACAGCGTCTGCTCGGGCAGGCCTTTGCCCGATAGCGCGAGCTGGATGATCGGGACGGTCGAGGCGTTGTAGTTCAGGATCAGCGGCGGCACGGCGCCGGGCGGCATGCTCCGGAGCAAGGTCTGCGCAATGGCGGTGACCTGGGAGTTGGCGGTGCGAATGTCGGCGCCTTGCTGGAAGAACACCTTGACGATGCCGACGCCGGTGTACGAGTTCGCCTCGATGTGCTCGATGTCGTTGACGGTCGTGGTCAGCGCCCGCTCGAACTGGGTGACCATGCGGCCGGCCATCTCCTTCGGCGGCAATCCGGTATAGCCCCAGATCACCGCGATCACCGGGATTCTGATTTCCGGGAATATGTCGACGGGCGTGCGCCAGGCCGCGAGCGGCCCGATGATGAGGAGAAGGAGAGCGAGGACAACGAAGGTGTAGGGGCGCCGCAGTGCGATGCGGACAAGGGCAGTCATTCGGTACCGGCTCCCCAGTTAGTCAACGCGGCCGCCCGCCATGGATTGCACAGAGATCGCCCCGCCGGAGCGAATTTTCCTCTGCGCGGCGCAACATAGCGGCACTAGCCGCTGGTACAACTCACAAAGACGTTTCCCGCCGCCCCCGGGCGGGGGTTACGCCCGAGTATGGCCCAAATTGCAAATACCAAATCGCAAGCTCTGAACCCGGAACCGCCGGTTCCGGCCCTTGCCCGCCCCGAAAAAAGACGCGGCCGGCCCTGGGGAAGAGCTTGATGTATGCAGAAAAATCAAAAACTTAGCGATGATCGTGCCCCAAATTACAGGGCTCACAGTCGATTTCGGGGCCGCTTTGCCCTCAAGAGCGGGAGTCCGCAGCCGGACGAGCTCGGCAATGACGGGTGGTTGCTAGGCCGCTTCCGTGTCGTCCGCGCCCGGAAAGTTGCTCTTCAATTGTTGGAGTTTGCGGCGCAGTGCTGCGACCGTGGATTCGAGTTTTGCCACGCGCTGCGCCAAATCGCCGAGCTCCGGCGCAGCAGCGGAAAGCGCGAAGTCGGGGAACCCGAGGCCGATCTCATCGCCATGGCGCCACTGTACGCGCGCCCGCACAGTCTGTTCCTTCTGCGGAATGTAGAGCTCGACGACGTCGGGAACATTCACAGTGTCGGAAAAGATGATGCGCGCTCCCTCGTCGGAGATTTCCCGGATCAGACAATCCACCGCGCCGCGTCGTTTGTTGAAATAGATACAGCCGCGCAGGAAGCTTTTCTGCCGTGTGGCGCGACGGCGTTCTGCCATGTTCGTTTCCTCGACTGAGCGGTTTCCTCTGCGAAGGATAGGCAGGCCCCGATTAACGCATTCTCAACGCTGCAATCAGCGAGGCGGCGAGCCGGACCAGCGCAACAAAATCAAACTCGCAAGCGGTGATTTCGGTGTTTGACGCAGATCAATGGAAGCATCCGCGAATTTTCGCATTATGGCGATGCTTCCAGCAAAGCTGGGTTTTGATCTGCCGAAGCATTGGCACGGAATCCGCAGGAAGTACGGAGGCGAGGCATGGACCTCAAGGAAGCGATCTACACACGTCGCGCCGTACGTGAATTCACGGCTGAGGGGGTCAGTGAAAGCATCATCCGCGACCTCATCGAGGCGGCTGTTCAGGCGCCGAGTGCAGTCAATCAGCAGCCCTGGTCGTTCTGCGTAATCCGGGATAAGGGCGTACTTGCCGATATATCCCGTGAGGCGAAAGCGTATATGCTGAGAACGTCGCCGATCGGGCTCGTTTCACATCATTTCGATCAGATATTGAACGATCCGAATTTCGACATCTTCTATCACGCCCCTGTCCTCATTGTGATTTCCAGCGTGGCGGACATCCCATGGGCCGTCGAAGACTGTGCGCTCGCCGCTGAGAACCTGATGCTCGCAGCCCGCGCCGCGAGGCTCGGGACGTGCTGGATCGGATTTGCCCAGGCCTGGCTTGGGACCGTGGAAGGGAAGGCGATTCTCAAGCTTCCCGCGGCGTACAAGCCCGTTGCCCCGATCATCGTCGGTCACCCGAAATCGGCGCCGCCACCTGTCCCGAGAAAAGAACCGGAAATCAGCTGGATCGGCGCGTAAGTACGCGAACGCGACGGCGCGAATGACTGGACTACGATGAAGGAACTGCCTTTATCCAAAGTCTACCAATTGCTCGAGCCGGGCCCGGTGGTGCTGCTGACGACCGCCCGCAAAGGGCGGCCCAACGTCATGACCATGTCCTGGCACATGATGGTCGAGTTCGCGCCGCCGCAGGTCGCCTGCATTGTCAGCAGCGCCAATTACAGCTTCGCCGCGCTTCGCACCACCGGCGAGTGCGTGATCGCCATCCCGGCGCGGAAGCTTGCGACCAAGGCGGTGAAGGTCGGGAATTCATCGGGCCGCGACATCGACAAATTCGCCACGTTCGGTCTGACCAAAATGCCGGCCAAGCGCGTGGCGCCGCCGCTCATCGCCGATTGCTTTGCCAATCTCGAATGCAAGGTGACCGACACGCGCTTTGTGAACAAGTACAACCTCTTCATTCTCGAAGTGCTCAAGGCCTGGATCGATCCGGCGCAGAAGCATCCGAAGACGATTCACCACCGCGGATATGGCACATTCGTCGTCGACGGCGACACGATCACGTTGAAGTCTCGGATGCGATGAACCAAGCATCCGACCGATCATTCTCCGACCATGGCCTCGAGGATGGCGCGGCGGCCGAGGTCTGGTACAGCGGTAGTCTGCGAGGTCTTCTTCAATAAATGGCAGATCGCGCCGGGTTAATGTCTTGCAAAAAAGGTGCGGCCGGCTCCTGGGGAAGAGCCGGCCGCGCGAACCCGGTCTGGGGACGGGGAGGGGTGGGGACGTGACCGGGGTCGCAACTCCTTAAAGATCAGCGCGAGGTGGCCGTCGCCGGCGCATTGCGCGGCTCGCCGAGCGCAATCCAAACATTTGGGTCGGCTTGCGACTGGCGCTTGACGAAGCGATAGCCGGATTCCGACCACAGCAGAATCTGGTCGTTCTGGTTGTCGAGGACGTATTCGCCTTTGTCGGTCTTGACGGTGAGCACGGCATGACCGTCACCGCGCTTGTCGCGCACCACGGTGACGAGCAACGCCTCGCGCGGCCAGCCCGCTTGCATCAGCATGCGGCGCTTGAGCAGCACGTAGTCTTCGCAGTCGCCGTAGCCGTCGTCGGGATAATTCCAGCGCTCGACCACGCCCCAATGATCCATATCGGTCATTGGCTTGATGTGCGTATTGACCCAAAGGTTGACGCGATCGAGGGTTTTCCAGGCGGACGCGGACAGCATCACGTCGCGCGGTTGCGACGGCTTGGTCTTGCATTCCGGATCGTACTCGACGCAGAACTCGATCCAGCCGATGGGCGCTCGGGTCGTCTCGCCCAAAGCGATGAACAGGGGACGTTCCTGCGCTATGCTGGCCGTCGGCATCGCCTGCATAGCCAGGGCAAGGAGGCCGGCAGCCGCGCCGCGCCTGAGCAATGCCTTGACAACCGAACTCATGACCCCTCTCCCGACTTGTTGGGGCCATGTTTGCCACAAAGCTTTTGCGCTGCGCCTAAGTTGAGTGCTTCAATTTGAAGTAAAGACCGATAAACAACCGAGAAAAAGCGAGAATATTCTCGGGAAGCTCAAGTAAAGTTTTAGTTGTTCAATTTCGCTTCAAATTGTGCGCATCGCGGCGGGCGTGGCGGCGGCAGCGGCTTTTGTGCGCGGCCTGCATGACGTTGCGTTCCCGATCCGCGCGGCGGTGCGACGGTTCCGGCAGTATCACGGTGCGGCGCGTGGCCGCGGTTGGAAGCGGAAACCATTGCGTCGACGTTTACCCGGCAGTGACGTTCTTTGTGGATCGTCCTTTAGCGGACAGACCTTAGCACTACTTTGGCAGATTTTTAGCGGCACGGGATTCCCAAATCAGTTTTTCAATGATTCATGGGTGGTCGGCTTTTGGAGGGCCGACCATGGTAGGCACAACGTCGAATTGGGAAGACGAGCTTC
>JBEKWO010000100.1:0-12526 GCA_049512975.1 Xanthobacteraceae bacterium | reverse complement strand
GTGGAACGGCGCAATCGCGGCTTCACGCTCATTCATGCGGAAACCGGCGTGCCGATCGCTCGCCTGCGCCCTATCGGACGCGACGATCTCGTCGACATTCTATATTGGTCACTGTCGAAGGAACGATAGGTTCCGTTCGGCCCCTTCGGACGCATGGCAGCCCGCGTCGAACAGGCCGCGAGCATTATTGCGGAAGCGGCAATCTTCTGGGCCGGCGTCTAAAACCCGGGCAAAAATCCACAAAGTCGAGCTTAGAGCGCAATCGCTTCGGATTGAATCGATTGGCGTTCTCATATCTTGGTGCAGCATGATCTATTCGGAAAACCGGCCTCCACTTTTCCGGATCATGCTCTAATCCCCGGCGGTGCTGACCTGCGCGCCTACAGCCGATGCGCGCGCTGACGCATGGCTTTCGGCCGCCGCGACGCCGGGCGGCCGCCAAATCCCCGCCATCATCCCAAGCGCAGCGAGCAGCACGATCGCCCCCTCGGTCATGAAGCCGTACACATAGGGAAAGTCGCCGAACAACCACGCCGTCAGGTCGTTGGACGTGCCGGTCAGCAACATGAAGCTCGCGGCCAGCACCAGGCTGCCATAGACCCGCATCCGCCGGTCATTGATGACGCCGGCAACGACCAGCACGACGGCCGGCAGTACCAAGACGAAATGGTAGCGGCTGGTCATCGGCGACAGCGCCAGCATGGCGATCAATAGCACCGCGCCGTCGATAGCGGCATATTCCTTCTGGCGCGGTGAGATCAGCAAGAGCGCGGCCACCACCAGGGCGAACAGGCCATCGACCGCGACCAGGATCATCGTCGGGCTGAGCCCAAAGATCGGACCGGTAGCGAAACGATTGACCAGACCGCGCAGCGATTGATTGTTGAGATTCTGGCCGGTCCAGGTATTCCAGAACGCAAGGTTCGACGAGGTGCCCGGCGCCATCGCCGGGCCCGCGACCTGCCGCACCCAGTCCTGGATATAGCCGGTGTGGCCGCCACGCAGCGCACTGATCACATCGGGCAGCAAACTGACCGCGACAAAGCAGCCAACGAACGCAGCACAAGCCAGATAACGGCGCTTCAACAGCAGGTAGGGCAGATAGATGAGCGGCGTTGCGCGGATCGCCGCTGCGGCCGCCAGCCAAAATCCGCCCAGCGCTTCGCGGCCGATCGTCAGCGCCAAGATGCCGAGCGTCATCATCGCCAGTGCCGGCGCCTCGTAAGCCTGATAGTTGAGGACGTCGGGAATATGCTTGGAACAAAAAAACAGACTCACGGTCCGCAGCCAGATCAGATTTCGGCCGCGCGTCGCGCCAGGGTACAGCCGCTCAGCCATCGCCTCCGCGAGGCGTACGGTGAGCACCAGTGAGCCGACGCAGATCACGTACCAAACAAGCTTTTGCAGCGCCGCTGGAAGAATGGCAAAGGGAAGCAGCAGCGCAGCCAGCGCCGGCTGATAGGAAAACCTCGGTTGGCAGGGCAATAACGCTTGGCCGTCCCAGATGCAGCGACCAGCGGCGGCGTAAAGCGCGATGCTTTGGATGCCCTTGCCGAACAACGGGTAATAAAGCGCCGCCAGGACAATCAGCGTGATCCAGCCGCGGTGTCGCTTGAGCCATTCCATCATGAGCGGCCGCCGCTCCTGACGGTGCTATAGAGTTTCGCGATGCCGGCGACTTCGGCGTCAAGGCTGAATTCGGCGACGGCCCGTTCGCGCGCGCGCCGGCCCATCGTGGCCGCCGCCGCCGGATCGCGCATCAGCTTTTCGAGCGCGGCGGTGAGCGCATCGACATCGCCGGGCGGCACCAGCAGTCCGGTTGTTCCGTCGGCCACGACGACCTCGGCGGCACCGGAGCGCGCCGCCACCAGGGCCGCGCCCGCCGCCATCGCCTCGAGCAGGGTCAGACCGAAACCTTCATTGCGCGACGTAAACGCGTAGATCGAGAGCCGCCCGAACCACCGTTGCACGTCCGGCGTCGGCAGCGCGCCGAGGAACAGGATGCGGTCGGACAGTCCCGCCGCGGCCGCTTGCGCTTTCAGGCGCGCGGCGAAAGCGCGGTGCGAGGCCGTGGTGGCGCCGATCACCACGGCGGTGTAGTCGGGATAACGTGGCAGCAGACGGCACATCGCGGTGACGAACAGGTCGGTGCCCTTCTGCCGGCGAACGCGGCCGAAACAGCCGATGCCGTAGCGCCCGGGTAAGCCGGTTGCGGCCCATGCGGCGACGCGATCGGCGGCGGGCGCGTAGCACACCGGATCGACGCCGTGGTGAATGACGGCCGCAGACCGATGCGCGAACGACGCGGATGCCGCGCTGGGTGCGATCACCGCATCGACCCGGTTGATCATCCATCGGGTGATCGCCGTGTGATGACGCTGACCCGCCGACGTGAAGATGAGCGCAAGCGGCCAGCCTAGAGTCTTGAGCAGCAGTCCGACCGCCATCTCGATATTGCGCCGGGCATGCCAGACCACCGGCGAAGCCCGCCGCGCGCGCAGCCGCAGCAGATCGCGGAGCGTCAGCTGCGCGACGCCTTCGGGCCGGTCCGGGCCGAGCCAAGCGACGCACAACAGACGCGCCAGTCCCGGCGCGATCGCCTGGTTGGTCGCGGTGCCCCCGGAATACCGCCACGACAGGTTGGGAATGACGGCCTCAACCCCGTCCTCGCGTTGCCCGCGCGACTGATTTATCTTGTGAATATGACGGCCTTGCATTGCGGCGCCTCTATCGCATGCAGGCATCCATTCGTCCATCAGGCGGCGGCCGCGGATCGCCTTGAAGGCACCGGTTGCGGGTGTTATCTCGCCCCCATGACGGCGGTCCCGATCCAGAACATCCGCAACTTCGCTATCATCGCCCATATCGACCACGGCAAATCGACGCTCGCGGACCGGCTGATTCAGCTCACCGGCGGGCTCGAAGCGCGCGAAATGGTCGAGCAGGTGCTCGATTCCATGGACATCGAGCGCGAGCGCGGCATCACCATCAAGGCGCAGACCGTGCGGCTTAACTACCGCGCGCGCGACGGCAAGGATTACGTGCTCAACCTGATCGACACCCCCGGCCATGTCGACTTCGCCTACGAGGTCAACCGCTCGCTTGCCGCCTGCGAAGGCTCGCTGTTGATCGTCGACGCCAGCCAAGGCGTGGAGGCGCAGACGCTGGCCAATGTCTACCAGGCGCTCGACAACAACCATGAGATCGTCCCGGTGCTCAACAAGGTCGATCTGCCGGCCGCCGAGCCCGACAAGGTCAAGCAGCAGATCGAGGACGTGATCGGGCTGGATGCCTCCAACGCGATCCTGATCTCGGCCAAGACCGGGCAGAACGTGCCCGAGGTGCTGGAAGCGATCGTGCAGCGGCTGCCGCCGCCCAAGGGCGATGCGTCGGCACCGCTCAAGGCGCTCCTCGTCGACAGCTGGTACGATTCCTATCTGGGCGTCGTCGTGCTGTTCCGCGTCGTCGACGGCGTCCTCAAGAAAGGCCAGCGCATCCGCATGATGGGCACCGACGCCGCCTATGAGGTCGATCGCGTCGGCGTGTTCACTCCCAAGCGCGTCGAGCGCGACGAGCTCGGTCCCGGCGAGATCGGCTTCCTCACCGCCTCGATCAAGGAAGTGGCCGATACTCGCGTCGGCGACACCATTACCGACGACAAGCGGCCGGTGGTGGCGCCGCTGCCCGGATTTCGGCCGGCGATTCCCGTGGTGTTCTGCGGATTGTTTCCGGTCGATGCCGCCGATTTCGAGAATTTGCGCGCCGCCATGGGCAGGCTCCGCCTCAACGACGCCAGTTTTTCCTACGAGATGGAGACCTCCGCCGCGCTCGGCTTCGGCTTCCGCTGCGGCTTCCTCGGCCTGCTCCACCTTGAAATCATCCAGGAGCGGCTCGAGCGCGAATTCAATCTCGATCTGATCGCCACCGCGCCGTCGGTCATCTACAAGATCAAATTGCGCAACGGCCAGCAGCTTGAGATTCACAATCCTGTCGACATGCCGGATCCGAATCATATCGAGGAAATGCAAGAACCTTGGATCGAGGCGATCATTTTGACGCCGGACGAATATCTCGGCTCCGTGCTTAAGCTGTGCCAGGATCGCCGTGGTGAGCAAAAGGAACTGACCTATGTCGGCAATCGCGCGCTGGTGAAATACGACCTGCCGCTCAACGAGGTGGTGTTCGATTTCTACGACCGGCTGAAATCGGTGTCGAAAGGCTACGCTTCGTTCGACTATCACCTCACCGACTACAAGCCGGCCGACCTAGTCAAGCTGCAGATGCTCGTGAACGGCGAGCCGGTCGACGCGCTGGCGATGCTGGTGCATCGCACCCGCGCCGAGCAGCGCGGCCGCGCCATGGCGGAAAAGCTGAAAGAACTCATCCCGCCGCATATGTTCCAGGTACCGATCCAGGCCGCGATCGGCGGCAAGATCATCGCGCGCGAGACCGTGCGCGCCTTCCGCAAGGACGTGACGGCCAAATGCTACGGCGGCGACGTGACGCGCAAGCGCAAGCTTCTGGACAAGCAGAAGAAGGGCAAAAAGCGCATGCGCCAATTCGGCAAGGTCGACATCCCGCAGGAGGCGTTCATCGCCGCGCTGAAGGTGGATGTTTGAGAGTAGGCGCTACTGCACCACGATCGTGGTGTTGCGCATGCCTTCCCGCTGCACCAGGCCGAACAGCACTGCCGCGTCAGTAGGATGCAGCCGCACGCAGCCATGCGAGGCCGGACCGCCGAGCCGGGCAATCTCATAACTGCCATGGATGGCGAAGCCGCCGTGGAAGAAGATCGCATGCGGCATCGGCGAATTGTAATAGACGTGTGAGAACCAGCGCGCGGCCAGCATTTGCGGATGGAAGACGCCCGTCGGCGTTCTGTAGCCCGGCCGGGCGGTCGATACTTTCCATGTGTAAAGGTGGGCGCCGTCGAGGCTGACTTCCATGGTCTGGGTGGCGCGGTCGATCTGCACCCTGACGCCGGCTTCGGCGCGATCCGCGGCAGCCAAGAAAGTTAACCACAGCGCGGCCAGGAAACTCGCGACAATGAAACGGCGCATGGCAGCCCCGAACGAGCCTTCCTCGATGACCGCGAACATTATTGAGGCGCGGCTTCGGCTGTAAAGCGCGCCGCGCTTTGACAGTTAATCGCGAGGAGGTATGCGGCGACCAAACTCCGCCGCCATGAAATCGCCGGGCCTGTCCGATCAATGTCCGACATGCAGCCGTTCGATCTTTTCAGCATCGGCCATTCCAACATCCCGGCCGCGCGCTTCGCCGCGCTGCTGCAAGACGCCGCGGTGACCGCCGTGGCCGATGTACGCTCGATGCCAAATTCACGCTGGTTCCCGTGGTTCTCGCAAAAACCCTTGGCGGCGCAGCTTAACGGGATCGGCATCGCCTATGCGGCGATGGGCGACATGCTCGGCGGCCGCCCGCGCGATGACAGCCTCTACCGCGACGGCGTCGCCGACTACGAGGCGATGGCGAAGCAGCCGGAATTTCGTGCCGGCCTCGACCGATTGCGCGAGGCCGCGGCGCGCTCGCGCGTCTGCCTGATGTGTGCGGAACGCGAACCGCTCGATTGCCACCGCTGTTTACTCGTGGCGCGCCGTCTCGCCGAGCGCGGCCTCACCATCGGCCACGTCCTGCATGACGGCACCGTCGAGCCGCATGCGGCCACCGAGCAGCGGCTGCTGGCGCTCGACGGCGATGCCGGCGACCTGTTCGCTGCTGGACAGGACGAACGACTCGCGGCAGCGTATCGCCGCCGGGCGCGCGCCGTCGCCTTTCGGCAGAAAGTTCCCATGCGGCGCGCCGGCGCGGAGAGTTGAATGCGCATTTCGCTCGCCCTGTTGGTCGCTTTGCTGCTCGCGGCTACCGCTCCGGCGCTGGCGCAGGATCCGGGCACGCTCGACAAACAGCCGCTGCCGCCGCTGCCGCATCCCGATTCGCCGTCGACGCCGGCGAAGGAACTGTTCGCGCGCAAGACCGAGCCGCTTCCGCTCGCCGCCCGCTCGATCGGCTTCTACTCCTCCGGTTGTCTCGCCGGCGCGGTGGCGCTGCCGATCAACGGCCCGACCTGGCAGGTCATGCGGCTGTCGCGCAACCGCAATTGGGGCCATCCCAAACTGATCGCCTTCCTCGAGCGGCTGGCCGAAAACTCCAAAAAGGTCGGCTGGAACGGTTTGCTGGTCGGCGACATGTCGCAGCCGCGCGGCGGCCCCATGCTCACCGGACACGCTAGCCATCAGGTCGGGCTCGATGCCGATATCTGGCTCACGCCGATGCCCAATCGCAAGCTTTCCGCCGAAGAGCGCGAGTTCATGTCCGCTATCAACATGGTCCGGGAAGATCGCCTCGACGTTGATCCCAAGGTGTGGACGCATCAGCACACCGAACTCATTCGCACCGCGGCGGAAGACCCCGATGTCGAGCGCATCTTCGTCAATGCGGCGATCAAGAAGGCGCTGTGCCGCGAGGCGGGCTCCGATCGCGCCTGGCTGGCCAAAGTGCGGCCGTGGTGGGGCCACGACTATCATTTCCACGTTCGCATGTTTTGTCCGCCCGACAGCCCGGAGTGCAAACCGCAACCCGAGCCGCCGCCGGGCGAAGGCTGCGGCCATGACCTCGATTTCTGGTTCTCGCCAGGCGTGCTGCATCCGGCGCCTCCGACGGAACCGCCGAAGCCAAGGCCGGCGCTGACCATGGCGAATTTGCCGGCGGCTTGCCGCCAAGTGCTGATAGCGCCCTAGATTTTGGTGGGAGCATGATCTTTTCGGGAAACCGGTTCCCACTTTTCCGGATCATGCTCTAGAGTCCTGCTGAACCAAACAAAGCGTGTCGCGCGGCGGCGGTGAAGAGAGTGAGCGCGCAGGCGCCGGCGACAATCACAGCCGCATAGGATGGCACGCGCCGCGCGGGAGTTTTCATCAGCCGCGGCAGGCCGCACCACAGAATATAGGCGCCGTAGAAGCCGGTGAGGCCAAGGAACCGCAGCCCCGGCGCCAGCAGGAAGATCCCGGCAAGCCAGACCGGCGTATACGAATAGACCGCAAGCTTGAACGCACTGTCAAAATTCCCGCGCCCGCCGAATCGCGGCGCCAACGCGTTGATCAGCAGTCCCAGCAGCAGGACCGTGGCGCATGTCATCACATAGCCAAAGACCGCGCCGAACAGTCCGTCCAAGATCGGCGCCCGCACAATACCGACTCCCGGTACAATGGTCCCGACGACGCAAGCGCCGATGAAGCTGAAGACGGCCGGAATAAGCGCCAGCAGCACAACGTAGCTGGTCAACAAATTAGCCGCGTCACCGGGCTCGGTCTCGATCCGCGACCACGCGCCGGCAGGATCGGCGAGGATCGCGCGCGCGCGCCAAGCCGCGTTCATCAGAGTCCCTTGGCGTCGGCGCGGATCAAAGCGGCGCCCTTTTCCGCGATCATCATCGTTGGAGCGTTGGTGTTGCCGGACGTGATCGTGGGCATGACGGAAGCATCGATGACACGCAGGCGTTCGATCCCGGCGACGCGCAGCCGCTCGTCGACCACGGTCAGCGGGTCGCTGTCGAGGCCCATCTTCGCGGTGCCGACTGGATGAAAGATCGTGGTGCCGATGTCGCCTGCGGCCTTCACCAGCGTCTGCTCATCGTCATCGCGCACGGCGGGGCCGGGCAGATATTCGGCGGGATGGAACGGCGCCAGCGCCGGCTGCGCCGCGATGCGGCGCGTCAAGCGGATGCTGCTGATCGCGATGCGGCGGTCCTGCTCGGTCGACAAGTAATTCAGCTTGATGACCGGTGTGTCGGCCGGGTCGCGGGAGCGCAGCCGCAGGTAGCCGCGGCTGGTCGGCCGCAGATTGGCGACGCTCGCCGTGAACGCGGGGAACTTGTGCAAAGGCTCGCCGAAGCGGTCGAGCGACAGCGGCTGAATATGAAACTCGAGGTTGGCGCGCTCCTGGTCGGGATCGGAGCGCGTGAACAGACCGAGCTGCGACGGCGCCATGGTCAGCGGACCGCGGCGGAACAGGGCATATTCGGCGAGCATGCCGGCCAGCCCGAGCGGGGAGTGATAACGTTCGTTGAGGGTAGTGATGCCGTCGACTTTGTAGATCAGGCGCAGCTGCAGGTGATCCTGCAGGTTGGCGCCGACCCCCGGCCGGTCGAGCACCAAGGGGATGCCGTGCTCGCCCAACTGCTGCGCCGGTCCGACGCCGGACAGCAGCATGATCTGCGGCGACCCGATCGCGCCGGCCGCGAGGATGACTTCGCCGCGGCAGCGGGCCAGTCGTTTTTGCTCGCCCTGCCGCCAGCGTACGCCGACGGCGCGGCGGCCGTCGAACACCACGCCCTCGACCAAACAGCCGGTCTCCAGCCGCAGATTGGCGCGATGCAGCGCCGGCTTGAGGAAGGCGCGCGCCGCCGACCAGCGCCGGCCGCGCTTCTGGTTGACGTGAAAGGCGCAGCACCCTTCGTTGTCGCCGGTGTTGAAGTCCACGACCGATTTTATGTTGGCCTGCTCGGCCGCCCGGCGGAACGCGTCGAGCAAATCCCATCGCACGCGCGGCGCCTCGATGCGCAACTCGCCGCCGACGCCATGCGCGGCGCTCTCGCCGAGGAAGTGATCTTCGTGCCGTTTGAAATAGGGCAGCACGTCGTCCCAGCCCCAGCCGGCAAGCCCGAGCTGGCGCCAATGATCGTAATCGGCGGCCTGGCCGCGCATGTAGATCATCGCGTTGATCGCGGACGAGCCGCCGATCACCTTGCCGCGCGGATAATTGAGGCTGCGGCCATTGAGGCCTTCCTCCGGCTCGGTCTTGAAGCACCAGTCCGCGCGCGGATTGCCGATCGCGAACAGATAGCCGACGGGAATATGAAACCAAATCCAATTATCGCGGCCGCCGGCTTCGAGCAACAGCACGCGCCGGTCGCTATCGGCCGACAGCCGATTGGCCAGGACGCAGCCAGCCGAGCCCGCACCGACGATGATGTAGTCGTACTCGCCCTCGATCGGCTCTATGTCCGCCATCGTCGTCCCCTCCGCAAAGTCATTGAAATGATAGCCGGTTCGAGCGGCTTTGCCACTGCATTGGAGACTGCTATCCTGCCGGCGACGTGCGGGACGCTGAGCGCGTGCCGGACGAGCCTGGAACGATGGTTCCCCGAGGCGGTCGTATCATTGCATGATCCTGTCGTCGCCCGCGCGATTTACGCGGAGCCCGACCTGTGGGGGGTTACCGTCGTGCTCGAACGAAGGCGTTTGCTGGCGGCTTTTGCCGCGGCCATTGCGAGTGCGGCCGTACCGCCGTTGGCAGCGGCGCAGGATAAACCTATCGTCATTTTCGCCGCCGCCTCGATGAACAACGCACTCGACGAGGTCGACACCGCATTCACCAAAAAGACTGGCATCAAAGTCGTCACCAGCTATGCGGCAAGCTCAGCGCTGATGAAACAGATCGAGCAAGGCGCTCCCGCCGACGTGTTCGTCTCCGCCGACGTCAACTGGATGGACTACGGCGCGCAGCGAAATCTCATCAGGAACGACACGCGGATCAATCTGCTCGGCAACCGCCTGGTGCTGATCGCGCCCAAGGATGCCAAGATCGGCAACGTCACGATCGCGCCGGGCTTCGACCTCGCCGCGCTTGCCGGCAACGGGCGCATCGCCACCGGAGATGTGCGCGCCGTGCCGGCCGGCCTCTATGCCAAGGCCGCGCTGGAAAAACTCGGCGTCTGGGCTGCCGTCGAGCCGAAGCTGGCGATGGCCGAGAACGTCCGCGCCGCGCTCATTCTCGTCGCCCGCGGTGAGGCGCCGCTCGGCATCGTCTACGCGACCGACGCGATGGTCGAGCCAAACGTCAAGATCGTCGGCGTCTTTCCCGAGGATTCGCATCCGCCGATCGTCTATCCGGCGGCGTTGACGGCGAACGCCAAGCCGGACGCCGCGCCGTACCTCGCGTTTCTGCGCTCGCCAGCGGCGAAATCGATTTTCGAGTCCTATGGCTTCTCATTCCTGATAAAGCCTGCGTTGTGATCGCAATTTTACCGGTCTGGCATGACGAGTGAGTAACCGTGTTTGACCTTTCCCCCACAGAATGGACCGCCGTGCTGCTGTCGCTGCGCATCGCGCTCGTCGCCACGGCGTTCGCGCTGCCGTTCGGCATTGCCATCGGCTGGCTGCTGGCGCGCAAGGAGTTCTGGGGCAAGACCTTGCTTGACGGGCTCGTCTATTTGCCGCTGGTCCTGCCGCCGGTGGTCACCGGGTATCTGCTGCTCATTTCGTTCGGAAAGAAGGGGCCGATCGGCGCCTTTTTGGCCGATCATTTCGGCATCGTCTTCTCCTTCCGCTGGACTGGCGCGGCGCTGTCCTGCGGCATCATGGGCTTTCCGCTCATGGTCCGCCCGATCCGGCTTGCGCTCGAGGCGATCGACCGCCGGCTCGAGGAGGCCGCCGGCACGCTTGGCGCCGGCCGTTTCCTGGTGTTCCTCACCATCACCTTGCCGCTGGCTTTGCCGGGCATCATCGCCGGCGCGGTGCTGTGCTTCGCGCGCGCGCTCGGTGAGTTCGGCGCCACCATCACGTTCGTCTCCAATATCCCCGGCGAGACGCAGACCATTTCCGCCGCGATCTACACCTTGATGCAGATTCCCGGCGGCGACGCCGCGGCAGGTCGGCTGGTTCTGTTCGCGATCATCCTGGCGCTGGCCGCGCTCGTTGTCTCGGAATGGTTCGCCCGCCGCGCGGGCATGCGGGTGCAGGGGAATTGATCGTGCTCGCCGTCGACGTGGAGAAAGAGCTCGGCACATTCAAGCTTGCCGTGCGCCTCGAGGCGGCTGGCGGCGTGACCGCCCTGTTCGGGCCCTCGGGCGCGGGCAAGACCACGGTCGTCAACATGATCGCCGGTCTGCTCCAGCCCGATCGCGGCTCCATCGTGCTCGGCGACAAGGTGCTGTTCGACGCCGCGGCCGGGATCAACGTGCCGCCGCACCGGCGGCATATCGGCTACGTGTTCCAGGAGGACCGGCTGTTTCCGCATCTCAGCGTCCGCCAAAATCTGGACTATGGGCGCCGGATGAGCGGTCGTCCGCGCGATCCGGACGATTTCGCGCGCATCATCGCGCTACTCGATATCGGCCATCTGCTCGAGCGCCGGCCGCGGCTGTTGTCGGGCGGCGAGCGCCAGCGTGTTGCCGTCGGCCGTGCGCTGTTGATGCGGCCGGGTCTGCTGCTGCTCGACGAGCCGCTGGCTTCGCTTGACGCCGGCCGCAAGCGCGAAATTCTTCCCTATCTGGTCCGCCTGCGCGACGACGCCCGCGTGCCGATGGTCTATGTCAGCCATACCGCTGCCGAATTGCGCCGGATCGCCACCAAAGTCGTGCGGCTCGACGCCGGCTACGTCGTGGCCGCGGGCGGGCTTGAGCTGCTTGACCGGGTCGACGCCGACGCGCTGGGCTAGGCGGCGCAGTCTGCGGCCACAGGCTGCGGACCTCTTCCCTCTGTCCAACTTGGTCTGCAACACCGGCCCGAGCGACTATCATCCGGGCATTTCAGGGTCACACGACAGTTATTGTCGGATTGGAAAGACGTTATGGGCAGCCCGCTCGGTTCGCGAAGCATCAGTCGGCGCGCTACCGTATTGGCGGCTGCATTGCTGGTTGTTGCCACAGCGTGGGCGACCCGTCCCGTCGCCGGAGGTTCAGAGGATACCGTTCGCCTCATCGTCGATTACGGCGACGGGGCTTCCAAGACCGTCGCCAATCTGCCCTGGGCCAAAGGCAATACCATCCTCGACGCGATGAAGGCCGCAACGACCCGGTCACACGGAATTTCGTTCAGCTATACAGGATCAGGCGACTCGGCCGTCCTTACCAAGATCGACGACGTGCAGAACGAGGGCGGCGGCGCCGGCAAGAAGAACTGGCAATATTGGGCCAACGGCACCTATGGTGATCGCAGCTTTGCCGTATTCGAGCTGCAAGCCCAGGACACCATCGTCTGGCGGTTTACAACGGAACAAGGAAAATGAGGCCGATGCTCTCCACCTCGCTCAGCCGTATGCGCAATTCTCCGGCTCTCCGGACCGATCTGCTTGTGATCGGATTACTCATCGGGCTCGATGTCGCTGCGCGTCTTGCCCCACACGCGCCCGATTTCACGCCGGTGGCGGCGACTGCGCTGTTCGCCGCGACGTTCCTTCGCGTTCGCCCCTTGGCCGTCCTCGTGCCGATCGCCGGGATGATGCTCGGCGACGCCATGCTCGGCTTTTACGATTGGCGCGTGATGGCGGCCGTTTATGGGACGCTGGCTTTGCCCGCTTGTGCCGCGTGTTTATCGGACCGTCTGCGCCGGCCGCTCCTGATCGTCCCGATGCTGCTGTCGTCGTCGCTGATATTCTTCCTGGTCACGAATTTTGCCGTTTGGGCTTTCAGCCCGCTCTACGCGGCGAATGCGGCCGGGCTTGTCAAATGCTACGTCGCCGGCTTGCCGTTCCTGCGCAACATGGCCGAGGGCGATCTGTTCTGGGGCCT
>JBEKWO010000099.1:0-12607 GCA_049512975.1 Xanthobacteraceae bacterium | reverse complement strand
GCACCTGCGCAGCGCGAATCATGCTGCGACGCTACGTCAGGTGATTCCCTCTTGTGAATCCCCTCCAAAGTATCCTCCTCGCTCCCTGGCAATTTTGACTCACTTGATTACGGGCGAGGCCTAAGGTGCGAGCATAAGCCGCGACGATGCTGGCAAGCTCCGAAGCTTCACTTGGCAGGATCTGCCCAGTAGTGGCGGCAACAAGAATTGCCTCCATCGCGGCAACGGCATCAAAGTCGCCATCCGTTGGGGGCAACTCGACGCGCACCGACCGTTCTTTGGGAAGGATTCGACCGAGCAGGAACTTGAGCATCACGACGTCGCCGGCTTTGGCGAGCGCCACTGCTGTGCGCACTAACTCGTCGGTCTCGCCTTCAAGCAGAGATTCTGCAACGAGCGTAGTTCGATTTTTAGATCCGGATTTCCGGCCGCTATTGCCGGCTACGAATGGCCGCCCGCGGGGTTTTCTGGGGCGAATCGCTTCTGGGTCGTCTGAGTGACGCATGACGCGCTCCAACAGATCTTGCCCAGGCTTAGTATGTACATATGCCTTCGTTTCTAAGTCTCAACACCCGCTCGACATTGATCCTCACACCTTGGTTAGTGCCCAGGACCGTAATGTATACCTTGATAATAAGTGATGTATAGCAATGTGATAATAGAAGCATTGCAAGTAATAATAGAAGTATTAGACTAACACGTAAGCGCAGAGCTAATGTATATCTAAATATAAAGTTATACCTTTAACTTGACCCGCGTGGGCAATGTACGGTGCGAGAATCACTTACCGCGTAAATGCCGCGTATTTACGCGGAGGCTCTCACTTAGGATAACCGGATCTTTACAGGGCAAGTCGCGCAGCTGCCCGGCAGTATGATATCCCGTAGAAATCGAGGATGATGATCCGGGGGTTGGTCGCCCGCCGTGTCCGACCGTCATATCTAGTTCGAGGTGTTTTCCGACGACATTGCCGAAATGGTCGGGCAGGCCCGCCTGATCAGTACTTGGGGGCAAAATGTCTACGTCAAGCTGCTGGTTTCGACGACTCGCCGCGAGCCGCTCTATGAGGCCGTTATGCTCGTCCTAAAATAAGAAATGTGCACGGCCCTCTCGCGAGGGCCAGTTCCGCCGCCGGGGGGAGGATCGGTGTTGCTGGATTTCATTCAGCAAGTGGTAGGAGGCATTGCGCTCGGCTGCGTCTATGGCCTGATCGCGCTGGGCTTTGTCCTCATCTACAAGGCGACGGAAGTCGTGAATTTCGCCCAAGGCGATCTGATGATGCTGGGCGGCTTCTTCGCCTACACCTTCATCGACCAGCTCGGTTTGAACTATTGGATCGGCTTTGCGCTCGCCGTCCTTGCTATGGCGGCGTTCGGCAGCCTGGTGGAACGGGCGATTGTGCGCCCGATCCTGGGCTATCCGCAGTTCTCTATTATCATGGTGACGATCGGGCTTGGTTTCGCGCTGCGCGCGGTCGTCGGCATGATCTGGGGCACCGACGATCTGCGCATCGACACTCCGTTCTCGTCGGGTGTCGTCCACATCGGGCCGTTGGTGCTCGCATATGACAAGCTCTCGGTCATCGTGGCGACGGTCCTGCTGTGCGGCGGGCTGTGGATCTATTTCAACAAGACCCGCATGGGCATCGCCATGCAGGCAACATCGCAGAATATGCTCGGCGCCTATTACATGGGCATCCCGGTCAAGCGGGTGTTTTCGCTCATTTGGGCGATCAGCGCCGCAGTGGCGGGTTTTGCCGGGGTGCTGCTAGCGCCGATCGCCTTCATTCACACCAACGTCGGCTTTCTCGGGCTGAAGGCGTTTCCGGCGGCTGTCCTCGGCGGGTTCGGCAGTATCCCGGGCGCGCTCGCCGGCGGTCTCGTCATCGGTGTCGCCGAGACGCTCTCCGGCTTCTACCTGCCGGAAGGCTTCAAGGACGTTGCCGCCTACATTCTCCTCCTCATCGTGCTGATGGTGCGGCCTGAAGGGTTGTTCGGCCTGCATCTGCGGAAGAAGGTCTAAAACCCCATGCGGCCGATCTTTCAGACCGACTACGATCAGGACATCCGGCTGATGCGCCACCGCGGCTATTGGTGGTCCTATGGCACGCTCCTGCTGTTGGTTCTGCTCGCGCCGTTCGTCGTCGGCTCTTATTTGCAGAGCCAGATCGTCTTCGTCTTCATTTATTCGATCGTCGGCGTCGGCCTTCTCATCCTCGCCGGGTTCACTGGGCAGACGTCGCTCGGCCACGCTGCGTTCCTCGCGATTGGAGCATATACGGCGGGATACATGCAGCGGCTCGGCGTGCCGTTTCTCGTCTATCTCCCGCTATCGGTCATTCTTAGCGGCGCCGTCGGCGCGCTCGTCGGCTTTCCAGCCTTACGGCTCTCCGGCATCTATCTGGTGATTGCGACGATTGCGTTCGGATTCATCATCGAGGAGGTCGCCGCGCGCTGGGAGAGCGTGACCAACGGTAATGACGGCATGCGGGTCAAACCAATCGAGTTTTTCGGCGTTACGCTCGGCCGGGAAGGGTATGGTTTCTACTATCTCTGCCTTGGCTTGCTGATGCTCGTATTGCTGCTCGCGCTCAATATCCTGCGTTCGCCGACTGGCCGTGCCTTCGTCGCGATCCGCGACAGCGAGATCGCGGCGCGGAGCATTGGCGTCAATCTCGCAGTCTACAAGGTGGTGGCGTTCTCGATCAGCGCAGCGATGACGGGTCTAGCGGGCTGCCTTTACGCGCACAAGCTCTCCTTCATCAGCCCGGAAATGTTCACGCTCCTGCTTTCTCTCGAGTTCGTCATCGTCATCCTCATCGGCGGTATCGGCAGCCTGCACGGGGCCGTGCTCGGCTCGATCTTCGTCGTGATGGTTGATCCGTTTCTGGGCTATCTCAAGGATGACGTCCCGCGCACGATCGGCAAACTGGCGCAGGCGTTCGGCGCTGCCAATGCAGGCGCAATACAGGACACGCTCTCCGCCATCGGTGGTGCCGCCGGCCTCAAAGGCGCAATCTACGGCGTGATCATCATCCTCTTCATCATCTTCGAGCCGTACGGGCTGTACGGGCGCTGGCTCAAGATCCGGCTCTATTTCGAGCTGTTTCCGCTGTACAAGAAAGCAACGTTCCGACGGCAGAAGACCTACCTTAAATCGGAGCGTAACCGATGAGTTTGCTGCGGCTCGACGCGATTTCGTTGAGTTTCGGCGGCCTTACCGCCGTCGACGGCGTGAGCTTTGCGGTCGAGCGCGGCGAGATATTCACCATGATTGGCCCGAACGGCGCGGGCAAGACCTCGATCTTCAATATGATCTCGCGCTTCTATCAGCCAAGCGAGGGACGCTTATTCTTCGAGGATATCGAGATCACCTCGATGCCGCCGCACCAAATCGCCGAACTCGGCATCGCCCGTACGTTTCAAAACATCGAATTGTTCGACAATGCCACCGTGCTCGATAATCTCCTCGTCGGGCGGCACCGGCACCGCACGACCCGCATTTTCGAGGACATTCTGTTTCTTCCCAAGGTGCGCCGGGCGGAATACGCCGACCGCTACCGCGTCGAGGAGGTCATCGAATTCCTCGATCTGCAGAAATATCGCGATCTCGTTATCGCCAACCTTCCCTACGGCGTGCGCAAGGTGTGCGAGCTTGCCCGAGCGCTATGCACAGAACCAAAACTCCTGCTGCTTGATGAGCCGTCGTCCGGACTCAATGTCGAGGAGACCGACGATATGGTGTACTGGATCAACGACATCCGCTCCGAGTTCGGCATCACTGTGCTGATGGTCGAACACGACATGACGCTGGTCAATCGCGTGTCCGACCGGGTGCTCGCGCTCAACTACGGCCATGTGCTGGCGCTGGGAACACCCCATGAGGTGGCACACGATCGCGCCGTGATCGCCGCGTATCTCGGAACCTGAGGATCATCATGGCTGATCCGGCGCCGCTTCTTTCGGTCCGTAATCTGGAGACCTTTTACGGGCGCATCATGGCGGTGCGCGGCGTAAGCCTCGAGGTGCCGGAGGGCGAGATCGTTACCGTATTGGGCGGCAATGGAGCGGGCAAGACGACCATTCTGAAGACCATTTCCGGCGTGCTCGATCCGCAGAAGGGAGCAATCGAATTCGACGGCCGGCCGATCCACGGCATGGACCCGGACCGGATTGTGCGGCTAGGTCTCAGCCATGTGCCCGAAGGCCGCGAGGTATTTCCGTTCCTCACCGTGAGCGAGAACCTGGCGATGGGCGCATTCCTGCGCGCCGACCCCGACGCCGTGGCGAGAGATCGCGAACGCCTCTTCGGATATTTCCCGCGGCTCAAGCAGCGTCTTGAGCAGCGCGCGGGACAGCTATCGGGCGGTGAGCAGCAGATGCTGGCGATCAGCCGCGCCCTTCTCAGCCGCCCCAAGCTGTTGCTTCTCGACGAGCCTTCGCTTGGGCTTGCGCCGTTTCTCGTCAAGGAGATCTTCACAATCGTGCGCCGGCTTAATGACGAGGAGGGAATCTCGATCCTGCTGGTCGAGCAAAACGCCCACATGGCACTCGAGACCGCGCGCTACGGCTATGTGCTCGAGGTCGGCCGCGTTGTCATGGCCGACACGTGCGCGCGTCTTGCGGCAAGCCGTGACATTCAGGAATTCTATCTTGGCGCCAGGGAGATCGGCGCGCGCGGCGAGCGCCGCTGGAAGCGAAGGAAGACCTGGCGATGACTGGACTCGCTCACCTCTCGGGACGGTACCATGGTCGCCGTTACGGAACGTGCCATGGCTAAGCCAGCGGTCCTGACGGTTGCCGAGACTTTGCCGAAGAGCTTTCTGCTGGCCGTCGCGACCCGCGGCGGCAGGCCCGCCCTGCGCGAGAAGGTGCTGGGCATCTGGAAAACAATCACGTGGAACGACTGGCTGGCGCGCGCCAAAGAAATTGCCTTCGCTCTCGACGGCCTTGGATTGCGCCCCGGCGACGTCGCTTCCGTGCTCGCCAATACCGTTCCGGAATGGTGCTATGCCGACATGGGAATCATTTGCGCCGGTGGCGTTTCGTCGGGCATTTATCCGACTGATTCTTCCAAGCAGGTTGCCTATCTAATCAATGATTCACGCACCCGCGTGCTGTTCGTCGAAGACGACGAGCAGCTCGACAAGGCGCTGGAAGTACGTGGCCACTGCCCGACGCTCGAGCGCATCGTGATCTTCGACATGGAAGGTTTGGCGAAATTTGCCGACCCGATGTGCGTCTCGCTTGAGGCATTTCTCGCCGAGGGACGCGCCCGCATGGCGGGCCGCGAGGATTATTGGGACGCGATGGTCGCTTCGCGCGGACCGGATGACCTCGCCATCCTTGTTTACACCTCGGGGACGACCGGACCTCCCAAGGGCGCGATGCTCAGCAATCGGAATATCGTGACGCAGATGCGCCACGCCTCCGACGTACTTTCGTATTGCGAGGGTGACGAGCGGCTCGCCTTTCTGCCGATGTGCCACGTCGCCGAGCGCATTGCCGGCTGCTATTACGGCATCGCGACCGGCGCCATCTCGAACTATGCGGAGAGCCCGGAGACGATGGCGGAGAACATGCGCGAGCTGCAACCGACGCTGCTCGGTGCGGTACCCCGGGTGTGGGAACGTTTCTATTCGGCGATCACGATTGCGCTGACGGACGCGACGTGGCTCGAGCGCCGGGCCTACGGGCTTGCGATCGCGGCCGGTTACCGGATCGCGGATGCGCGACTCGCCAAACGCGCGCCGACGTTTTTCGAGCGGGTCGGCTTTGCGCTCGCTTATCGGTTCGTGCTGCGCAACATCCGGCTCATGATCGGCATCGACCGCTCCCGGTGGCTGTTCACCGGGGCAGCGCCGATCGCACCGGACCTGATCCGCTGGTATTTGGCGCTCGGCGCCAACATGTACGAAGTCTACGGCCAGACTGAGAATGCCGGGCTTGCTACCGTGATGCCACCGGACGCTATCAAGCTCGGTACTGTGGGTAAGCCGGTTCCCTATGGCGAGGTGACGGTCTCGCCCGAAGGCGAGATCCTGATCCGCGGCGATTTCGTCTTTATGGGCTATCTCAATCAACCGGACCGCACGGCACAGACGGTCGATAGGGACGGCTGGCTGCACACCGGCGACGTCGGCCTGATCGATAATGAGGGCTACGTGCGGATCACCGACCGCATGAAGGACATCATCATCACCGCCGGCGGCAAGAACATCACCCCGTCGGAGATCGAGAACCAGCTCAAATTCTCGCCTTATATCAGCGACGCAGTCGTGGTCGGCGACAAGCGGCCTTATCTGACCTGTCTCGTCATGATCGACCAGGAGAACGTCGAGAAATTTGCCCAGGACAACGCGGTCCCGTTCACCAATTACGCCAGCCTGTGCCGAGCTGGTGAAGTGCGAGACCTCATCTGGGGCGAAATCGAGAAGGTCAACGCCAATTTTGCCCGCGTCGAGACCATCAAGCGCTTCCACCTTATTGAGCAACAGCTGACGCCGGAGGATGACGAGTTGACCCCGACGATGAAGCTCAAGCGTAAGTTCGTCAACGAAAAGTATCGCCAGGAGATCGAAGCAATGTATCGCAATGTGGCTGCCGCTTAGCCGGTTCGGGAGGAGTTTTGACGCTGCCGGGCAGCTGCGCTACCATTCAAAGAAAAACAACGGGAAGCCGCGAACCGAGCATCTCGCTCCGGTTGCGTGGGACGTTCAAGGGAGGAAACGCATGACGTATCGTAACGGCATGGCGGCGCTCGCCGGCGTCGCGCTGGTTCTCGCAGCACCGATGGCGCTGGCGCAGACCAAAACCACGAACCAGGGCGTCAACGACACCGAAATCGTCGTGGGGACCCATCAGGATCTCTCGGGCCCCATCAAGGCATGGGGCGTTTCGGTCGCCAATGGCATGAAGATGGCGACCGAGGAGATCAACGCGGCAGGCGGCATTCAGGGGCGAAAGATCCGGCTGATCGTCGAGGACAGCGGCTACGATCCAAAACGCGCTGTTTTGGACACCCAGAAGCTGATCGAGAAGGATCAGGTGTTTTCCATGGTCGGCGCCATGGGCTCACCGACAGTACTCGCGGCCCAAGACATCGTGCTCGATGCCGGCGTCACCCAACTGTTTCCGCTGACCTCCGCTCAATTCACCTTCAAAATGGACCCCGGCAAGCCGCAGGAACGGCTGAAGTTTGCCAACCTGCTGCCTTACGTGGAATCGACCCGCGCGGCACTCAAGTACATGGTGGATTTGAAGCACCCGAAGAGACCCTGCATCCTGCATCAGGACGATGAGTACGGTAAGAACGTGCTCGACGGCTTCACCCAACAGCTTGCGGCGATGAAGATCGAACCCGGCACAGCGACGAGCTACAAGCGTGGTGCCAGCGACTTCAGCGCCCAGGTCGCACGCATGAAGGCCGACGGCTGCGATCTCGTGGTGCTGGGCACGATCATCCGGGAGACCATCGGCGCCATGACTGAGGCGAAGAAGCTTGGCTGGACGGTCGATTTTCTCGGCGCCACGCCGACGAATGTGATAGAGGTGCCGACGCTCGGCAAAGATGCCGTCGAGGGTCTTTACGCCGCCGCCGAAATGGAGATTCCCTACGAAGACACCGCAAAGGGCAAGGTCAAGGACTGGCTGGCGAACTACAAGAAGATGTTCGGAGTCGAGGCCAACACCCAGGCGATCATCGGCTACAATACCATCGAGATCTTTGGCTTCTACGCCAACGCGGCCGGCAGGGATCTGACCGGGCAGAAACTCCTCGCTTCGCTCGAATCCGGCAAGGAGTATCTCGATATCTTCGGCTCGCCTCCGGTCAAGTTCTCGCCAACCAATCATCTCGCGACTCTGGTGACCCAGGTCCAACAAATCCAGAACGGGCGCTGGAAGGTCATTCGCGAGGGCTTGATGTTCTGACTTTAACTTTGCCAGCAGGATGGGCCGCGGGCAGCGCGGCCCATCCGACATGGCCGCATCTAGCCCGCGCCAAAACTTTGCAGTGCACGCGGTATCCGAAGGACTGCTGCAATGACCGCTCTGCGAAACCTCGCCCCCGTCGCCAACGCGAGCGGCTCCGACGTGATCGCACCCGATTGCCGTGGACTCAACTTTTGGCAGATCGATCGGGCGCTCCGAGATCTGCTGACGCTCCACCTCGACGAGACGGCGCTTCGGCATTTCACGCCGCACTTTGAACATTTGGGCGAGCTGGCCGGCGGCCGGCTTGATGAGTTGGCGCTGCAGGCGGATAAGCACCCGCCGCTCCTGCATCATCGCGACCGCTTCGGTTACGACGCCGATTGGGTCGAGTACCACCCGGCCTATCGCGAAATGGAGCGTATCGGCTTTGGCGAGTTCGGCCTGCATGCCATGTCGCGGCGTGCCGGCGTCCTCGGTTGGCCGCACGCCGCGCCGCCTCTCGTCAAATACGCCATGCAGTACTTGTTTGCCCAGGCTGAGTTCGCACTGCTCTGCCCGCTCTCGGTCAGCGATACCTCGATCATGCTGATCCAGAAATACGGCGACGAGCGGGTGAAGCAGCGCTACCTGCCGGGCATGCTGAGCCAGAACATGGACACGCTGCTCAAGGGTGCGCAGTTCATGACCGAGAAGGCCGGCGGTTCCGACCTTTCCGGCATCGCGCTGACGGCTAATCGTGTCGGCGACCACTGGGAGCTGTGGGGCGATAAATGGTTCTGCTCCTGCGCCGACCACGACATCGTACTGCTGCTCGCGCGTTGCCAAGGCGCGCCTGCCGGCAATGCCGGGCTGTCGCTGTTCGTCATGCCGCGGCGGCTCGAAGACGGCAGCCGTAACCGTTATCGCGTGGTGCGGCTTAAGGACAAGCTCGGCTCGCGTGCCATGGCTTCGGGCGAGACCATCATGGAAGGTGCTGTCGCCTATCTCTTGGGCGAGCCCGGTCGTGGCTTAAAGCAGATGATGGACCAGGTAAACCTGTCGCGCCTGTCGCACGGTTTCCGCGCCGCTGGCATGATGCGGCGCTGCCTGAACGAGGCGCTGCAGGTGGCACGCCACCGCCGCGCTTTCGGCCGCACACTGATCGATCACCCGATGGCGCGGCGGCAGCTTCTCAAGCTCATGCTGCCGACTGAACAGGCGTTGTCGGTGTCTGTCGCCGCCGCCGTTGCGATGACGAGCGGCGACGAGGCGCAGCTGCGCATCCTGACGCCGCTGGTGAAATACCGTGCCTGCCGCGATAACGTGCCGGTCGCCACCGGCGCTATGGAGATGCGCGGCGGCAACGGCTACATCGAGGACTGGGCCAACGCTAAGCTCGTCCGCGACGCTCATCTCGGCCTGCTGTGGGAAGGGACATCCAGCGTCAACGCGCTGGACATCATTCGTCGCGCGGTCGGCCGCGAGTGCGCGCACACGGCGCTCGCTGACGCACTGCATGGCCGTCTCGATCAGGCGCTGATACCCGGCCAGTTTCGCGGCCGGCTGGCCGCGCTGGTCGATCGCGCTGTCGGTTTCGTCGACAAGGTCGCCAAGCTGCCGGATGCCGAAGCCGCCAGCCGCCGTGCCGCGAGCGCACTGTACCACGCCGCGAGCGCCGCCCTCATGGCTGCGGAGGGCGCTGAATTGGGTAAGCGCGGCGGCGATGCGCGTCGCTTGTTGCTCGCCCGCTTGGTGCTCGACCACCGTCTCGGCGAGCCCGATCCCTGGGCTTTGCCCAACGACCGCTGGGAGCAGGCCGTCGCCGCCAGGTTGCTCGGCGACGGCTCAGTTTCGCTGTCGGACGCCACGTCGCTATTGGCTGCCTGATCAGCCATTGCATTCGTAATCGTTCGGCATTCAGGGAACACCGAATCAAACGCGCGTATATCGTCGCGAGCACGATCATTGGCCGGCAGCTTTTTAAGGCTTGTTCGCCAAATTGACGCGGCCAAGTGCCCACTCCTTTCTTGTCGAGCGGACGGGAGAGCAGAGACAGGCGGCAGCTTCATTGGAGCTTGTGTCCGATTCTCGGTCTGATCGCGAGTGCGTCAAGGTGGCCACGAGCCGTCCCGGCATCCCCGTCCTTGGTTCTTGATCAAGATCAAAGCGTGAAGGACTGAACAATGGACTTATTTTTAGCGTATCTAAGCACACTTAAGAATAAGAGCCTTGTTGCGTGAGTTCGTCGCTTGGCAGCGCTGCAAAATCAGCTTCCGCAGCGATAATTGGAAACAGTAAATGCAATTGACCGACGAGGAACGCCGGATCTTAGACGGGGCCTGCGGAGAGCCACAGCGGATCGCGCTCGGCGTCTTGGTTAAACTCGGCGATGCTTACGGTGCCGACCGCATGGTGGAGATCGCCAGCGCTCATATCGTGGGATCGTCATATCAAATCGCTGGAGAAGCCGGGATCGAGATCTATAGCCAGCTCGTTGAGCAAGGCGCAAGAGTGAAGGTGCGCACGACCTCCGACCCTGGCTCTATCGACTTCGCTCGCTGGCGAGAGTTCAAGACGCCGGCAGCCTATGCCGAGCGGCAGATCAAGATCGCAGAGCTGCTCGGCCGGATGGGCGTCATCCCGACTTGGACATGCACCCCTTATACGACATTCAACGTGCCCAGATTCGGCGAGGACTTGGGCTGGTCGGAATCGAGTGCGGTGGTTTTCGCCAACTCGGTCCTCGGCGCGCGAACCAACCGGCTGGCCGCATATATCGATGTGTGCGCTGCTCTTGTCGGCAGCGTGCCGCGATTTGGTCTGCATCTGGCAGAGTGCCGGCGAGGCGAGGTGCTCTTCGATCTGGCTCCGGACCTCTCCGAGAACTTCGAGGATCATTTTTTCCCCGTCCTCGGCTTTTTTGTCGGGCAGAGAACCGGCGACCGGGTTCCCGTCATCACCGGCATTCGACGCGCCACGTTCGATCAGTTGAAAGCCTTTGGCGCGGCGGCCGCGGCCAGCGGATCGGTCGCGCTCTACCATATGGTCGGTATCACGCCCGAGGCCCGCACGTTGGAGGAGGCATTCGGCGCTCGCCCACCGGTCGAGCGCATCGCTGTCGGTCGGCGAGAGATCGTCTTCACCATGCAGCAAATGAGCAAAGGAGAGAGCGGCGCAGTGGACGTGGTTGGCGTTGGTTGTCCGCACGCCTCCATCGATCAGATGCGACGATACGCTACGCTGCTTCAGGGAAAGCGTATCCACGCCGGGATCGAGCTCTGGATCTGCGCCAACACCGTGGTCGAGGATATGGCCCGAAAAATGGGCTACGTTGAAACGATCGAGCAGGCCGGGGCGAAACTGATGGTTGGCACGTGTCACAACGATTGTCCGCTTGGTGCCTGGGGCTTTCACCGGCTGGTCACCGACTCGGGGAAGTTTGCCTACTACACGCCCACCACGGTCGGCGCGGAATGCATCTTCGCGAGCACCGAGGCCTGCATCGAGGCGGCGCTGACAGGACGGGTAGAACGACCATGAGTTCGCCGCACGTTATGCTTCAAGGCAAAGGATGCGCTCCCGGGGATTTCGAAGGGGAAGTAGTGGTCTCACAGCAGCCCTTCGGATTCTGGCAGGGCATCGATCCGCAAACGGGCATGGTAATCGACAAACGACATGATCTGTGCGGAACGTCGCTTAAGGGCAAGGTGTTCTTCTTCCCCTATGGTCGGGGATCCACGGGCACTCCGGGCATCTTTCTCGAGGCCGTGAGGAACGGATGCGCCCCCGCGGCCATCGTGAACATGAAGAGCGAACCTATGATCGTAATGTGCGCGCTTCTGGCTGAGGCGTTCTTTAACGTCCGGATTCCAATCGTGGACGGTCTGGATGGCAATTCTCGAGCCGTCCTCCGGACCGGAGATCGGGTCCGGGTTAACGGAACGACGGGTGCGATCGAAGTCATCTCCCGGGGCTAGTGCGCGCTGGAACCCGATGAGCGACCACCTACGAAGGCAGCGCGATGTTCATGGCTTTGTCAGCTCGCGCAGGATGACAAGATGCTGGATGTCGTTGGTGCCCTCGTAGATGCGGGTGACGCGAGCACCGCGGTAGAGCCGCTCGACGGGAAAATCGCTGAGATAGCCGTAGCCGCCGAACGTCTGGATCGCCTCCGAGCAAACCCATTCCGCCGTTTCCGACGCGACCAGTTTGGCCATGCAGGCTTCCTTGAGGCACGGCTCACGGTGATCGCGCAGTTGGGCGGCGTGCAGGACGAGTTGTCGGGCTGCTTCGATGCGAGTGGCCATGGCGGCAAGGCGGAAGCCGACCGCCTGATGCTCGATGATCGGCTTGCCAAAGGTGACGCGTTCCCGGGCATAGATGAAGGCCGCGTCGAACGCGGCCTGCGCGATGCCGACCGCCTGCGCGGCGATGCCGATTCGACCACCCTCGAGATTTGAGAGCGCAATGCGATAACCCTGCCCTTCTTCGCCTAGGCGAAGCGAGGCAGGAATGCGTAAATCCTCGAGCACGATTTGGCAGGTATCGGAGGCGTTTTGTCCCATCTTCGACTCCACCCGAGCGACGGTATAGCCAGGCGAGTCTACGGGCACGATGAAGCCACTAATGCCGCGACTGCCCGCATCGGGGTTGGTTTTGGCGAAGACCAAAGCAACGTCAGCGTGCTTGCCGGT
>JBEKWO010000098.1:0-12723 GCA_049512975.1 Xanthobacteraceae bacterium | reverse complement strand
GTTTGGCTACCGCCCTGGATAAGGCGTTCGAGAATATCGATTGCATGATCGCGATCCTGTGCTGTCAGGCAAAGAATCGCTTTTATGAATCAACTCAACGCCTTATCCAACCGCGTCGAGTACTATGATCCAGCACAAATAACGGATGATGCGGTAACTTGGTATGATAAAGGGGGCAATAATAATTACCTCAACACTTACAATCGTCAAACAGGGACGTTCAGCGGCCACTATAACTACGGGAGTGCACCGTTGCCGTGTGTTCGTCCGCCCGGCACCCCTTTTTAACTTTCACCTGAGCCAGCTTAGAAACCTAATCTTTTAATCCCAAGGAGACCATCACTGTGAAAAAAACTGTCCTCTTTCTTGCCGGCATCGTATTCATCGGGATCGCCATTACACCCTTGGGCAACTTACAGGCCGCTGAGCCAGACCCCCTTGCGCTTCCTTGTACCATTGGCGCAACGGCAGTAAAAAGCGGCCATACCTATTTATGCGAGTCCTGCGGTTCAGAAACCTGCTGGATCTTCCAGAAGTAGGAAAGATGAAGGTCTGGCTTTTAAGAAGAGGAAGATGTTTTCAGCCTGTTTTCATTGGCTGGTGGCCACCATTCTAGAGTTGGCCAACAAATATAAAAGCAATGAGCGGATAGCGTTCATTCACGAGATAAATGACTATCAGGGCGAGGCAGTATCAGCATTTTCATGGATCAAAAAAGTGCACAGTATGGAGGATCGTATCGTTTCTTTGACCTTTGGTTCAAAAGAAACTTATACGCCTCTACAGGCAGCAGACATTCTCGCTTATGAGGGGAATAAGCGATTAGACTAAGTCTCCGATTTAGCCAGTTCTGCGATCTGCACGGGCTGGCAATTTGGAACTAAATCCCCCGTCCGCGTAAGGCACGGTTCCGTAGCTGGTCAGTTCAGGTTCTTCCGCCAGCTGTACTCCTTTCTCTGTGCCGCGAACTCGCCGAGTTCGTCTATGCCGCCTCCGTCTCTGCAGTAGCCGCAGTAGAACAGGTTTCGTTTTGGCTGCAGTTCGAGAGTATGGTTTGTTCCGGGACAGCGTGTGATCCAGGTTCCTACGCCGAGAGATGAGGCCATTGGCGAAAGTCCCAATTGGGCGGCCTTGGTCACGATTTCTGCTTCCCGCCACACCTCGTTCTCTTTCTTGATTTCGTCCATCTCGAGACGAACGCTACTAATTATCGCCTCAACGTGTTTCTTGGCGAGCAATCCTGCTCGGACATCCACCGGTTCGCCGACATAGTAGAGGCAACTCCAGATAATGTGGAACAAGAGGGTCTCGGCAGAATAAGCTAACGTGAATTCGCTTGGCCTTTCAGCATGCAACCAGTTCAAGTCCTTGGAGGTTGAAAAAGCTCGATCAACTCCATCGGTTCGTTGGCAGCAGATCTCGACTTCAAATTCGTCAAACGTGTTATCGACCACGAGGACGCAGACAATCACCGGTGGAGGAGGTGACTCCGCCGCCCAGCCATCCGATTTACACTTGGACATCCAAAAACCCTCCACCGGTTTCCCGAGGAGGGCTGACATTCGCGCGACCTGTTTCGTTGCCGAAGTGGCCGCATCCCCTTGCGGGAACCACCTTGCCCAGGTTTGGCAGGTTGGCGAGGGCGTCAGCCCCACTCTTGATGCAAAAACACCATAAGATTCTTGTCGGCCGAAGTCGAATGAAAAAATTTTAGTTCTGGTAAATTCAATCGAAATCCCTCGCGACCGGTCTGACCGCTCTCGTCGAGGCAGATGGTGCCGGGCTTGGCGATCCTTTCGAGCCGCGCGTCAATGTTCACGCCGTCGCCATTAGGCCGCCGTCGCTGGCCGGAACGACGGCTTGGTCGGGTCCCCTAGGCGGCGATGGCGCGGTCCGCGTAGATCCATGGTTCGACGGGCGTGTGCGAGAGACATTCTGCCCCGCTTTCGGTGATCACAACCGCGCGCTCGAACCGCAGGCCGCCGACGCCCGGCTTGTTGCAGGTGACGGCCATGATCTCGAGGAATCCTGGCTGCATGGTGTAGTTGGGCTCGCTCACGTAGGGCATCGCGAAGTCGGTGAACGAGGGAAACCATTCGTTGCCGAAATGACCAATGCCGTGGCCAAAGCCGCGGACCACGTCGCCCCACCCGTTCTCGACGGCGAAGCGGCGCACCTCGCGGGCTACCTCGGCGATGGTCCGGCCGGGCTTCAATTGGCCGAGCAGATAACGGCAGCTCTGCACATAGGCATCGATGAGATCGCGCTGCGGCTTGGTGGGCTCGCCCATCACGGCATTGTGGGAGACGTCGCCGAGCATGAGCCCGTACATGCCGTGCAGATCCAGCAACAGGAACTCGCCGCGTTGCACGATCTTGCGGGTCGCAGGCGTGCACGCTCCCGTCCATGTGCGATGACCCGAGGCGATTTCCGTGCCGCCCGTGAAGGTCCAGGCGAACTCGCTGCCAGAGTCGCGCAGAACCCGTTCCGCGATCCCGGCGATCTCGGTCTCGGTCATGCCCGGGCGGGCGGCGGCGCGCACCGCGTCCTGCGCATTGTCGCACATCGCGGTGGCCTGCCGCATGAGCTGGATCTGCTCGGGCTCCTTGATGAGCATGAACAGGTCGATCGGGTGGGTTAGATTCACGATCGTGGCCTGCGGGCAAGCGTCGACCAGCATGCGGTGTTCATGCTGCGTGATCATGCCTTCCGGCAGATACCACGAATAGCCATCCTCGATCGCGATGCATCCGCGCGCGAGTTCGAGCGCGTTGATGCGCTCGACGGCGAGCTGCATCATCGGCTTGATCCCGTAACCGATGACGTTGTCGAGCCAGCCTTCCTCAGCTATGCGGCGCGCGTCCATACCGACCGTGATCAGCTGGATCTCGCCTTCGGCGGGTACGACAACCGCGCTCCGCCAGGGCACGAAGGCGCCGCTGACGTGGGTGATGGTCTTCAAGCGCGTGCCCACGAGCACGTCCACCTTATTGCGCCGCAGTTCCTCCTGAAGGGCTCGGAGGCGCCTCTGGTAGTTGATATAGACCTGCATCTCACTCTCCTGATGATGGGCGAAATTGCTGACGCAGCATCGCCTTCAATGTCTTGCCTGCTGCGTTCTTGGGAAGTTCGGGAAGAAAGACCACGCGCTTGGGCCGCTTGAACCCCGCGAGCCGCGCGTTGCAGAACGCGATTAGATCGTCGGCCGAGACCGTCGCGGCTTCGCGCAGGACGACGGCCGCCAGCACCGCCTCGCCCCAGAGTGGATCCGGTACGCCGATTACGCTGCAGTCGCAGACATCCTCGTGATCGCGCAGCACGTCCTCGATCTCCCGCGGATAGATATTCTCGCCGCCGGTGATGATCGTGTCGGTCTTGCGGTCGACGATATAGACGAAACCCTCCTCGTCCATGCGGCCAAGGTCGCCAGCGGTGAACCAGCCCTCGCGGAGCACCTCGGCCGTACGTCCGGGATCCTTGTAGTAGCCGTCGAAACGGCCTTCACAGCGGCTGAAGATCTCGCCGATCTCGCCTCGTGGCAGCACACTGCCGGACGGATTACGGATCTCGATCTCGGTGCCGAAGCAGGGCTGGCCGCAGCATCGCTCCTTGCGCAGTTGGTCCTCCGGACGCAGTACCGTGAGGAAGCCGCTCTCGCTGGCGCCGTAGAATTCGTAGAGGACGAGGCCAAACAGCCGCACCACTGCCTCCTTAACTGAAGTAGGCAAGGCGGCGCCGCCCGTGACCATGACACGCAGTGCGTCGTAGCGCTTATCGCCGACGCCCCGATGGTTGAGCACCATCTGCAGCATGGTGGGCACGAGGAAGCCGCATGAGATCTTCTCTGCGCGCATCACGTCGAGCACCTCGCCGGGCGAGAATTCCGGCATCACGTACACGCTCCCGCCGGCCTGCATCACCATCAGCGGTAGAAAGGTGACGCCGTGAAAGAACGGCGCGACCGCGAGGAACACGTCCTCGCGCCGATAGCCGAACTCGATCATACCTGCCCAGAGGCAGAGCGTCGTGCGCAGAAACGAGCGCACAAGTCCCTTGGGACTGCCGGTCGTGCCCGAGGTGTACATCATCCAACAGGACGCCTGCGGGTCGACCCGGGTGCCCGGCTCCGCCTCGTCGGCCGCGCGCAGGTCGTCGAATGCGATCGCGCCGACCACGGCGGGACGTCCGATCACGATGAGCCCGTCGGGCCGCAACCTGGTCAGGCGCGGACGAAGGTGCGCCAGCGCTTGCTGGGTCGTCTCCGACACGACGAGCCAAGTGGCGTCGCTGTGATTGAAGAGCGTTTCGAGCTCGTTGGGCCGCAGCCAGAAATTCAGGGTGACGATGCGCACCCCTAGCTTGGCGCAGGCGTGGAACAGCTCGATGTACTCGATAGAATTACGTGCATAGACCGCAACGGCGTCGCCGGGTGCGCAACCGCGCGCCGCGAGGCCGTTGGCGAGGTGGTTCACGCGTCGATTGACCTGCGCGTAGCTGAAGCGTCGCGTCCCGTCGATCAGGCACGGCGCATCGGGATGCTTGAACGCATTCACCCGTAAGGCATCACCCGTGGTCAGCATCGCAGCGGCGTCCTTACATTCCCAGATAGGCGGCGCGCAGGCGGTCGTCGGCGAGGAGCTCTTCGCTTGGCCCCTGCATGATTATCCGACCCTGTTCGATGACATAGCTGCGCTTCGACAGGCGCAGCGAGCGCACTACGTCCTGTTCGATCAGCACGATCGTCACGTTCTCAGCATTGATCGCCGGAAGCTTGGCGAAGATGTCCTTCACGACGACGGGCGCAAGGCCGATCGAGGGCTCGTCGAGCAGCAGAAGCTTCGGCGACGTCATTAGCGCACGCCCGATCGCGAGCATCTGCTGCTCTCCACCGCTGAAAGAGCGTGCAAGCTGACGGCGCCGCTCGCGCAGCCAGGGGAAGAGCGCGTACACCCATTCCAGATTGCGCCGTTGGCGTCCCGCGTCGTGCAGGCTGTCGCCCCCGACCAGCAGGTTGTCCTCGACCGTCATGTGCTGGAACAACCGACGCCCTTCCATCACCTGAGTGAGGCCGAGCCGTGCGATTTCGTGGGTAGGACGGCCACTGATCTGCGCGCCCAGAAACCAGATGCTTCCGGTCGTGCATGGGAGCGTGCCCATGATGGTGCGGATCAGCGTGCTCTTGCCGGCGCCGTTCGCGCCGACGATGCTGACGATCTCGCCCTCCTCGATAAATAGCGAGACGTCCGAGAGGATCTTCACGTCGCCGTAGCCGGAGCTGACGTTCTCGATCACAAGCATGTTCAGTCCTCGCGCTCGCCCAGATAGGCGGCGATCACGGCAGGATCGTTCACGATCGCCTCGGGCTTGCCGGCCCCGATCTTGCGGCCGTGGTGCAGGACAAGCACGCGGTCGGACAGGTTCATCACCGCGTGCATGTTGTGTTCGATCATCACCATAGTAATCCCGCCCTGGCACAGACGGCGCACCAGCGCCATCATCTCCTCGATCTCGACCTTGGTGAGCCCGGCCATCACCTCGTCGAGCAACAGCAGCTTGGGCTGCGTGGCGATGGCCTTGGCGACCTCGAGGCGCTTGCACCCGGAGAGCGTGAGGGTCCTCGCGGCCTGCGCCGCGCGCTGGGCAAGGCCGACCTCCGCCAGCACGGCGAGCGCGACACGACGCGCTTCCGCGACGTCCTTATGGCGCAGGAACGCACCGACGAGCACGTTGTCGAGGACGCTCATGTCGCCGAACGGCCGCACGATCTGGAACGTCCTCACCAGGCCCCGGCGACAGATTTCTGGGGGTGGCCGCCGGTCGATGCGGCGTCCCTTGAAGAAGATTTCGCCTGCGGTCGGTGGCAGGAAGCCGGATGCCATGGCGAACAGGGTCGTCTTGCCGGCGCCGTTCGGGCCGATAAGGCCGAGGATTTCGCCCGGCTCCACCGCAAAGGACAGATCCTCGATCGCGCGCAGGCCGCCAAAATGCTTGGTCACGTTCCGGCATTCGAGAAGACTCATGGGACCTCCCCGTGAGCCGCCGGCTGCGCGCGCGATGGCGGGCGCAGTCGATCGAGTATTGCCAGCATGCCTCGCGGCTCGACCGAGATGACGATCATCAGGACGAGGCTGTAGACGATCATGTCGGCTCCGGCCATCCCACCCGTCACCCGGCGAGCCGCTTCCTCGACCAGTAGCAGGACGAGCGCGCCGAGCACCGGGCCCCACAGGGTGCCGCGACCGCCGATGATGCAGATCACCGCGATCTGGATGCTGAGACTGATGCTGAACATTTCGTCGGGATTGATGAAAAGCACGAACTGTGCGTAAAAGGTCCCGCCGATCGCGGTCAGTGCGGCGCTGAGCGCCAACGCCGTCACCTTGCATCTCTGCACGTCGACGCCGAGCGCCAGCGCGGCCTCTTGGTCGTAGCGGATGGCCACCAGATAGTGGCCGAAGCGCGATCGCATGACCGCGCGATTGACGAGCAAGCCGGCGGCCGTCAGGGCGACCACGATGGCGTAATAGAATTCCTTGCGGGTATACTGGAACTGCAGCGGGGCGTCGCGCAGCAGCTTGACATCGAGCCCGCGCGGTCCGCCCAGCCATTCGTTGGAGTTCTCGACGAGGATGCGCAGGATCATGGTTGCCGCAATTGTCGCCAGCGCGAAATAAGCCCCGCGTAACCGGAAGCACGGCGTGCCGATGAGGGCTGCCCCGGCGGCGGCCACGACGGCACCCGCCAGCATCCCGATCCAGGGGCTGATGCCCCAGTGGAGGAACAGTACCGTCGAGGTGTAGGCCCCGATGCCGAACCAGGCGGCATGTCCGAGCGAGAGCTGCCCGGCGATGCCCCCGATGATGTTCCAGCACAGCGCCAGATAGGCGTAGAGCAACGCCAGGATGATGATTGACAGCGCGTAGGGATTAGAGATTCCGAACGGCAGCGCGACGATCGCGGCCGCAGCAAGAAGGGTGAGCGCACGGCTGCGGGCAAGCATGTTTCATTCGTGCTCCAGCCCGAACAGGCCCGCCGGCCTGACATACAGGACCGCCAGGAACACGGCGAAGATCAGCGCCTCGGTGACCAGGACCGGCATGAGCTGGGCGCCCACGGATTCCATGATCCCTACGAGGATCCCGCCCCAAAACGCCCCTCCAATCGACCCCATTCCGCCGAGCACGACCACCACGAAGGCGCGCAGACCGAAGACGTCGCCTACGAAGGGATTGACCGGATAAAGCGGCAGCAAGAGGCACCCGGCGACGCCGAGCGGTGTCAGACCGAGGGCGAAGGAGAGCTGGTAGATCTTTGCGCTATCGATCCCGAGCACGCTCGCGGCCTCGCGGTCCTGGCCGGTGGCGCGGATGATGCGTCCGATCCGCGTGCTGCGTAGGGTTAGCACCAGCGCGCCCGACACCAGCGTGGCAATTACAAAAGCCGCGATCTGCGGATAGGAGAAGATGAGATTGCCGAAGATGACGACCTGGTTCGCCCACGGGCCAGACAGGGACTGATAATCGGGTCCCGCGAGGATGAGCATCATGTTGTCGAGAAAGATCCAGAGACCAGTCGTGAAGATGAGGACGCCGAGGGGCTCGCGCGTGGCCTCCTTGCGGTAGATAGGCTCGATCAGCCACCGCTGGATGAAGAAGCCAATGACGAACAGGACCACAGTCACGATCGGGATCATGACCAGGACATGCACGCCCAGCACGCGCGTCGCCCAGACAGCGAGGTACATCCCTATCATCAACAGCGACCCGTGAGCGAAGTTGATGATCTTCATCACGCCGAACTGCAGGCTCAGCCCGAGCGCGATTAGGGCATAGATCGAACCGCTGGCGACGCCGTTGAGCAGCGCCTGGAGCAGTATCGTCGTCGTCGACATCGCCAAGCCTCTGGAACCGACGTGCGGAGCCGCGCGACGTTTACGCGACCAGGGATCGGCGCCGCCACCGTGTGTGGCGGCGGCGCGTTCGAACGCGGCCTATTTGCGGGCGGACCAAGCCGGCTCCGGCCAAACCATCTTGTAGTTCGGCGAGGCGACCGATTCCGGCCACACGGCATGGTACTTGCCGTCGGCGATCTGCTGCACGACGAAGCGCTTCTTGACGTTCTGTCCCTTAGCGTCGAACACCACGTCGTAGCCGAGCAGCTTGGTGACTTCATTGCCTTCCATCCGGGTGGCAGCGAGCGCATCGCGGATGGCCTTCGGGTCGTCCTTGCCGGCGCGCTCAAGCGCGTCCTTCAGGAGCCATACGACCGAATAGGACACCACCGAGAACTCACTGGGCTCGGACTTGTATTCGGCGACGTAGTCATCCCAGAAGCGCTTGGCGAACGGCGTCGTGATGGCGGATTCGTAGCCGGCCCAGCCGTTGGTGGTGAAGGAAAGGTCGACGCCGCGCTTGCCAACCGCATTGATAAAGGAAGGATCGACCTGCCCGGCCCCGCTGCCGATCACCGCGACTGCGTCGACCTGCATCTGCTCGATGAGCTTGTAGATCTGGATCGCGTCCGCCGTATAAGACGTCACGGAGATCACGTCAGGTGCGCGGCCCTTGAGCTTGAGCACGAGCGGGCGCAGATCGGGCGCATTCGGCGGGTAGGCCTCGTCGAGCACGATTTCGATGCTGAGCTCCTTGAGACGCGCGCGCATGCGCTGGGCGAGATCTTGGCCCCAGTCCGTGTTCTCGAACACGATGGCTGCGGTTCGCGCCATGCTGCCGCTGCGCTTGCCCGCCCAAGCCACGAAATCGACGACGCTGTCGGCATTGCCGGACGAGGGAATCTGGGTCGGCCGGAACACGTACTTGAAACCGCGCTCGGTGATATCGGCTTTGGCGGAGAGATCGACGATCCATGGTATTTCGTACTTCTCGGCAACCGCGGTGGCCGGGAACGTGACAGAACTCTGGAACGCGCCGATCATCACCGGGACCTTCTCGACCGTGATGAGCCGCTCGGTCTCAGTAATGCCGACCTTGGGATCGCCGCGCGAATCGACCTCGACGAGCGCTAGCGGCCGACCGCCGAGCGCCGCAACGCCGCCAGCGGCGTTGATGTGCTTCACGGCGAGGTGCGTCCCCCGGCTCATCTCCTGGCCGCTCGCAGCAGCGGCGCTGCCCGACAACGGGATCACGTAACCGATCTTGAGCGGCTCGGCGGCGACCGCGCCGCCCGCCAGTAGCGCGCTCAGCGACAGGGCCGACGCGATAGCGCCCGCCCAACGATGCACGGTTGGCTTCATGGATTCGGACCCTCCCGTGATGGAGCCTGGCAGCGGCGCAATGCCGCCAGATCGACCAGCCGCCAGCACACGCATTGAGCCGGGCACTACGGTAAGCACCTTAGCTCAGGTCGCCTTGATTTGAGTCAAATGGTCCTGCCGCCTAAATAAGTGCGTTCCGGTCAGTCCGCTTGTGACGTTTGCGCTAGCATACCGCGTTAGCCGATGCGGCGTGACGAGTAGCGGCGTGCCGGACGAAAAAGACGCCTCGCAGTGGAAAGCTGCCGGAACGTTGCTGCGAGGTTGGCTTTTGGCACTGACCGGCAAAGCCTCGGACACAATTCAAGTGATCACATCCGGAATCACTTCATGGCGCTCAACGTTCTCTCACAACCGGTCGATCCAAGCACCGATCTCTTTGAGGATTTGCTCGAAAGTCGGCTTTTCACCGTGGTAAAGGGCGGAGCTTTCGGCAAAGGCCTTTGCATAGGCTTTGCGCGTCTCGGGATCGAGCAGAATGAACGCTTGGTTTTGGGCGATGTTGGGATTGTCGCCGCCGCGGAATCGTTTCGTTTTATGCGCTTGATAGTCAGCCGTGCCGATGAACGCTTGCACCTCCGGGCGTCGGAGCAGGCTGTAGACATCGTAGTAATGCCTCATGAAATTGATCGGAAACTCCTGCGACGCCTGTTGCTGGCGGAATTTTGTCGAAACGGTTTGGAGCTTCTCGACGAAAGTGTAGCGGGGGTCATAACAAGCGACAGCCTTTGCCCGGTTGTCGATGATCGACTCTTTGTCGGCTGCATAATCATAGAGCCACGAGCTGATATCCTTTTTGCTGTTGGGGGTCACGTCGTCGAAACCGAGCTCCAGTACCACGCCCGGCTTGAGGCCCGCCAAAGCCTTGGCATGGGTTTTATAGAAAAGCCGGATGCCAGCGCTCATCAGCGTCTTATTATCGAAAGCCGTGTCTCGCTCGACTTTTTCGATGCCGTTGATCCGGATTTTTTTTGCCAGCCAGTCGTAAAAGTTCCTGCGGCTTTGTATATGCGCGGGCTTGTCATGATTGCGTCCGGTCTTGACGTCCTGGTCCTTGGGAGGCTCGATGCGGATATCGATATCCTCCGAGAACCGGTTGATGATCTGAAACCCCTTCGAGAGCGACGTGCCGCCCTTCAACTCGAACGTCATGCCCAATTGCTGCAGGCCGTAGAGGCAGTGCATGATCCAGTAGTCTTTTTCGACCAAGGCGGGATCGATGCCCTTTTGTTGCGCGACAATGCGGATCAGCTCAGGGAATTGCGGGTGGTTATGAAGAAAGTCAGCGGACATGAGCCGCCATGTCCGCTTTCAAGGCTTCGGAGAAGAACTTCTTCGTGCGCACATTGCCATAGTCGCGCGCAGCCCTTTGCAGCCGGGGCACTTCATACGTCTCGGCGCGTTCCTTTACGCGTGCAAGCAACTCGTTCTTGCTTTCGGCGAGTCGATCCACGTTATTCACGAGATCGACCAACAGGAATTCCCTGTCCAGCGTCTTGGGAAAAGCCGGTCTGACGCGGAAGTCGAACGCCCGCCCGCCGAGGGAGAACAGGCCATGTCGTTTGTGGTTATAAACGACAGTCTTGTTGTAAAGCTGGGTCGTGCCGACCCCAAGGCTGTTGTAAGCATTGGGCGAGGCCAGAAGAAATCGGTGATCCTTCAGGAACGTGCCGACCAACTTGTCGTCCTCTGCCGGCGCTTTTCCGAAAACAGTATCTTTCGGATAGGCGTAGAGACCGCCGGCCAGCTTTGTCAGCGTCCCGTCGTCCTGCAATTGTTTGAGGTGTCGATCGACGGCATTCGACCAGCGCGCCAGGTCCTCGCGGCGATAGACCCGGCCCGGTCGCAGATGCTTCTTGAGTGCCTGAAGTTTTGTCATGCCGCCAATATAAGGAAAAGGTTGACAGGCTGCAAGACTTTTCATTGAAAAATCATGCATATTATACAGTAACATACTGATTATACTTGCTTTAATCAAGCACTTGTAAATCAACACCGGATTTGCTGGCGCATAAGAGGCCATGGCATTTCGGGCGGTAGGTCGATTGCCCGCCAGATCAGAACTGAGTCGGTTCAGCCCCTAACTCCGGGCCCGATCCCCCCGCATGAAGCCCGGGCGTGCGTTCGCTATTGGGGTGGCCCTACGCGCGCTATGCTGCGGTAGTGAGCGTCGGTCAGAATGAGCAAGCGACTTCGGGGTATTTTCCACGCGTTCACGATGTGGGTGACGTATGGCGCGCGACTAAGCTTCCGATCGAGCACCAGGAGCCATCTGTCGTCCTCCTTGCGCCAGTTCACCCTGCCGCGCGGAAAGTAATCGTAGTCATAGTCCATGAGGGTTTGGTCTAGCCGCACGTGGAGAAGAAGGGAAGCAGCTTCGAAGGCATTGCCCTGCGCCATCCAGGTTGCCGATCGCTGGCATCTTATGGAGAACGCCAGCTCGGCATTCTTGAGCGCCGTCCGTAAATCGATGCGTCCGATCCGTGCTGCCATCGGCGCGACGACGATCAATCCAGAACTTCTGACCTGCGCGGAACGACTGCAATACGAAGGTTATTTGCGACGCGAAGAGACCATTGCCAAAATCCTGGCGCTCGCCAAGGACGGCGCGGCGATCAAGCAGATCGTTCGCAAAACCGGCCACAGTCGAAATCGCGTCCGCCAGGTCCTTCGGGGCGATAGAGGCGACGTATTCAGGACGCGGCAAAGCTCGCTCGATGCATGTCTGCCGCTGCTCGATGCCAAATGGGCCGGCGGCTGTCGCTACGCCGCCAAACTGTGGCGACGGCTTAAATCCGACGGCTTCCGCGGTTCCCAGCGGGTGGTCAGCGAGTGGGCGACCCGGCGTCGTCGCGCCGAAAAGGCAAGCGATCAACAACTGCAAAAGGTCCCCTCGGCCCGCACGATCGCACGGCTGATGACGACGGCACAGGATCACATGAGCAAAGCCGATACGATAACCATCGCCGCCATAGAGGCGGGCGTGCCGACGCTCGTCGCTGCACGAACACTCACCGATCGCTTTCACATCATGGTCAAACAAAGGACCGAGGCCGATCTTGTCCCATGGATTGCCGCCGCAAGCCAAAGCCTGATCGCCTCATTCGCCTCAGGCATCACTAAAGACATAGCAGCGGTCCACGCTGCCCTGGTCCAGCCGTGGTCGAACGGCCAAACCGAAGGCCAGATCACCAAGCTCAAGCTCGTCAAGCGGCAGATGTACGGCAGAGCAAAGATTGATCTTCTTCAGGCAAGACTAATCGGCGCGACCTGAGGTGCGGCGAGTATCATCGAGATTGCGTCAGAGCCCAAGTCGGACGCCGATACCATAGTACTCGACTCGCTATCGGAAAGCCAAGAAACGCAGGGGTTTGATGGGTAGTTTTGGCGACAGGAGTTGTCCGAGGAAAGCGATTATTTGATCAGGACGTGCGGCGACGAAGATTTTGCGG
>JBEKWO010000097.1:0-12726 GCA_049512975.1 Xanthobacteraceae bacterium | reverse complement strand
CCGACGTTGCCGACATTCCTCCCATCGACTTTCGCCTCACCCGCATCGAAGGGCTCGAGCCCTACCGTCAGAGGCTGTTTGCCACCGGCAAGGTGCGTTACGTCGGCGAGCCGGTGGCCGCCATTTTTGCGGAAGACCCGTATCTCGCCGAAGATGCGGCTGACCTCATCGTGCTGAATGTCGAAGAATTACCGGTCCTTTTGCACGCCGGAGAAGACCCCGGTGAGTTCGAACCCGGCCGGTCGACCGAGCCTGCGATCGTCCGCAAAGGCTATGGCGATGTCGACGCGGCCTTTCGCTCCGCTCACGCCGTGGTCGCCGCGACGCTGTCGATTGGGCGCCATTCCGGCGTCCCGATCGAAACCCGCGGCGCGATCGCCCGATACGATGCCGCGCGCGACATCCTGGAGCTTTACGGCGCCGCCAAGGTGCCGCATTGGAACCGGGATCAGATTGCCCGCATGCTTGGACGTGCCGCGTCGTCGGTTCACCTCCATGAGGAGCACGTCGGCGGCGGCTTTGGCATTCGCGGCGAGCTTTATCCCGAGGACGTTCTGGTGTGTGCGGCGGCGCTGCGCCTGCAGCGGCCGGTCAAGTGGATCGAGGACCGCCGCGAGCATCTGATCGCCGCCAACCACTCGCGCCAGCAGCAGCATCGCGTCCGCGCCGCCGTCGATCGTGAGGGCCGCATTCTCGCGGTCGAGGACGATATATTTCATGATCAGGGAGCCTATATGCGCACCCACGCGGCGACCGTCCCCGATCTCGCCGCGGCGATGCTGCCGGGCCCGTACCGCGTCCCCGCCTACCGCGCCAACGCCCATATCCGGCTGACCAACAAGACGCCGTGTGGAACCTATCGCGCGCCGGGCCGGTTCGAGAGCACCTTCGTGCGCGAGCGGCTACTCGACGCGATCGCTGATAGGCTGGTTTTGGATCGCGTCGAAGTGCGCCGGCGAAATCTCATCGCCAAGCACGAAATGCCGTATTCGCGTCCGCTCGATACGCTCGGCACCGATATCATCCTCGATTCCGGCGACTATGCGGGACTGCTTGACAAGGCGCTGGCTGCCATCGAATGGCCGAAACTGCGGCAAACGCTCGCCGCGCGCCGCGCCGCCGGCGAACTTGTCGGTGCGGGCCTTGCGCTATTCGTGGAAAAGAGCGGACTGGGTCCGTTCGATCAGGTCAGGGTCGGCGTCGATATCGACGGCAAAGTGGAGGTCGTGACCGGCTCTGCGTCGCTCGGACAGGGTATGGAAACCGCGATCGCGCAAATCTGCGCTGACGCCCTTGGTGTCGACTACCGCAGCATTCGGGTGACGCACGGGCAGACGGATCGCATCGAATACGGCATGGGAGCGTTTGCCTCCCGCGTGACCGTGATGACCGGCGAAGCCACCCGCATCGCGGCCTGCGCCGTCAAAGCCAAGGCCATCGAAGTTGCTTCCGAACTGCTGCAGGCGCCAGCCGCCGTCCTCGATGTCGCGGATGGCGAGGTCGTTCGCACCGACACCGCGGCCGGCCCCTCGATCGGCCTCGGCGCGATCGCCCGCGCCTTGTCGCCCGGCTCGAATTTGCGCCGCGGGCGCCCGCCTGGACTTTCGGCGGACGGCTGGTTCCATACCAATCACATGAACTACCCCTACGGCGTGCACATCGCGGTCGCGCGCGTGGACCGCGACACCGGCGCCGTCGCCATCGAGCGCTATCTCGTCGCCTACGACATCGGCAAAGCGGTCAATCCGATGCTGATTGAAGGCCAGATCGCCGGCGGCTGCGTACAGGGTATCGGCGGCACATTATTCGAGGAGTTTTTGTATGACGCGCGCGGCGAGCCGCTGTCGGTGACGCTTGCCGACTATCTCATGCCGACCGCGCGCGAGGTGCCGCCCATCGAGGTTCTGATTTGCGAAGACGCGCCGAGCCCGCTCAATCCGATGGGGATGAAAGGGGCCGGCGAAGGCGGCGCCAATGCGGTCGGGGCGGCGATCGCCGCGGCGATCGACGAGGCGCTCGGGGCGCCCAACGCCGTGACCGAGCTTCCGGTGACGCCGCAACGGCTCCGGCGGCTGATACGGCGCGCGGCCGAGCACCCGCAAGCCCCGCAAACCGGAGTTGCTGGACCGATCGGGTAACGCCCGGTAGTCAATATACGTCAGATCGGCGTTCAACTATTGCGTTTACGAGGGAGAAAAACGGATGGACCTGAAACTTCACGGCAAGACGGCACTGGTGACCGGCGGCAGCGAAGGCATCGGCAAGGGCATCGCGCTGGCGCTGGCGAAGGAGGGCGTCGACGTCGCCATGTGCGCCCGGCGCAAGGAGCCGCTGGAAGCCGCCGCGAAGGAAATTGCCCAGGCGACGGGCCGCAAGATCGTTGCCATTCCCGCCGACCTGCGCCAGGACGCGGATGCTAAGGCCTTCATCGAGCAAGGACACAAAGCGCTCGGCCGCGTCGATATCATAGTCAACAATGCCGGATCGGCGGCGGGCGGCGTCATCGAGCATCTAACCGAGGATGATTGGGAAAAGGGCCTTCAGCTCAAGTTCATGGGCTATGTGCGCTGCCTGCGCTACGTGCTGCCGATCATGGTCAAGCAAGGCGGTGGCCGCGTCGTCAACTTGATCGGCAATGACGGCGTCAAGCCGTCCTATTGGGAAATATGTCCGGGCGCCGCCAACGCGGCGGGACAGAACCTCACGCTCTCGCTCGCCGGGCAATACGGCAAGCACAGCATCAGCTTCGTCGCGGTCAATCCCGGCCCGGTACGCACCGAACGCTGGACGGGGCTGGTCAAGGCCATGTCGCGCGACATGAAGATTTCATACGAGGAGGCCGACACGCTGGCGCCCGCCTCCATCCCCATGGGCCGCATTGCCGAGGTCGAGGAGGTCGCCAATCTGGTGGCCATGCTGGCCTCGCCGCTGATGCAAATGGTCAACGGTACCATGATCGAGATCGACGGCGGTCAGGACAAGCCGCTGATGGACCGCTTTCGCGACAAGAACCGCTAGCTCGTCTCGCGCGACATGGCCGGGCGTTCCCATAACTATGACGCGCTCGTGCCAAATTAGCCGCTTTCTGGGACGATCACATTCACACCGCCGCGTTAAGGTGGTGACAGCCTGATGCAGGTTTGGACCCGACAATGAAGATACTGACCGTCGGCGGCGCCATGATCGACACGATTGCGATCATCGACAGCGATCGCATCGAACGCATGACCATGCTGAATGCGGACTCCTCCTTTCTGCTGCTGGAGGAAGGCCGCAAGACCGAGGCCGAGGAGGTGTCGACCCACCCCGGCGGCGGCGCCGTCAACGCCGCTGTCGCCATGGCGCGCCTGGGGATGGACGTCGCGCTGCTGGCGAAACTCGGAACCGACGCGCGCGCCGAAGCCATTTTGGCGCGGCTGACCCAGGAGGGCGTGTCGAGCCGGTGGACGAACCGCGACGCGCGCGCGCCGACCGGCGCTTCCGTCCTCGTCTCCTCGCATGATCGCAACGCCGCGATCTTCACCTTCCGCGGCGCCAACACACTGCTCCAGGTCGAGGACCTTCGCGACGAGGCGTTCGCCGTCGACCTCGTCTACATCGCCAATTTGAGCAATCAGTCGGCCGATTGCTTTCCGGCGATCGTCAAGCGCGCCAAAGCGCACGATGCGCTGGTGGCGGCAAACCCCGGGCCGCGTCAGTTGTCCGCCCGCGGCCAGGCATTCCTCGAAAATCTGTCGGCGATCGACATCCTGATGTTGAACCGGACGGAGGCCGATCTTTTGGTGCCGAGCCTGGTGGCTCGCGCCGGCGAAGGCGGCCCCACCCTCGCCCTGGCCCCGGGGGAGGAGGTACCGGCGTTGGCGGCGCGCGGGCTCGTCGGCGGCGGCTTTGAGATGGGCCTTGCCGCGTTCTTTCGCGCGCTCGCGCGGCTCGGTCCCAAGCACATCGTCATCACCGACGGCGCCCGCGGCGCCTTCGTTGCATCGACCGCGGAGATCCTGTTCGCGCCGGCGCTCGAACCGAAGGTCGTCGGCACGGCCGGAGCGGGCGACGCGTTCGGCGCGACCTTTGCCACTTACGTGATGCTCGGGAAGCCCATCGACGAGGCGCTGCGGGCGGCGACGATCAATTCGGCCTCGGTCGTCGGACATATCGATACCCAGACCGGCATGTTGCGACGCGAGGAGCTCGACCGGCGACTCGCCGCAACCCCGCCGCAACCGGCGATCCGCAGGTGGGCAAGGTAGGACCTCTCTCGCGGCGCGATGCGCGCCCGAGGCATGCCGTACAACGGTCAAATCACGCCACTGAGCACCATCGCGTCACGCCTGAACCGGCGGTGGGACCGGTTTTTGGCTCGATCATGCTCTGCGAATACCTCCCCGGGTTTCACTTCGTTCAACCCGGGCTACGAAATACAAATAAACAAAAAGGAAGCAGAACGCCGCCAGGCGCATGTCTTCCGATGGTCCGCGCCATACGGGCGCGGCTCGCGCCTTAACGCGGCGCGCTCGCCTGACGGCGTTCCACCGCGGTACTTGCGGCCGCGAACCAACGCCGCCGCTCAGCTCCAGAACGCGCTTCCTGGGACGTGGTTATCGGCGGGCGTTATCCGCCGTCCCCTATCCCAGTTCAGCGACAAAGTCGCAGACCGGTCATCGTGCCGGCCGGGCGTTTTCCCGTTAGCCGCCCGGGAGCGGAGGTGACGAGCCCCCTGCCCGCGGGAACCGCTCCTGCCCCATCGTCCGGCGTCACCCGGCCGACGTCCTTCAGTGGGCAAGATTCGCTGAATGTAACGGAAATAGGGACGCTTGTCAAGAGCATCGTCGCCGTGGCAGTGACGGTCGCGTGGTACGGTTCAATTTCCCTCGAAGGCCGGCTTTGCCTTCTTCACGAAGGCCTCATAGGCGCGCTCGTAATCCTTGGTCTGCATGCAGATCGCCTGCGCCTGCGCCTCCGCTTCGATGGCTTCGTCGATTCCCATGTTCCATTCCTGGTGGATGCATTTCTTGGTCATGGCATGGGCGAAAGTCGGACCGCCGGCAAGCGAACGCGCCAAAGCCTGCGCATCCGTCAGCACCGCCTCCGGCTCGCACACTTTATTATAGAAGCCCCACTGCGCGGCCTCGTTGCCGTCGATCGCCCGCCCGGTATAGAGCAGCTCCGCGGCGCGGCCGGCGCCGATAATCCGCGGCAGCATGTTGCAAGCGCCCATGTCGGCGCCGGCGAGCCCGACGCGCACGAACAGAAAGGCGACCTTGCTGCGCGCCGTGCCGTAGCGCAGGTCCGATGCCATGGCGATAATCGCGCCGGCGCCGGCGCAGATGCCGTCGACTGCCGCCACGATCGGCTGCGGGCAGGCGCGCATGGCCTTGACCAGGTCACCGGTCATCCGCGTGAAGGCGATGAGGCCGGCCATGTCGCCCTGGCGCTGCATCTCCACCAGCGGTCCGATGATTTCGTGCACATCGCCGCCGGAACAGAAGTTGCCGCCGGCGCCGGTCACGACCACGGTCTTGATGTCCTCGGCATAGACAAGATTGCGAAAGGTGTCGCGCAGCTCGGCATAGGATTCGAGCGTGAGCGGATTCTTGCGTTCGGGGCGGTTGAGCGTAATGGTCGCCACCTTACCGTCGCGATCCCAGCGAAAGTGCTGTGGCTGAAAGCTGGAAAAATCCAGTCGGGAAGGGCGAAAACGAGCAGCCGTTGCGAGCATGGGGTGGGTCCTTCAAGTTGTCGCGGTCTAGTTCTTAGTGGAGCATGATCTTTTCGGAAAACCGGTATCCACTTTTCCGGATCATGCTCTAGGTGTCGCCAGTCGAGAAAAGTCTTCGCTTTAGCCTGCGAAAGTCAACCCGCCGCTGACGCTCAGCACCTGCCCGGTAATGTAGTCAGAGCGCGCGCTGGCGAAAAACAAAATCGCGTCGGCGATTTCCTGCGGTTTGGCAAAGCGCCGGAACGGTATGGCGCGGATGAAGGCTTCCTTGAGTTTTTCGGGCCGCGACTGCAGCATGGGCGTATCGGTCGGCCCCGGACAGACGCAATTGACGTTGATCGAATAGCGCGCGACTTCACGAGCGAGTGACTTGGTAAAGGCGATCACGCCGCCTTTCGCCGCCGCATAAGCCGTTTCGCCGCTGGAGCCGACCCGGCCGGCATCGCTCGAGACGTTGACGATCTTGCCCTTGCTGGCCGCGACCATCGCCGGCAGCAATGCCTGGGTGAGGTGCAGTAGACCGCCCAGATTGACCGCCAGCACCCGGTCCATGTAATCGGGCGCATTGTCCAGGAACGGCTGGATGTCGTTCCAACCGGCCGCATTCACCAAAATATCGACCCGGCCGTATCGGTCGAGCACCTCTGCCGCGCAGCGATGGACGCTGACCGGATCCGCCAGATCGACCGCGACGAACTCGACGGCGAGGTTGCCGGCCTCCTTCACCAGATCCGCGCCCTTCGCCGCATCGACGTCGGCGCAGATGACACGGCCGCCGCAGCGCGCGAATTCCATCACGGTCGCCTTGCCGATCCCGGAAGCGCCGCCGGTGATCAAGGCCGTCTTGCCGGTAAAATTCATTGGTCCCCCTCCACTACTACGATCTGCCGAAGTCATTGCGGCTTTCCCGCCAAAAACGCTTCGACACGCTCACGGGTCTCTGATTTGGTCAGAACTGGCGGCCTTCGCCGCGAACAGCCTTGCCATCTTCAACGTCCCGTCTGCATGTCGCCCCGATCCGATCGAGGCACATTGCCCCGCAGCTTGAAACGCTGGATCTTGCCGGTGGCGGTCTTCGGCAGACTGTCGACGAACTCGATCCAGCGCGGATATTTCCACGGACCGATGGTGCGCTTCACGTGCACCTTGATGTCCTCGTAAAGGGCGCGGTTGGCGCCGCCGTCGGGCGTTTCCTTGAGCACGACGAACGCCTTCGGCTTGATCAAGCCGTTGTCGTCCTCGGCGGGCACCACCGCCGCCTCGAGCACACTCGGATGGGCGACCAGCGCCGCTTCGACCTCAAAGGGCGACACCCAGATGCCGCTCACCTTGAACATTTCGTCGGCGCGGCCGCAGTAGAGGTAAACGCCGTCGGCTCGGCGCAGATATTTATCGCCGGTTCGCGTCCACTCGCCCTCGAAGGTGCGGCGCGTCTTCTCGCGTTGATTCCAATATCCGGCCGCGGCCGTCGCACCGCGCACCAGCATCTCGCCGATGGTTCCATCGGCCACATCCTGCCCGGTCTCGTCGACCAGCCGGAGATCGTAGCCTTTCACTGGAATCCCGGCGGTACCGTACTCGACGGCATGCGGGACATTGGTGACGAACAGGTGCCCCATCTCGGTCGAGCCGACGCCGTTGACGATGTCGAGGCCGAAGCGCTCCTTCCAAGCTTCGCCGATGTGCGGCGGCAACGGCTCGCCGGCCGAGAAGCAGAGCCGCAGCCTTTGTGAGCCGCGCTCCGGAGTGCATTCGACGTCCGCGAGAATGGCGGCGTAAAGCGTCGGCACCGCGTAGAACATCGTCGGTTGATAGCCGCGCAGCGTTTCAAACACGGTCTGCGGCGTCGGCCGCTCGGGATAAAATACCGACGTGGCGCCGACCGCCATCGGGCAGATGATCGCATTGCCGAGGCCATAGGAGAAAAACAGCTTGGCCGCGGAAAAAATCAGGTCGTCCTCGCGGACGCCGATGCGGTCCTCACCGGCTTGTCGCGCCATGACCATCGGGCTCGAGTGCACGTGCATGACGCCTTTCGGCATGCCCGTGCTGCCGGAGGAGTAAAGCCAGTAGGCAACCTCGTCGGCGCAGGTTTTCGCCGGTGCCGGCCGCTCATTCACGGCGGCGAGGAGCCTCGCCAACCGCGGCACGCCATCCGGACCGCCGCCGACCACGACGATCGCCTTCAATGCCGGCAAGCCGCGGGCCGCTTCCTGCACAACCGGCAGCAGCGCGGTCGACACAAAGACCACCTTGGTCCGCGAGTCCTCGAGCAGCTGATGATATTGCTCGGCGTTGAGCCGGGTGTTCAACAAAACCGGAATAATGCCGGCGCGGATCGCACCCCAAAACAGCACCGGGAAATCGACCGAATCGAGCATGACGAGCGCAATACGGTTTTCCCGCTCGACGCCCAAGCGGGCGAGCATCGGTCCGACGCGTGCGGCCTCATCGAGCAGCTGTCCGTAAGTGATGTCTCGCGACGGATCGATGCACGCGGTCTTGTCGCCACGGCCTTCGAGCACGTGACGGTCCACGAAATCTGCCGCGGCGTTATAGTCAGCGCCCATGTCAAAAGGCAATTCTCAAAGAAAATCTCACAAATCATTCACAGCGCAAGCCCTGCTCCATGTCCTTGACTTAGGTCAAGTCGCGCCAATGCCATAGCGATGTCCTCCGCCGGCATCATGCACCGTTGGTATTTTAACTCCACCGTGCGGCCGTGCCGCCGGCGGGGTTCTTGATCTTTGTCAAGTCGCCGGAGCGGCGGACGGTCTATCAAAAAAAATAAGGTATTGCCGTCGTCAAGGCCGCATGCCCGGGTGGAAACTCCTGTTTGCCGATGGAAAACTCGCACTCCGCCAAACGGCTGCTCAAAGTGCAGGTCAACAGCCGCTGGCGTGAAGATGCCGTCGCCGAGAACCTGCTGCTGGTGGATTATCTGCGTGACGTCGCTCGTCTGACCGGGACGAAGACCGGCTGCGACGGCGGCGAATGCGGCGCCTGCACGGTGCTGGTCGACGGTCAGGCGGTGCCCGCCTGCATCACGCTCGCGGTGCGTTGCGAAGGGCGCGCGGTCGAGACCATCGAAGGCCTTGTTGCGCAGGGCCGGCCCAACCGGCTGCAGCGCGCTTTCCATGAGAAGCTCGGCACGCAATGCGGCTTCTGCACGCCCGGCATGATCATGGCCGCCGAAGCGCTGCTGCGGCGGAATCCGAAGCCCAACGATCACGATATTCGCGTGGCACTGTCGGGCAATCTCTGCCGCTGCACCGGTTACGTGAAGATCATCGAATCGGTGCGCAGCGCCGCGGAGATGGCGTCATGAAAGGCGCTCCGAGCGGTAACGGCGGGACCGCGCGCGCCGGCGTGCCGCTGATCGACGGCATCGACAAGGTCACCGGCCGCGCGCGCTACACGGCGGATCTTGAACACGCCGATGCCCTGGTCGGTCGGATTTTCCGCAGCCCGGTAAGTCACGGCGAGATCATTCGGCTTGACGTGTCGAAGGCGCGGGCGCTGCCAGGCGTCGTGGCCGTCGTCACCGGCGACGATTGCCCGCACACCTACGGCGTCCTGCCGGTCGCCATGAACGAATACCCGCTGGCTCGCGAGCGGGTGCGCTACCGCGGCGAGCCGGTCGCGGCCGTCGCCGCGATCGATGCCGAGACCGCCGAACACGCGCTCAAGCTGATCGAATTCGAGGTGCGCGAGCTTCCGGCCTATTATACGTCGGAGGAAGCGCGCACTCCCGGGGCGACGCTGCTGCACGACAACAAGCCGGGCAATCTCGAACGCGAGGTGCACAACGAGTTCGGCGATGTGCGCCAGGAGTTCGCCGCGGCCGATCTCGTTCGCGAAGCGACCTTCCGCTGCGCCGAGGTCAATCACGCCCAGATCGAACCGCACGCCGCGCTGGCCGATTACGATCCGCTGACCGGGCGATTGACCTTTCAGAGCGTGTCCCAGGTCATCTACTACCTGCATCTGATGCTGGCCCGTTGCCTGGAGATGGACGCCTCGCGGATTCGCGTGGTGAAGCCGTTCGTCGGCGGCGGGTTCGGCGCGCGGGTGGAGGTTCTGAATTTCGAGATCGTCACCGCGCTGTTGGCCCGCAGCGCCGGCGGCAAGGTGCTGATGCAATTGACGCGCGAGGAAACCTTCTTGACCCACCGCGCGCGGCCGCAGACCGACATCAGGCTGAAGCTCGGCATGCGGCGCGATGGCCGCATCACGGCGTGCGAGTGCGAGGTAGTGCAGCGCGGCGGCGCCTATGCCGGCTACGGCATCGTGACCATCCTCTATGCCGGCTCGCTGCTGCAGGGCATCTACGACATTCCGGCGATCAAATACGACGGCTATCGGGTCTATGCCAACCTGCCGCCCTGCGGTGCCATGCGCGGTCACGGCTCGGTCGATAGCCGGCATGCCTTCGAATGCCTGCTCGATCGCATGGCGCGCGAGCTCAAGCTCGATCCGTTCGCTGTGCGCCGCGCCAATCTGCTGCGCGCGCCGACCCGCACCTTGAACGATCTGATGGTGAACAGCTACGGCCTCGGCGAATGTCTGGAAAAGGTCGAGCGCGCCAGTCGATGGACCGAGCGCATCGGCAAGTTGCCTCCTGGCAAAGGCCTCGGCATGGCCTGCTCGCATTACGTCAGCGGCGCCGCCAAGCCCATCCACTGGACCGGCGAGCCGCACGCCGTCGTCAATCTGCGCATCGATTTCGACGGCGGCGTGACGGCGTTGACCGGCGCCGCCGATATCGGCCAGGGCTCCTCGACAATGGTCGCGATCGCGGTCGCAGAGACGCTCGGCATTTCGCTGGAGCGGGTGCGCGTCGTCGCCGCCGACAGCGCCATTACGCCGAAGGACAATGGTGCTTATTCGTCACGCATCACCTTCATGGTCGGCAACGCCGCGATCGACGCAGCCCGCAGCCTCAAAGCCCTGCTGACCGCCGCGGCGGCGCGTAAGCTCGAGGCGAGCCCGGAAGACATCGAGTGCGTCGGCGAAGTCTTTCAAGTCGGCGGCGGCGGGCAATCGAACCTTTCCTTCGGGGAAGTCGTGAAAGCAGCACTCGCCGAGCGCGGTCCGATCACCGTTTCCGGCACCTTTACCTGTCCGCCGGAGGCGCAGGGCGGCAAGCAGCGCGGCGGCGCCGTCGGCTCGACCATGGGCTTCAGCTATGCGGCTCAGGTGGTGGAAGTGACGGTCGATGAGGCGACCGGCGCAATCTCGGTCGACAAGGTTTGGGCGGCGCTCGATTGCGGGCATGCGATCAATCCGCTCGCGGTCGAAGGCCAGATCGAAGGGTCGGTGTGGATGGGCATGGGTCAGGCGCTCACCGAGGAAACCCGCTACGCCGAGGGCCTGCCGGTGCATGCAAGCCTGCTCGAATATCGGGTTCCGACCATCGCCGAATCCCCGCCGATCGACGTCCAGATCGTGGAAAGCCATGATCCATACGGTCCGTTCGGCGCCAAGGAAGCGAGCGAAGGCGCGCTCGCCGGATTTCCGCCGGCTCTGATCAATGCGGTCGCCAACGCGATCGGTATCGACATGAGCGAGTTGCCGGCGACGGCCGACCGCGTGATGGAAGCGCTGGTCGAACGGCGGCGCCGGAAGCGGCTGGGCGATGCGCGGAGGGAGGCGTCATGACGGCGCTGATGCCTCAGTTCCACATTGCGCGGCCGCGCGACGTCGAAGCCGCGGTCGCGGCGCGGCGCGAGCATCCAGACAGCCGTTTCCTTGCCGGCGGAACCGATCTCGTGGTCAACATGCGCCACGGCATTGCGAGCCCGACGCTGTTGATCGACCTCGCGGATGTCGGCGAACTGGCGGGCATCGAGGCCACGGACGCCGGCGTGCGGATCGGCGCCTCCGTCACAGTGGCGGCGCTGCCGCGCTCCCCGATACTGGCCGCGCGTTATCGCGCCTTGGTCGAAGCTGCCGAGGCGATCGCGGGCCCGGGCCACCGCGCCATGGCGACGGTCGGCGGCAATCTGTGCCTCGATACGCGCTGTACCTTCTACAATCAGAGTGAGTGGTGGCGGCACGCCAACAACTACTGCCTCAAGCACGGCGGCGAGGTCTGCCATGTGGCGCCGCAGGGCCAGCGCTGCCATGCCGCCTTCACCGGCGATCTCGCGCCGGCGCTGCTGGCGCTCGGAGCCGAGGTCGAAATCGCCGGGGCGCAGCAACGCCGGCGCATTCCGCTCGGCGAACTCTATGTCGAGGACGGCAAAGCGCATCTCGCGCTTACTGCCGACGAAATCGTCGTCGCCGTGCACCTGCCGCCGAACCCGCCGCCGTCGGCTTACGCCAAACTGCGCGTGCGCGGTGCGATTGACTATCCGCTCGCCGGCGTGGCGGTGGCGCTCGTGACTGCCGACGGCGTGGTGAAGGCGCTCCGCATCGGAATAACCGGCACCAATTCCCGCCCCTTCCTGCTCGCCGAAACCGACGAACTGCTGGGGCGGCCGATCGACGAAAAAATGCTGCAGCAGGTCGATCGCTCGGTGCAGAAACAGGTGCAGCCGATGCGGACCACGGTGGCCTCGGCCCACTATCGCCGGCTCGGCGCCGCCGGCCTCGCCCGCCGCTTGGTGTCCGCGCTCGGTGCCACACCGACAAGCCGATCGTGAGCGATCATCGCCACTGCGCCCGTCCGCATGACGGATTGCGCCTCTGGCACGAGGCGGACGGCTTGCATATCGACGTCTGCGGGCCTGACTAGGGGAACATGACCTTTTCGGAAAACCGGATTCCACTCTCGGATCAAGTCCAAGGGCAGGCTTTTCCAGATCATGCTCTCGTCAGGTAATGGCCCGGTCGAAGCACAAATGCTGCGACGGCCGAAAGCCGCATCGATCGAGGAACACGATCAGTTCGCGGTCGCGCCAATCGAGTTCGGTGCGCACGATTTCGACGCGCAGCGTCGAAAGATTGACCAGCAATTGCGACAACAGGGCGCGGCCGACGCCGCGGTCTTGGTAATCCGGGTCGAC
>JBEKWO010000096.1:0-12770 GCA_049512975.1 Xanthobacteraceae bacterium | reverse complement strand
CCATTGCTGTTAGTTGCTGGATTTCCTTTGCCATCACGACAACCAGTTTTGTGAGTGTGGCGGACAAAGAAGCCGCGCTGTACGCTGAGGGTTCGTGAGTTCGGCGGACACGTGTCCGCCCCTCGGACTTACCAGAAATGTCCGCCCACTCCCACGAGTAATCCCACAACGATATGCCTGAATTCTGATGGTCGGAGCCGAACGAAAACGAATAGAGTATAGCATAAAAATGGTGAAGTACCAGTGGTTTATGCGATTGATGGCGAACGGCTACGAACGAGGGCGGACGAGGGACTGGCGGAGGGAGTGGGATTCGAACCCACGATACGGTTTCCCGTATACACGCTTTCCAAGCGTGCGCCTTCAGCCACTCGGCCACCCCTCCGGTCAACGTGGAATGTCCGCAATATAGCGAGGCGGCCTCAAGTGACAACCCGCGCGTGGAACCATGATCGTGCCTACACCTGAGACCCTCGGCGTCGTGCTTGCCGGCGGGCTGGCGCGCCGCATGGGCGGCGGCGACAAGGCCCGCATCCGTGTCGGCGGCGCCAGCATTCTCGACCGCGTCATCGCCCGGCTGCGCCCGCAGTGCAGCCGGCTTATCCTCAACGTCAATTCCGACCCTGCGCGCTTCACCGACACCGGCCTCACCGTGGTGGCCGACAGCGTGCCGGATCACGCCGGTCCGCTCGCCGGTATTCTGGCCGGCCTCGATTGGGCCGCGGACCATGCGCCGCAGATCGCATGGGTGGTGAGCGCGCCCAGCGACTGCCCGTTCCTGCCACGCGATCTGGTGGCGCGTCTGCACCAGGCGCGTGTTGCGGCCGCCGCGACGCTGGCCTGTGCGCGCTCGGGCAAATGGCGACATCCGGTTGTCGCGCTCTGGCCGGTGGCGTTGCGCGAAGACTTGCGGCGCGCGCTCACAACCGAAGGTCTGCGTAAGGTCGACCGATGGACCGCGCGCTACCGCCTCGGCATCGCCGAATGGCCGGCCGCGCCGGTCGACCCGTTCTTCAACGTCAACACGCCCGCCGAGGCCGCCGAAGCTGATCGCATGGCGGCGCTACATCCGGACATTTGAAGCCGTCGCTGCGCCGCGCGCTCACGCGCTCTCCGGCACCGCCCCGATTCGATCGCACGGCAGCGCCTCGGCCTGCAAGACATTGGCGATGCTTTCGACATCGTCGAGCATCAGCACCGGCAGTGGCGCCTGCGGCAAAGGCGCGTCGGTGGCGATCGCCACGACGCAATCGTCGTCGGGATAAAGCAGCGGCTTGCCGGCGGCGGCGCGATAGACTTCGAGCTTCGGATGGGCGTGACGCTTGAAGCCTTCGACGATCACCAGATCGACCGGGCTCAGTTTCGCCAGGATTTCCATGAACGGCGGTTCCGGCTCGTCCCGCAGCTCATGCATGAGGGCCCAGCGCCGGCTGGAGACGATGACGACTTCGCTGGCGCCGGCCTCGCGGTGCAGCCACGAATCCTTGCCCGGCCGATCGATATCGAATTCGTGATGCGCATGCTTGACGGTCGCGACCTTGAGCCCGCGCCGCACCAGAATCGGAATGACTTTGCTCAGGAGCGTCGTCTTGCCGGCTCCGCTCCAGCCGGCGAGGCCAATAATGCGCATCGGCGTAGGCTTGGATAGCGGTTTAGCAATCGGTTCTGACATCGGCTTGGACACAGGTTTGCGCGGGGCTATCGCCAATATGATAAGGACGGGCTGCGGTTTTTGCGACCCTCAGCCATGGCGGAAAACACCATCGATTTGCGCGGCCTCAAATGCCCGCTCCCGGTGCTGCGCACGCGCAAAGCGCTCGCCGGCATGCGGCCGGACGACGTGCTGGTCGTCGCCTGCACTGATCCGCTGGCCGGCATCGATATTCCCAACCTGCTGCGGCAGACCGGCGACACGCTGGAGGAAACGCGCAGGGAGGCGAAAACGATGACTTTCCGGATCCGCAAGCGCTGATCGGAACGCGGCAATGCCTGCTTACCCCTCGTCATGCCGGTTCGCCGGCGGCGTTGCGGCGCAAGTCGGCGAAGACGCCGTCATCCCTGAGCACGACCTGATAGGTGCGCAGCGGAACCTCGCAGGGCGGCTGCACCACCTTGCCGGTCGGGATGTGGAATGCGCCAAAGTGCATGCAGCACTCGATCACGTCGCCCTCGATCATGCCGTCGGCCAGGCTCGCCGCCGCATGGGTGCATTCGTCGTCGGTGACGTAAAACGTGCCGTCGATGTTATAGACCGCAAGCCGGTTGGCGCCGACCTCGAACGCCTTGACGGAGCCCGGTGCAACATCGGCTTGAGCGCAGACGCGGACCACACTATCCCCACTTTCCGTCATGAGAGAGCCCTCCTTCGCGATTCACGCTGTAGAATAAACGCGGCCGGGATTAAGAGCGATGCAGGTTCTCGTCATTGGCGCAGGTGTGGTCGGGCTTGCCGCTGCGCGGGCGGCGGCGTGTCGCGGCCATGAGGTGATCGTCGCCGAGACGACCGGCGGCATCGGCAACGGCGTGTCCTCGCGCAACAGCGAGGTGATCCACGGCGGCCTCTATTATCCGACCGGATCGCTGCGCGCCCGCCATTCGACACGCGGACGGCGCATGCTCTATGAATTCTGCGCCGCGCACGGCGTCGCCCACCAGAAGTGCGGCAAGCTGATCGTGGCCACCAACGCCGCGGAGCTTAGCAAGGTCGAAACGATTCTGGCGCAGGGGCATAAGAACGGCGTCGAAGGGCTCGAGCTGATCGGCGGCAATGCGGCGCGCGCGCTCGAATCGGAGTTGTTCTGCACCGGCGCGCTCGTTTCGCCCGAATCCGGCATCGTCGACAGCCACGGCTACATGCTGGCGCTGTGGGGCGAGCTCGAGGACCGCGGCGGCAGCATCGCGTTCGAGACGCCGGTCGAGCGGCTGGGCTTTGCCCGGTCGCAGTGGCAGGTGCAATTCGGCGGCCGCGACGCCGGCATCGTCGCCTTCGATGCGGTGGTAAATTCCGCCGGCCTCGGCGCGCAACAACTGGCGCGCCGTATCGAGGGCTACCCGGCCGACAAGGTGCCGCCGCTCGTTCTCGCCAAGGGCAACTATTTCGGCTTTGCCGGCAAGGCGGTGTTTGCCCGGCTGATCTATCCGACGCCGGTCGACGCCGGCCTTGGCGTGCATGTCACCCTCGATCTTGCCGGCCGCATGCGCTTCGGCCCCGACGTCGAGTGGATCGATCATGAAAGCTACACCGTCGATCCGCGCCGCGCGGCGATGTTCTACGAACGCATTCGCGCCTATTGGCCGGGGCTCCCGGACGGCTCGCTGGTGCCTGACTATTGCGGGATCAGGCCCAAGCTCAGCGGACCGGGCGAAAAGCCGGTGGATTTCATGATCGCCGGGGAAGCCGCACATGGGCTGCCGCGGCTCGTCAGTCTGTTCGGTATTGAATCGCCGGGGCTGACCGCTTCGCTGTCGCTGGCGGAGGAGGTCGTCGACTACCTCGCCGCCTGAGCGCGCGCGCCGGCGGCCACATCGGCCTGCGGCTCGAGAATGACTTTTCGCGCCTCGTCGGCAAACCGCGGCTCGCTGCTGCGCCGTGCCACCTGCACGCGCGCGGAGCTGCCGTTTAATTCCGCATTGATCGCGGCACGATCGACCGGCGTGAAGGCGTCGGTCTGCCCGCGCTTGCCGGCGTAGGCCACGAACCCGCTCTTGGTGGCGACGATATCGCCGGGCCGCAGCGTCGGATCGCTGGTCAGATCGAACTTGGCAAGCCCGAACGCGTCCTTGCCGTTGCAGGTGCAATGCGGCACGAGGCGCTGGCGATAGACGAAGGCATTGTCGAGGTCGGCATAGCGGGCGCCGTCACGGGCCACGGCGCGGTCGATGTCGCCGCCCAAGAAGATTTTTGTCTTGCTCGCGGGGCACATCGCCCGGCAGGTCTCGACCGGCGTTGCGTTGCTCATGTGGTCGAGCGGAAAGTGCTGGCCGTCGCAGAGCCGCACGCAATAAGCGACAAAGCGGCCGCTGCCGCTTCCCGGCTGCACAGCTCCGAGATCGGTCGGCAGTCGCGCCAGCGGCGCCGACGGCTCGGCATAGGAATTGACCTCGGGTGGCGGTGCGGCCTGCTGTTGCGGGCCGAATAGAAAGTCGAAAATGCCGGCGCTCGCTGGGCACGGCACAGCAACCAGTAAAGCCGCGGAGACAGCGCCGAATAGCGCCACCGCAGGCCATTTTAACCGCTTGCTGCGAGAAAAGAACACCACGGGCCTCCCTCAGCCAAGCCCTGGAGGGCACGCAACCGTAACGTGCCGCTAGCTTATATGGTTCCCGCCGCTCGATTCGGCGACAACGGCGGGGTTCAAGATTGCGTGACAAGAGGTTAGCAGGGCCCGGTAAAGGCCGAATACTCAGCTACCGCAAAGATTTGCTGCGCCCGCTCACGCATTGTTATCCCTGGCGACCCCCTCTCCCCGCGTGCGGGGAGAGGGTTCGGGTGAGGGGGCGTTGCCGCTTTGCTCAGATGCCCGAGTAGCTCCCCCGCCTCCTCTCCCTCGTCACCACCGGGCTTGACCCGGTGGTCCATGCCGACGTGAGGCAACAGAGACCACGCGGTAGTCTGAATAAGCTTCGTGACCGCATGGATTGCCGGGTCAAGCCCGGCAATGACGAATAGAAGAATGTTCTCGCGACGCGGTGCGCGCCCGAGGCATGCCGTACAACGCGTCAAAAAACTCCGCCGAGCACCATCGCGTCACGCCTGAGCCGGCGGTGGGACCGGTTTCGGCTCGATCATGCCCAAGCGATTTGAGCATGATCTTTTCGGAAAACCGGTATCCACTTTTCCGGATCATGCTCGACAAATAAAAAGGAAGTAGAACGCCGCCAGGCGCATTTTTCCTTCCATGAGCCGCATCAGCGGATGCGGCGCGCGCCTTAACGCGGCGCGCTCGCCTGACGGCGTTCCACCGCGGTACTTGCGGCCGCGAACCAACGCCGCCGCTCAGCTCCAGAACGCGCTTCCTGGGACGCGGTTGCCGGCGGGCGTTATCCGCCGTCCCCTATCCCAGTCCAGCGACAAAGTCGCAGACCGGTCATCATGCCGGCCGGGCGTTTTCCCGTTAGCCGCCCGGGAGCGGAGGTGACGAGCCCCTGCCCGCGGGAACCGCTCCTGCCCCACCGGCCGATGTCACCCGGCCGACGTCCTTTGCTGGGCAAGATTCGCGGTTTGTAGCTGAAGCGGGGACGAATGTCAAGATGTGTAACAATATCAGAGACGCGCGGATGACGTTGCAGCGCAACTTGTAGGTTGGGTTAGGGGCTTTGCCCTAACCCCAAGTAGGGGCCTAAAGTCCCTCGGCTCGAATGGGCTGTACCGGTTCGAGTCCGGCCACACCCGCACCAGATTGTGCAGCATCAACATGCCACAACGGCCGCGTCCATATTTTCAAAGCTCCTTCAAGGAGTTGAACGAGTTATTCCTTCGTAGCCAAAATGACGCCATGGCGCTTGCAGCGCTGCTCGCAGAATTGGAGCATAGGGATCGCGCGCCAGCCATTTCTCTACGTCGCGACGTTTTGCGTAGGCTCAACGAACTGAACGGTCAGGGGACGGCTCGCGAAAACTTGCAGCCCGGTCTCGAAGGCGCAAAGGATGACCGTTCACAGCCCAACTCGGAATCCGGAGCCCGCACCGCCGGATCTTCAACAACAGGCAACGCTCAATCACGCTCGGCACCGTCGCAAGACGGCAATCTGCGGCGTCCTGCCCACCTTAAGCAAATGGAACCGCTGGGCGTTACAGGCCGACCATCAAAGTACACTCCTCGTCTCAAGACCGACGTTGATCTCCCGATTACGAACGAGATGGCGCGCGCAGCTCGCTACGCAGTTGCTCTTGCGGCGCTTGTTGCCGAGATGCGCCGCCAGCGGCAGGGCACGCGGCAGATCGCTCTCGAAAATGGCGAACGAGTTGCTCTTGATCGCGGCCATATCGGTTATATCTTTTCATTCGCTGAAGACGCCGACCTGTTTGAAGATGCACGGGTCGAATTGCGCATCGGTGCCCGAACGATCGAGGGCAACATTGCGTCCATTACAGATGGCCGAATCATTATTGCCGTCGACGAGGACCTCGGCGAAGCCTTGATCCGCTGTAATCTCGTAATCGACAACACCGCCCTTCTGGAGGCGCTCAAAGAGAAGCTCGAAAAGTCCAGCGAAGAGGGCAGGCAGCTCAACGTCAAGCTAGCCGATGATGTCGTCACCAATACCGGCAAGGCCTTGCCTGCCGAGGCTCCGTTATCAGACGCCGCCTATTCCGGGCTCAACGAAAAGCAAAAGGACGCCGTTCGCCTGGCACTCGCGAATGCTGTGATCTACCTGTGGGGTCCGCCGGGAACCGGCAAGACAAGAACGCTCAGCGTATTGATTCAGGAGCTGTTCGCGCGCGGTAAGCGCGTTCTTATCTGCTCCAACACAAACCGCGCCGTCGACCAGGTTCTGTTTAATCTTTGTCGCACGCTCAAGACCGATCATGAGGCGATGGAGACGGGAAAAATTCTTCGCCTTGGACGCATCGCGCATGATCAATTGCAGCAGGAATACGCCGAGTACGTTACTCTCGAAGCATCGTAGAGCGCCGGTCACGTGACTTGAGACAGCGCAAGACGGCTCTAGAATTAATGGTCGCAGATGTCGCGCGCCGCGCCGCCAGAGTTGAAGCAGCACTCCGCCTCTTTGCCGAATTCGATCAGCTCGAAGCAGCGCATCGTAATGCAATTCAGCAAGTCGAAAGGCTGGATAGCGATGGCCGCGCGCTTCTTCAGAGACTGCACGCTGCAAAGAACCGGCTTGCGGAACTGAACAGAGAATTGGACTCCCGAAAGACTGCGGGAATGTTCGACGCACATTTCTGCGCAGCGAAGTGGCCATCCAGCGCGACATTAACTCCAAAACCCGGGAACTAGACCAGATCACAGCCGAAGCGACGCAATTTCCTGATGCATTCAAACAGGCGAAAGCAAAGGCGGATCAACTGACAACGCGCAAGGCCGAATTAACCCGATCGGTCGATGTGATGAATCGCACCGACCTCCTTAAGCGCATGGAGCAATTTTCCATGGAGCGTCAGCCCTTGGTCGATGAGCTTGCCGTCATCAACAAGGCTCTTTCTGACCTTGAGGCCGCCGTGATGCGGGACGCAGCAGTGATTGGCGCGACGGTGACAAAATCGTATCTTTCCGCCAGCAACTTTCCTGCTTTTGATGTCGCCATCATTGACGAAGCGTCGATGGTCCTGTTGCCCGCACTCTACTATGCGGCCGGGCTGGCACGAGAAAAAGTCGTCATATCGGGCGATTTTCGCCAATTGCCTCCTATTGTTCCCACAGGCCAAAAGGCAATACGTGACGAGATTGGGATGGACGTGTTTCATGCCGCTGGGATCGTGTCAGCCGTTGAATCGAACCAGAGCCTTCCGCGTCTCGTCTTGCTCGACGAACAGTACAGGATGGACGATGCAATATGCCGTTTGATTTCGAGTTTCATGTATAAGGGGAAGCTGCACACCGCACCCACCGTCGAAGCGCGCGACGCTCAAATGCCTCCGCCTCTTACGGGTAGCCTGACGATTGTGGATACGTCATCGCTCTGGCCTTTTGCGACGCAAACGAGTTCTTTTTCGCGATACAATCTTGTTCATGCGCTCGTTGTTCGAAATCTCGCGCTGAAGCTTCAGGAATCAGGTCACGTAGCGGATGTCGCCGCCCTTGGCATTTGCACGCCTTATGCAGCGCAAGCCAAGCTCATCCGGCGTCTCCTTGACGACGAAGGCCTCGGTGGCGGGGTCGTTGAGGCCGGGACGGTCCACCGCTATCAGGGCGACGAAAAGACGACGATTGTCCTTGATATTCCCGAAAGCGTCGGCGGCGGGCACTTCATCGGCCGGTTTCTCCAAGGTGATCACCCGGATGACGACGGCACGAAGCTCTTTAATGTCGCTATCAGCCGCGCGAAAGAACATCTGGTAGTAGTGGCAAACGTGACGTATCTCGATGACCGCCTTCCCGGATACGCCTTTCTTCGCGACGTTCTTTTTCAAATGCAGTCGCGCGGTCAGGTCATTGATGCGCGAGAAATTCTCACGTTGCATCCAGCTGACTTGCGCGGGTTGGGCCAGGCGGTTGACATTGATCTGGAAACCCAGCGGACGGGATTATTCGGTCAGAAGGATTTCGACACTGTATTTCGCGCCGACATCGAACAGGCCCGCAGTTCGGTCGTCATTTTCTCGGGATTTGTTACCCCGGAGCGTGTTGGAAGTTATGGCGACCTGTTTCGGCGGAAAATCCTGGAAGGCGTGAAATTCCGGTGCGTCACCCGCCCGCCGCAATATAACGGGTCGATCCCGGTCGATCGAGGCAGGGAGGCGCTCGACCATCTTGAGGGGATCGGCATTGTAGTCGATTGCCGCAGAGAAATTCACCAAAAGATCGCAATCATAGACAACAGGGCCGTTTGGTTCGGTTCGCTGAATCCGCTTTCTCATACGGCGCGGAGCGACGAAGTGATGATGCGTGCCGTCGCTCCCGGGTTCGCGTCCGAACTTGCCCGGCAAGTCGCAATCCGGAGCGCAAGGCGGGATCCTGATGGCCAGAATGCCGCGATGGGCGAAAATCCCCGCTGCGGCAATTGCGGGCATCGAACCTACTATTTCTTTAGCCGCAGAAAGAAACGCGCGTTCTTCGCATGCGAAAAAGATGACTGCGATTGGCTACAAGATGCCAGCAACCCCCAGTCCAAGTACGCGGCAGGGCAAACGGACAATCTCCCGCGAGAAGGGCCACCGTGTCCCAAGTGCGCGAGCAAGACGAGCCGACGCCAAGGGCCCTATGGTCCATTCTACAGTTGTTCGCGGTATCCGGCCTGCGACGGCAAAATCAACGCTCGTCAAGCCACCGAGATTATGGCTAGCGGCGACGAGACCGACTAGCCCGTTATGGTGAGGTTTTCACTTCGCGGGGGAGGATGCAGCGCCTTCAAAAATACCGCAGCCACACGTAGGCTTGGCAGATGGCGATGGAAATGAGCGTCATCGGCACGCACGGACCAAAAATGTCCGGCAGATCCCGCCAAGGCGCTCCAGACCGCAATACCCAAAAGATGCCGTTGAGGATATGACGGTCGTTCACCCGTGGTACCCCCGCGGCTTGTTCGGCAGCATCGGCCTGATGCCAGTCCATTCATGGTCGGTGGGTTCATAGCGCATGATTCGAAGCTCCCAGTTTTGAGGCTTGAATCACGGGGCTATAACCGATCTCAATACGGTCTGGCCTTAGGTCCGTTTTCGGGGCGAAACAGACATGGACCGGCAGGCAAAACCGGATGGATCGGTCGAAAATGACCCGAATGTATGGTCCGGCCGTGCGTTGCAAGAGTCTTCGTTGAGATAGCGGTGAGCGGTCTTGCATCAATGTATCCGGCCTCTGATTGGAGTGGTTGCTCCGGGCCATCATGGATATCAGCGCGCGTGCGATCTCGTTACCGGACAGGCCTCAACCGGGCCATTCGGGTCACCAGTGTTCGCATGCGCCGGGAAGACCGATCCTCCATCTCGTCTCATCCTCTCGCAGACCTCGGCGGGTTAAGTCGTATTGATCTGGCTACGTCATCGCGGGCTCCTCATATTGCGCGGTCTGTGGTCGTCGGCGGCGTAGAATGAGGATCAGGCCGGCTGGGCAGCGGCCTCATCGACCTTCCTAATCTCGAAGGCTCGACCACGAGCGAGAACGCTCCAGGCGATGCGGGCGAGCTTGTTGGCCAGCGCGATCGCCAGCACGTTGCGGTGCAGCCGCTTCTTAGCCGCCTCGATCCAGGGCTTGAGCCCATGGCGCTCCCAGCTCTTCGGCTTGATCAGCACGACCCATGCCGCCTGCACGAACAGAACCCTAGTGCCGATCGCGGCCACCATCGCACTGGAGATGATCGGGCCGATGCCAGGCACGCTCATCAGCCGCTCGCAACCGGCATCCTGGCGCGCAACGGCTTCGATCTCGCCCGATAGTCTCTCGATTCGCTCATCGAGCCGGCGCCAGTCGCCGGCTAGGCCCTCGATGACCCCAACCATGCGTGGCGACAGGACATCAGGTGGCGCGGCTAATATGCGTGGTAGCTCGGCGCGCAAAAACCTTAACCCCTGCCGCACCGCAACGCCGCGCTCCAGCAGGAAGGCGCGGATCTGATTGATGATGCCGGTGCGCTGGCTGACTAACCGCTCTCGCACCCGGTGCAGCGCCTGCAGGTCAAGCTGATCGGCGGTCTTCGTCGCCACGAACTTCATCGTTGGACGCTGCACCGCCTCGGCGATCGCCTCCGCATCACGGAAGTCATTCTTCTGTCCCTTCGAGTAGGGCCGCACGTACCTCGCCGGCATCAGCCGGGTATCGTGACCAAGCGCCTTAAGCCGGCGACTGAGATGATGCGCGCCAACGCAGGCTTCCATGCCGATCAGGCACGGCGGCATGTTGGCAAATCGTGCGTCCACTTGGCCACGCGACCACTTCTGCCGCAGCACGACCGCGCCGCGCTGATCAAGGCCAACAACGTGGAATGAGTTCTTGCCAATATCGATGCCAACTACGGCAATCGAGGTTTTGAGTGTTTGAGACATGGCGTGCTCCTTGTCTTTGGCGCCCCTTGCCAGCTTCGATCGCTGGCGGGGCAGGAGCACGGCCGGACCATTCCATTAGCAGACGTGCATTGCTTGTTTGCGATTTAACTCGCGCCGGATGTTGGGCGCTTTGCTGAAGCGGGCCCCATAACTCAGCGTCGGTTTTCACCTTGACTGCTAACTTCTCACGCGAGCCGGCGACGGTGACGCCAAGCGGTTCGAATCTAGCTTTGATCGCAGGTTCCTTGAGAGTGGATCGGCGCGAGCTCGTGATCCCATCGATATCAATCAGATCATTACTTGCGCCGCTAATCGCCGTCAGGACCCCGCGCCACAATCTAGCGCGTTGAGGCGCGATTGCCCGCCTAAACTGCGGCGAATTGAAAATTTTGGCGCAACAGTTCGGTCGCCGCCGCTGTCGGCATCGGCTTGCCGAAATAATAGCCCTGCGCGAGCTTGCAGGCGGCCGAGATCAAGAAATCCCGTTGCCCGGCGGTTTCCACCCCTTCCGCCAGAACCTCGATGCCCAGTTCGTGCGCGAGCCTGATGGTGGCCCGTACGATCGCCGCATTATCCGCGCTTGTCGTCACACCGTTAATAAAGCGCCGATCGATCTTCAAGCGGGAGACGCGAAAGGACCGTAAATAGTCGAGCGACGAATAGCCGGTGCCGAAATCATCGATCGCGAGCCGCACCCCGATCCGTCGCAGTCGTTGGAAGGTCTCGCCGTGGCGTTGCGTCGTCTCGAGCAAGATCGATTCGGTGAGTTCAAGCTCCAGCCGCTCGGGCGCGATATTGTAGCGGGTGAGATTCTCGGTGACGATCTGATCAAGCTGCGACGCCAGCTTGAACTGTGTGCCGGAAAGATTCACGGCGACAGTCGGCGGCGCAATCGCCAGATCGCTCCAGGCCTTGAGCTGCCGACAAGCCTGTTCGATCACCCATTCTCCGATCGAGACGATGCTTCCGGTCGTTTCCGCGATCGCAATGAAGGAGGCCGGCAACATCAGGCCGCGTTTAGGATGATTCCAACGGATCAATGCCTCCAGCCCGACCAGCGATCCGGACTTAATCTCCACCTGCGGCTGATAGTACAATTCGAATTCGCCGCGCTCGACCGCGTGCCGCAGCTCTTCGCCGATGATTATCCGCTCCTGAGTCTGCTTGTCGAGTTCGGCAACATGGAAGCGGAACTGATTGCGGCCTTCATTCTTCGCGCGATAGAGGGCGAGATCGGCCTTCATCATCATGGCGTCGACAGTCGCAATGTCGCCGCCATAGGGGACGATACCGATGCTGGCGGTGGTTTGCACCTTATTACCCTCGATTGCGAAGGGAGCGGCAAGTATTTTACCGATTTTCGCCGCCAGCGTCTCGATGTCGGCAATGTGCTCGATGTCGTCCTGCAACACGGCGAATTCGTCCCCGCCGAAGCGCGCGACCATGTCGGTCTCGCGCACGCAGCTCTGGAGCCGTTCGGCGACTGCGCGCAGCAAGGCGTCGCCGATCGGATGGCCAAGCGTGTCGTTGACGTCCTTGAAATCATCGAGGTCGAGGTAATGTACGGCGAATTTGTTGGCGCCGCGCCTGGCGCGCGCGAATTCGAGAGTGAGCCGTTCGAGAAAGGCTGCGCGATTGGGAAGGCCGGTGAGCGAGTCGGTCCGCGCCAGCATTGCAATCTGCTCGGCTGCGAGCTTGCGGTCGGTAATGTTGGTGAGGATGCCCTCGACGGCGACCGGCCGGTTTTCGCTGTCACGCAGCGCGCGGGCCTGACCTTCGAACCACACGATCGAACCGTCAGGCTTGCGACAACGGAACTCTTGTGAATCGGAATCCATTTTGCCCTCGCTGACTGACCGGGTACCCTCGATCAAGGCGGGCAGATCGGCGGGGTGAACCGTCTGCACCCAGCGCTCGGGATGGGCCAACAGTTCTTCAGCCTGGTAGCCGTACCGGCTGATGTTCTGTGACACGAAGATCATCGGAAACGGCGGTTTCGGGTCGAGCCGATAAAGAATGGTCGGGGTGTTCTCGATGATGCGATTGGCGTCGGCCAAGGTTTTGAGATGCCGTGTACGGGCCACTGCGGCTCCGACCAGTTCCGCCAG
>JBEKWO010000095.1:0-13016 GCA_049512975.1 Xanthobacteraceae bacterium | reverse complement strand
GTGCGGCAGATGGTCGAAATCGTGGGCCTGCATCATCCAGGCGAGATGGGTCGGGCCGAGCGCCGGGCTCCAGGGCGAGTTGCCGACCAGCGGCACCAAGGTCCGATAGGCGTTGCGCACGGATGGATGCGAGACCCAATCCTTTTTGCTCGTCGGGTTCATGGGATAGTCCATGAAGCCGTCGGGGCCCGGCCGCACGCTCGACCAGCGGTTATCGGCGGGACGATTGAGACGCACTGTGGTGCCGAGCGTTCCACCCGGAACTTCCAGCGCCCCGACCAGGCAGGCGAGCAGCGTGCGCGCCCAGCAGCATTCGTAGCCGCCCCAACCGCTATTCACCGTCTTGCCGAGTGAAATTGCCACCGGCCGCAGTGGCAGCGTCTCGCCCTCGATCTCGATCGTTTCCCCGATGCGTGCATGGGCGAGAAACTCGTCGGCGATGCGACGGATGGTTTGCGCCTCGACATCGCAGATCGCGCTCGCCCATTCGGGCGAATAGCCGCTCACATGGCGAACGAGGCGGTCGAACGATGGACTGACCTGCACGGCATGATGCTCGGTGACCTCGTGGTCTGGACCAAGCTCGATACCGTCGAGCGTGAAGACACCTTCGAGCGCGGGATCGATTCCCGGCGTGTCATAGGGCACGGCGCGGCCGCTGGATTTGTCGATCACCAGCGGCTTGCGCTCCTTCGGGTCGCGCAGGAAAAAGCCCTGCGGACCGACCAGATAGGGCGACGATGTGTGATGTTTCAGGAATTGGATATCCAGCCGTTCCCGCGGCTGCTCGTGCAAGAACACGTGCAGCAGCGCGAATAGGAAGGCCGCGTCGGTCTTCGGCTTGATCGGGATCCACTCGGCGGAGCAGGCGCCGGTCACGGAAAGATGCGGCTCGACCTGGACCCGCTTCATGCCGCGCTTGCGCGCATCGGCATGACGCTTGACGCCGCAAACCCCGCCGGATGCTTCGACGTTGCCGCCGAACGAAATTACATAGTCACAGAGCGGCGTGTCCGGCGAAACGGTAAAGGCGCGATGCCAAAATTCGCCGTAGAGATGCTCCGAGTGGGTACACTTGACGCCCTGGCCGCCGCCGAAGCTCATGTCGATCGGCCCCCAGGCAGCCAGCAGCGCGGGGAGCGTTCCCATATAGGCAACCGGCGTGCCGCCGCCGCCGAAACTGACGGCGAGGCGCGGGTACCCTGACGCGTCAGTAAGCCCTGCGGCGCGCGCCGCCTTGAGCTTCTCAGCGACGAGATCGAGCGCCTCGTCCCAGGAGATTCTGACAAACCCGGGATCCTCGCCGCGGCCCTTCTTCGCGTTCGTCCGCTTCATCGGGTGGAGGATGCGATTGGGATTGTACGATTTTTGGATCAAGCCGAACGCCTTGACGCAAACTTTGCCGCCGGCTGGAGGGATTCCAGCCGCGTCGAAATTCGGCAGCACCTCCGTCGCGACATCGTCCTCGATGCGGACTTTCAGCAGGTCAGGACCGGCCACGCACTGGTAGCAGTAGGTGGAAACGGTGCGTTCGCGGCCGAGGTTGGCGGCAACCATGATGCATCCATTTCAACTGACGCGCGCCGCCGCGCGCTTGGCGGCCTTCGCCTTAAGTCGCTCGTGGGATTTCCCGACGTCGACGACAAACCGTGTGTGGGTGCCGCCGCCGATCGATTCAAGCTCGTCCTTGGCGGATACGTCGAAAGTCACCTTGCGGCCATCAACTGCGCTCACGGTCGCGGTGATCTCGACCTCCATCCCGAGCAATGTCGGTGCGGTATGCCGGAGAACCACTTCCATGCCGACGGACTCCTCGCCTGCATCGGCGTGATCGAGCAGGATTTCGCGGCAGGTCTGTTCGACGTCGCGGCAAAACCAGGGCGTGCCGTAGACGCGGCCTTCCTCGCCCATGAAGCTGATCGTGCGTTCGTTGTCGACGACCAGGCGGCGGACTTTCGAGATTCCGGGCTGAAGACTGTTCTTCATCACGTTTCCTCCCAGTTTCCCATGATAATTACGGACGGCCGCCGACAAATTGATTCAGATCAATCGGAATCGACTAGGCTCACACGCCGAGATACGCCGCGCGCACGCGCTCGTCCGCCTGAACATCTGCCGCAGTTCCGGTCGCCGTGACCCTGCCGGTTTCAAGGACGTATCCGCGATCGGCAATGGCCAGCGCGGCACGCGCATTCTGTTCGATCAAAAGCACCGTGACCCCGTCCCGCTTGAAACCGCGGATGATTTCAAGAATCTGATCGACCAGGATCGGCGCCAGCCCGAGCGAAGGCTCGTCAAGCAGAAGGAGCCGCGGTTTCGCCATCAGCGCCCGGCCGATGGCGAGCATTTGCTGCTGCCCGCCGGAAAGCGTGCCGGCGGCGGAACGGCGCAGCGCGCCGAGCACCGGAAACAGCCCATAGATGCGGGCCAGCTCGGCGCTGAAGTCGACGGCGCGGCGCGACCAGGATCCGAGCTTGAGATTGTCCTCGACCGACAATGGCGCAAACAGCTGGCGGCCTTCGGGCACCTGGACAATCCCAAGCGCCACGCGAACGTGGGCCGGCAGCGCTTCGATCGGTTGACCGCTGAAGATGACGCGTCCGGCGGTGATCGGCTGCACACCGGAGATCGCGCGTAGCAAGGTCGTTTTTCCGGCGCCGTTGGCACCGACCAGGGCGACGATTTCGCCGCTGCGTACCTCCATCGAAACGCCGTGCAAGACTTCGATGCGGCCGTAGGCGCTGGCAAGGTTCTCAACCGAAAGCACGCGCGGCCTCCTGTGAGCCGTGAACGCCGAGATAGGCTTCGACGACCGCCGCATTCGACCGCACTTCGGCGGCGGTGCCCTCGGCCAGGGTCTTGCCGTTGGCGAGAACGTGAATGCGGTCGGATATGTTCATGACCAGCCGCATGTCGTGCTCCACCAGCACCACGGTGACGCCATCCTTGACGATGGATCGGATGATGCCGTCGAGTTGCCCGCTCTCCACCGGATTGCAGCCCGCGGCGGGCTCATCGAGCAGCAACACTTTCGGTTCACTGGCAAGGGCGCGGGCAATTTCCAGACGTCTGAGGTCGCCGAAGGCGAGCGATCCGGCAGGGCGATCCGCATGGGCGGCAAGACCGACCCGGGCCAGCACCGATCGCGCCACCTCGCGCGTTTGCCGGTTCTGCCGACCGACCGACGGCAAATGCAGCAGATCGGACAGGGTCCCCGTGCTCTCGTGGCGATGACGGCCGACCATGACGTTGTCCAGCACGGTCATGCGTAAGAACAGCTGCAGGTTCTGAAAGGTGCGCGACAGGCCGCGTCGCGCCAGCAGATGCGGCGCCAGCCCGGTGACGTCCTCGCCGCCGAGCCGCACGTAGCCATCCTGCGGCGCATAGACGCCCGAGATCAGGTTGAGCAGTGTGGTCTTGCCCGCCCCATTGGGACCGATGATCGAGAAAACTAACCCGAACGGGACGCTGAGGCTGACGTCGCTCACGGCGCGCACGCCGCCGAAGGCGATCGACAGACGCTCGACCTCGAGAGCCGTCACGTTCGCGTCCGCCCGAAGACAGCGGCGATTCCCTGGACAATGCCGTGCCGCAGGAAAATCATGAAGCCCATCACAACGATGCCCAGCACCATCTGCTCATATTCATGGAGCAGCGTCAGCACCTGCGGCAGCACGACCAGCAGCGTGGCGCCGACCAACGAGCCGACCACCGAACCCATGCCGCCGAGGACCACCATGGCCACAAGTTCGATCGACCGCAGGAAACCTGAAACGTCGGGCGTGACAAGCTCATTGAGCAGCGCGAGATACGAGCCGGCGACCGAGGCATAGATCGCGGAAATAACAAAGATCGCCAGCTTCTGCCGAGCGACATCGATGCCAAGCATCCGTGAGGCGACTTCGCTGTCATGGATCGCCTGCAACGCTCGGCCCATCGGGCTATCGACGAGATTCAGCGCCAGCGCCGTGCCGATGACAAACGTGACCCCGCCGATCCAATACCATGCTCGCGGGCCGTGCAGCGGAAACCCGAATAGCACAAGATGCGGTACCAACATGCCGTCCGGGCCGCCGGTCCAAGCGGCTTCGTTGGTCAGCACGATGGCGACCAGGAGCCCGAATCCGAGAGTGGCCACCGCAAGATATTGGCCCTTGAGCTGAAGTATCGGCCGGCCGACGGTGAATGCGATCAGGCCCGACAGCGACGCGCCGCCGAGGATGCTGAGCCAGCACGGCAGGCCCAAATGGGTCGCCCCGATCGCAACGGCATAGGCCCCGATGCCGAGAAAGCCAGCGTGGCCCAGGCTGACCTGTCCGGCGAAGCCCATCAGAAGATTGAGGCCGAGACTCGCCAATGCGAAGATAAAGACGAGCGCCGCGATCCGGTAATAATAGGTCGATGGGAAGACCAGCGGCAGCAGCAGGAGAATCACCGCGATCGCTACGGCCGGCGCCAGACGATGATCGAGCAGCGCACGCATATGCTCACACCCGCTCGACCTGGGCTCGACCGAGCAGGCCCTGCGGCATCATGAACAGTACCGCCAGGATAACCAGGAATGCGACCGCATCCTTGTAATTCGAAGAGATGTAACCCGCGCTGAACGCTTCCAGCAAACCAAGCAGCAGCCCACCGACCACGGCGCCGAAGGCGCTGCCCATGCCGCCGAGCATGGCACCGGCAAATCCCTTGAGCGCCAGCAACGTTCCGACGTCATAACTGGTCAACGTGATCGGCGTGACGAGGATTCCTGCAATAGCGCCAATCGCTGCCGATACGGCGAACGAGAAATCGACGATGCGCCGGGTGTTGATGCCGACGAGACGCGCCGCAAGCCGGTTGGCTGCCGTGGCGATGACCGCCTTGCCGAGCAGAGTGCGATCGATCACCGCCCACAGCAGCGTGACAACGACGACCGCACCGGCAAGCACCACCAGGCTCTGCGGCAGGATGGCGGCGCCACCGAAACGGATCGGGTCGGCGCCGAACAACGGCGGCAGACTATGAAAGCGCTTGTCGAAGACAATCTGCGCCGCACCGCGTAGAAAAATCGAGGCGCCGATCGTGATCATGATCAGCGTAACCGGCCCCGCTCCGCGCGCCGGCTCGATGGCGAAGCGATGCAGCACAAGCCCGATGGCGACCGCGACGACCACTGCAATCAGCGCTGCGAATGGCAACGGCATTCCGGCAAGAGCCAGGAACACCGTCGACATCCCGCCTAGCATCACGAATTCGCCCTGGGCGAAGTTCACGACGCCGGAGGCGTTGTAAATGAGAGTGAAGCCAAGAGCGACAAGCGCGTAGACCGCTCCGACCGTTAGTCCCGAGAAGGCGAATTGCAGAAATTCAGCCATCGGATCAAGCCGCCCCGCGCTGTCGCTTTTGTCGTCGTTGCCCGGTCAGGCGAGCGGGCCACCGGCCTGCTCGCCCGCCTCTTCATGAGCCGGCGTCGGGCACCAGGGTCCAATCTCCGTTCTTGATCTCGAGCATGCGGAAGGCAGATAGATTCAAGCCGAGGTGATCGGTCGGCGACATGTTAACGATGCCGCCGGTGCCGATGTAGCCTTTGGTCTTTTCGATCTCGTCGCGCACTTGCGCCTTGTCGGCGCTCTTTGCCCGCTGCATCGCCTGCGTCAGGATCATCAGGCCGTCATAAGCATGACCGCCGAAGGTCGACACCGCTTGCCCGGTCTTTTGCTGATACTCGCGCGAATAGTTCACGACGACCGGCTTTTGCGGATCGCTATTGGGCAATTTCTCGGCGACGAGCAGCGCCGCCGCCGGCAGGCGGACGCCTTCTGCCGCGGCGCCCGCGAGATCGATGAACTGCTTCGAAGCAACGCCGTGACTCTGATAGAGCGGCACCGTGATGCCGAGTTGGCGATAGTTGCGCGTCACGATCGCCGGACCTTGGCCGAACCCGGTGTTGACCACCGCCTGCACGCCCGCGGCATTCTTGATATTGGTGAGCTGCGGCGTCATATCGCTGTCGCGCGGGCCGTAGGTCTCTTCGTGGGCGATGCTGACGCCGTACTTCGGCGCCACCGCGATGCATTGGTCGCGCATCGATTTGCCGAACGCGTCGGTGCCCGAAATAATTGCGATCGTCGTCAGATTGCGATGCTTGAGATCGGCAAAGATCTTTTCACAAGCCATCCTGTCGGTGTGCGGCGTCTTGAACACCCACTTCCGCACCGGCTCAATGATCTGCACCGCGCCGGCCAACGAGATGAAGGGGATCTGCGCCTCCTCGAAAACGGGTATCATCGCCAGTGTCGCGCCGGTTGAGGTGCCACCGACCATCGCCGCGATCTTGTCTTCCTCGACTAGGCGCGTTGCGAACGTGCGCGCATTGTTGGCGTCGCCGCCGTCGTCGTAGATGACGAGCTCGAGCTTCTGGCCATTGACCCCGCCCTTGGCGTTGATGGCATCGACGTACATTTCCAGCGTCTTCTTCTCCGGATCACCGAGAAACGACGCCGGGCCGGTGACCGAAAGCACCGCGCCGATCTTGGTCTGCGCCGACGCCTGGTGGGAAGCGGCGAACAGCATCGACACACCGATGCCGATTGCCGCGACGATATGATTGCGTGCCATGTTGTTATCCTCCCAAGGTAAATTCTGTGGAGACTATCAGTGCTGGTAAAGCCGAAATTGATCTAACTCAAGACGCTTCGCGTCCCTTAAGATCAAGGGGTCGGCGCTCCGCGGCCCCACGACGCTCGCCGAACAACGGTGCCGTCGAGATCGGACCTGGAAAGCAAGGGCAACAGCGGGAACAGCTCTCGGACCGCGATCGCAGCAGCCGGAGGCACCGGCCGCCAATCCTGCCGGTGTCATTGATCTAGCGCAATGGAGGCGACCGGATTGCGTATATTGTACAAGGGAATATTGGACGTTCATCCATGACAAGAATTATTGAGACTTTACGCGAAGAACATCGCAACATCGAAGAATTGCTTCTCGTTCTGGAGCATGAATTAAGTGTTTTCGACCGCAACGAGCGGCCCGATTATGAAGTTATACAGGGGGTCATCCGTTATTTTGAGGACTATCCCGATTGCTGCCATCATCCGAAAGAGGACATGATCTTCGAGAAACTGCAGCTGCGCGACTCCGTCGCGGCCGAAAGCGTCGGCGACCTCGAAGTCGAGCATCAGAATGAAGGCAAGCGCTTACGACGGGTCGCTCAGGTGGTCAGGAGCATCCTGACCGATCATGATATCCTCCGGCAGACGTTCCATAACACGATGCGCGACTTCATCGACCTGGAACGCAAACACATGGAAATGGAGGAACGAGACCTGTTTCCGATTGCCATCAAGGCCTTGCGACCCGAAGACTGGGCGGACATCGAGGCGGTATGGAACGAAAAGCAGGACTCGCTGTTCAACGCGGCTATCGAAGAAAGATGCCAGTCGCTGCGTGAGCGCATTCTGCAGTGGGAGCGGGAAAACCAGGCGAATTGGAACGCGCAGCGCGCCGATGCCCACACGAGCAATCAACATTAGAGCAGGTCGGCGGTAATTGTCTCATTCCGCGATGCGGCGCGCTTCCAGCCCAATGCAACCGTCAGTCGGCTTTGGCCGCGGGTATCACGGCGGTCGCCTCGAGCTCGATCTTGGCGGGATGGTCAAGCAGATCGGCGACGAAGATCATGCTCATGGCTGGATAATGCTTTCCCATCAAACGATGCCATATCCGCCCTAACTCGGCTCGCTCCGCAAGGTAGGCCGGCCGGTCGATGCAATAGGCCGTCATACGGCAAATATGGTCGGGCGTTCCACCGGCCTCCGCCAGCACGGCGATCACGTTTTTGAGCGCCTGCTCGAATTGCGGCACCAGGTGCTCGCTACCAAATTGCTGCTGTTCGTTCCAGCCGACTTGACCGGCGATGAACACAATGCGTCCGGCAGCGACTGTGATTCCGTTGGCGTATCCGATGGGAGGCGCCCAACCCTGCGGCAGCAAAACCGACATGAAACGCTCTCCTCGATTGATTCGAACATGGCGCCGCCTGGCGCCGCGGCCTTCAATGATATGCCGATCAATGAACGGGGGCGACGCTGGAAATTGAACCAAGGACAGACGAATGCCCCGATCTCGCCCGTGTTGCTCGACGCGCGAGCCATTTAGTGTCGCATTTCAATTGGTTAGTGGCACGCATCCGGCCAATTACATCCTGTGGTCCAGTCACTGGGGTATTTCATTGACTTAAATCAAGGGGAAGCTGCGGAAATTTTGGGAAGGCACGTTTCACGTTGGTCTCGGCGTTTAAAGGAAAACTGTAAATGTACCCATACCTTTGACGCCTCGATGCTGATCGATCGGACCTGGAGGCGCGCGACACGCGCGCCACCCGAACGTGAGCCGCAATATGCAAGATGACCTCACACACATCCTCAACGAGATCGAGGATCCAGAGCTTGGCATCGGCATCGTCGACATGGGCATGGTGTATCGCGCCGACTGGAGCACAACGGGCATCGAAGTGGAATTCACGACGACCTCGGCGGCGTGCCCCTTCGCTGACGCACTATTGCAGCAGATCAACGATATCCTGCGTCATCGCTTCCGTGAGGCGGCATCGATTCGCGTCCGGCGCGTCCTGGATCCGCCTTGGACGGTTGAACGGCTCAGCGACCAGGCCCGCAGAAAACTCGGTTGGTCCGAAACTGCGAGCGAATCACCGGAGCATTTCTGCTCGGACGTCGCCCCGGCTTCCCGGAAAAACTGAGCTGCCGTATTTTGGTGATTGATCGCGAAGCCGTCGGGACGGACTAGGCACAGCGTCGATTCCCCACTTTTAATGCTTGCTTTAAGCGGCGGGGGTTTGGCTACGATGGTTTGGCAGACAAGGACAGAAAAGGATGAACAGCGTAAAAGACAAGGTCGTCCTGGTGACCGGCGCGGCAGGCGCGATCGGATCGGCGGTCGTCGAGGCTGTGGCACTGAGCGGCGGCATTGCGGTCACCAGCGATCTTCCCGGTCGCCGGGATCTCGATCATGCCCTCGACGTCACTTCGGAAGAGGACTGGACGCGGACCATCGCCGCCATCGAGCAAGACGTCGGACGGCTTGATGGTCTGGTCAACGCCGCCGGCATCGTGGCGCTCGGCACCGTCGAGGATACCGACTATGCGACTTGGCGCCGCGTCATGGCGATCAATCTCGACGGCACGTTTCTCGGCTGCAAGTACGCCATGCGGCTGTTGCGGCGGAGCGGCGGCTCGATCGTCAACATCTCATCGGTCTCCGGGCTGGTCGGAGGGCGTAACTTCGCGGCATACAACGCCTCGAAAGGTGGCGTACGGCTTCTGACCAAATCGGTGGCGCTGCACGGCGCCCGACAAAAGCCCGCGGTGCGCTGCAATTCGCTGCACCCGGCCTTCATCGAAGGCCCGATGGCGGACGGCATGATCGCGCAATTCCGCGATCCGTCCCGCGCCCGCGAGCGGCTGGCCGCTTCGGTGCCGCTCGGCCGCTTTGGCACGCCCGCCGAGGTCGCGGCGCTTTGCATCTATCTGCTGTCGGATGAATCAGCCTTTGTCACTGGCGCCGAGTTCGTGCTCGATGGCGGGTTAACGGCGCAGTAAGGCTGCCGCACTCTCCGCCGCATCTGGCTTAGACCACGTCATCGCGTCGACCTTCGTTTTCTGCGGCGCAGCTCGACGCGAGGCCGGATCAGCTCAGAAGCCGTACAGCGCCGCGGGATTGTCCACCAGGATACGGGTGCGCGACGCCTCATCGGGGACCCATTCCGCGAGAAGGTCGAGAAGGACGCCGTCGTTGACCATGGGCCCCTCGATCGCAACATGCGGCCAGTCCGAGCCCCAAACCACGCGCTCCGGCCGCGCCGCAACAAGTGCCCGCGCGAAGGGTATTGTGTCGCCGTAGGGGATCGGTTCCGACGCGATACGGTTCGCGCCCGAAATCTTGACCCAGCAGTCGGCCTCTTGCAAAAGCTTGCACAGCTCCTGGAAACCCGCATCGTCGAGACCGCCAGCAGTCGCGATACAGCCCATGTGATCGATGACGAAGGGCACGGGCAGCCGCGCCAGCCGCGCGGAGATCGATGGCAGACGCCGCCCGTCGATCAAGAGCTGAAGATGCCAGCCGCGGCGCGCAATGCGTCTGGCCAGCGTCTCCAGCGCTTCCAATCCGACACCACCGCCGAACAACTCGTTGCAGCGTAGGCCGCGGACCCCGGCGGCATCGAGGACGTCGAGTTCGGCTTCCGCAACGTCGGGCGTGACGACGGCGATGCCGCGCAGCCGCTGCGGATGCCGCCGCAGTGTTTCGACAAGCAGCCGATTGTCGGTGCCATGCACGCTCACCTGCACCAGCACGCCGCGCTCGATCCCGAGCGCATTGTGCATGGCCAAATAAGCCTGCTCGGGCGCCGGCGGCGGCGTATAGCTGCGCGCAGCCGTAAACGGATAGCGTTCGCGCGAGCCGATGACATGAGCATGGCAATCGCAGGCGCCGCGCGGCATGCGAAAGCGCGGCGCACGGGGAAGCGGATCCGGTCCCTGGCATGGCGGCGCCTGCAGACCGTTCGTGGAATGCTTGGACATCCGAGCTTTCTTGTTGGCAAAGTGGATTGAACAGACGATGGCACTGCGTTTTTCTTGTAGCTTGTTCTGCGCTTGATCCATGTCAAGAGACATTGCCGCGCCGGCGCTACAAGATGCTCGGGCAAAGTTGGCGGCATCGTCGCTGTCGGCCTAAAAAAATATCGCCATGCACGCTCGCCGGTACAAGACCTATGCCATAGACGGTGTCGTACCCGTCATTGATCCAACGGCCTTCGTGCATCCCGACGCAGTTCTGATCGGTGACGTCATTGTCGGAGCGGGATGCTATGTCGGCCCGTGTGCATCATTACGCGGCGACTTTGGCCGCATCGTTCTCGAGGATGGCTGCAACGTTCAGGATAATTGTACGCTGCATAGCATGCCGGGATTTGATCTGGTCATAGGTCGGGACGGCCACATCGGCCATGGCGCGATTATCCATAGCGCTCATATCGGCACCAACGCCATGGTGGCAATGAATGCCGTCGTCATGGACCATGCAACGGTTGGCGAATCCTCCATTGTCGCGGCGATGAGCTTCGTCAAGGCGGGCGCCAAGATTCCGCCAAAACACCTGGTCGCCGGTGTGCCGGCGCGAATTCTGCGGGAATTGACGGTTGATGACCTGGCAATGAAGATCGAGGGTACCCGTCAGTATCAACAATTGGCCCGGCGAAGTTTCGCAACATTGGTAGAAGTCGAGCCGCTGCGCGAATTTGATCCTGCACGGAAACGGCTGGCCGTGGATCGCCCGCTGCCGATCCGGCAACGTCTCATGCAGAAGCGATAGCCCGCCTGCGACAGCGGGTCAGGACTGCGGCCGCCGTGCGATTATGTTGACGCACTTTAGCGTCATCACAACCTCCCCGACCTGATTGAAAACTTCGACAAATGACGCGACCGCGCCGCGATCCGGCTTGGATTTTGACGGCGTCGTTTTGAACACGGTCACGCGTACCGACAACCGGTCGCCCGGCCGCACCGGCTTGACCCAGCGCAGCTCGTCGAGACCGGGGGAGGCAAGGCTCGCGACGTGGGTCAGATAGTGCTCAGCATAAAGCCGCATCATCAGTCCAGCGGTATGCCAGCCGCTGGCGATGAGGCCGCCGAACGGCGTCTGCTTGGCTGCCTCCGGGTCGGTGTGAAAACGCTGCGGATCGAACCGCCTCGCGAAGGCGATGATCTCGTCCGCCTCGACGGCGATGCTGCCGAAGGCATGAACGTCGCCCTCGACATAGTCCTCGAAGTAGCGATCGTCGATGCGGTGCGAAAAAGCCATGAGCGGACTTCGGTCGGAATTAACGAGCCTCGCCGGTCGTGGCACGACTATGGCACCGGATCAATCTACTCGCATTCCGAAATCAGATCGCGAAGCGGGCCCAAATCCAGAGTCAATTCCTGGTCTCCTAGACCGAACGCCGCCTTGAGTTCGCCCATACGGGCTTCGAGCTTAAGCAGGGTTTCACCTAAGCGCTCAATCTCCTCTTCGCTCAGAGTGCCATTCTCCACGCGCCGCACGGCCTGGCGCTCGAGCAGCTTGCGCAGCAGTTCGACGACACTGAGCACAAGACGAGCCAAGTCGCGCTCGACGCTCTTGGGGTCGGCGACTATGCGCTGCGGCGACTCTCGTGCAACGCCGGTGATCTGGCCAGCAAACCTATCGAGCAGCGGGGGCGGACAACGTCAAATTTGATTGTCGCGACCACTGAGTCTTGAACAACAACGTCAAACTTCCAGGGGCCGGTTGGGTCTCCGGCATCGAAGACGAACGACTGAACCGCAGGACCGCTTGCACGTTTTGCCTGCATTTTAATTTCTTTTCCTCCTTCGCTTATGGCCGGATTTTTCATACCCGGACCAACCGTCGCAGGCGGTGTCGGCAAATAGAGTATTGTATAATATTCATATGAATCGCTGCTATGCGGGACGATCTCGTACCCAAATTGATAGCCAGTCGATCTGTTGCACAATTTTATATTTGTGGTGGGGGCGACCGTTTTGTGGTCGCTGCCTTGAAGCTTGCCAAATCGGATGGAGTATTCGGCTGCATCAACCCGAGGCACATGGTATAAGAGAAAACTCGACATGACCATGATGCCGATTAGCCAAATGTACTTTGGCATAATGATTCTCCTTAAGCCGTCTCCAAAAAGCAAATTAGCACCTTCGATGCCGTACCATAGCTTTTGAACATAATTGATAGTTAGGACTTAAAATAATAAACTCATCATCGACGGTTCGCCAATGTCCGGTAATGGAATGGTCCGGCCGTGCTCCTGCCTCGCCAGCGATCGAAGCTGGCAAGGGGCGCCAAAGACAAGGAGCACGCCATGTCTCAGAACTCAAACACCGCGATCGCGATAGTCGGCATCGATATCGGCAAGAACTCATTCCACATTGTTGGCCTTGATCAGCGCGGTGCGATCGTACTGC
>JBEKWO010000094.1:0-13071 GCA_049512975.1 Xanthobacteraceae bacterium | reverse complement strand
CTCAATCTCCGGCTTTGCGCGCAACAACGATGCCGCCCGAGAGCGCCGCGAGGATGATCGCGCCTTGAATGAGGCCTTGCCACGCAAATGGCGCCTGCGCGAAGAAAATCACGTTGTTGATGAGACCAAGAGTGAAGGCGCCAAGCACACTGCCGAGCACGCTGCCGACGCAGCCGGAAAGCGCAGTGCCGCCGAGCACCACGGCGGTGATCGAGGACAATGTCAGCCCGGCGCCGATCAGCGGATCGCCCGACGCGGTCTCGCCGACCAGCGCCAGCCCGGAAAACGCCGCGAACAATCCGCTGATGACGTAGGCGCCGAGCCGTACGCGCGCCACCGGAATTCCGGTCTGGAACGCCGCTTGCACGTTGCCGCCGACTGCCCGCAGGTCATGATAGAAGCGCAGCCGGGCGATCAACGCCGCGATCAGCGCACCGCCTATCAGGATCCATGCCACCGTGGGGATGAACAGAAAGCTGCCGGCATAGGCTAAATAGAAGCTTGGCGGCACTTGGCCGCCGGCCTGCGGCAGCACCCACAGCGCCAGCCCGGAAAAGATCACGCTGGTCGCAAACGTCGTGACGATCGGCTGATAGCGCAGATAGGCGACGAAGATGCCGTTGGCGGCGCCGGCGGTAAGCCCGGCGCCCAGGCCGGCCGCCAGCCCAAGCGCGACCGACCCGTGCGTGCCGATGATGGTGACGGCGATGACGTTAACAAGCGACACGATGGTGCCGTTCGAAAGATCGATATCCGAGCCGAGTATCACGTAGGTCTGGCCGATCGCGACCAGCGTCAACGGCAGAAAAATACTCAGGTTCGATACCGCCACGCCGAAAGTGAGAAAGTTCGGCTCGAGAACCGCATTCGTCGCAGCCAACACGAGGAAAACCGCGGCCGCCAGCAGATAAGGATAGCGATATCGCGAGCGGCGCAGCTTCTGCCACAGCAGCGGCGGTTGCCAACGCGGCGCTTTGGCGGCGCTCGCCGGCGCCGCGCCGGCATGGCCGGTCGTATAGGCCGCCCGATAGAGCGCGAGCTCGGTACGCTCCTCGCCGGCCAATTCCGCTACCATCTGCCCGCCCTCGAACACCAGGACCCGGTCGCAAATGGTCAGCATTTCCTGATCGTCGGTCGAATAGAGGAGAATAGAGACCCCCTGTGCGCAGAGGTCGTCCATGATCTCGTAGAGTTCCGCCTTGGCACCGAGGTCGATGCCTTTGGTCGGGTCGTCGAGCAGCAGGATGACCGGCCGGACGGCGAGCATGCGCGCGATCAGGACTTTCTGCTGGTTGCCGCCGCTCAGCGAAGTGGCCGGGGCATCGAGCGATGAAAATTTGAGCGCAAGGCGCGCCACGATCGGCGAGATCTCCGCTTCGAGACGTCGCCGGACCACGGCGAAATGCCGATCGCGCACCAACAGGGTGAGGACAAGGTTCTCGAAGATCGTGCGGATGGCCATGATGCCGTAACGCGCCCGCTCGCCCGACACATAGGCCAGCGACCGCCGCGTCGCGGCGAGCGGCCCGGTCGGATCGTATCGCGTTCCGTCGATCTCGATGGTCCCGCCAACCACCGCTAGCGCGCCGTAGAGCGCGCGCAAGAAATCCGACTGTCCCTGGCCATGCAGCCCGCCGAGACCGACGATCTCGCCTCGGTGGAGTGTCATCGACACGCCGCTGAGCTTGCCGGCTTCGAGGCCCGTGACTTGCAGCACATTCTCCGGCGCCGGGCGGTGCCGCGCCTGCGATCGCGTCAGCGGCGCACCACCGACCATCGCAGCGACCACCTGCTCGCGCGTCACCTCGGCAACGCGAGACGCCATTACGGTGCGACCGTTACGCATCACCGTTACGCGGTCGGCGATCGTGAAGACCTCATCGATGCGGTGCGAAATGAAGACGATCGAGCCTCCGTCGGCGCGAAACTTGGTGAGATGCTGAAACAGAATTTCGACCTGGTTGCGGTCGAGCGCCGCGGTGGCCTCGTCGAGGATGACGATTCTGACGCGTTTCGTCAGCACCTTGAGAATCTCGATGATTTGCCGCTGATCGGCCGACAGGTCCGACACGGATGCCTGCGGATCGACGGCGGAACCGAGCGTCTCGCCGAAGCCGGCGATCATGCCGGCGGTCGCGGCGTTGAGCGCCGCGCGATCCACTAGGCCGAGCCGCGTCAACGGCTCGCGGCCGAGATGGATGTTCTCGGCGACCGTCATCGCCGGGATCAGGCTGAGTTCCTGGTAGAACATGTCGATGCCGGCCTCGACCGCGTCGGCCGGGCCGGCAAAGGAGACCACACGATCATAAAGAAGCAATTCGCCGGCATCGGCGCTGACCGCGCCGGCGATGATCTTGCACAGCGTGCTCTTGCCGCAACCGTTCGCCCCGATCAGGGCGTGGATTTCGCCACGCTCGAGCGTGAACGCGGCGCCGTCGAGGGCCACCACCCCGCCGTATCGCTTGCGGATTCCCCGCGCCGCAAGAGCAGACACGACGGCACGCCCCGTTGAATCGATCCGCTACTTCTTGAAATAGGCCTTCGCTTGGTCGGGCGTGACCACGGTGGTGACTGAGATGTAGCCGGGCTTGTCCTTCACCTGCTCATAGGCCTGTTCGAAATTCGAATTGTCGATGAGCGGGATGGGGATATAGATCGCATTGCCGAATTGGCCGACGAAGATGCCGTCCTTGAATTCGTGGCCCTGCAATTTGAGCACCGCCACATTCAATGCGCTGGCCATGACGCCGGGCGGATTGACCGATGCGGCGGTATTGTAGTGATGCTCCTTCCATAGCTTCAGGAAGTCGGCGCGGATTTCGCCGGTTGCGGCGATGTCGGTGCGCTTGGCCTCGCTGATCGCTCGCCAGGCGCCGGCCGCCATGCCGTCCTGCACCCAGACGCCGTTGATGTTGGGATAGGTGGCGAGCAGATTCTGCATCGCCTGCTGGCCTTTGGCCTCGTCCCAATCGGCGTTGACCTCGTTGAGAATCTTGATCCCCGGATACTTGGCAAACACTTCCTTATAGCCGGCGACGCGGGCTTGATTGGCCGGATGGCCGGCGACGCCGTTGATGCAGACGACGTTGCCCTTGCCGTTGAGCGTCTTGGCGAGCCACTCGGCCGACTTCATGGCCCATGCCTTCTGGTCGATACCGACGTAGAGCGCGTCTTTCGACGTCACCTCCTGGTCGGTGGCGATGACCAGGATTCCCTTGGCCTTGGCCTGCCCGATGACCGGATCGAACGCAGTCGGGCTGTTCGGATTGATCAGGACGGCGTTGACGCCCTGGTTGATAAAGTTGCGCACCTGCGCGATCTGCCCCGGAATATCGACCGTCGCGCTCTGGGCATTGGTCTTGACCATCACGCCCTTGGCGTTCCAGGCCTTTGCCGCCGCCTCCGCTTCGTCGATCATCTGGGTGCGCCACTCGCTGCCCACCCAGCCGTTGCTCAAGCCTATCGTGAAGCTGTCGGCCGCCTTGCTCGACGCGGAAGCCATCAAGCCGATTGCCAGGGCGGCGCCAGCCGCCAGCGCGGATCTGAACATCATGTCGCAAGTCCTCCCGGTGTACTGCTTCTGCAGAAGCCACATTCGCATGGTGATGGGCGTCGACGCGGTTTCTGCACAAGGCTCGACGCGCCACCTGTGCGACCGGATCGGGGGCTGCCGATCGCGCTGGTTAGAGCGCTCAACCGGAATTCTCGGATGAACCCCAAACCTGATGGAAGGGTAAGCGATTTCCGAACTTATGGGAAGCCGCATGCGCGGCCATCGCTAATAACCCGCGGCGCATGCGCCGCGCGTGCGCGGATCGGCGGCGCCGACCAAGCCCGCCGGCGTCACCAGGATCGAATTTGCCGACGTCGGCAAGTGCCGCACCACCACGCTGTCGCCGCGCGCCTCGAGGGCGGCGATAAGATTATCGGCGAGCCCCGACTCGGCGAACACCTTGTCGGGCATCCATTGATCGTGCACGCGCGGCGCCGACACCGCGCTGGCGATATCGAAGCCGCGGTCGATCACGTCGACCACGATCTGCAGCACCGCGGTGATGATGAGGCTGCCGCCCGGCGAACCGGTAATCAGGAACGGCTTGCCGTCCTTGAGCACGATCGTCGGCGTCATCGACGACAGCGGCCGCTTGCCGGGGCCCGGCGCGTTGGCTTTGAAGCCGAGCAGGCCGTAGGCATTCGGCGTGTTCGGCTTGGCGGCGAAATCGTCGAGCTCGTTGTTGAGCAGCACGCCGGTGCCGGCGGCGACCAGCCCGACGCCATAGCCGAAGTTGAGCGTATAGGTGTTGGACACGGCGTTGCCGAAACGGTCGACGATGGAGAAATGCGTGGTGTTGCGGCCTTCCGCCGTGACCGTGCCGCCGGGATGGATCTCGATCGCCGGCGTGGCGCGCGCGGGGTCGATGGTGGCGCGCCATTTGTCGGCGTAGCTCTTCGAAATCAGGCGCTCGACCGGCATCTGCACCATATCGGGATCGCCGAGGAACCAGGCGCGATCGGCGTAGGCGCGCTTCATCGCCTCGATCATCAGAAACAGCGTCTGCGCCTCGGCTTCGTGCGCCAAGTCGTAGCCCTCGAGGATGTTGAGCATCTCGAGGAGCGCGATGCCGCCCGATGACGGCGGCGCCATCGAGACGATGTCGTAGCCACGATAAGTGCCGCGCATCGGCGGCCGCTCGATCGCGCGATAATCCTTGAGGTCGTCGACGGTCATCACGCCGCCGGCGGCTTGTACGGCGGCGGCGAGTTTTTGCGCGATCGGACCTTGATAGAACGCGCGCGGCCCGTCTTTGGCGATTGTTTCAAGCGTGTTGGCGAGGTCCGGCTGCAGGAGCCGGTCGCCGGGCGCGAGCGGAGCGCCGTCGGCTTTCAGAAAGATCTGCGCCGAGGACGGCCAGCGCAGGAGCCGCGGTCGGTCGTGGGGCAGCGAATCGGCGGTGTCGTCGGCCACCGCAATTCCGTCGCGCGCCAGCGCGATCGCCGGCTGCATCAAATCGGCCAGCGTGAAACGGCCGGAGCCGTATTTTTCCGCCGCTAGCGCCAGGCCTGCGACCGTGCCCGGCACGCCGATGGCGAGCGCGGACTCGCGGGATTTTTGCGGATCGGCGTTGCCCTGCGCGTCGAGGAAGGATTTTTCCGTGATCGCCGCCGGCGCGGTCTCGCGATAATCGATGGTGGTGTCGCCGCCGTTGGCGGCGCCGGCGCGATGAATGACCATAAAGCCGCCGCCGCCGATATTGCCGGCGCGCGGATAGGTCACGGCCATGGCGAAGCCGACCGCGACCGCAGCGTCGACCGCATTGCCGCCCTTTTCCAGAATGCCGGCGCCGATCCGCGCGGCCATCGCCTCCTGCGCCACCACCATGCCGTGCGCGGCGGTGACGGGCTTCGCCTGGCCAATCGCCGTATCCAAGCGGCCGTCTGCGCGCGCCAGCAGCGGTAGTGCGATGAGGCCGATGAATGCGAATGCGGCTAGCTTGCGGACGAAACGTTTTTCCATAGCGCAAATTAGATACGAGCAGGTGTGTCCGTGCAAATGATGGCGGCGCGCTGCGCGCGCACCCTCTCCCCGCGTGCGGGGAGAGGGTGGGGTGAGGGGCGTTGCCGCTTGGCTGAGAATCGAGGAGAGGCCCCCTCACCCGACTTTCTCGCATTGCTCGAAAGTCGACCTCTCCCCGCGTGCGGGGAGAGGTAAAATAGAATCTCATTCTCGCGACGCGATGCGTGCCCGAGGCATGCCGTACAACGCGCCGAACAACTCCGCTGAGCATCATCGCGTCACGCCTGAACCGGCGGTGGGACCGGTTTTTGGCTCGATCATGCTCTGCGAATACCTCCCCGGGTTTCACGGAGCCTGTCATCGGGCCGGCCACTTCGGGCCGGACCCGTTGGTTCAACCCGGGCTACAACAAAAAATAAAAAGGAAGCAGAACGCCGCCAGGCGCATGTCTTCCGATGGTCCGCGCCATACGGGCGCGGCTCGCGCCTTAACGCGGCGCGCTCGCCTGATGGCGTTCCACCGCGGTACTTGCGGCCGCGAACCAACGCCGCCGCTCAGCTCCAGAACGCGCTTCCTGGGACGCGGTTGTCGGCGGGCGTTACCCGCCGTCCCCTATCCCAGTCCAGCGACAAAGTCGCAGACCGGTCATCATGCCGGCCGGGCGTTTTCCCGTTAGCCGCCCGGGAGCGGAGGTGACGAGCCCCTGCCCGCGGGAACCGCTCTTGCCCCATCGGCCGGCGTCACCCGGCCGACGTCCTTTGGTGGGCAAGATTCGTACTGATGTAACGGAAGAGGGGACATATGTCAAGAGATGTCTCATGACCAGTGACTCGTAGGATGGGTTGAGCGAAGCGCTTTGCTCCACCGATCCTACGGGCTGCCACGAAGCCTTGCGCCTTGTCTGTCTGGCGCGGCCTTCTAATGGTGCACCAAGCATCAGGGGAGATCGTCTATGCTATCCGGTGCGCACATTGTGATCTTCAGCCGAAATGCTGAAGCGGATCGTGCATTTGTTCGCGATGTCCTCGGCCTTCCGACCATTGATGCCGGCGGTGGCTGGCTAATTTCCGGCCTCCCGCCCACGGAAATGGCCTTCCATCCGGGAGAACCGGAGGGCGCGACGTCTGCCGAGCTCTACCTCATGTGCGACGATATACAGACATTGCTCGGCCGCCTCCGCGAGCAGCAGATAGAAGCTGAGCCGGTCACGGACCAGAGCTGGGGCCTCGCCACCCATATCGCATTGCCCAGTGGGGCGCGCCTTGGCATCTACCAGCCCCGCCACCTGCATCCGCCGCGAGCAAGTGGCCCGGATTGAGCGGCAGCGAAATTCCGGATCGGCGACGAGGCTTGTCCCCCGGAGTTCGTTTCGCTCCATCTCGGCACGCCAGCTAAATCTGCGCTGCCCGTGTTGCGTCGAATGGATGATCGATCAGCGCCTCCATGCGCTCCACGAAGCGCACGGTATTCGGCAGATAGGCATGAATCTGGAACGTGGGTTCATCAGTCCAGCGGGAGTGAATCCAAAATAGCCGCGGATTACGCACCGAACGATAGGCCGCAATTGCGAGGCATCCAGACTCGGCACGCGTCACCAGGACCTGCTCGGTAAGCGCCGCCGCGACCTCTTGTTCACGACGCTCGCGAGCATGGAAGCGGGCGAAGATGAATAACTCCATTTGTAGCAGCCCCTATCGTGAAGCCTGCGACCTCAAAATTAGGGCACTGCCAAGCCCGGGCATGACGAGATCATGGCAACCCCTCACCCGTCGCACTTTTCGGCGCGGCGACCTCTCCCGGTGAGGAGCGCGATTACAACATCGACGGCAGCACGCGGTCGGGCGGGCGGTGGCCGTCCATGAAAGTCCTGATGTTGATGATGACCTTCTCGCCCATGTCGACGCGGCCTTCCAGCGTCGCCGAGCCGAGATGCGGCAGCAGAACGACCTTGCCAGCGCGCGCCAGCTTGACGAGCTTGGGATTGACCGCCGGCTCGTGCTCGAACACGTCGAGGCCGGCACCGGCGATCTCGCCCGACTCGATCAGCCGCGCCAATGCGTTCTCGTCGATCACCTCGCCGCGCGCGGTGTTGACGATATAGGCCTCGGGGCGGACCAGCTTTAAGCGGCGCGCCGAGAGCAGGTGATAGGTCGCCGGCGTGTGCGGACAATTGACCGAGATGATGTCCATGCGCACCAGCATCTGGTCGAGGCTCTCCCAGTAGGTGGCACTGAGCTCCTGCTCGATGCGCGGCGCGACGCGGCGGCGATTGTGGTAGTGGATCTGCAGCCCGAAGGCCTTGGCGCGGCGGGCGACGGCTTGGCCGATGCGGCCCATGCCGACGATGCCGAGCCGTTTTCCCCAGATGCGATGGCCGAGCATCCAGGTCGGGGTCCAGCCGGTCCAATCCTTGTCGCCGAGGAGCACCTGGGCGCCTTCGGCCAACCGCCGCGGCACGGCGAGAATAAGCGCCATGGTCATGTCTGCGGTGTCCTCGGTGAGCACGCCCGGCGTATTGGTCACGGTGATGCCGCGCTGCAGCGCGGTGGCGACGTCGATGTTGTCGACGCCGTTGCCGAAATTGGCGATCAGCCGCAACTGCTCGCCGGAATGGCTCAGCACGGAGCGGTCGATCTGATCGGTGACCGTCGGCACGATGACGTCGGCGACCTTGACCGCCTCGACCAGATCGGCCTGGCTCATCGGCTTGTCGCTGGGATTGAGCCGCGTGTCGAACAACTCGCACATGCGCTTTTCGACGCTGTCCGGCAATTTGCGGGTGACCACGACCAGCGGTTTTTTACCCGATGCCATTCGCTGCCCCGTGCGCGCTCAACTCTCACGTGAAGCATGACCTAAACCGGTTTGTACCGTTCCGGATCATGCTCTCGTCGCCGGCGGCACCGGCCCCTTTGCCGCATCCGCCTGTTCAGGTCTCGTTAACCGCCCTCGCCGACACTGAGACTTCGGGGGGCGGTACATCAATCCTCTCTACCAGATGGCTGCGTTCCGACAAAGCGCGCCGGGTTCCCGGCGTCATCGCGCTTCGCTGAGGCATCCGGGTGTGTCGCCATGGCAGTGCGGCATGGCAGGTTCATGATCGTTTGGGCAAGGGCCGCCATGACGGCCATCTTCACGCTCACGCTCACGGCGGCGGCGCAGGCGGGCGGCGACACCGCGCCGAGCGGGCTGCCGGTGCCGCGCTTCGTCAGCCTCAAGGTGGATCGCGTCAATGTGCGCGGCGGGCCGGACAAGGATCACGACGTCTCCTGGATCTACACCCGCGTCGGCTGGCCCGTCGAAATCATCGCGGAATTTGAGAATTGGCGGCGCATCCGCGACTCCGACGGCTCTGAGGGCTGGGTCTATCACTCGCTGTTGTCAGGCAAGCGCATGGCAGCGGTGCAGCTGAAATCAAAGACCGATCTGACGCCGCTGCATGCCAAGCCCGATGCCGAAAGCGCGGTGCTCGCCCGTTTGCAGTCCGGAGTGCTCGGATCGATCAAGCATTGCAACGGCAGCTGGTGCCGGCTCAGCGGCGACGGCTTCGACGGCTGGATCGAACAGCAGCGGCTTTGGGGCGTCTATCCGGACGAGAAGGTCGAGTAGCTTCATCCTCCCCCGCTGCGCGGGGGAGGATGAGAAGTTAGCCCCGCTTGCGCCGCAGCCGCACCACCACGTCGATACGGGCGATCTCGTAACCCTCCGGCGGCGTCGGCGCCTTGCCGACCGCCACCTCGGACGAGGGAATGTCGATGAGATCGTTTTTGTCCTCGATGAAAAAGTGGTGATGCTGGGAATTGTTGGTGTCGAAATAGGCTTTCGAGCCTTCGATGGCGACCTGACGCAGCAAGCCGACCTCGGTGAACTGGTGCAGCGTGTTGTAGACGGTGGCGAGCGACACCGGCACCTTGGCGTGGTTGGCTTCTTCGTACAGCATTTCCGCCGTCACATGCCGGTCGCCCTTGGCGAACAGAATCCAACCCAGCGCCATGCGCTGCCGCGTCGGCCGCAGCCCGACCTCGCGCAGCTTCGCCTTGACGTCGTGCCACGGACAGCCGTTGAGGTCGGTAAAGGTGGCCGGCGGGCGCGGTTGGACGAGTGGCGCCGTGAGCGTGGCCGTGCCGGGAACGAAAGGACGCGACTGGGTCATTGCCATGCCTTGCGGCCCGATACCGGGCCGAGCGGAATTGTTGCAAGTGAAATTATTATACACGAGCCGGCGCATCCGCCGCAACACCCAAGGCGATCAGCCGCAGAGCGGCGTTCGCGCCGTGGCAGAGCAGCGCGGCAGGCAGCTTTGCCGCGGTGTTCCCATATGTTAGGGATGCACGCGACTAGCCAGCCCCCGGCGCAAACATGGGACCGGAGAATGCAGGAACGCCGTTCCAACTTCGACTATGAGGACTTACTGGCTTGCGGGCGGGGCGAGCTTTTCACCCAAGGGCCGCAACTGCCGCTACCTCCCATGCTGATGTTCGACCGCATTTCCGAGATCGCGGAGGTTGGCGGCGAATACGGCAAGGGGCTGGTGCGCGCGGTGCTCGAATTGAAGCCCGACCTGTGGTTCTTCCCCTGCCATTTCAAAGGCGATCCGGTGATGCCGGGCTGCCTCGGCCTCGATGCGCTGTGGCAGTTGCTCGGCTTCTTTCTCGGCTGGCTCGGCTCGTCCGGTAGGGGTCGCGCGCTCGGCATCGGCGAGATCAAGATGTCGGGCCAGGTGCTGCCGACCATGAAAAAGGTGGTGTACGGCGTCGACATCAAGCGCGTGATGCGCTCGAAGCTGGTGCTCGGCATCGCCGACGGCTGGCTCTCCGCCGATGGCTCGGTGATCTATCGTGCGCTCGATCTCAAGGTCGGGTTGTTCCACGACGCGGCGCCGCAGGCGAGCGGAGCCGGCGCATGATGCCGAAAGGCGGCTACCGCTTTTCGGCAAAGATCATGCTCAAGCAAGTCAGGTAACTGGCCGCATCTGACGAAAGAGGCTGACGAGGCAAGATGAGGCGGGTGGTCGTCACCGGAATGGGCATCGTCTCGTCCATCGGCAACAACACGCAGGAAGTGCTGGCTTCGCTGCGCGAAGCGAAATCGGGCATCGTGCGCGCCGACAAATATGCCGAGCTCGGCTTCCGCTCTCAGGTGCACGGCGCGCCCACCCTCGATCCCAGTGAGTCGGTCGACCGCCGCGCCATGCGCTTTCTCGGCGGCGGCACCGCCTGGAACCATGTCGCCATGGAGCAGGCGATCCGCGATGCCGGGCTCGACGCGACCGAGGTCTCGAACGAACGCACCGGCATCGTCATGGGCTCGGGCGGGCCGTCGACGCGCGCCATCGTCGAGGCGGCCGACATTGCGCGCAGCAAGGGGCCGAAGCGCGTCGGGCCGTTCGCAGTACCGAAGGCGATGTCGTCGTCTGCATCGGCGACGTTGGCGACCTGGTTCAAGATCAAGGGCTTGAGCTATTCGATCTCGTCGGCCTGCGCGACCTCAAACCATTGCATCGGCAATGCCTACGAGATCATTCAGGCCGGCAAACAGGACATCATCTTCGCCGGCGGCTGCGAAGAGCTCGACTGGACCTTGACTGTGCTGTTTGACGCCATGGGCGCGCTGTCGTCGAAATACAACGACACCCCCGCCAAAGCCTCGCGCGCCTACGACGCCGATCGCGACGGCTTCGTCATCAGCGCCGGCGCCGGCGTGCTGGTGCTCGAAGAATCCGAGCGCGCCAAGGCGCGCGGCGCCAGGATCTATGGCGAGATCGCCGGCTACGGCGCGACCTCCGACGGCGTCGACATGGTGGCGCCGTCGGGCGAAGGCGCCGCCCGCTGCATGCGCATGGCGCTGCAGCACATCAAGCCGCCGATCGACTATATCAATCCGCACGCCACCTCGACGCCGATCGGCGATCTCAGGGAGATCGAGGCCATCCGCGAAGTGTTCGGCGCCGGCGACAAATGCCCGCCGATCGCGGCGACCAAGTCGCTCACCGGACACTCGCAAGGTGCCACCGGCGTGCACGAGGCGATCTATTCCTTGTTGATGATGAACAACGGCTTCATCTGCGAGAGCGCGAACATCGAGAACCTCGACCCCGCCTTTGCCGACATGCCGATCGTGCGCGAACGCCGCGACGGCGTGACGCTCGGCTGCGTGTTGTCGAATTCCTTCGGCTTCGGCGGCACCAACGCCTGCCTCGTGTTCAAGCGGCTGGATGCGTGATTTCTCTCTCCGTCAACGCCGGGCGCCGCCGATGGACCGGCCACTTCGAGCCGGGCCCGTCAGTTCGGCAGGAAATGACGACAAAAAGGATTGACGCATGCAGGGGTTGATGCACGGCAAGCGCGGGCTGATCATGGGGGTCGCCAACGATCACTCGATCGCCTGGGGCATCGCCAGGACGCTCGCGGCGCACGAGGCCAAGCTCGCCTTCACCTACCAGGGCGACGCGCTCGCCAAGCGCGTCAAACCGCTGGCGGCGTTGGTCAATGCCGATCTGGTGCTGCCGTGCGACGTCGAGGACATCGCCTCGGTCGATGCCGTTTTCGCCGAGCTCGAGCGGACCTGGGGGACGCTTGATTTCCTCGTCCACGCCGTGGCCTTCTCCGACAAGTCGCAGCTCACCGGCCGCTACGCCGAAACCACCCGCGACAATTTTCTGCGCACCATGCTGATCTCGTGCTTCGCCTTTACCGAGGCGGCGAAGCGCGCGGCTGCGCTGATGCCGAACGGCGGCGCGATGCTGACCCTGACCTATAACGGCGGCGAGCGCGTGATGCCGAACTACAACGCCATGGGCCCGGCCAAGGCGGCGCTGGAAGCGTCGGTGCGCTATCTGGCGGTGGACTTCGGTCCGCGCGCCGTCCGCGTCAACGCGATCTCGTCCGGGCCGATCCGGACGCTGGCCGGCGCCGGCATCGGCGACGCGCGTTACATGTTTGCCTTCCAGCAGCGGCATTCACCGCTGCATCGCGGCGTGACGCTGGAGGAGCTCGGCGGCGCCGGGCTTTATCTGCTGTCCGACCTCTCGACCGGCGTCACCGGCGAAATCCATTTCGTCGATTCCGGCTATAACGTCATCGCCATGCCGCATCCCGACGCGCTGCGGGCCGACCGCCAGCGGACCGAGGATCCCGGCCAGTAGCGCGCAGCCTCTGCTGCCGGCCGCGCTGTGCGCCTCTCCTCTTGCCTCGATCGTCGGCGCACGCCACATCTTCGCCGGTCATGCCCGCCTCACCCGCCATAGACGTCGAGCGCCTCGTCAAGATCTACAAGAACGTGCCGGCGGTCGATGCCGTGTCGTTTTCGATCGCGCGCGGCTCGATCACCGGGCTTCTCGGCGGCAACGGTGCCGGCAAGACCACCACGATTGCCATGATCATGGGGCTGACCACCCCGACCTCCGGCCGCGTCACGGTGCTTGGCGCGCAGATGCCGCGGCAGCGCTATCGCGTCCTGCAGCGGATGAATTTCGAGAGCCCCTATGTCGAGATGCCGATGCGGCTCACGGTCCGGCAAAATCTGACGGTGTTCGGCATGCTTTATGGCGTGGCCGA
>JBEKWO010000093.1:0-13791 GCA_049512975.1 Xanthobacteraceae bacterium | reverse complement strand
GCCTGTCACTGGTGCCACGTGATGGCGCACGAAAGTTTCGAGGACGACGCCACCGCGCGGGTGATGAACGAGTTGTTCGTCAACATCAAGGTCGACCGCGAGGAGCGGCCCGACATCGATCAGATCTACATGGCGGCGCTACATCATCTCGGCGAGCAGGGCGGCTGGCCGCTGACCATGTTTCTCACGCCCGACGGCGAGCCGATCTGGGGCGGCACGTACTTTCCGAATTCGTCGCGTTACGGCAAACCGGCCTTCGTCGACGTGCTACGCGAAGTGGCGCGGCTGTTCCGCGAGGAGCCGCAGAAGATCGAGCGCAACCGCGCCGCGCTGATGGAGCGGCTTGCGGCCACGGCACGGAGGGTCGGCACCGTCACGATCGGCATCGCCGAACTCGACAATGCCGCGCACCAGCTTGGCGGCATCATCGATCCGGTCAACGGCGGCACCCGCGGCGCGCCGAAATTTCCGCAAGCGGCGTTGTTCGAGCTCCTGTGGCGCGCCGGCTTGCGCACCGGCGAACCGCGTTATTTTGCCGCCGTCGAGATCACGCTCGACCATGTCTGCGAAGGCGGCATATTCGATCATCTCGGCGGCGGCTTTTCCCGCTACTCTGTCGACGAGCGCTGGCTCACGCCGCATTTCGAGAAAATGCTGTACGACAACGCCCAACTTCTCGAACTATTGGCCATCGCATACTGGCGCTCCGGCAAGCCGCTTTACCGGCAGCGCGCGCGAGAGACCGTCGCCTGGCTCACGCGCGAAATGACGACAGGCGAGGGCGCGCTCTCGGCGTCGCTCGACGCCGATTCCGAGGGCGAAGAAGGAAAATTCTACGTCTGGTCCTACGACGAAGTGATGCGTCAGCTCGGCGGCGAAGACGGCGAATTTTTCGCACGCCACTACGACGCGACGCCGGAAGGCAATTTCGAAGGCCACAACATTCTCAACCGGCTCGAACCGCAGCCGCGTAGCGATGCGGACGAGGCGCGGCTCGCCGCGTTACGGGCAAAATTATTTGTCGCGCGCGAGACGCGCGTGCGTCCCGGCCTCGATGACAAAGTACTCGCCGACTGGAACGGACTGATGATCGCGGCGCTGGCCAATGCGAGCCTGCTGCTCGGCGAACCGTCATGGCTTGAAATGGCCGAGCACGCTTTTGCCTTCATCGCGCGCGCCATGACCCGAGGCGATCGGCTTGGCCATTCCTGGCGCGCGGGGCAGCTTAAATTTCCGGGGCTTGCTTCCGATTTCGCCGCCATGATCCGTGCGGCTTTGGCGCTGTACGAAGCGAGCGGCCGGCAAAATTATCTCGATCAGGCGCTCGCTTGGCAGCACGCGCTCGATCGCGATTACGCCGACGCCGATACGGGAACGTATTATCTCACCGCCGCCGACGCCGAGGGCCTAGTGATCCGCCCCGCTTCAACCGCCGACGAGGCGACGCCGAACCACAACGCCGTCGCCGCGCAGAATCTCGTCCGGCTGGCGCTGCTTACCGGCGACGACGGCTGGCGCGGGAAAGCCGACCGGCTGATCGCGGCGATCGCGCCGCTCGCGGTCGAGAACCTCTACATGCATCTGGCGCTCTTTAACGCCATCGACTTGCGGCTGCGCGCCGCCGAGATCGTGGTGACAGGGCAGGGCGAGCGCGCCGACGCGCTGCTTGCCGCGGCGCGCGCGCTGCCGCCGCTCGACCGCATCGTACTCCACGCCCGCGCTGCCGGGGATTTATCGCCCTCGCATCCGGCGCAGGAAAAAGTCCGGCTCGCCGCCGAACCGCAGGCCTTCGTCTGCATTGGAGAAACGTGCTCGCTACCGGTGACCGATCCGGCGGCTCTTATGAGCACCCTTGAAGCAGTGCGACATAATTGACGCTGCGGTCAAATCGGCAACAGTCGCGCTCAAATCCACCGCCTGACTTTAGGGACATAGTCGTCAAACGCCGCGCCGAATTGGCGGCGTATCTTGGCCTCCTCGAAGGGAATATGCATCCAATTAGCCGTGGCGAACATGGCAAGCGGAGCCAGAAACATGGGCCAGGCGGCAACCCAGAATGCGATGCCCAAGGTGACGATCACCAACCCCAGATACATTGGGTTGCGCGTGAGCTTAAAAGGCCCCGAGGTGACCAGCTTGCGGTTGACATCGGACGTCGGATTGATCTCCGTGTCCTCGCGCCGAAATAGCACAATCGCGGCGGCGGATAGCGCGATGCCGACTGCGATCAGTACAATGGCGATTGGGACAAGCGGCAAGCCCGGAACCCGAGGCCATCCGCCGACGTAACTTGCTGCGGCCGCGATCAGCACAAAACCAACAGCCCAAATCGGCGGCGGCACTTTCACCATTTGGCGGCGCTCGAATCTTACGTATTCATCGAATCGAAGAATTCGCTGTTGTTCTTGGTGTTGCGCAGCTTGTCGAGCAGGAAGTCGATGGCGTCCATGGTGCCCATCGGATTGAGGATGCGGCGCAGTACGTACATCTTCTTGAGCTGATCCGGCGGCACCAGGAGTTCTTCCTTGCGCGTGCCGGAGCGCGTGATGTCCATCGCCGGGAAGGTGCGCTTGTCCGCCACCTTGCGGTCGAGAATGAGCTCCGAATTGCCGGTGCCCTTGAACTCTTCGAAAATCACCTCGTCCATGCGGCTGCCGGTATCGATCAGCGCGGTGGCGATGATGGTGAGCGAGCCGCCTTCCTCGATATTGCGCGCGGCGCCGAAGAAGCGCTTCGGCCGCTGCAAGGCGTTGGCGTCGACGCCGCCGGTGAGCACCTTGCCCGATGACGGCACCACGGTGTTGTAGGCGCGGCCGAGCCGAGTGATCGAATCAAGCAGAATGACGACGTCGCGGCCGTGCTCGACCAGGCGCTTGGCTTTCTCGATCACCATCTCGGCGACCTGGACGTGGCGCACCGCCGGTTCGTCGAAGGTCGAGGAGATTACCTCGCCCTTCACCGAGCGCTGCATGTCGGTGACTTCCTCCGGCCGTTCGTCGATCAACAGCACGATCAGATAGCATTCCGGGTGATTGTGGGTAATCGAGTGGGCGATGTTCTGCAGCAGCACGGTTTTGCCGGTGCGCGGCGGCGACACGATCAGCGCGCGCTGGCCTTTGCCGACCGGGGCGACGATGTCGATGACGCGCGCCGACAGATCCTTCTTGGTCGGATCTTCGAACTCCATCTTCAGCCACTCGTCGGGATAGAGCGGCGTCAGATTATCGAAGTTGACCTTGTGGCGCGCTTTCTCGGGGTCTTCGAAGTTGAGCGAGTTGACCTTGAGCAAGGCGAAGTAACGCTCGCCTTCCTTGGGGCTACGGATGTGGCCGTCGATGGTGTCGCCGGTGCGCAAGCCGAAGCGGCGGATTTGCGAGGGCGAAACGTAGATGTCGTCGGGGCCGGGCAGGTAATTGGCTTCCGGCGAGCGCAGAAAGCCGAAGCCATCCGGCAGCACCTCGACAACGCCTTCGCCGACGATATCGGTTTCCCGGGCGGAGAGCTGCTTGAGGATGCCGAACATCAGCTCCTGCTTGCGCATCGTCGAGGCGTTCTCAACTTCAAGCTCCTCCGCGAAGGAGACGAGCTCCGCCGGAGTCTTGGTTTTTAGTTCTTGGAGTTTCATTTCCCGCATACAGATGTCCTATGGGAATGGGCCAACGTCGGGTGGGGTGGCAGCGTCGCTGGCGAAGAAAGAGAGTCGTAGGTCTTGGGTTGCGAGGGGCTTTGGGGGCCCCGGTCCCGATGCACCAGCCGGCTCCAATCCACTGGAGCCGAAACTCAATTGCATCCGCCTACGTTCGGTGGGATGTCCCAAAGATAAGAAAAGACCGGCCTTCAGGCAAGTGCCATGACCGATTGTGCACTGACAATGCCTTAACTCAGAGTGGTTTCAGCACCACCAGGATGACGATTAAGATCATCAGCACGGTCGGTACTTCGTTGATAATCCTATAGATTTTCTCCGAGTTGCGGTTTCTATCGGCAGCGAAATCCTTCACCCAGCGAGCGAACAGCCCGTGCACGCCCGAAAGGATAACAACCAGCGCCAGCTTTGCCTGGAGCCACCCCGAAGCGAACCATCCGTAGTGCGAATCGGGTCCGTACCAAGCGAGCCAGAGTCCGAGCAGCCAAGTCGCGATCATCGCCGGATTGATGATGGCGCGCAGGAGCCGGCGCTCCATGACCTTGAAGGTTTCCGATTGGACCGAGCCCTTCTCGGCGCCGCAGTGGTACACAAACAGCCGCGGCAGATAGAGCATTCCCGCCATCCAGGCGATCACCGCAATGATGTGGAATGCCTTGACCCAATGCATAGGTATTCACCGTCGTTCTTCCCCGCCGAACCCCGGCGCGCTCAGGCGTGTGCCGGCTGGCTGCGGACCCGCGCGACGAGTTGCTCGACGTGTGCGATCGGCGTGTCCGGTAGCACCCCATGGCCCAAATTGAAAATGAACGGCCCGCGCGAAAATGCCTGCAGAATAGCGTCGATCGAGCGATCAAGCGCCGCGCCACCAACCAACAGCGCCAGCGGATCGAGATTACCTTGGATCGGCCGCTGCGTCTGGATGCGGTCCCGCACGAAGGCGAGCTCGGCCGTCCAATCTATGCCGACCGCATTGACGCTAACGGCTTGCAGATAGCGTCCGAGCTCGGTTCCGGCGCCGCGGGGAAAACCAATGATCGGTGCTTGCGGAACGCGCTCGCGCACCTTCGCGACAATCCGTGCGCACGGCTCGATGCACCATTTACGGAATTCGTCGGCCGGCAGCACTCCCGCCCAGGTGTCGAAAATCTGTACGGCATCGACTCCTGCCGCAAACTGCCGGGTCAAATAGCTCGCCGAGGCCTCGACCAGAATGTCCATCAATTCCGCAAAAACGTCAGGAAACCGATACGCAAACAGCCGCGCCGGAAGCTGATCGGTCGTCCCAACTCCGGCGATCATATACGTTGCCAAAGTCCACGGCGCCCCGCAGAAACCCAAAAACGCAACCGCCGGCGGCAGGTTCTGCTTGACTCGAGTAATGGTCTCATAGACCGGCTCTAGCCGCGTGTGATCGATCTCCTGACTAAGCCTACTCAAGGCGGTAGGATCATCGAGTGCATCGAGCCGCGGCCCCTCGCCCACTTCGAATGTCACGCGTTGGCCCAGCGCATGCGGTACCACCAGAATATCGGAAAAAAGGATCGCCGCATCGAATCCGAAGCGCCGGATCGGCTGCAGTGTGATCTCTGTCGCGCGTTGAGCGTCAAAGCAGAGATCGAGGAACCCTGCCGCTTTCTCTCGGATCGCTCGGTACTCCGGTAGATAGCGGCCAGCCTGCCGCATCAGCCAAATCGGCGGCACAGCTTCTCGTCCACCAGCCAGCACATGAAGAAGAGGTTTGCTTATAGGACTTCCCGGCACGAGCTCATCCTAAACTAAATCAATCTAATAGACTCTGTTGTAGTGATTGGACGGTTGATTGGACTCATACATTTTTGTGCACATGTCATCCACCGGCCGCTCACATGTTCCCGGTCGAGGCTACTTGTCGAAGCTTGGCGAAGTTCGACGCTTATATTGCCTTTCCGGGGCTGCTTCGGCGCTTTATGCCGGCGCTATCCACATTTCACCAGAGCTAGCCATCAGGGGTGATTTTCGCCAGCGGAACGCACTCATGTGGATCATTTCCTGACTTTGCCGCCTATTGTTCTTGCACGCCGGCTGAAGCCGTAGCCTTGTCCCCGCTGACCGACAGGTTATTCAATCCTCGTATGATGCCCGGTGCCGGATATTTCCACTTGCATTTGGTCTCCGATTCGACCGGAGAGACGCTGATTACGGTCGCACGCGCCGCTGCCGCGCAATATACGAAGGTGATACCGGTGGAGCACGTGCATCCGCTGGTGCGCACACCGAAGCAGCTCGACCGGATCCTGGTCGAAATCGAAGAGATGCCCGGCATCGTGCTTTACACGCTGTTGCAAGGGAACCTGGTCGATAGGCTGGAGCAAAAATGCCGCGATCTTGGCCTGCCGTGCCTGTCGGTTCTCGGTCCGGTCCTACACCTATTCCAGTCGTATCTAGGCGCTGAATCGACGCACAAGGTGGGCGCCCAGCATACGCTGAATGCCGAATACTTCCGTCGCATCGATGCGCTCAATTACACCATGATGCACGACGACGGGCAGCAGGCCGACGACCTCGAAGAGGCGGACGTATTGCTGATCGGCGTGTCGCGGACGTCGAAGACGCCGACCTCGATTTATCTGGCCAACCGCGGCGTGAAGACGGCCAACGTGCCGCTGGTTTCCGGCGTGCCGTTGCCGCCCGACCTCGAACGGCTCCAGCGTCCGCTGGTCGTCGGCTTATACGCGACGCCCGAGCGTATCGTGCAAATTCGGAAGAACCGGTTGCTGGGACTGAAGGCGTATCGCGACGACGACAAGTATATCGATCCGCAATCGGTGGCGGAGGAAGTCGCCGTCTCGCGCCGGCTCTGCGCGAAACATAACTGGCCGTTGATCGACGTATCGCGGCGGTCGATCGAGGAAACCGCGGCGGCGGTGCTTGCACTCCTCGCCGAGCGCCGCCGACACATGGCCTCGTGACCGATGCCGCTATGGCTTGCCTCCGATCCGCTCGTGCTGGCGTCGCGCAGCGCCGTGCGCGCGGCGCTGCTGGAGGCAGCCGGTATTCCGGTCGAGGTCCGTCCCGCCGACATTGACGAGCGCAGCGTGGAAACAGGCGTGCCGTCGGAACCGCCAACCGCCATTGCCGCGCTGTTGGCGCGGCAAAAGGCGTTGGCTGTCGCAGGATTGCACCCGGCGCGGCTGGTGCTCGGCGCCGACCAGGTCCTGGCGCTGGACGCCAAACTGTTTAGTAAACCCGCCGACCGCGCGGCCGCTCGTGCACAGCTCCGCGCGCTGTCGGGACGCACCCACGAGCTGCATGCGGCCATTGCGTTCGTCAGGGACGCAACTGTGGTCTTCGAGCACGTCGGCACGGCGCGGCTGACGATGCGGTCGTTCTCGGATCGATTCCTCGATGCCTATCTCGAGGCCGTCGGCAGCGCGGCGACGGCCAGCGTCGGCGCCTACCAGATCGAAGGCTTAGGTATCCAGCTCTTCGAGCGCGTGGAGGGCGACTACTTCACCGTGCTCGGCTTGCCGCTCCTCACCGCCCTTGATTTCCTGCGGCGCCACGGGTGCCTCATCCCATGACCGGCGAACGGCCCTTCATTCTCTGTCTCACCGGTTCGCTCGGCATGGGCAAATCGAGAACCGCGAGCTTCTTCGCCGAGGCCGGGGTGCCGGTGCACGATTCCGATGCCGTTGTGCACGCGCTCTACGAAGGGGAGGCGGTGCCGCTCATTGAGCAGGCTTTCCCCGGCGCCACCAGCGGCGGCAAGGTCGACCGCGCCAAGCTCGCGGCGATGGTGCTTGGCGATGACGCCGCGCTTGCCCGGCTCGAAGCGCTGGTGCATCCGCTGGTGGGCGCCGCGCGGGAAAAATTCCTGGCCGAAGCGCAAGCCCGCGGTGCGCCGGTGGTCGTGCTCGATGTTCCGCTGCTGTTTGAGACGGGCGCAGAGCGCGGCTGCGATGCGGTGGTCGTGGTCTCGGCGCCGCCGGAGGTGCAACGCCGCCGCGCCTTCGAGCGGTCCGGCATGACCGAGGAAAAGCTCACGGCGCTCCTTGCCAAGCAAATGCCGGATGCGGAAAAACGCCGACGCGCCGACTTTGTCGTGGATAGCTCGCAATCGTTCGATCACGCTCGCGCCCAGGTGCGAGACATCCTGCGGGTTGTGGCTAAAATGCGCGGGCGGTCCGCTGATTCGTGATTGGCGGCCTCAAGCCGGCGGCGGCCTAGAGCATGATCCGGAAAAGTGGAAGCCGGTTTTCCGAAAAGATCATGCTCCATTAAGAGCTTTCATGCGCGAGATTGTGCTCGATACCGAGACCACGGGTCTCGATCCTCTGGACGGCCATCGCCTGGTCGAGATCGGCTGCATCGAGCTGGTCAACCGGATACCCTCCGGCCAGACCTTCCACGCCTATTTCAATCCGCAACGCAGCATGCCGGCGGAGGCGTTTGCGGTCCACGGCCTCAGCGACGATTTCCTCAAAGACAAGCTGTTTTTCGCCGAGGTGGCGGACGACCTGGTCGCCTTTCTCGGCGATGCGCCGCTGGTCATCCACAATGCCGCGTTCGACATCGGATTCATCAATGCCGAGCTCGAGCGCGCCGGCCGGCCGCTGATCCCGCGCGAGCGGACGGTCGATACCCTCTTGATCGCGCGCCGCAAGCATCCCGGCGCATCAAACCGTCTCGACGACCTTTGCGCGCGCTATGCCATCGACAATTCGCGCCGCACTAAGCATGGCGCGCTGCTTGACGCCGAACTTCTTGCCGAAGTCTACGTCGAACTGATTGGCGCGCGCCAGGCGCAACTCGTGCTGTCGCAGACGACGATGCCGCGCCGGCTGGCTGGCGAACCCATCATCGTCCGCGAGCGGCTGGTGCCGCTTGTCGCCGCGGTGACCGCCGAGGAGCGCGCGGCGCATCGGGCGTTCATCGCCACCCTCGGCGACAACGCCATTTGGCGCGACTACGTCAGTTCGGATTGACCGGCCGGGGCTGTGCCGCGGGCTGCGTCGCCGCAAGGCGTTGGCGGTAGAGGCCGACAAAATCGATCGGGTCGAGCAATAGCGGCGGAAAACCGCCGTTGCGCACCGCGGTCGCGACAATCTCGCGGGCGAAGGGAAAAAGCAGGCGCGGGCACTCGATCAGGATGACAGGCTGCAGGCTCTCGGCCGGCACGTTCTGGATGCGGAAGACGCCGGCGAAGATGAGCTCGAAGCTGAACAGCAGCGTGCCCTGGGTTTCCGCCTTGCCTTCCAAGCGGAGCGTCACCTCGACATCCGTGCTGCTGCCGCTCATGGGCGCGGCATCGACGTTGACCTGTATGTTGATGGTCGGCTGCTGGCCGCTTGGCGCCATCGATCGGGGGGCGTTCGGATTTTCGAACGACAAGTCCTTCACGTACTGGGCAAGGACTCCGATTTGAGGCATCGCCGGCTGCGGCTGAGGGCCGCCGTTGGTGGCTGACATGCTCGTCTCCCGGCCCGCGGGGGCGTTAAAGTCTGGCTAACACAGGCAAAGCGGTCGAACAATGGCGGCCTATCCGCCAATGCCGAAGCCCTAACTTCCTCGGCCCGCCGTCGCAAGCACGTCGCCGATTTCTAGCAGAGGCCGGCCCTACGGCGTGGATTCAGCACACGAATCGGTTCCGGCGGGACGATGTTGGCGCGGCGGCAGCGATCGTTTAAACTAAGCGCCGGCGCGCGTATTGGACAGCGGCTACTGGATGGTTCCCCGCGCATCCCTACATAGAGTGGGGAACTTGGCGCCTTCCGCGGATTCGTCACCGCCCGAGGGATGTATCGTCCCGCCGTTCACGACGCCGAGAGATAGAAGCGTGTTCGATATTTACACCATTATCTTCCTGGCGCTCGCAGTGTTCATTTTCCTGCGGCTGCGCAGCGTTTTGGGGCAACGCACCGGCCGCGAGCGACCGCCCTACGACCCTTATGCGACACGCGATGCGGTGCGCAGCCCGGCGAGCGACAAGGTGGTGGCCCTGCCGCCGCGTCCGGCTGAGGCAGCGGCAAGCCGGCCGGTCGAGGCCGCGCCCCCGCCCGCCGACCGCTGGAAGGGAGTAGCCGAGACTGGGTCGACCGTGGCGACAGGGCTCGACGCCATCGCGGCGGCGGAGTCGAACTTCGACGTCAAGCATTTCATCACCGGCGCGCGCACCGCCTACGAAATGATCGTGACCGCCTTCGCCGAAGGTGATCGCCGCCAATTGCGCGGCTTGCTGTCGCGCGAGGTCTATGACGGCTTTGACGCCGCGATCAGCGAACGTGAACGCCGCGGCGAGACCGCGGAGACGCGCTTCGTTTCGATCGACGGCGCGACCATCACCGGCGCCGAATTGCGCGGCCGCACCGCCCAGATCACCATCCGCTTCGTGTCCAAGCTCGTTTCCGCGACCCACGATCGATCGGGGAACGTGATCGACGGCAACGCCGAAAAGGTTACCGACGTCACCGACGTATGGACGTTCGCACGCGACATTTCCGCGCGCGATCCCAACTGGAAAGTCGTCGCAACTGAAGCCGGGCAGTGAGGCCCAAGTGAGGGCCCAAGTGGGGGCCGAGTGAGGCCGATGGCGGCGCAGTGGCGGGCCTTGCCGCTCATCATCGTGTTCGTCGGCCTCGCCGGCATGCCGACGGCGGCCCGCAGCGGCGAGCGGGAGCCGATCAAATTCCCGGATACGCAATATGAGCCGGTCGACTGGGCCGACCTCGACGGCTGGGCCGGCGACGATCACGCCACGGCCTTTGCCACGTTCCTCGCCAGCTGTCGGGCGCTGAACGGCAATCGGCAGCCCACCGCCGGAGCGGCATCGGTCGCGGAAGCGCTCAAAGCCGTCTGTGAGCATGCTGTCGCTGCCGTGCCGCTCGAGGAGGACAGCGCACGGAAGTTCTTCGAAGACAATTTCCGGCCGCTGCGCATCAGCAAGATCGGCGATAGCGACGGTTTTCTCACCGGATATTACGAGCCGATCATCGACGGTTCGCGCGTGCCCACCCGCGAGTTCACGGCGCCGCTGTATCGCCGGCCGCCCAATTTGGTCGTCTCAGGCCGGCGCAAGCTTGGCGATTCGTTTCCCAGTAAGGGCGTCAAAGTCGGCCGGCGCGTCGGTCGGCGCAAGATCGTGCCGTATTACGATCGCGGCGAGATCGAGGATGGCGCGCTTGATGGCTGGCATCTGGAAATCTGCTGGCTGCGCAGCCAGCTCGACGTCTTATTCGCGCAGATCCAAGGCTCGGCCCGGATCAGGCTGGAGGACCGCGCGATACTGCGCGTCAATTACGATTCGTATAATGGCTGGCCCTACACGCCGGTCGGACGCGTGCTGGTCGACCGCAAGATCTTTGCCAAGGACGAGGTCTCGATGCAGCGCATCCGCGACTGGATGGAATTAAATCCGGACGCGGCCAAGGACGTACAGCGGCAGAACAAGGCCTATGTGTTTTTCCGCATCACCGATCTTTCCACCGAGGACGAAGCGGTCGGCGGCGAGGGCGTGCCGCTGGTGCCCGGCCGCTCGATCGCCGTCGATCGGTCGCTGCACGCCTACGGCACGCCGTTCTTCATCACCGCCGAGCTGCCGATCGCCAACGACAAGGCGGGGACGAAATTCCGCCGGCTGGTTTTCGCACAGGATACCGGTTCGGCCATCGTCGGCCCGGCGCGCGCCGATATCTATTTCGGCGCCGGCGATGAAGCCGCGCGCATGGCCGGCCGCATTCGGCATCCGGGGCAGTTCGTGATGCTATTGCCGCGCGAGCTCGATCCGGTCGAGGCCGCGCGTCATGTGCCGCTGCCGCCGCAGCGGCCAAGCTTTTTCGCGCAGTTCAGCGTCGGCAGCATGATCGATCCCACCGCGGAAGACGTGCCGCTGCCGGAGGCGAAGCCCGTAATCGCGGCGGAGTCGAAGCCGAAACCGAAATCGCGGCGAAAACGATGAGCCGGCGCCGCCCCTTGAGCGAGGAAGAACGCGCGCTATGGCGCGGCTTCGCGCGCTCGATCACGCCGCTGCGCGATGCTCCGGAGTCTCCACCGCCATCCACCAGCGACAACACCGGCGATGCCAGCGCGCCGTCGCGGCGCAGCGCGCGGCAGGAGCCGCTGCCCGACAAGAACACGCCGCCGCTGGCACCGCTCGGCCGGCGTCTCAAGCAGCGTGTCGCACGGGGCCACGACCCGATCGACGCCCGCCTCGACCTGCATGGCATGACCCAGAAGGAGGCGCACGCCGCCCTGTTACGCTTCCTGCGCAGAGCGCAAGCCGATGGCGCCCGCATTGCGCTCGTCGTCACCGGCAAGGGAAACAGAAAAGGCGAGCACCATGGCGCCGAGCGCGGCGTGCTGCGGCGGCAGGTGCCGATGTGGCTGTCGCTGCCGGAATTTCGCCTGGTTGTCGTCGGCTTTCAAGACGCTCACGTCGGTCACGGCGGCGAAGGAGCGCTTTATGTCCGCTTGCGGCGCGCACGATAGACGCGCCGTGTCCGAAGCCGCCGCTATGCAGTCGAAGCCCATCGCCATGCGAGACAATTCCTGCGACAAGCAGGCCCTCGCGCAAGTTGAGAAGTGGATGGCGATGATCCGCGAACTCAGCCGCGAGCGGCAGGCGGAGACAAAGCTCGGCGGCTGAGAAGCGCGCCGATCTTCGCGGCATGTCCGTGCGCGCGCCGAACGTCCGTTAGGTTATTATTCGGGCTTCTCGACTTCGCAAACCCTGCCGTCGTTTGACGGGTGACGAATCAGACTCGACGCTTTCAAAATTCCTTATTATTTTCAATGCGCTGTTGCCGCCGATTCTGAGTGAAATGGTCCCGCAGTCACAAGTGTACACTGCGGACTGCAAAAAACCTCAAATGACACAATGACTTATAGTTAGCATTCCCCGCTGAGTAGAAAACCGTGCTTTTACTCGTTGCGCGACTTTCTGTTGGTAGGATCGTTCTGGCCGAGTTCGTCGGCAAGATCGTCGAGGGTTTTACCCTCTAGCGCTTTGGCCTCGCGTCGGCTCTTAGCCAAGCCTTTCAGGGTCGCATCGAACCGTTCTTCGGAATCGTCCGCCTCTATGCGGCTGGCGGCATCGCGAAACTATTGCACCTAGGATTTTCTGGCCATGGAACCGTTCATTCATCCGTCGAAGCGTTATCGCCTGTTCTTCGATGAAACAGGTCATGGCGACTTGCACGCCGCGAAAAAAGATCAGAACCAACGTTACCTGAGCCTGACCGGCCTAGCTATCCGACAAGATCAGCACGATGGTGATATAACTAGCCAATTGAACGCTTTAAAGACAGATATTTTTGGTAATCCGAATGTCGTTTTACACCGTCGGGAGATCATCGACGCGAAAGGTGAATTTGCGATTCTCAACGAAGATGGAGTTAGAGCTAAGTTCGACGCCGGATTTATTGCTCTAGTAGACCATCTGCCTCGGCCAGCTTTCACAGTTTCAATTGATAAGGAGAAGCATTTAGAAAAATACACGGTTTGGCAGTTCAATCCTACCATTATGCCATGACGTGCTTGCTAGAACGGTACGTCCTGTGGCTGCACTATTCTGGCTTTGTAGGTGACGTAATGGGGGAGGCGCGTGGCCCAAAACATGATGCACAGCTACGGCGCGCCTTCCGTTTCTTCTATAAAAATGGGACTACAGTACGGACGGATGTAATCCATGCGCGCCTGATTTCGCGCGAATTACGATTAGTCCCGAAGGAAAAAAATGTAGCTGCTGTCCAAATTGCGGACTTGTTGGCACATCCTGCACATCGCGCCTATAAGTTTGAAAAACTTGGTATCGAACAACCGGACGATTACGGCACGGCTCTCGCCAAGATTCTGCGAGATAAAACCTATCACTGCAGTTGGTGGGGCAAAATTGAAGGATACGGGAGGAAATGGCTTCCATAAAACGAACCCGGGGGCCTATAGCCCCCGGCGATCGCAAGCAATCTCCCTTCGACCGTAGCCGAATTGGTGCCTATATAATTGATTCGAGTCTAAAATTCAATAGTAGATTTGATGAATCCACCATAGTACTCGACTCGCTATCGGAAAGCCAAGAAACGCAGGGGTTTGATGGGTAGTTTTGGCGACAGGAGTTGTCCGAGGAAAGCGATTATTTGATCAGGACGTGCGGCGACGAAGATTTTGCG
>JBEKWO010000092.1:0-14177 GCA_049512975.1 Xanthobacteraceae bacterium | reverse complement strand
GACCTGCGGGGTGCGCGAGCTGCGCGACGCGCCTGTGCGGCGCTCTGTGCGGCAGCGGGCGGCCGCCGCGCGGCGGCCGACGTCGATCGTTTGTTGGTGGCAATTGGGCGATGCTGGCGGCGCCGAGAATCGGCGCCGCGCGCCGGCGACGACGGGCCACCGCGCAGCAGCGTGCGACCAACACGACACTCGCCGCCACACGGCGACATCGCTGATGATGATGTTGCTGCTGCGGCCGCCGGCCGCGCCGCGCGGTTCAGCTACGGGGTCATCGGGCAATGGCGGCATCGAAAGATCAGCGCTATAGGGGCAGCGTTAGCCTTACTCGCGCCGAAATCCTCGCGCGCGCGCGCGAGGGCGCGGCGCTGATGATGGCGCTGGCGGCGCGGCGCCAGCTAGGCGGTGGTGTGCGACAGCACCCCGGTTCAACAACTGCGTTGAGGGGGCTTATGGCATCGCTCGCTTTGCGGAGCGCGAGGCCGTGGAGAGCGATGGGCATGCGAGATCGACCTGCGGGGTGCGCGAGCTGCGCGACGCGCCTGTGCGGCGCTCTGTGCGGCAGCGGGCGGCCGCCGCGCGGCGGCCGACGTCGATCGTTTGTTGGTGGCAATTGGGCGATGCTGGCGGCGCCGAGGGCCGAGGGACGTCGCCCCTGATCAACAAACCGCGTGACCTACGCTTTGGCGCGCAATTTAAACCGTCCGCGCGCGCCACGTTGCCTCGACCACTTCTTCGGTTAGCTTACGCCGACCGGCTTTCTGGTGCTCTTTCAATTTTGCGAACGCAACAAATCGTGCGCAGTTTGCATACCCGACATCGCGAACGAAGAACGCATAGCAAACGCGGGCGCGGTGTCGATTTGCGCCGGCGACAGGTTTGGATGCTCGATAGTTGCCGTAGCGAGTAGAACCTGCTTCCTCGTCACCTGGCTCTCGCCTTTGTTTCGCGTCAAAGCCGTCTCCGTGCTGCGTGGTGGGTCCAAGCCCAAAATGCGCGCCGCACTTGACTAGGATTTAAGCCGACCTTTTTTCTGTCGAAGCTTGGTCGATTAGGCGTTGCCATTGCGTCCTCGCTTTTCTTTCCCGAAATGGGAAGCAGCATTTCGGCCTGTCCTCGAGCGCTTGCGGGCTTCCGTGGAGCGGATGGTTTTTTCCGGGTCGATGGCGGGCGCGGCGACTAAGGCGCTGGGTGTTTTAAACCGAGGCATTTCTCGCGCGAAGATGCCATGCGTTCGCACGCTGCTGCGCGAGCCTGGCCTTGGCTTGAAGCTCTCGCGCCCGGTCCAGAGCACCTTCATCCGCCGAGCGCTGAGCCTCGACCAGATCTTTGGCGGCTTGCCCCTCAAAGAGGCGAGCGGTTTCAAGGCAGACAGCGCGTGTGTACGGATGAGTTCGGATGTTCTCGATCATGGCACGCCCTGCGGCGGCTGCAATCAATTTGTTCGGGACTTTGAAGCTCGCGTGGGCGAGATCATGGGTTGGCAGTCCGCACAACTCAGCCGGCGTTTCTCGGCCGAGCATTTAGCAGATTGGCCGGCTTTTGCAGGGCCTCCTTGCTCTTCTTTCCTGGAATCGGAAGCAGCATCTCACCCTGCCCATTGATGCGCTTGCGGGGCTTCTTCAGCGAGGCGGAAGCAGCCTTCTCCTGGGCAATGCTCTGGCGAAGCGCGTCAATGATATTGAGGACATTCTGGAGCCGCGGCACGGCGCGCTCGCGAGAGACCACGACGCCCGCTTGCTTCTTCTTGAGCATTTCAACGACGGCTTCCTCGTAATGGTCGACGAACCGTGAGGGATCGAAATCCGTGGCCTTGCTCTGGAGGATATGCTCGGCCAGCTTGAGCATCTCCGGCTCAACGGTTAGGTCCGGAATGTCGGCGAAATATTCCTTCGCATCCCGGATCTCGTACGGATAGCGGAGCGTAGTGGCAATCAGCCCCTTGTCCCACGGCTCGAGCATGGTGACCCGCTCGCGCTTTGACAGCACCACGCGACCGAGCGCGACCATGTGTTTGCCGCGCATGGCCTCGCGGATCACCGCAAAAGCTTCCTGGCCGACTTGGCCATTGGGGGTGATGTAGTAAGGGCTGTCGAGATAGCGCTCGTCGATCTGGTCCCGCGGAACGAAGGAGTCGATCTCAATGGTGTGGGTGCTCTCGATCGCAATGGCGTCGAGTTCGTCGTCGTCCACCGAGATATAGGCGTTCTTGGCGTATTCGTAGCCGCGGCCCTTATCCGGACCCTCGACCGGCTCGCGGGTGACCTCGTCGACGAGCTGCTGGCGCAGCCGGTTGCCGGTCTGCTTATTGATCTGGCGGAATGAGGCGCGTTCGGTCGACGATGTGCCGCTGTAGAGGCAGATCGGACAAGAAACCAGGGAAAGCTTCAGGTAGCCCTTCCAGTAGGGACGTGCGGGGGCCATAGGGTGTCTCCTGACCTTGCGGGCACCGGGGGCGCCAGCCGCGTTTTCGGACCACCTTGCAGGAGAACTGGAGGTTGGTGCCGGCCGATCCGTCGATGCCGGGCTCTGTACGCTGCGAGTCACGTGGGGAGCGATTCCTCGATGCGCGAATCCTTTCGGTTGTGATGGTTAAAATTGGTCTGTCGCCGTCTCTGGTCACCTCGTGATTTGATAGGTGTGGCCCGGGCGGCGGGATTAACGAAAAGCTTCCGGAATGGCCTTCGTGATTACTGGCTTTTCTGAATATTGAACAGGGTCCCACTAATCTAATACCCTGTTTAGCTGAGCTGCCTTGTGTAGCGAGTTGAGCTGGGCCGCCGACGTGGCTGGGGTCAGGTTAGAGGTGGCGGATATCTTTCGCCGCCATGGTGAGGCGTGGCGCGCTGCCAATGCCGACCATGTCAATGTCGCCCAGCGACGTGTGATGACCGCGATCGAGATTTGTCGCACCGCTGCACTCGGCGGACATGTTGAGCGCTGTCAGGACTGTTCGCACATTCGAGTTTCTTATAACAGTTGCCGCAACCGACATTGCGGCAAATGCCTGGGGAAAGCGGCCACAGACTGGCTTGCAGCACGTGAAGCCGAGCTTCTCGCCGTCCCATATTTTCATTTCGTGTTCAAGCTTCCGGGCGTGATCGCCGCCATGTCCTACCAGAACAAGGCGACGATTTATGGACTGCTGTTCAAAGCCGCCGCGGAGACGCTGACCACCATCGGCGCGGATCGCAAACACCTTGGCGCCGAGATTGGCGTCATTGCGGTGCTGCACACCTGGGGGCAGAACCTACAGCACCATCCACACCTTCACTGCATCGTTCCGGGTGGCGGGATTTCGCCGGATGGCAAGCGTTGGGTCGCCTGCAGGCCAGGATTCTTTCTTCCAGTTCGGGTTCTGTCACGCCTCTTCCGCCGGTTATTTCTCGAAGGTTTGACAGCGGTCTTCACTGCTGGCGAACTGCAGTTCTTTGGCGATCTCGCTCCCCTCAACGAGGCCAGAGCATTTGCGGACGCGCTGCTGCCGCTGCGCGCATGCGAATGGTTCGTCTATGCCAACAAGACCTTTGTGGGTCCCGAACAGGTCCTGGCTTATCTCGCGCGCTACACCCATCGGGTTGCGATCACCAACGGCCGCTTGCTTGCGCTCGATGCGACCCACGTGGCCTTTCGCTGGAAGGCGTACTGCAAATTGGGTGGTCACAAGAACAAGCTCATGCGCCTGGAAATCGGCGAGTTCATTCGTCGCTTTCTCCTCCACGTCCTGCCTAATGGCTTCCATCGTATTCGCCACTACGGCTTCTTGGCGAACGGCCATCGCGCGCAAAAACTCGCACTATGTCGAAGCTTGCTGAGCGTACCAGCAGATACAGACAGCGATCGTGGCGATGACCGAGCCAACTCCGGGTACACGCCGCCCCCGTGCGCGTGCTGCGGCGGCCGCATGGCGATTACCGAGACACTTTACGGAACGCTGTTTCAGCCATATCCGGCCCGCCGGCCTGATGGATTGTAACTGGAGGGTCTGCGTGACCGCCTCTGGACCAACCACGTTCGTCAGTCGGCCATCATGGCAGCGGCCAGACATTAGCTGTATCGGACATTTCGCGGGGGCGCGTCTATCCTGTGGGCTGCTGAACACTGCGATCCAGGGCCAGCCGCTCTCCGGATATGTCGAAATTTGCGGCCGCGGCCTCCAGCGATTTGGGCCTCCCTGACTGATTTGATCTAAACTGAAACGGGCTGCTCTCCGAAATCTCCATAGCGCAGTTTAGCTTTCGGTGTAGTGGTACGGCTGGGTTCAGGATAGATGACTCAAAGATAGGATGCGGATGCCTAATGCGGGCGCTCTACGCGGCGCCAGCGCGAGCGCGGGTACATTCGCGAGCCCCTCGACTTGTTAAAAGGGCACCCGAAGGAGCATCAGCATAGCGCCTGGAGCGGGACCGAGTGCCCCGGCGAGGGGCTCAATATCTTCTTGCGCGCGGGATAGAAGCCCGAAAGGGCCGAGACCCGGAATCCCGGCACGGGATCCAAGGGGCTCGGCAAGCCGCGCTGAAGCGCAGCGTAGGCGGGCGGCGACAGCCCGGTCCGGCGCAGCCGGCCGCGCCCAATTTCTTCACTTCGGGCAGAATGGCTGCAAGGAGAAAAGAAATCACTGGCCCTGCGGTAAGCTCAGCGCCAGCCTTGTGGTTCGGGGCGAACGCTGGAGCTCGGGCGTTCGGGGCGGAACGCTGGTGTGGTCGCCGCGGCGCCGGCGGCGCTGGCGGCGATGGTGTTGGTCGGCGGCCGGTCGAGCTCAGGAGGTACGGGTCTTCGCCAACGGCCCGATCGAAACCGCACTGACACTGTGGGGCGGCAGCAGGAATTCGCGCGTGAACAGGTCCATCTGGGCCTCGCGGCGCTGACGACGGCCGTAATCGACGACACGGTCGAGGCCGACCGGCGCGGCTTCGGCGGGACGGGTCGGATCGATGTCCGTGACCGGGCTTCGAATCGTCGCCGAGTTCGACATGCCCGATTTCATGCGCGACGAGAAAGGCCTGGTCGAAGGCCGTACCGATCCGCGGCGGCCGCGTCGGTGCGTTGTTGGTGCGGGGGTCACCGGTCCTGGATCCACGCCTTCAACTTGTCTTCGTCGTAATAGATCCTGCGACCGATCTTAACCCACGGCGGGCCTTTATTTTCTTGTCGCCAACGTTGAAGCGTGCGCTTGCAGAACCCGAGCTTCGCCTCGACCCGTCGCTCGCTGATCAATCGTAGCCCGTCCATGATGATTTCATCGCGAGTGGATAGCGACGGCAGCGTCTCGTTCTTGAGCGGCTCGATCGCGATTGGTTGAGCGTCCGCCACTTTCTCAGGCGATGCCCGCTGTAACGCGAGCAGCGCCGCGCCCTCCGGCGAGGTTACGCTCACCATCGTTGTGGCGTTCCATTTTCCTACGCGCTTGCGCCAAAGTTCCTCGGCCTTGTAGACAAGTCGCTTCTCGGCGAGCGGCGTGGGGGCGTGCTCAATCATGGCACCCCCCCTCAGCCGCAGTGCGTACATTGCTTGCGAGCGCCGACGTCGACGTCACCAGATCGGACAGCTTGCCGTCGACCCAGACGTCAAGATCATCCGGGTGGTAAAGCGGATAGCGACCAGCCTTACGGAAGGGCGGGCCGCCGCCGATCACGGCGTACTTCGCGAGAGTCCTGGGCGAGCAGGGATAGCCCCATTTGTCATGGACATACTGGGCGGCCTCGGCGCGCCGGAGTAGGCGGGAAGGCACAAGAGAAGTCGTAGTCATTTTACGCCTCACTGTTTCAACGCTGGGTGTCCCAGCAACGTGAGGCTTTGATAACTCCCACCAGCGCCCGAAACTAACGCCCAGAATTCAGGAACGGTCGATAATTTTGGGCGGTTTCAGGTGCGCGTGCCACAGCTCCCTAATGACGTTGCCAATCGTTTTTGCCGTCATTGGAGCAGCGCCTGGGAAAGCGATGCTCAGTTCCTTGGCGAGCTCCTTCGAAAACACAGCTAGATTCTTGGGACGATACCCGTCATCTAGTTTGCGTTGAGCCATAGGCTTGACGAGGTGCCTGGAACTGGGGCGTCCCGGCGCACCGGTTGTGAAAGTCGTGAGACTTCGCTCGAACGAAACGCCAATATCTCGCAGCAACGCCTCAAACTGTTCCCGGTCGAGATGAACATCATGCCAATCTTCTGTGAAATGCGGCGGTTCGGACACAAGGCTCGGGTGGCTCCAAATTTCATCGCAAACCCAGCGGAACCCGCGTTGTTGACTAAAATAGAGAGGGTCGATGTCCTTGTGGCCGCCGGCGGGATATTCACCATTCTTTAGGGCGCGAAACTTGATGCGCCCAGCATAGGCGGCACTCTGCAGCCGTTCAACCAACTCCACTTCTTTGTCGTTTTGCTCTTCGGTTGGTTCTTCGCCATAGAGTCGTTCTTCGATTGAGAGCTCACGACCTTCAGCTTTCCCGGCTTGATTGAGCAAGCCATAGATCATCAGCGCCGGCGCACTACAGGCTTTGCGATAGCAAAAGGCGGTCACCGCCTCGCAAAGGGTAATCGCCTGACGATCCGGTAATTGGATTGGTTGGTTATCGGATCCTTGCATCATGAAGATCGAAACATTGTTTGCATTGATCGCGTCGAGCTGACACCGAGCTCACAACCTTCTCACCGCTCCATTAAAATTTCATTTTGGGACAGCACGGCAACGCGCTTCTTAAGTCAGTTTTTAACTATTACGCATTGCCCCAGCAGTCGGCGGCGCCAAGCGGCGGCGGCGGCCAGTTCGCGGTAGGCTCGCCTCCGGACTCCCTGCTGGCAAACGACGTCGATCAGCCTTTTTAGGGCCGCCTAGGGCGAGTGCGATCCGCTGGGCCGCAAGCTCGGCCGTGGCGAGGAGGGGTTCATCGCTCGCGTGGGCATATCTTTCAGTGGTGCGGGTCTGCTTGTGTCCTAGCACCTTGCCGACGAGGAAAAGCGATCCACCAGATTGAACCGCGAAGCTCGCGAACGAATGCCGGAGATCGTGTAGGCGGACATGATCGAAGCGCGGTACTCCCTCCAGAGAGCTGCCCTCCTCCTGCGCCGCCCGCCTGACCGCAAGTGCATTGGCACGAGCCTTTACTACGTCCCAGTGTTTCGAAAGACCGACGTAGTGCCCCGATCCCTTGGTAGCCGGAAAGACCCACCGGGCAGACCGAGGCAGCGCCGCAAGCAGCGACAACGCGGCGGCCGCGAGACGGATCACCTTCGCCCCGGTCTTGGAGTCTTGAAGGCGAAGACACCCGCGGTCCAGGTCAACCTCTTCCCACTGCAACGCCAGAATCTCGCCGCGGCGCGCCCCGGTGAGGAGCAGGAGCTTGATCGCCGCGGTCGCTACCCAGGGCAATGAGCCGTCCCTCTCGATCTCGACAAGGGCCTCGCCGAGAACCCCGACCTCGGTGTCGGTGAGGAAGCGTTCCTTCTTTCGACCCCGAAAGGGCTCGACGCCCTTGGTCGGATTACTGGAGACGATGCTCCGACCCATTCCGAAGGTCATCATTGCCGAAAGCACGGACAACGCGCGGGACGCGATGCCCATTCCGCCCCTGACAATGGCACGCCCGCGCGGTCCGGTCTTCTCGTCCTTTGCCGTCTTTCCAGCGGCGACGTCAGACTGGAATCGGGCGACGTCGAATTTCGTCAACCCGCGGGCGAGCCGAGTGCCCAGTAGCGGCCTGATGTGCCGTTCAATGTTGGAGCGATCGGTTTCCCAACTCGACAATTTCTTGTTGGGCTTTTCGACCGACCCTTCGCGAAGATACAGGTCAGCAAGCTCCCCGACCGTCTTAGCGTGGCGATTTTCCCTCTTGTCCTGGGACGGGTCGCGCCCGTCGAGGATCGCCGCGAGCAGCCTGGTGGCCTTCTCCCGCGCCTTATCCACGGTAAGAACTCCATACCGGCCAAGCGCGAGCTTGCGCGTCCGCCCCGCGGCATTTCGGTATTGGAGAACGAAGCCCCTGGCGCCGGACGGATAGACACGGACGCCCAGCCCGCGGACCTTCGTGTCCCATATCTGGTAATCCTGCGCCGCCGGCTTCAACGCATCCAGCGTGCGCTTGGTGAGATTTGCCTTCCGCTCTTCCATGGAAACCACCTCTCCCCTATTCTGCCGGCCAAGGCGCTTCCTCACCGGAAGCATACCGGAAGCAGAAGAGGGTAAATTCGCGGAAATACCATCATACGTAGGTAATCTCGGAAAGGTATGAAAACACAAGAAAATAAGGCATTAGTTAACTTGAGAATGCTCGGGTCAACCTGAGTAAATGGCCCACCGGCACAATCGCACTGCGGAGGTCAGGGGTTCAAATCCCCTCGGCTCCACCAGCGTTCGCTCGCTGCGCGAGCTTCGGCTCGGCAAGTACCCTGGAATGTCCAGCTTAGCCCCATCATCATATTCGCGACCCAATGCGTTGATTCATGAGTTGGGAGCACGGAGCCAAAGGGCATGCGACCGATCACCGTTCGACAACTGGCGTTTGTAATGCTTTGGCTTGGGTCCGTGGTGGTGCCGGCCGCCGCGACGTCGGCGCCTTGCGGCGGCGATTTCGGCACCTGGCTTGAAGGGGTCAAAAAGGACGCGGCCGCGCAAGACATCTCCCAGCGCACGATCCAATCGGCGCTCGGCGGCATGACCTACGACCCCGGCATCATTGCGCGCGACCACGCGCAAGGAGTCTTTCGCCAGAGCTTTGAGCAATTTTCCGGCCGCATGGTGCCGCCGCGGTTAGCGCGCGGCGCGCGGCTTCTCCAACAGTACGGCCCGATCTTCAGCCGCATCCAGCAGCAATACGGAGTGCCGGGCGCGGTCATCGTCGCCATCTGGGGCCTCGAAACCGACTTCGGCGCCAACTCGGGCCGATTCCCGACCATTCGCTCGCTGGCGACGCTCGCCTACGATTGCCGCCGCCCGGACAAATTCCGGACCGAGCTCCTGGATGCGTTGCGCATCATCAACCGCGGCGACATGAGCCCCAGCGAAATGCGCGGCGCTTGGGCCGGCGAGATCGGCCAGACCCAGTTCCTGCCCTCGTCCTATCTCAAGTACGCCGTCGATTACGACGGCAACGGCCGCCGCGATCTCATTCACAGCGTGCCCGACGTGCTCGCCTCCACCGCCAATTATCTCAAAGGCTACGGCTGGCAGCGCGGCCAACCCTGGGGCGAGGGCACCGCCAATTTCCAGGTCCTGCTGCAATGGAACGCGTCGCAGGTCTACACCAAGACGGTGGCCTATTTCGCGCAACAGCTCGCCGGCGGGCAGTAGAACGGGTTAACCGCCAAGGGTGACGCAAGCTGCCGGTCGCTCTCAACCGCCGATCCAGCGTTCGAGGAAGACACTGAGCCAGGCGCGCGCGCTGTAATCGTAGACCTCGCGGTCGGCAAAGTGCGCGGCGCGGGGCTTTGCCCCCGGCATCTCCAGACGAAGATGGCCTCTGGTCGTCCATTTGTGCATCATCAAGTGCGTCACGTCCGGATGGAATTGCAGCGCGTAGCTGCGCCCGTAACGAAACGCCTGTACCTCGAACATATCGCCTTCGGCCAAAAGCTCGGCACCTCCCGGCAAATCGAATCCTTCGCGATGCCACTGATAGACTTGTTCCGGCCAGGGGCTGACGATGGCAAGGCCGGCGGCGGTGGGGCGGATCGGGTAATAGCCGATCTCGGCCTGGCCGGCCGGGTGGGGAAAAACCCGGCCGCCGAGCGCCCGCGCGCACATCTGCGCCCCGAGGCAGATGCCGAGGAATGGCTTGTCGTCCTTGAGCGGGACGGCGATCCAGTCGATCTCGCGCCGGATGAAATCGTCCGCGTCATTGGCGCTCATCGGGCCGCCGAAGATGACGGCTGCGGTATGATCGCGCATGGTCGTGGGAAGCGGATCACCGAAGCGCGGCCGGCGCACGTCGAGTCCGTAGCCGAGTCGCTGCAGGGCATAGCCGACGCGCCCCGGGGTGGAGTGCTCCTGGTGCAGAATAATCAGGATCGGCTGTGGCATGATCGATGGAATCGAGGGCGCACCCGCTTCCCCTCGTATCGCGTTCATCGGTAAATTCAAGACGCGGACACGCGTGGTCGCTCTGCATCGCGCGCCGCAAACCGCGTGCCCCAATGAAGCAGCGGCAGAAGTGCGGCGTGAGGCACCATTCGCACCAGAAATAGGGCGATTTGGTTGCCGATACCAGCCACGACCACGCGTTTGCCGTGCATAAACCCGCGATAACCAATGCGGGCCACCTGCGCGGCCGAAAGCGACAACAGCGCACTCTGGGCGCGATCGCCCCGCAGGCCGGCGCGCGTCTGGAACTCGGTCGGGACCGGCCCGGGACAAAGCGCAGTGACCCTGACGCCGCGCCGCGACAGCTCGTGATGCAACGCCTCGCTGAAAGAGAGCACATAGGCCTTGCTGCCGTAATAGACGGCCATGCCCGGGCCGGGCATGAAGGCGGCGACCGAGGCGACGTTGAGAATGCCGCCGCGATGGCGCACGAGGCTTTCCACGAAAGCAAGCGACAGCTCGGTCAGCGCCCGCACGTTGAGATCGATGATCGCGAGTTGCTCGTCGCGGCTGAGCGCGGCGGCCGGCCCGACAAGCCCGAACCCGACATTGTTGACGACAATCGCGGGCTCGAGACCGCGCGACGTGAGCTCCGCAGCGAGCATCGAGACTGCGTCCCGTCGCGCGAGGTCCAAGGCCAGCACCGTCGGTCGCGGTCGGCCCGTTGCGGCGATCTCCTCGGCGAGCGCCGCAAGCAGGCCCTCACGGCGCGCCACCAGCACGAGTTCATGTCCGTGGGCGGCGAAGACGCGTGCAAGTTCTGCACCGATGCCGGCCGAGGCGCCGGTGATGAGCGTGACCGGCCTCATGCTTCGCCGGGTTCGCCGACCGCTTTGGCGATGCGCTGCCGCAGCTCGATCCGCTGCCGCGGCGATACGCCGAGCAGGTCGGCGGCCCGCCACAACAAATTGTCCTCGAGTTCGTCGCGCCGGCCGTCGGCATAGACGATTTCCCACATCATTTCGACGATGCGGGCGCGGCCTTCCTCATCGAGTGTGCGATTGAGCAGGCTGGTGAAATGATAAAGGTCGACGGCTTCCTGCTCCGCCACGGTCGCCTTGTCGATCAGCTCGTCGGCGGCGCCATCGTCGAGACCAAAGCGCCGCTTGACGATGGCATGAAGCTGGTCACGCTCGGCCTGCAACATATCGCCGTCGATGGCTGCGGCGTGCACGAGCAATGCCGCTGCCGCCAGGCGGTAGTCGTCATCGGCGAATTGGCTGGGATGTCTGTCGCCATCGACGAATTCGGCGACGAAGTTCCTGAACGCGTCAAACATAGAACCTTCCAGTTGCGCGGGATTTCATTCCCACGTTCATATCGCGAGGTAAAGCGCGCCGTTCAAGCCTCGATCGGCCTTGGCGCGCGACGGTGGGTCACTCCGCGGCGGCGGCCTTGGCCGCGGCCTGGTCGCGCACGAATTTTTGCAGCGCAATGAGATCGGGCTTGCCGGAGCCGAGCAGCGGCAGCTTGTCGACGATCATGACTTCGGACGGGAACATCAGCTCGTGGGCGTGCTGGCTGCGCGCATAAGCTTGGAAATCGGCGCGCGTGGCGCTGTGCTTGTCGGTGACGAGAATCAGGCGCTCGCCCTTGCGCGCGTCGGGAACCGCTAAAACCGCCGAGTTATAGTGCGGCCACAGCTCGGCGGCGAGCATCTCGACGGCGGCAAGCGAGATCATCTCGCCGCCGACCTTGGCGAAGCGCTTGGCGCGGCCTTTGATGGCGATATAGCCTTGATCGTCGATGGCGACGATATCGCCGGTGTCGTACCAGCCCTCCGGCGGCGGCTCCAGAACGCCAGGCTTGTCGGCGCGCAAATAGCCGAGCATCACATTCGGTCCCTTGACCCACAGCCGCCCGGCTCCCTCGTCGACGCCTTCGATCTTCTCAATTCTCGCCTGCATGCCCGGGAAGAGCCGCCCGACGGTGCCGAACTTGTTGAACATCGGCGTGTTCATCGCCAGCACCGGCGAGGTTTCAGTGACGCCGTAGCCTTCAAGGATGCGCATGCCGAATTTTTCCAGATAGATGCGGCGGGTCGATTCCTTGATCGGCTCGCCGCCGGAGACGATGTAGCGCAGCGAGCGGAAATCGTAGGCATTGGCCATGCGCGCGTAGCCGGCGAGAAACGTATCGGTGCCGAACAGATAGGTGGCGCAGATGCCGTAAACCAATTCCGGCACGGTGCGATAGTGCAGCGGCGAAGGATAGAGGTAAGTCGGCACGCCGGAAATCAGCGGCAGCACGATGCCGCCCATGAAGCCGAACGAATGGAACGCCGGCAGCGCCATGAACAGCTTGTCGTCGCGCCCGAAGTCAATCCGCGCTTCGGCCTGCGCGACGTTGGCCAGCACGTTGCGGTGGGAAAGAACGACGCCCTTGGGCGTTCCTTCCGTGCCGGAAGTGAACAGCACCACGCCCCAGTCGTCGGGCTTGCGCGCGACCAGCGGCTTGTGCGCTCGTAGCGCCCCACGCAGCTTGTCGACGAAGCTCACCGTCTTGCGAATGTCTTCCAGGTAGACGATGCGAACCTGCTTCTCGATCTGGGCGATGAGCTTTTCGAGCCGCGCCTTCTCGACGAAGGCGTGCGCGGTGAGAATGGTGTCGACCTGCGCCGCGCGGCAGGCGCCGAGAACGTTGGCGGCTCCCGAGGTAAAGTTGATCATGGCGGGAACGCGCCCGCCCGACATCAGCGCCAGCACGGTGACGGCAGCGCCGTTGGAGGTTGGCAGCATGACGCCGATTGGCCGCCCTTCGAGCGCCAGCGGCATCAGCTTGGCGCCGAGTATCGCTGTCGCCTGCAACAGCCGCTTATAGGTCAACCGGCCGCTGGTCGGGTCCTCGATAGCCAGCCACTTGCCGCCGTGGATTTTTGCCGCCTCGATGACCGCTTCGACGATGGTGCGGTCGGTCGAGGTGGTGCGGAACATCAGGTCGGACATGATGTCGTAAAGCGCGGCGCCCGCCGCCGCGCGCCGCTTGCGGCCTTTGAGTGCCGGGTCAACTTTCATCTTCACCGGTTCGAGGATCGTCACCTTGATCTTCGGGAACAGCCGGCGGCGCACTTGGGTATGCTTCAAGCGGCTGAAGATCGTCCGCTCCGGGCCGTCGATGCGCACCGGAACCACCATCGCGTCCGACTTATCGGCGATCATCGCCGCGCCGTCGTAGATTTTCATCAGGCTGCCGGTGATGGTGATGCGGCCTTCCGGAAAAATCACCAGCATATTGCCGTCGCGGACGGCATTGATGATGGTGCGCAGCGCCATCGGCTTGAGCGGATCGAGCGCCATGGTGCGTACGAACGGCAGGAACGGCTGGATCCACCATGCCCGCGAAATCGCCACGTCGACGGCGAATACCGGCCGCTTGGGCAACAGCGACGTCGCGATCGCTGCATCGAGGAAGCTCACATGGTTCATCGCGATGATGGCGTTGTGACCGGCCTTGGCGACGTTCTCCAGGCCCTTGACCTCGAGACGGAAGAAGGCGCGGAACACGATCGAGAGAAAATCGTTCAGCCAGCTGGCCGGCATGGTGCGGCCGATGATGAAGGCGACGACAAGGTTGGCGACGCCGAGAAGCGCAAACAGGATCGGCACGCCGAGGCCGAGCTTCTGCAGCACGGCGAGCAGCAAGGCGCCGACGACCATGAAGGCGGCATTGAGCACGTTGACGGCGGCGACGACGCGGGCGCGGTGGTCGGCGCCGGCCCAGGCCTGCACCGCGGTAAACGTCGGCACGATGAACAGGCCGCCGGCGATCGCCAGGCCGGCGAGATCGATGGCAATGTGAATGCTGTAAGGCGCGGAGAAATAGTCGCCGACGCCGAGCAGATGGGTCGCCGGCACAACGGCCGAATCCGTCCAACCAAGATCGAGGCAGAACAGCCCGAGCAGCACGGCGCCGACCAGCGTCGGCAACAGAATGATGCGCCCGGCGGCGAGCCACGCGGCGAGACCGGAGCCGACGGCGACGGCGACCGAGAAGATGGTGAGGAAGAGAGTGACGACCCCCGCGGTGCCGCCGATATCGAAGGTCACCAGCGGCGGCAGCAGCGACAGCACCAGCGCGCCGACCAGCCAGAACCAGCTCGCCACCAGCG
>JBEKWO010000091.1:0-14476 GCA_049512975.1 Xanthobacteraceae bacterium | reverse complement strand
TCATACCATGGTCGTCTCTCTCTAACTTTGTCCTCATGGGCTTGCGCAATCAATCTGCCGATTTCTTCGCCCTGTAGAGGTACGAGCTTTTTATCGTGGTCGTACCTGTAGAGTTGAGGACAAAAATACACGGCATGAATTCGCGGGTTATAGCCGTCTACGACAAGAAAGTGCGTCGCTTGCAGTAATATATTGTACTTTTTTACAATCTTTCGCTGCTGCGTCGATCGAGCAACGCGCAGTCTTTCAGGCGATGGGCCGACGATCGTGCCGGCTTCCAACAGGACAATCCAGTCGTTGCTTGTGGCGTTATCAGGATGGATGGCGATGAGATGATTTGCCACTTTTCGTCGGAAGATACCCATCGCGCGGTCCCAGATCGGCGTCCAAGGCGAGGAAATCAAATTAGCAGCCTACACGACGAGGTCAATCGTTCATATGCCGGTAAAGCGCGGTTCAGACAAAACGCCGGTGCCGAAGGTTCTTATCTGGCGTTCGGCGAAGGCGCGGTGAAGCCGGCCCAGGTCAGATATAGGCCGATCACGAGCGAGGGCGCGAGATAGAGATAGTAGTGCTCGCCATATTGCATGTGGTCAAAGATCTGCTGCAAAGCGTCGGGCGTTACAAACAAAAGCATGAGGCCTTTTGCGAGGATCAACCATCCGACCAAAGTAACGACCACCGGCAGCGCACCGCCCGACCAGACATTGTGCCCGAGTATCATCGCGACGCCCGCGGCGAGGCTGATTATGGCGTAGACAAGCATGACCGGCGCATCGGCAACCGCGGCCTCGACAGTTGCGCTTCCGCGTACCAGCAAGGCAACCACGAGCACGACAGTGAATAGGCCGATGAACCGTGCGAGGAAAACGGTAAGCCGGGACATGCGAACCTCCGCTAGGTTGAATCACCCGGCACACCGCCGCTGCCGGCTTGTTAAACGACAACATGCGCTCCGGCGACCTTGCCAACAAGTCCGGAGGCAGGCTTTTTCCGGATCATGCCCTAGCCGGTCCAGATCGCGCGGATGCCGTCGACGACGAATTGCACCGCGAGCGCCGCAAGCAGCACGCCGAGCAGCCGCGACAGCACGATGTTGCCGGTCATGCCGAGCAGCCGGCCGATCTGCCCGGCGAAGATGAAGGCGACGAAACAGGCAACCGCGACCAGCACCACCACGGCAAGAAGCACACCGACCAGAATGAGATTGCCGTCGGCGCGGCCCGCCAGCAGCACGGTCGCGGTGATGGCGCCGGGGCCGGCCAGTAGCGGTATCGCCAGCGGGAAGGCGGCGACGTTGCGCACGTGCTCTTCGACCGCCTGCTCGGCGGCTTCGCCTTCGCGGCGCATGCGCACGCCGAAGAGCATCTCGAAGGCGATCGTGAACAACAGCAAACCGCCGGCGATGCGAAACGCGGCCAACGAAATGCCGAGCGTTCGAAACAGCCAGTCCCCGATCAGCGCCGTGCCAATGAGGATGGCGCCGGCGATCAGGCTGGCACGCAGCGCGACGCTGCGGCGCGCGGCGCGGGGGAGGCCGTGGGTGATCGCCAAAAAGGTCGGCGTCAGGCCGACCGGATCGACCACGACGAACAGCGTCAGCAGCGCCGATATGGCGAAGTCGAGCGGCATGACAGGGCCTGCGACTGAAGACCGGCGCATAGTGCCAGCGTCGGGGCTCGCCGTCTCCCGCTACGGCAATTCATAGGGCGGGAATCGGGCTTTCGCGGGCCGCGTCATGGCGCGGCGAGCGGGTTTGATTTTTCGCTATAAGATCTTGAGATTGAACTAGAAAATCATATGTGCCGGCTGCCGAATAAAGTGGCGCTACGGCGCCCGATCGGCTATGAAATTCAACTCAGATTCGCGCGAGGATTTCGCTTTTGTCAGACCAGGATAATCCGCCGCCGGCCGAAGGCGGCCCCTCCGATACCCGGCCGGTTTCGATCACCGAGGAGATGAAGAAGAGCTACCTCGATTACGCCATGAGCGTGATCGTGGCGCGCGCGCTGCCGGATGTCCGCGACGGGCTGAAGCCGGTGCACCGGCGCATCCTCTATTCGATGCACGAGAACGGCTACACGCCCGATAAGAAATATGTGAAGTCGGCGCGTGTCGTCGGCGACGTGATCGGCAAATATCATCCGCACGGCGACCAGTCGATCTATGACGCCCTGGTGCGTATGGCGCAGGATTTTTCCATGCGCCTGCCGCTGATCGACGGGCAGGGCAATTTCGGTTCGGTCGATGGCGATCCGCCGGCAGCCTATCGTTACACCGAAGCGCGCCTCACGAAAGCGTCGATGGCGCTGCTCAACGACCTCGACAATGAAACCGTCGATTTTCAGGCCAACTACGACAACACCGAGCGCGAGCCGGCTGTGCTGCCGGCGCGCTTCCCCAATCTCCTGGTCAACGGCGCCGGCGGCATCGCGGTCGGCATGGCGACCAACATTCCGCCGCACAATCTCGGCGAGGTGATCGACGCTTGCATTGCGTTGGCCGACGAGCCGAGTCTGTCGATCGACGATTTGATCGCCATCGTGCCGGGTCCCGATTTCCCGACCGGCGGCATCATTCTCGGCCGCCAGGGCATCCGCTCCGCTTATCACCTCGGCCGCGGCTCCATCATGATGCGCGGCAAGGTCGAGTTCGAGACCTTGCGCGGCGAGCGCGAAGCGATCGTCATTTCCGAAATTCCCTATCAGGTGAACAAGGCGCATATGGTCGAACGCATCGGCGAGCTGGTGCGCGAGAAGAAGCTCGAAGGCATCGCCGCGCTGCGCGACGAATCCGACCGCGACGGCTTCCGCGTGGTCATCGAGCTGCGGCGCGATGCGGTGCCGGACGTGGTGCTCAACCAGCTCTACCGCTTCACCGCGCTGCAATCCTCGTTCGGCGCCAACATGGTGGCGCTCGACGGCGGCCGCCCGCTGCTGATGAACCTGAAGGATCTGCTGTCGTCCTTCATCGCGTTCCGCGAACAGGTGATCTATCGGCGCACCAAGCACTTGCTCGGCAAGGCGCGGGATCGCGCTCACGTCCTGGTCGGACTCGCGATCACGGTGGCCAATATCGATGAAGTGATCAAGCTGATCCGCGGCTCCAAGGACGCCAACGAGGCGCGCGAGCAGTTGATGAACCGCGACTGGCCGGCGCGCGACGTCGAAACCATGGTGACCCTGATCGACGACCCGCGCCACAGCATGTCGGCGGCGGGCACCACGCGGCTTTCCGCCGAGCAGGCCAAAGCCATCCTCGACCTGCGGCTGCAGCGGCTGACCGCGCTGGGGCGCGACGAGATCAAGGCCGAGCTCGACAAGCTCGCCAAGGAAATCGCCGATTATCTCGATATTTTGCGCTCGCGTGCCCGCATCCAAACGATCCTCAAGGACGAACTCGCCGCCATCAAGAGCGAATTCGCCACGCCGCGCCGCACCGTGATCATCGATCAAGAAGGCGAGATGGAGGACGAGGACCTGATCCAGCGCGAGGACATGGTCGTCACCGTTTCGCACGCCGGCTACGTCAAGCGCGTGCCGCTCTCCACCTACCGGGCGCAGCGGCGCGGCGGCAAGGGCCGCGCCGGCATGCAGACCCGCGAAGAGGATTTCGTCACCCGCCTGTTCGTCGCCTCGACGCATACGCCGGTGCTGTTCTTCTCCTCGCGCGGCCAGGTCTACAAGGAGAAGGTCTGGCGGCTGCCGCAGGCGGCGCCGCAGGCGCGCGGCAAGGCCTTGATCAATATCCTGCCGCTCGAGCAGGGCGAGAATATCACCACCATCATGCCGATCCCGGAGGACGAATCGAGCTGGGACAAGCTCGACGTCATGTTCGCGACCACGCGCGGCACGGTGCGGCGGAACAAGCTGTCCGACTTCGCCGACGTGCGCCGCTCCGGCATCATCGCCATGAAGCTCGACGAGGGCGACGCCATCGTCGACGTGCAGATCTGCACCGAGAACGACGACGTGCTGCTGACCTCGACCGCCGGCCAATGCATCCGCTTCGCCGTCAGCGACGTGCGCGTGTTCCAGGGCCGCACCTCGATGGGCGTGCGCGGCATCAACCTCGGGAATGACAAGGAAGGCTCGGGCGACAAGGTCATTTCGCTGTCGATCCTGCGCCACGTCGAGGCGACCGCCGACGAGCGCATGGCGTATCTCAAGCGCGCTAACGCGGTGCGGCGCGGTAATAACGGCGACGCCGAGGAGAACGGCGGCAACGGCGATCAGGAGGAGGCCGACGGCGCCATCGAGCTCGGCGAGACGCGTTACGTTGTGATGTCGGAGGCCGAGCAGTTCGTGCTCACCATCTCCGAAAAAGGCTACGGCAAGCGCACGTCGTCCTACGAGTACCGCACCACCGGCCGCGGCGGTAAAGGCATTACCGCCATGGCGGTGACGGAAAAGAACGGCCGGCTGGTGGCGTCGTTCCCGGTCGAGGAGACCGATCAGATCATGCTGGTCACCGACGGCGGCCAATTGATCCGCTGCCCGGTCGACGGCATCCGCATCGCCGGCCGCTCGACGCAAGGCGTCATCGTGTTCTCGACCGCCGAAGGCGAGAAGGTCGCCTCGGTCGAGCGGCTGTCTGAGGAGGGCGAGGAGAACGGGGACTAAACCACGCGTCCGCCGCTGACTGTCGTCCAGCGATCCGTTCAGGTCGCGGCGCGTACGGCGCGGCTAAATGGAGACGCCGGTATGAAGCTTTCCACGCTTTGCATCGCCTCAGTTGTCGCTTTACCCGCGCTCGTGAGCGCAGGCACCGCGGCGGCCGACCCAAGAGGCCTGTGGCTGGCGGAGGATGGCGCAAAAGTACGCGTCAGCTCTTGCGGTCGCGCGCTCTGCGCGACATTAGCGAGTCCCAAATCGCCGACCGACCCGGCGACCGGTGCCGCCTGGACCGACAAGAATAACATCGATCCGGGACAACGCGGGCGGCCGCTTGTCGGCGTCTTCGTGCTCAGTGGAATGCTGCCGGATGGGCCCGGAAGGTGGTCGGGAGAGCTCTACAATACCGACGATGGCCACACCTACCCGGGACATCTCGTCGAAATCGATCGGAGGACAATCAGGATCGAAGGCTGCGCGCTTGGCATTTGCGGCGGCAAAAATCTAAGCCGGATTCAGTGAGAGCGGCCTGACTTGAGCCGACGGGTCCGGCCCGAAGTGGCCGGCCCGATGACAAATTCGCCGGCAGAAAACAATAAGTCACCTCATGCCGGTGCGGGCTAGGTGCATCAGTGTTCCTTTGCCGTGTGCGGAACTTGGCACATCAGCATCGTTCGCAGATGCTGGATACCCGAGCAGGTCTCAAGCTTGCAGCCGCATCGGTCGCCGCAGAACTCCTTCGTGCCATTCACCTTCACCCACGTGTTGCCGAGCACGACCTGACAACTGCTGCAGCCCAGCCAGGGCGCGCATTGCTCCGCTGCCCGCGCGTTCGATCCGGACCAAGCCAGCACTGACAACGCAAGGGCGAAATAGAGAAACAGCCAAGAACGGCGCATAATTTGCTCCTTTGCTTAGGACATATTGGGTTTATCAGTGTCACATGTTGGCAATCGCCGTTCAAGGGTTGCAACAGCAACTTGTAGGCATCGCGCGAGGTACTCTAGCTGCTGATTGCTCATTCATGCGTTGGGCCGCCCTGCCTTCTCAAGTGCAACGACACCCAGAACATGACCAAAAACAACGGAATCGCGATAATCGAACACGACCAGGCTATTTGGTAATAGACCGTCCGCCAATCAACCAAAGTCGCGAGGTGATTTATCTCATTGGTGTAATCCAGCGTGTCAGGGCTGGTGCACTCGACATAGTGAAGGAACCCGTAGGAAACTTCGGCGACGCCGAGATACAATGCGGCTGCGGCGAGCGACAAGACAATAACCGTGATCGCCAGCCATCGCGCCAGTCCTTGCTTATGAAAGACGTTGCCTTTTTCCGCGACGAATGTGGTGGCGGCGACGACGATGCCGTCAAACGCTAACAGCGCTAATCCTTTGCCGTCGAGGATGGTCAGGATTTCATACAGCGTCTTGGCCACTTCATGCGCGTGAGGCGGACGGAAATGAGTTCCGGCGGCGTGAATAAGCTCAATCTTTTGCGGTAAGTCGCACACCGCAGAGTCCTCCTGCCTGGTCGGGCCGATACTAAGCGACTAAGGCATCGGGCAAAAGCGCCAGCCGTCCGGGCGGCGCCCCCATCGACGCAGGCTGTGGCTGAGATCACGGCAACCGCCGCTATGCGGCGCTCATCAGGGCGGCGCAAAGCCGTCTGCGGGCAAGACGATCCAAGGGCTCTTTTCGCATGTTCCCCATCCACGGGTTGCACAGCTTTCGATCTATATCAAAGCGCATGCACAACTTATTTGGGTAGGATGCCGTCGTGCCCGTAACTCCGGCCGCGCTGGCGGGTTTCCGGAGCACACTGGAAAGCGACTGCAACCGTGACCAAACAGCGAGTTGGAACATGACGAAACACCTGCGAGTCATCGCACTTGGGTTAGCCCTCGCGCTAGGCGCCGCGACGGCGATCTGACGGACTATTTCAGCTGACGCATCTTTCAGCTGAAGTGAAACAAGCATTGTGCAAAGCAATGCCGCGAAGCTCGTCACTAGCCGTTGTCCGTCTACGCTCGCACCTGATCGATGAGCGCTATTGCTTGAGATAAGGACAGCCGCCTTCGGCCATCGGCCGAAATGCCTGATCGCCCGGGACGGTGACCAAATATTCGTACAGGTCCCACTTGCTCTTGGACTCCTCGGGCTTCTTGATGCGCATCAGATACATCTCATGCACCATGCGGCCGTCCTCGCGAATTTTGCCGCCATGGGCGAAGAAATCGTCGACCGGATGCTCGCGCATCCAGCCGATGACGGTCGCTGTATCGGTCGAATTGGTAGCGGCGACCGCCTTGAAATAGTGACGCAGGGCCGAGTTGACGCCGGCCTGATACGACGTCGGCATGGCGCCGTGGCGCTTGTAGAAGACCTCGGCAAAAGCCCGCGTTTCCGGCGTGCGATCCCAGTAGAAGGAATCGGTGAACAATAGGTCGTGCGCGTGCTCGAGGCCGAGCGCCGGGACATCGGTCAGCGTTACCTGCAGGGCGACGATCTTGGCACCGCCGGCGCGAATGCCGAATTCGTCGGCCTGCGCCACGGCGTTGCGGAAATCCGAGCCGGCATTGGCCAAGCCGACGATATCGGACTTGGCGGCCTGCGCCTGCAACAGGAACGACGACATATCCGAGGTGTTGAACGGGTGGCGCACCGCACCGAGCACCTTGCCGCCGGCCGCGATCACCGCTTTGCTGGCGTCGCGCTCGAGCGCGTGGCCGAACGAGTAGTCGGCGGTGATGAAGAACCAATTTTTGCCGCCGCGCTGCACCACCGCCTTGGCGGTAGCGTTCGAGGAAGCGTAGGTGTCGTAGGTCCATTGAATGCTGGTCGGTGTGCAATACTTGCCGGTGATGTCGGAGGAGCCGGCGCCGGAAATCAGAAACGGCTTGTTGCGCTCACGCGTGACATTCATGACCGCCAGCGCCACGGCGGAATTGACGCCTTCGGCGACCACATCGACGTGCTTGGTGTCGATCCATTCGCGCACGATGGCACTGGCGATGTCGGCCTTGTTCTGATGATCGCCGGAAATGATCTCGATCTTGCGCCCGGCAACGCTGCCGCCGATCTCCTCGGCCGCCATCTGCGCGGCGATCACCGAGCCCGATCCGTTACCGTCGGAATATTGGCCGCTCATATCGGTGATGATGCCGACGCGCAGCACGTTGTCCTCGGCACTGGCGGCCATTGCGCCGATCGAAATCGCGAAAACGACGGCGCACGCCCATAGTTTTGCGACTTTCATCTTGCTCCCCTTTTCGCTGCATGACGCGCCCACGGGGTGGACGCGTATTTTGCCGTCCGCCGTTTGCGTCGTTCTACTGCCCGCGCCGCGCGGCGCTGGCGAAGCGCTTGGCTTCCTCGGCGGCGCGGAACAACGCCTTGGCCTTGTTGATGCACTCCTGCTGCTCGAATTCCGGATCGGAATCGGCGACGATGCCGGCGCCGGCCTGCACATACATCACGCCGTCCTTGACCAGCGCGGTGCGCAGTACGATGCAGGTATCCATCTCGGCTCCGGCGGAGAAGTAGCCGACACAGCCGGCGTACAGCGAGCGCTTATCCTTCTCCAGCTGGCCGATGATCTGCATGGCGCGCACCTTGGGCGCGCCGGAGACGGTGCCGGCCGGGAAGCCGGCGGCCAGCGCGTCGAGCGCGTCACGGTCCGCCCGCAGCTTGCCTTCGACGTTCGAGACGATGTGCATGACCTGGCTGAAGCGCTCGATGAAGAACTGGTCGGTCACTTCGACGGTGCCGATCTCGGCGACGCGGCCGACATCGTTGCGGCCGAGATCGAGCAGCATCAAATGCTCGGCGCGTTCCTTGGGATCGGCGAGCAGCTCCGCTTCGAGCGCCTTGTCCTCGTGCGGGGTGGCGCCGCGGCGCCGGGTGCCGGCGACCGGGCGGATGGTCACGGTGCCGGCGCTGGTCTTGACCAAGATTTCCGGGCTCGATCCCGCCACCGCGAAGCCGCCGAAATCGAGGAAAAACAGATAAGGCGAAGGATTGACGCGCCGCAAAGCGCGATAGAGCGCGAACGGCGGCAGCGCGAACGGCACTTCGAAACGCTGCGACAGCACCACCTGAAAAATATCGCCGGCGACGATGTACTCCTTGGCGCGCAGGACCATGCGCTTGAATTCGTCCGGCGAGGTATTCGAACGCGGCGTCACCGCGAGCGGCCCGGCGTGGCTCTCCACCGTCGATTTGTCGAGCGGCCGGTCGAGCGCGTCGACGATCGCCGACAGCCGCTCCACCGCGCGGGCGTGCGCCGCCTGCGCATCAATTCCGGCTTGCGGGCGCACCGGCGTCACGATGGTGATCGTATCCTCGACGGCATCGAACGCAATGACGATCGTCGGTCGCACGAGGATCGCGTCCGGGATGCCGATCGGATCGGGACCCGGCGCCGATAACGAATCCTCCATCAAGCGCACCATGTCATAGCCGAGGTAACCGAAGACGCCGGCCGCCATCGGCGGCAAGGTTTCCGGCAGCGCAATGCGGCTTTCGGCGATCAGCGTACGCAAGGCCGGCAGCGGAGCGGCGTCCGCCGGCGCAAAAGCGTTGGGATCGCTCTGCGGCGTGCGATTGATTTCCGCATGCTGGCCGTTGACGCGGAACACGAGGTCCGGCGCCAAGCCGATGATCGAGTAGCGTCCGCGCACTTCGCCGCCTTCGACCGATTCCAGCAAAAAGCTCATCGATGATGAATTTTGCGGCCTGCCGCCACCGATCTTGAGGAAGGCGGACACCGGCGTTTCCAGATCGGCGACCAGCGTCGTCCACAGCACTTGCGGCTCACCGGCGGCATAGCGTGCGGTGAACGTCGCGGCCGAAGGCTCGATCTGCATCTCGTGTCCCGATGTCCGAAGTTCGCCGGCGCCTGCGGCCCACCGTGCTAGTCGGTGTCCGGCTCCGCCGGCGCGCCGCTGCCGAGGGCTTGGGCGAGCGCCGTCTGATTGATGCTGGTGCCGAGATCGTTTTCGAGCCATGCCACGTATTGGCCGAGCAGATCATTGGTCTCTTGCCGTTGCACCAGTTCATCGATGCGTTTGAAGTCGGGCGAATTGGCGTCGAGTTTCGGATCGGTGACGGCGGTCACGCGGAACACGATCCAGTCGCTCGGGCTGTCGCCCGCGGCGCTGCCGAATCCGTCCTTGGCGGTGTGGAATATCGAACCGAGCATTCGGGCCGAAACGCCGGCGGTCGGCTTGTCGCGTTTGAGGTTGTCGGCGGTTTCGACCGCAAGGCCGTTCGCTTTGGCGACGGCGTCGAGGGGAGTGCCGCCTTTGAACTTATCGAGGATATCGGTTGCTTTGGCTTTCAGCCGCGACGCTATCTCGTCTTCGCGCCAGCGCGCCTCGACCTGGTTCTTGACTTCGTCGAGCGTGCGATCGTGCGCCGGCGTGATCGCCACCACATCGTACCAGACGTAACCGCCGTCGGCCTGGATCGGATCGTTGTCCACTCCGACATCGGAGGCAAACGCGGTGCTGATCACTTCGCTGGCTTTGGGCAGGTTGCTGACAGGTTCGCCGGCCGGATTGCGGCCGGAGCGATCGAGATCGTAGGTGACGACCGGCAGCTTTGCCTTCTGCGCGGCCTGTTCCAGCGTGCTGCCGCCGGCGCGCTCGTCCTCGATCTTGTCGTGAAGGCTCTGCACCTCCGCCTTGGCGCGCTCGGTGGCGATGTCGTTGCGAATCTGCGGCGTAACGTCGGCGAGCGATTTTTGCTCCTCCGCTTCGATCTTCAGCACCGTGACCAGGACCGCGCCGAAACGGCCCTTGACCGGCGCGCTCACCTCGCCGTCCTTGAGCGAGAAGGCGGCGTCGGCGACGGCCGGATCGATGATTTCCGATTTCGGCACGGTGCCGAGATCGATATCCGACTGCTTCAGCCCGCGCTCGGCGGCCAGCGCCGCAAAACTCAAGCCGTCCTTGATGCGCGCGTCGGCGGCATCGGCTTCCGGCATGGTCGGAAACACGATCTGCTCGACGTGCCGGCGCTCCGGCGTGCTATAGTGGCTGTGATGCTCGTCGAAGGCTTTTTTGATGTCCGCCTCGGGGACTTCCGTCCATTTGGCGAGCTCCGCCGGCGTCACCTGGACGGTGGCGATCTTGCGGTATTCCGGCGCCCGGAACAGGATCTTGCGCGCCTCGAAATACTTGCTCAGCTCATCGGCGGTCGGTTGCGGAATGTCGCCCGCCTGCGCCGGGCCGAGGACCACGTATTCGATGTTGCGCTGTTGATTCTGAAATTGGTTGATGGCTTCGAGCCATGCCTTCGGCACCGGCAGGTTGCCGGAGAACGAATCGATGATCTGCCGGCGCAGCATCGCCCGCCGCTGTTCGGAGATGAACCGCTGTTCGCTATACCCGGCGTTGCGTAAGAGCTCGGCGAACCGCACGCGATCGAACTGCCCGGTCGGGGTGCGCAACGCCGGATCGGCGGTGAGCCGCTGCACGATCTCGGCATCGGAAACAGCGAGCCGCATCTTCCGCGCCCGCTGGTCGAGCCCGGCCTCGGCGACCATGTCGCCCAGCACCTGCCGGTCGAGACCGAGGGCGCTCGCCTGTTCGGGTGTCAGCGGATGACCGACCTGGCGCGCAAGCTGCTGTAGGCGCTCGTTGTAGTCGCGCCGGAACTGCTCGACCCCGATCTCGGTGCTGCCGATCTTGGCAACCGTCGAGCGGCCGAAGCCGCGAAAAATATCGTTGATGCCCCAGACGGCGAAGCTCGCTGCGAGCAATCCCATGACCACACCCATCACGGCGCGGCCGAGCCAATTGGCGGAGGCGTTGCGAATACCTCGAAGCATGAAATCCCACTTGCTGAAGTGATGCCGATCGCGGCTTCTGGGTGAGAGCCGCGCATCATAAGGACCGGCGGGCGGCCCCGCAACCGACGGGATCGCCTGTTAAAACGCCCCTTTTCCGCGCGCAAGGCGTCTGCTACCGGCTGTTTCTCCCTGATCGCTGAGTCATCAATGGTTTGCCCATTGCCAAGTGGCAAAACTACGCCGCATTTCGCCACAGCCGTACATTTGATTTTGCCGAAAGTGGCAAACCGGCAGAGCAACGAGGCAGGGGGCCGAATGCGGGGGGCTGAATTTCGGCCCGTGGGCCCGCGTTGCTACCTGACCGCGCGGCAGCGCCCTAGGGCCCTGGCCCGCCGGCGAGACCGGCGGCCTCCCCTGGCTCGGCGCGGCGGCTCCTGGCGGGCGGAGGATCGGCCCCGCCCGCCCCAGTTACCGAGGATGGCTATGGCTTCAGTCCTTTCGCCGCAGCAGCCCCGGCAGCTTGGCGAAGTTCGCCGCCATCCGCCGCGCTACATTCAGTTTATTTTATCCGCTCGGGCGACGCGGCACCAAGCCGATTGGAGTGACGGTGTAGACGGGGTCGCCATGTTGATTGAAGGCCGTCCATTTGATCCGTGCAATTCCCTGTGGCTTCGTCTTTGATGGTGTGAGTTCGATTACCTCGCCTTCGAGGTGGATCACATCGCCGGGCCGCACCGGCGCAAGCCACCGCAAGTCATCCACTCCAGCCCCCAAAAGAGGGTGCGGCCCAAGCGGGCGCGCATCGACTATCAATCGCATCGCAATCGCCGCCGTATGCCAGCCCGAGGCAGCGAGGCCTTTCAATGGCGTTCGCTCGGCAGCCGTCTCGTCGAGATGATAGGGCTGGGGGTCGAATTCCGATGCGAACCGCTTGATGTCTTCCCGCGTGACCAACTTGTCTGCGGTCTTGAAGCGCATGCCGAGAGCGAGATCATCAAACCACTCGATCATAACCGGCTCCATCGCTGGATACCTTAAAAGGATGCCCCTCGAAGCCGTCTACCGGGCGGGGCGATGTTGGCCGCGATCCGCCGCGCCTCGTCTCTGGTGAGCAGCTTAGCCGCTGATCGCCGACCGGGCTCCTCCTCTGCCCGGTGGCGTCCTTCATGGTCCAAGGCGGCGGGAAGCGGCGCATGGGAGTGAGGATAGCTTTCCGCTTTGCGCCGAAAGCGACGCTCAGCCATCCTGAGGTGGCGCGTCGCTATGGGCCAGAAACGGAATTCGGCCGGAGCCACACTAAGGCCCCTGGTTGAACGACCAGGGCTGCGATCCGACCGACTGCGCGATGCCGCTAGCGGCCCGGCATGATCTCCACGACCGACGGGCCTGACACCGGGTCGGTGACGCCGAGGCCGCCGCCGAGGTCCTCCAGAGTGCCGCGAAAACTATCGAGCATGGCGATCATTTTCGGTCGTGCCGCAGCGACGTTGTCCTGACTGCCCTATTCGCCGATGAAGCAATACGTTCGCTCCCCGGTCTTTATCAGGAAGCCCTTGCGGAAACCGGTTGCCTCCAGTTTCGCGTCTCTATGGGCATCCTCGAATTCCTTCTCGCGCCCAGCTTTCACTCGAAAACGGACGACGTTGTATGCCGTCATCTGAACCTCCCTGATCGCCCCGAATCAACGACTTAAGCGCAGCTTCGCGCCCTGCCGATCACAGCCGCCGCCTCAGTTCGCAGCAACTGCGCGGGACGATACCACATTGTCGTTATTCTCATTGTGTCAAGAGCCAACATTCGGCAGGCCATGATGCTAACGCCCTATGACCGCAGTTGCCTTAAAGCGGACATCCGCCGAGCGGCGCTGCGGTTCGTCGTCAAAGTAGAAATAGCCGAGCGCTTGCCCGTTCGCGTCACGGACGATGAACGACTCAGTATGTTCCGTGATCGTCGATCATCCAAGGTGGTGGGAAGCGGCGGGCCGGGAGTGACGGCGTCACTGGGGCACGGTCATCAGTTCGAGCACGTGTCCGTTCGGATCGCGGAAATAGACGCCGCGGCCGCCGTTCCAGTTGTTGAGCTTGCCGTCTTCGAGGCTCCATGGCGCGCTGCCGTAAGCGATTTTCTCTCTCTTGATGCGGCGCAGGATGGCGTCGAATTCGCGGTTGCTGACATGGAAAGCAAGATGATGGCTCTCGAATTTGTCGTCGTCGTCGAACAGCAGCGTCAGTGATTTGTTGACTTTGATCGGCGCGAAATGGTCGGCACGGCCGCGCTTGAGCCCGAATATGCGGGCGAAAAATCTGGCCCCGGCGATCTTATCCCGCGCCGGAACGATGGTGTGGTTGAGCGTGATTGTCATTGCGGTGCCTCGCTGTGAGCAGGGGAAGATGACCGCCTCGGGGTCAGTAATTAGCCGCGTGCCGCTCGGCCGTCCATTGACCGGAGCATTGACCAGTGGCCGTGCGACACCATCCCCTGCCCGAATTTCCGGAGAGCCGACCGGCACCGCTAGCGGACTGGCCGCCTTGGGCGACCGTCACGCGGATCGCACCGCTGGCGGTCTGCCCCTTCGATTGATGGCGTCCGGTATCTCTTGGATGCGCTTTCTAGGCATTTTGGGGGTCCATTAAATCTTCGGTATTTAATTCCGTAGAGGCCCCAAAGGCGAGAAGCGCCCCGCCGACGTGATCGGCAACGCGCGGCGGCGGCGGGCGCAGCGACGCGGGAGCGGGAGCATTGCAGTCCGCTGGAACAAATTGGTACAGGCACCGAACTGCCACGTTCTAATTGTGGCGTCTAGCCAAGGGTCCAATCGATGCAAGGTTGTTTTCTCGCAATTGTAGGACTCGTTTTGGGAGCCATGTTGGGTGCGATGTTTGGTGTTGGCCTTGGCTTCGCTTATACCAAAATCTTCAACGTCAGCGACTTTGAAGGCTACAGGGAACCTCGAACAATGACTATTTTGTCGTTGGCTCGACCGCCCCTGCGGCGCGACGATCATTTCCACTGTTGATTTGGCGCGGATGCGTCTCCGCTTTTTGCGGCAGGTGCCCTGTTCAGGGCCC
>JBEKWO010000090.1:0-14563 GCA_049512975.1 Xanthobacteraceae bacterium | reverse complement strand
ACATCCCGTAACGACGATGCCCAAAGCTCAAGCGTCGTCTCGACCGATGCTCCCGCCATCCATGATCCTCCGAATCATGGTGGCCCATGGATTCAGAAGTCAAAAGAAAACGCAACTGTAATGCTAGATTTGGCTGAACGCTGACTTCAGTGATCCGATACTTGCCGTCGACGTTTTCCAGTAACCCCTCAGCCGCGCTTTCGTAAGCCAGAAACTGTAGCCCCTTGCTTTGAGCAAGCGCCACAAACGTCAGCATCAAGCAACCATTCAGCGCTCCAACTAAAAGTTATTCGTGAACCGAAAGGACTTGTATTTTTTTGCTTCCACGTGACCCTCCAGGCATGCAAAGGCTCGACTAAGCCAGCATCTCCCGCACCAGCGGCACGACCTTGCTGCCGTAAAGCTCGATGCAGTGCATCATCTTCTCGTGCGCCAACGTCCCGGCGCTGTACTTCAAATCGAAACGCGAGAGGCCGAGGGCCTTGGCGGTTGCGGCGATCTTGCGCGCGACCGTTTCCGGGCCGCCGACATACAACGCGCCGCTCTCGACTTCCTGGTTGAATTGCGCGCGGCCGAGCGGCGGCCAGCCGCGCTCGGCGCCGATATTGTCGTGCATGGCCTTGTAGCCGGTCCAGTATTCCTCGCGTGCCTGCGCATCGGTATCGGCGACATGACCGGGCGAGTGCACGGCGATCGGCTTCACCGGCCGGCCGAACTGGGCAAAGGCGCGATGGTAGAGGTCGACATAAGGCCGAAACCGTTTGGGATCGCCGCCGATGATGGCAAGCGCCAGCGGCAGGTCGTAGCGCGCGGCGCGGACGACGGATTCCGGACTGCCGCCGACACCGACCCAGGTCCGCAGCGACCCGGACTCGATCGGCGGGAAGATGCGCTGATCTTTTAGCGGCGGTCGCAGCCGACCCTCCCAGGTCACGGTGTCCGCCTTCAGTAAGGCCGCGAACAGATCGAGTTTTTCCTCGAACAGCACCTCGTATTGGGAAAGATCGTAGCCGAACACCGGAAAGGACTCGGTGAACGAGCCGCGCCCGACCGTGACCTCGGCGCGGCCGTTGGAGGCGGCATTGAGCGTCGAAAACCGCTGGAAAACCCGAATCGGGTCGTCCGAGCTGAGCACGGTCACAGCCGAGCCGAGAAGAATCCGCTTGGTGCGGCCAGCAATGGCCGCGAGCACGACCTCGGGAGCCGACACGGCGAAGTCGGCGCGGTGATGCTCGCCGACGCCAAAGGCATCGACGCCCACTTGATCGGCGAGAACCGCCTCCTCGATGACATTGCGGATGACCTGGGCGTGGCTCAGGGGGCGCCCGTCGAGGCCGGCGGTGATATCGCCGAAGGTGTCGAGACCGAAGTCGAGATGCTGGGCCATGCCCGTTGCCTTTCGCCGGGCGGTCACGGCCCAGGATCGGGTGTTTGCGACTGCGCTGCGCCCATTTGACGCTTGGGGAACGCACCGCCGCAATATGGCGACGCCTGGCGCATGCACCAGCGGCATCGGGTCGGTAATTCAGGCTGTTCGGTCATTGCCAGGCCGCGGCGAGGCCGGCGGCTGCGCCCGCCCGATTCACCAAGCCGCAGGTTCGGCTTGATTAGCGCGCGCCGCCGGGGTCAAATCAGCGCCTCGCGAGATAGCCCGCCTTAACAATCGCGGCAATCAGAGGGATGCACGCAATGAGGAGAGCAATCGCAGCCGCCGCCGCGCTCGCGCTTGTCGCGGGACCGGCCATGGCCCAGCAGAAGACGGTCAAGATCGGCTTCATCAGCACATTCAGCGGGCCGACCGCCGCCATCGGCAACGACATGCGCAACGCGCTCGAGCTCGGGCTCGACCATCACGGCCGCAAGCTCGGCGGCCTGCCGGTCGAGGTCGTTTACGAGGACGACCAGCAGAAGCCCGAAATCGGCGTGCAAAAGACCCGCAAGCTGATCGAGTCCGATAAGGTCGATTTCATCTCCGGCTATATCTGGTCGAACGTGCTGCTGGCGTCGCTCAAGACGCTGGTCGACAGCAAGACTATGGCGGTCGACGCCAATGCCGGCGCTTCCCCGCTCTCCGGCGCGCTGTGCTCGCCGTACGTGTTCTCCGTATCGTGGAACAACGACCAGACCCCGGAGGCGATGGGCCTGTACATGAATCAGAAGGGCGTGAAGACGGCCTTCCTGATCGGTCCCAACTATGCCGCCGGCAAGGACATGCTCGCAGGCCTGAAGCTCACCTACAAGGGCCAGATCGTCGGCGAGGAATACACCCGCTGGCCGGACCAGCTCGACTTCTCGGCCGAACTGTCCAAGGCGCGGGCGGCCAAACCGGATGCGATTTACGTGTTCTATCCCGGCGGCGCCGGCGTGCAGTTCATCACCCAATACGTGCAGGCCGGCCTCAAGGGCCAGATCCCGCTCTACACTGTGTTCACCATCGACGAGCTGTCGCTGCCGCGGCTCAAGGACCTCGCGGTCGGCGTTCCCGGCGCGCAGGAATGGGTCAACGACCTGCCCAACGAAGCCAACAAGAAATTCGTTGCCGACTACATCGCCAAGTACAAGTCGAGGCCCTCGTTCTACGGCGCGCAGACCTATGACGCGGTATCGCTGATCGACAGCGCCGTCACCGCGGTCAAGGGCGACCTCACCGACAAGGAGGGCATGCGCAAGGAGATGGAGAAGGCCAACTTCAAGTCCGTGCGCGGCAACTTCAAGTTCGGCAACAACCACATCCCGATCCAGAATTTCTACCTCCAGGATGCGGTGAAGCAGGGCGACGATTATGTGCTCAAGACCGTTGCGACCATTGTCAAGGACGATCAGGACAGATTCCACGACCAATGCCCGATGAAGCTGGGGCAATAGTTTTTGCCATCCGGCAAATGCCTGAAGGCCGTCATCCGGTAAAAGGCCCCGCGCCTTTACTGGGTGACGGCGCCATGGAATAGCTGCCGAGGCCATGCTGTATTTCATCGAGCAATGCCTCAACGGTGTGCAGCTCGGTATGCTGCTGTTTCTGCTGGCGGCCGGGCTGACGCTGGTTTTCGGCATCATGGACCTGGTCAACCTGGCGCACGGTTCGCTGTATATGCTCGGTGCCTATTTCGCCGCCACCTTCGCGATCGTGACCGGAAGCTTCGTCGCCGCCCTGGTTCTGGCCGTTGTCGCCTCGCTACTGGCCGGCATGGTGCTCGAGGTCGTCGCCATCAGGCGGCTGTACGGGCGCAGTCATCTTGATCACGTGCTCGGCACGTTTGGCCTGCTGCTGTTCTTCAACGAGCTGGTGCGGCTGATCTGGGGACCGGCGGGCATGACGCTGCCGCTGCCGCCGCAGATGCTGAGCGGGGTCGAAATCATCCCCGGCATCTACTACCCGGTCTATCGGCTGGTCATCATCTTCGCCACGGTGGCGGTCGCGGCGCTGCTTTACGTCGTGGTGATGCGCACCCGCATCGGCATGCTGATCCGCGCCGGTGCCGCCAATCGCGAGATGGTGGCGGCGCTTGGCGTCAACATCAATCTCCTTTACACGCTGGTATTCGGCCTCGGCGCCGCGCTCGCGGGTTTTGCCGGCGTGATGCAGGCGCCGATCCTCACGGTCCAGATCGGCATGGGCGAGAACATTCTCATTCTCGCTTTCGTGGTGATCATCATCGGCGGCATCGGCTCGATCCGCGGCGCCTTCGTTGCCTCGCTCATCGTCGGCCTGATCGACACGCTCGGCCGCGCGTTCCTGCCCGATATGCTGCATCTGGCGTTGAGCACCAACGCCGCGGCGACGCTCGGGCCGGCGCTGTCTTCGATGTCGATCTACATGTTGATGGCCGCGGTTCTGATATTCAGGCCGGAAGGACTGTTCCCGGCGGCGAGCAGATGACCGCTTCCTTCGATCCGCCGCTCGAACGTGCACCATTGCTCCGGCTGAACGGGCGCACGGCATTCATCGTGGTCATGCTGGCGATTCTGGCGCTGCTGCCGGTCTATACGACGCTGAGCGGCGACTCTTTCGTGATGACGCTGTTCACCCGCGTGCTGATCCTGGCGATCGGCGCCGTGAGCCTCAACCTGATCATGGGTTATGGCGGGATGGTGAGCTTCGGCCATGCCGCCTATCTCGGCATCGGCGGCTATGCCGTCGGCATTCTGGCGAAGGAGGGCATCGGCTCCGGTTTCGTGCAATGGCCGGCCGCGATCGCGGTCTCGGCGTTGTACGCGCTGGTGGTCGGTGCGCTCAGCCTACGCACGCGCGGCGTCTATTTCATCATGATCACGCTGGCCTTTGCGCAAATGATCTTTTACGTGGCGATCGGGCTCGAGCGCTACGGCGGCGACGACGGTCTGACCATCTACCAGCGCAGCGGGTTCGGCAATCTCATCGATCTCAACAACAAGACGGTGTTTTATTATCTGTGTTTCGCGCTGCTGCTGGCCAGCATCTATCTGGTTTCGCGCCTGATCAATTCCCGCTTCGGCCTGGTGATCCGCGGTACCCGCTCCAATGAACGGCGCATGCGGGCGATCGGCTTTCCGACCTTCCGCTACAAGCTCGTTTGCTTCGTCATCGCCGGCGCGCTGTGCGGGCTGGCCGGGGCGCTGCTGGCCAACCACACTAGTTTCATCAGCCCGGCGCTGATGCAGTGGACGCGCTCGGGCGACCTCATCGTCATGGTCGTGCTCGGCGGCTCGGGCTCGCTGTTCGGGCCGCTGATTGGAACAGCGGCTTTTCTGCTGCTGGAAGAGGCGTTGTCGCGCGTCACCGAGTATCCCGACCTGGTCCTTGGACCGGTCTTGCTGCTGGTCGCGATCTATCTACACGGCGGCATCGAAGGGTTGCTGCAATGGCGGCGCCATGACTAGCCCGCTCTTGCAAATCGACCGCCTGACCAAGCGCTTCGGCGGCGTGGTTGCCGCCGACTCCATCACGCTCGACATTCCGCCGGGAGAATTTCATGCCGTCATCGGCCCCAACGGCGCCGGCAAGACGACGCTGGTGAGCTTGCTTGCCGGCGAGGTCGCGCCGCAGGAAGGCGCCATCCGCTTCGAGCGAAGCGACATCACGCGGCTTCCGGTCCATCGCCGCAGCCGGCTCGGACTCGCGCGGTCGTTTCAGATCAGCTCGCTGTTTTCCGACTTCACCGCACTGGAGAATGTCGCGCTGGCCACGCAGGCGCATGGCGGCCACTCGTTTCGCTTCTGGCGCGACGCGCGGCGGGAAGCGGCCTTGCGCAAGCCGGCGCAGGCGGCGCTCGCCCGCGTCGGCCTCGCCGCGCGCGCCCAGGTGCGCGTCGACCGCATGAGCCACGGCGAGCGCCGGCAGCTGGAAATCGCCATGGCGCTCGCCACAACGCCGCGCTTGCTCCTGCTCGATGAGCCGATGGCCGGCATGGGGCCGGAAGAATCCGCGCAAATGGTCGCGACGCTGCGCCAGCTCAAGGGCGCCATGACCATCCTGTTGATCGAGCATGACATGGACGCGGTGTTCGCCTTGGCCGATCGCATCACCGTGCTGGTCTATGGCCGCGTCATTGCTTCGGGCCGGCCGGCGGAGATCAAGGCCGATGCCGCAGTGCGCCAAGCCTATCTCGGCGAAAAAGAGAGTAGCGGCCATGACTGAGGCGCCGCTGCTCGAAGTTGCCGATATCGAAACGAGCTACGGCTTGAGCCGCGTGCTGTTCGGCATATCGCTCGCCGTCGGGTCGGGCGAAATGGTGTCGCTGATGGGCCGCAACGGCATGGGCAAGACCACGACCGTGCGCTCGATCATGGGGCTGACGCGGCCGGCGGCGGGTTCGATCCGCTTCGCCGGCACGGAACTCCGCGAACTGCCGCCGTACCGCATCGCCAAGCTCGGCCTGGGACTGGTGCCCGAAGGCCGCCAGGTCTTTCCCAATCTGACCACCCGCGAAAACCTGTTCGCCACCGCAGCCAACCGCAACGGCGCCCCCGATCCGTGGACGATGGAGAAGGTCTACGATCTGTTTCCACGCCTTGCCGTGCGCGCCGGCAGCATGGCAAACCTGCTCTCCGGCGGCGAGCAGCAGATGCTGGCGATCGGGCGCGCACTGATGACCAACCCGCGGCTCCTCATCCTCGACGAAGCGACCGAAGGGCTTGCGCCGCTGATCCGCGATGAGATTTGGCGCTGTCTCGAACTGCTGCGCGCCGCCGGGCAGTCGATCCTGGTCATCGACAAGAACGTCGACGCGCTGACCCGCATCGCCGATCGCCATTACATCATCGAGCGCGGCCGCGTGGTGTGGACCGGCAACTCGCGGGATTTGGCGAATGCCGGCGACGTGCAGCAACGCTATCTCGGGATTTGAAGGATCGAAGAGTCCGACCCATTGCAAGTTTCCTACGGTTGAGAAGGGCAGGGCATGTTCAACGACGGACTGTTGCGCGGCAGGCGCATCCTGGTGACCGGCGGCGGCACCGGGCTGGGCAAGGGCATGGCCGAAAAATTTCTCGCGCTCGGCGCCGAGATTTTCATCTGCGGGCGGCGCAAATCGGTGTGCGAGGCGACCGCCGCCGAACTCATGGGCAAGCACGGCGGCAAGGTCAGCGCCTATGGGGTCGACATCCGCGATGCCGCGGCGGTCGACGCCATGGTCGGCGACATCTTCGCCTCGGGTCCGCTCACCGACCTGATCAACAACGCCGCGGGAAATTTCATTTCCCGCACCGAAGATTTAAGCCCGCGCGGTTTCGACGCCGTCGCCAACATCGTGTTGCACGGCACCTTCTACGTCACCCACGCGGTCGGCCGCCGCTGGATCGCCGGCGGGCATCGCGGCAACGTCGTTTCGATCGTGGTGACCTGGGTCTATAACGGCAGCCCCTATGTGGTGCCTTCGGTCATGAGCAAATCCGGGGTCCACGCCATGACCATGTCGCTCGCCACCGAATGGGCCCACTACGGCATCCGGCTCAACGCCATCGCGCCTGGCGTCATTCCGACCGAAGGCGCAAGCAAGCGCCTCAGTCCGGGCGCGGGGCCGACCGAGCGCACTGAGCGTACCAATCCGATGGGACGGGTCGGCCGCATCGAGGAGCTGCAAAATCTTGCGACGTTCCTCATCTCCGACGGCTGCGACTGGTTGACAGGACAGACCATCACCCTTGACGGCGGCCAGAGCCACGCGACCGGCTCCAATTTCTACGAGCTGCGGCACTGGACCGACGCGCAATGGCAGGCGGCGCGCGACGCCATCAAGGCGCAGAACGAAAAGGACCGGGCGCAGCGCACGGTGTAGGGGCTGGCAAAACGCCGCCCGCCATTGCGGCGCTGGCACGTATCGCGCCTCCGGTCGCGCCGGGACCGGCTTTGACTTAACGCAAATACATTTTTCCCCCCATTTGCGAATGATGGGCTTGCAGGCGACAGACCCTGTCGCAGAGGGGGAGGCATTGCGCCCGCTGGGGGAACCTTTCGGACTGCCGTCTAGCGCTGTTGCGAGCGCTCGCCCGCTCACCGGCAACGAAGCGATTGCGCGGGGGGCCTGGGAAGCGGGCGTAAAGGTCGCCGCTGCCTATCCCGGCACGCCCAGCACCGAAATCCTTGAATCCCTGGCAACCTACCCGGCCGAGGATGTCCACGCCCAATGGTCGACCAACGAGAAGGTCGCCCTCGATGTGGCGATGGGGGCATCTTTTGCCGGCCGCCGAGCGCTCGCTGCGATGAAGCACGTCGGTCTCAATGTAGCCGCCGACGCCTTTATGTCGCTGACCTATATCGGCGTAAACGGCGGGCTGGTGCTCGCCATCTGCGACGATCCGGGCATCCACTCGTCGCAGAACGAGCAGGACACGCGGCTCTATGGCGTGCTCGCCGGCGTGCCGGTGCTCGAGCCGAGCGATGCGCAGGAGGCGCTCGATTTCACGAAGCTCGCCTTCGAGCTTTCCGAAACTTTCGACACGCCGGTCATCGTCCGCGGCACGACGCAACTGTCGCATACCCGAAGCCCGGTCGTGGTCGGCGTTCGTAGCGAACCGCCGGCGCGCGGCTTCCTCGAACGGCCATCGAAGAACGTCATGATCCCGGCCTACGCCAGGCCGCGCCACGGCGCGGTACTCGAACGCGAGGCGCGGCTGAAGGCCTATTTCGAGGATGCATCCGTCAACCGCTGGGAGGCCGGCGACAAAAGCTTCGGCGTGGTCACGGCGGGGACCTGCTACCCCTATGTGCGCGAGGTCCTGCCCGACGCCAGCGTGCTCAAGCTCGGCGCCTCCTGGCCGCTGCCGGAAGGACTGCTGCGGCGCTTCTGCGAGTCGGTCGAGCGGGTGTTCGTCGTCGAAGAGCTCGAGCCGGTGATCGAAAAGGAGATCCGTGCGCTCGGCTTCGACGTAGAGGGCAAACAATTTTTCCCGCGCGTGGGCGAGTTGGATCCCGCGCTCGTGCGCGCCGGATTCGAGCAGGCCGGTATTCTACCGTCGCGCCGCGAGCGCAGCACCTGGGCGCCCGAGCCGCTGGCGCGTCCGCCGGTGCTTTGCGCCGGTTGTCCGCACACATCGAGCTTCATGGCGGTGCGGGCATCCGGCGCGCGCGTCGCCGGCGATATCGGCTGCTACACCTTGGCTTGCCTCGATCCGCTGCGCGGCATCGACACCACGGTGTCGATGGGCTCCTCGATCGGCAATGCCATCGGCATGGCCAAGGCGGGCGAGCCGAAGCCGATCGTGGCGACGATCGGCGATTCGACTTTCCTGCATGCCGGCATTCCCGGCTTGATCGACGCCGTCTACAACCAGGCCAACCTCGTGGTGCTGCTGCTCGATAACCACGTGACGGCAATGACCGGCGGGCAAAATCATCCCGGCACCGGCAAAACCTTGCGCGGAGAGGACGCCCCCAAGGTCGACTACGAAGCGCTGGTGCGCGCGGTCGGCGTCACCTGGGTTCGTTCGGTCGATCCCTACGATCTCGCGGCGATGTATCAGTCGCTGCGCGAGGCGATCGCGTACCGCGGCGTTGCGGTTCTCATCGCCAATCGGCCCTGCGTGCTGGATCCGGTCAAGATCAAGGGACCGCCGCTGCAGGTGATCGCCGAGGAATGCAATGCCTGCCAAGCCTGCATGAATCTCGGCTGTCCGGCCTTGAGCTGGAGCGGCCAGTCGTTCGAGGGCCGGCACAAGATCGAGATCGACCAGTCGCTCTGCATCGGTTGTACGCTTTGCGCGCAGGTCTGCACGGTGGATTGCATCAAGCCTAGCGCGATGGTGCAGCCATGAGCGACCGCAGGCCTTCGGATCCTCAACTCGCCGGCGCGGCGGCGACACCGATCGTGCTCGCCGACCCAGCGCGCGCACCGCTCAACGTTCTGGTGGTGGGCGTGGGTGGCCAAGGCGTCATCATGGTCTCCAAGCTGATCGCATTGCTCGCGCAGCAGCGGGGCTACGACGTCAAGCAGAGCGAAGTGCACGGCATGGCCAAGCGCGGCGGCGCGGTGTTCAGCCACGTGCGCTTTGGCCGGCAGGTCTGGTCGCCGACCATCCCGAAGGGCGAAGTCGATATTTTGATCGCGCTGGAATGGGCCGAAGGGCTGCGCTGGCTCACCCATCTCAAGCCCGAGACAGGCATCTTCATTTGCGACACCAAACGCATCGTGCCGCCGTTCGCCTGCCGCGATCGTCGCCCCGGTGCGGCCATGCGTTATGTGCACGAGACGCAGGCCGAAGTGATCGCGCATGTGGCGGAGGGATACGCCATCGATGCGACCCGCATGGCGGAAGAGCTCGGCAACGAACGAGCGGCCAATATTTTGTTGCTCGGGGCGCTGTCCGCCGCGCTGCATTTTCCAGTCGCGGACTGGGAACAAGTGGTTACGCAGTTCGTGCCGAAAAAGACCGTGACAGTAAACATCGAAGCGTTTCGGCGCGGCCGCCGCTGGATCGAGCAGGCGCGCGCCGGCTTACTCCCGGCCGAGACGAGCGAGGCGCGCGCGCCGGCGGCGGACGCGCCCTATCGGGTGCGCCTGGAGATCACGCCCGCCTGGTGCAAGAGCTGCGACATCTGCGTAAAGCTCTGCCCGGAGCGCTGCCTGCGGCTGAACGCCGAGCGCATCGTGGAGCTGGCTGAACCGGACAAATGCACCGGCTGCCGCCTGTGCGAATGGCTGTGTCCGGATTTTGCGATCCGCGTGCATCTCGACGGGGCGAGCGCCGTCTCCGAGGGAGGCGCCGCGCGATGAACGCCGTTGATACCGCGCTGACCGGCAAAAGCGCCCCGAAGCTGATTTCGGGCAACAGCGCCTGTGCGCTCGGTGCGATCGCCGCCGGCTGCCGCTTCTTCGCCGGCTATCCAATTACCCCGTCGTCGGAGATCGCGGAACGTCTGGCCCGCCGGCTGCCGGAGGTCGGCGGCGTTTTTGTGCAAATGGAAGACGAGATCGCCTCGATGGCGGCCGTGATCGGCGCCTCGATGGGCGGCGTCAAGGCGATGACCGCGACCAGCGGTCCGGGATTTTCGCTCAAGCAGGAAAACATCGGCTACGCGGCGGGTGCCGAAATTCCCTGCGTGATCGTCAACGTCATGCGCGGCGGCCCCTCGACCGGCATGCCGACACGGCCGGCGCAAGCCGATGTGATGCAGGCGCGCTGGGGCAGTCATGGCGATTATCCGATCATCGTGCTGGCGCCGGCATCGGTACGGGAGATTTTCGACCAAACCATTCGCGCCTTCGACCTGGCGGAGAGCTTCCGGTCACCCGTCGTAGTGCTCTACGACCAGGTGCTCGCGCAACTCTCCGAGACCGTCGCGCTCGACGTCACGCATCATCGCGTGCCCGCGGAACGCACCTGGGCGAGCGGTCCGCGCGCGGACTATCGGCCCTACGCCGCCGATGCAGCGGGCATTCCGGCGATGTCATGCCCCGGCGATGGCTATCGCACGCACACGACCGGATTGACGCACAGCGAAGACGGTTTCCCGACGCAAAACCCCGAGGCGGTCGCGCGCAATCTGTCGCGGCTTTTCTCCAAGCTGGAGCAGCATCGCGACGTGATCGATGCGTCGGCGCAACTGCATTGCGACGACGCCGATGTCGTGGTTGTCGCCATTGGTATCACGGCGCGCGCCGCGAACCGCGCTGTCGAATTGTGCCGCGCGCATGGCGTGCGCGCCGGCCTGTTTCGCCCGATCACGCTGTGGCCGTTTCCGGAACAAGCGCTGCGCGCAGCCGCCGCGACCGCGCGTGCGGTCCTGGTGCCGGAAATGAATGCCGGGCAGCTCTCTCTCGAGGTCGAGCGCGTGCTCGCGGGCACCCGGGTCGAAGGCCTGCATCGGTTCAGCGGCGAGCCGATCGTACCGGCGGAAATTGCCGCGCGCGCGGCAGCACTCGCGCAGGGGGCCTGATGTTCATCGACACGGCCGCGGAGTTCGACGTCAGGGATTATCTCCGCAAGGAGATGATGCCGCACTTCCTATGCCCGGGCTGTGGCCACGGCATCGCGCTGCGGGCGCTGTTATGGGCGGTGCACGAGCTCGGCATCGACAAGGACAAGCTCGCGGTCGTCTCCGGCATCGGCTGCGCTGGACGGCTGTCGGCCTACATCGACGCCAACACCTTTCACGTCACGCACGGGCGGCCGCTCGCCTATGCCACCGGGCTGGCGCTGGCGCGTCCCGATCTCAGCGTCGTGGTGATTACCGGCGACGGCGATTGTCTCGCGATCGGCGGCAATCATTTGATTCACGCCTGCCGGCGCAATCTCAAAATCACCTGCCTCATGCTCAACAACGAAGTGTACGGCATGACCGGCGGCCAGGTGTCGCCGACAACGTCGGAGACCCGGCTCACCACCACCACGCCGCTCGGCAATACCGAGCCGCATTTCGACGCTTGCGCGCTCGCCGCAGCGGCCGGCGCCGGCTTTGTCGGCCGCGAAGTGACGCGGCATGTGCCGAAGCTCAAGGAGCTGATCAAGGCGGGGCTCGAGCATCCGGGCTTCGCCTTCGTCGAGGTGCTGTCCGATTGCACCGAAATCTTCGGGCGCAAGAACGACATGGGCTCTTCGCCCGAGATGATGCTGCGGCAGAAGAGCGAGCTGCGCCCGAGCGCCTATCGCGACACCGTGGACACGCCGTTCCGGCCGAACACGCTGCCGACCGGCATCCTTCAGAAGAACGACCGCCCGGAATACGGCGCGACCTATCGGCGTGACACGACGGCGACGGTCGGCAAGGGAGCGCCGCGATGAGCGCATCGCGGATCGAAATCCGTATCGGCGGCACGGGCGGCCAGGGATTGATCCTGAGCGCCAAGATGCTCGCGGACGCGATGGCGGCGAGCGGCAAGCGCGTCGCCCAGTCGCAAGCCTACGAGCCGACCTCGCGTGGCGGCTTCTGCAACGCCGACTTGGTGATCTCCGACGGCGAGGTCGACTTTCCGTTGCTGACGGCCATCGATTATCTGGTGCTGCTCGACCGGCTGGCCGTGCAACGCTCCTGGCCGCTGCTCAAGCCGGGCGCGCTGGTCCTTGCGGACACCAGGCTCTGTCCGGATCTGCCGGAAGGGGAGTGCCGCCGTCACTACCTGCCGCTCAGCGTGACCGCGTTGGAGCTGGGCAGCGAGCGTGTGACCAACATGGTCGCGCTCGGCGCTTTGGTCGCGCTCAGCGGCATCTGCGATCGCGAACAAATCGCACACGCGGTACGAGCGGAGACGCCGCGCGGCTTCCTCGATGTCAACATGGATGCGCTCGAGGCGGGATATTCGCTTGGTCGCCGCGCCGAGAACGGCATCCAGCCTAAAATGCGGAACGTGGTGTGACGCCTGCAGCGTCCAGCCTTGCTGCTGATGCGCCATGGCGGAAGGGGTGGGATTCGAACCCACGAGACGAGTTACCCCGCCTGCCGGTTTTCAAGACCGGTGCCTTAAACCACTCGGCCACCCTTCCACGCCTGCAAAATCAAGACCTTACCGATATATCTTCTGCCAACGTGCTAGCAACTTCCGCTGCTGAGGTCGCTTATCGGGACTCATTGCGCCTTTTGCGCTTCGTACGTTTCCACTTTCATAATTTCGCCCATTCTGGCGTATTTACTAGCATCTTGGGAGGTCGGGGGCACTTTGGGAGGTGCCCTTGCAAACGATCAAGCTTTTCGGCGCCACTGAGATTCTGATGATGACGGTTGGCGTCCTTCTCATCACTGCGCTGACGTTTCTCCTCTGACGGTGACCGTCGCGGAAGCGCGGGCACCTTGCGAGGCCAACCGAGCCGACGGGGTATGGACATTTTCGCCGGTCCGTGATTAATCGCGCCCGACTGCGGTGCCTCGCGCCCGCCATCGACCCCAAGAAAAGCCAGTAACAGTAAGAAAGGCAGCAGTGCCAATGTCGAAACTTGCAATTAAACTCATCGGCTCCGTTGAAAAGACACTCACGGCAAATTGGCGGACATTGTCACACATTATTTTCGGGGCTTTCATCGGCGGTCTCGTCGTGCTGCTCATCCTGCTCTATTCCGGCGTGCCGATCGTCGCGGGAGTGTAGGAAGAGCGAACCCTCGATCGCCGCCAGGACGACAACGGCACCCGCGCCTCACAAGGTTCCATTCCATTCACTATCGCGAACCTCTTGCCCAATTTCGCCACAATCTGACCACGCTCGCGTTTGATACCTGATGCGACGGGATGGGGGATGATGCGGGGTCGGGTCAGCGCGGCATGGGGACGAATTGCGCCGATCGGCGTCTGCGCTGCGCTTTGTCTCGTGCTCGCCAATTGCTCGAACTCCAGCCGAATCGATCCCCGCTACGGCGTCGCCGCAAGTCCGCGAGTCGTCGCTGACGGCGAGCCGGTGCCCAAAGGCGGCGGCACCTACCGAGTCGGTGCGCCCTATACGGTCGCCGGCCGCGTCTACGTTCCGGAAGAAAACCCGCGCTATCGCGCCGAAGGTCTGGCGTCGTGGTACGGCGACGACTTTCACGGCCGCTTGACCGCCAATGGCGAAGTCTTCGACCGCGACAGCATCACGGCGGCGCATCCGACGCTGCCGCTGCCGTGCTACGCGCGGGTGACCAACCTCGCCAACGGCCGCTCGCTGATCGTGCGCGTCAACGACCGCGGGCCCTATCATGGCGACCGCCTTATCGACGTCTCCACCAAGGCCGCGCACCTGTTGGATTTCCACAATCGCGGCACCACGTGGGTGCGCGTCGATTATGTCGGGCGGGCGCCGATCGAAGGCTCCGACGACCGCATCCTGGCGGCAACGCTGCGGCAGGACGAGCCGGCGCCTCCCCCGGGTAGCATCAAGCTGGCCGCGACACCGCTAGTCCCGGCCACGTGGACGCCGCCTCCCGCGCGCAACCCGCGTTTCGCCAGCGTCGCTTCCAGCGATGCCTTGCCGGAGACGACCGGGTCGCAGCCCCTGTCGTACGCCGCTCAGCCCAGCGGCCGGGACGGCACCGACCAGTTCCTCAACGGCCGCGGCCTCTACTAGCCTGTATATCTCACACTATCTTTGCATGATTGGGCAGTTTTGCGAGGAGGCTTGTTTGCTTTTTTGCAGATGCGGTAGGCCGTGGCGTCTGGAGACGCGAGAGTGCTTGAACGATATCTGGG
>JBEKWO010000089.1:0-12500 GCA_049512975.1 Xanthobacteraceae bacterium | reverse complement strand
TCCCACATCCTTCCACACTTAGCCACGAATTGGGGGCCTTAGCTGTTGGTCAGGGTTTTTTCCCTCTCCACGACGGACGTTAGCACCCGCCGTGTGTCTCCCGCGCAGTGCTTCCAGGTATTCGGAGTTTGGTTGGGTTTGGTAAGACGGTAAGTCCCCCTAGCCCATCCAGTGCTCTACCCCCTGGAGCATTCACGCGAGGCGCTACCTAAATAGCTTTCGCGGAGAACCAGCTATTTCCCAGTTTGATTAGCCTTTCACCCCTAGCCACAGCTCATCCGAGGCTTTTTCAACAGACACCGGTTCGGCCCTCCAGCAGGTGTTACCCTGCCTTCAGCCTGGCCATGGCTAGATCACTAGGTTTCGGGTCTAATCCGACGAACTGAACGCCCTATTCAGACTCGCTTTCGCTGCGCCTACGCCTATCGGCTTAAGCTTGCTCGTCAGATTAAGTCGCTGGCCCATTATACAAAAGGTACGTGGTCACCCAGGACGAACCTTGAGCTTCCACTGTTTGTAGGCATTCGGTTTCAGGTCTATTTCACTCCCCTCGTCGGGGTGCTTTTCACCTTTCCCTCACGGTACTTGTTCGCTATCGGTCGCTGAGGAGTACTTAGGCTTGGAGGGTGGTCCCCCCACGTTCAGACAGGATTGCACGTGTCCCGCCTTACTCAAGGACGATCCTTCGCATTACCCGTACGGGGCTGTCACCCTCTGCGGCACGCTTTTCCAAGCGCTTCCGGTTGTCTCTGGATCGTCACTGGCCTGGTCCGCTTTCGCTCGCCACTACTAGCGGAGTCTCGGTTGATGTCCTTTCCTCCGGGTACTGAGATGTTTCAGTTCCCCGGGTTAGCTTGAAACCTCCTATTTTATTCGGAAGCTCCATACCTTCTCTTGATACCAGAGATCAGAAACCAGCTTGCAGCGACCGGAAAATCCGATCGCCGATCACTGACCTCTAAACCCTGGTATCGAAGGTGGGTTTCCCCATTCGGAAATCCGCGGATCAAAGCTCCTTCGCAGCTCCCCACGGCTTATCGCAGCGTAGTACGTCCTTCATCGCCTCTCAGCGCCAAGGCATCCACCAAATGCCCTTAAGACACTTGATCGCTCTCATTATCAATGCCCACCCATCTCGGCGATGGCCCGCAACGATTTGCATCGCCGCGGCCGGACACTGATTAGAAAGACCAGCTTGCTTCATAAGATCGATCCAACGGCAAGGCGGTCAAGCTTTGCCGACATTTCAGGTATCAGCAATCAGATGCCAGTCATCAGAAAACGCTTCTGATTACTGGTTACTGACATCTGATCCCTGATGGAGTAGCGCGCCGCCCGCGACCTTTCAATCACGCGCAACGCTCGGATCGATCTCCTCTTCACGATGTCAGATAACAGGCGCGCCTCGACAAAGCCGAGAGCGCGCTGATTGAGTTTCTCACGAACGAGCCGTTCGCAGTCGGCAGCCGCCTGGTGGAGCCAGACGGGATCGAACCGACGACCTCCTGCTTGCAAAGCAGGCGCTCTCCCAACTGAGCTATGGCCCCTACCGGTTCGGCCCGCCTTCGCTGTAGCGCCTCGAAGACGCGCGTAAACGCGCTTTCGGCTACGGCGGGCCACCTTCGCGGTTCGAAGGCTGGCTCGCCAACCGAAGCGGCTTTAGCCGCGAAGGTTGGTGGGCCTGGGAAGATTTGAACTTCCGACCTCACGCTTATCAAGCGCGCGCTCTAACCAGCTGAGCTACAAGCCCGTGCCAGGAGTCGGTAATCGGTAATCAGTGATCAGAAACGTTCGCATAATCTGATGACTGAATACTGATTACTGACCCCCGGACCTGGCTCGTTCGCGAAGAAAGAGAAATGAAGACGGCGGCGTCCTGCAAGTAGGCAAACCGATCCGAAAACCGATCTGCCCTGATGTTTCCAAGAGATCCGATAGAAACGCGTGAGGCGCTCTGAAGGATCATCCTTAGAAAGGAGGTGATCCAGCCGCAGGTTCCCCTACGGCTACCTTGTTACGACTTCACCCCAGTCGCTGACCCTACCGTGGCCGGCTGCTTCCTTGCGGTTAGCGCACCGTCTTCAGGTAAAGCCAACTCCCATGGTGTGACGGGCGGTGTGTACAAGGCCCGGGAACGTATTCACCGCAGCGTGCTGATCTGCGATTACTAGCGATTCCAACTTCATGTGCTCGAGTTGCAGAGCACAATCCGAACTGAGACGGCTTTTTGAGATTTGCGCAGGGTTTCCCCATTGCGTCCCATTGTCACCGCCATTGTAGCACGTGTGTAGCCCAGCCCGTAAGGGCCATGAGGACTTGACGTCATCCCCACCTTCCTCGCGGCTTATCACCGGCAGTCCCCTTAGAGTGCCCAACTGAATGATGGCAACTAAGGGCGAGGGTTGCGCTCGTTGCGGGACTTAACCCAACATCTCACGACACGAGCTGACGACAGCCATGCAGCACCTGTGTTCCCGCCAGCCGAACTGAAGAGTTCCATCTCTGGTACTCATACGGGACATGTCAAGGGCTGGTAAGGTTCTTCGCGTTGCTTCGAATTGAACCACATGCTCCACCGCTTGTGCGGGCCCCCGTCAATTCCTTTGAGTTTTAATCTTGCGACCGTACTCCCCAGGCGGGATGCTTAATGCGTTAGCTGCGCCACTGACGAGTAAACCCGACAACGGCTAGCATCCATCGTTTACGGCGTGGACTACCAGGGTATCTAATCCTGTTTGCTCCCCACGCTTTCGCACCTCAGCGTCAGTACCGGGCCAGTGAGCCGCCTTCGCCACTGGTGTTCTTGCGAATATCTACGAATTTCACCTCTACACTCGCAGTTCCACTCACCTCTCCCGGACTCGAGCTTCTCAGTATCAAAGGCAGTTCTGGAGTTGAGCTCCAGGATTTCACCCCTGACTTAAAAAGCCGCCTACGTGCGCTTTACGCCCAGTGATTCCGAGCAACGCTAGCCCCCTTCGTATTACCGCGGCTGCTGGCACGAAGTTAGCCGGGGCTTCTTCTGCGGGTACCGTCATTATCTTCCCCGCCGAAAGGGCTTTACAACCCTAGGGCCTTCATCACCCACGCGGCATGGCTGGATCAGGCTTGCGCCCATTGTCCAATATTCCCCACTGCTGCCTCCCGTAGGAGTCTGGGCCGTGTCTCAGTCCCAGTGAGGCTGATCATCCTCTCAGACCAGCTACTGATCGTCGCCTTGGTGAGCCGTTACCTCACCAACTAGCTAATCAGACGCGGGCCGATCCTTCAGCGATAAATCTTTCTCCTTACGGACGTATCCGGTATTAGCCCAAGTTTCCCTGGGTTGTTCCGAACTGAAGGGCACGTTCCCACGTGTTACTCTCCCGTCTGCCGCTCCCCTTGCGGGGCGCTCGACTTGCATGTGTTAGGCCTGCCGCCAGCGTTCGCTCTGAGCCAGGATCAAACTCTCAAGTTGAAGAGAATTGATCTCGGCTGATCACAACGTTTGACGAGGTCCCACTTTAGTCTCTTGCGAAGCGTGAGCTTCGCAAGTGGTCCAAAGTGTTGACCTGAAACGTCGACCGCCGAAGTCTCTTCCATGGCCGCTCTCTTGCGGAAAAAGCCAAGCCTTTCGACTAAACCTTCTCCGTTCGAGGAAGCGGCCCGCAAGGACTCCGCCGTCCACGTTTCTCTTTCTTCCGATTCACCTGTCAAACACCCCGGAACCTTGCGGCTCCGTCTCCGGCAAACGCCGGAACCGCCGAAACCCCGCGCATCCGTCATGGCCACAAGATCATGGCCGGATGCTCGTTCACCGTAAACAGTGAGGGGCTTCGCAGACGCGCCATCGCGCCGAAGCAGGCGGCGCGTCGTGAGAACGTATATAGGCTTTGGCCGCCGGCATTGTCAACGGCCGCACCGCCAAAATGCACGCTGTGAATTCGTCGATGAAGCGGCAATTTTTACCGGTTCGGCGGCAGCCAGACAATCGCGGGGCGCAGTGCAGCGGCGGGCCGCGATGAGGTTTTGGCGCAGCTTGCGCCGTACTGCGGCCACATTCCTCCGCCGTTCTTTGCAGAATCGTGTCGGGGACGCCGCAATGCGGGGGAACGCCAGCGTCAGCTAACTTTTCGACCTCGACGGTCGGGTCGGTTGACCGGGCCGCCGCAGGGATCATTCTGCGCCTTTAGTCAAGGCGTCAATCGAGACTTGTCCGGGTGCCGGACTTGGTTACGAACTCGGAAAGCCGCGGGGTGCGGCGGACCGAGTGCGATTGCGACTGCGGGGGACGGTGGTCTTGGACCAAGCTAGGCTACGCGGCGCAAAACGGCGATTGGAAGCCGAGCCCCTTCATCTCGGCAACGAGCCGCCGCTTTCGGCAGAGGGGGGCGCCGGCGCTCTCGTCGACCGGCGCCGGCTTTCGCTGCAATGGTTCAGCGGCACCATCCTGACGGGACTGTGCGGCGCTGCGCTCATGGGCGGCGCCGTTTTTGCTTCGCTGGACGGTGAAACCAATTTCGCTTTGGCGCCGGAACGCGTCGAGACCGCCTTGCGGGTTGCCGGCATCGGCGGTCGCTTGAGCGGCATCCGCAAGACCGATCGCCTGCCCGCCATCACCGAACCGAGCATTGCCCGCCAGATCCTGCGCCTGCCCATCACCACACGGCTACGCGATCGCGAACTGGTGCGCATGCGCCCCTTTGTGCGCGTCTCCGGCAATCTTGTGCTGTCGGTCTCGGAACTCTCCGCCAACATTCCCCCATTCAATCCGCAAAAGCTCCTCACCGAAGGCGTGGCGAGCGCCGACGATACGCCGGCGGCGGAACCGGACGCCGAGGTGTCCTTTGTCACCTGCGATTTCGCGCCGGTCGCCGCCAAAGGCCGGGTGACGCCTGCGGTCTGCGACATCAACTCGCTGTTGCCGAAGGTGAAGCCGTCGACGCTGCTACCGCTCGACGAGGTCGTCGCCCGCGTCCGCGATGTCGCGACTGCCGCGGCGAATTCAACCTTGCTCGCCAGCGCCGACGCGCCGGCGACGAGCCTCAAGCTCAGTTATGCCGCCGAGGGCGACACCGATCCCTATATCGGCTTCGAGGCGCGCGTGGTGCCGGAGAACATTACGCTTTTGCCGAAAACCACGCTCGGCACCAACGATTGGAACGAACGCGTCATCGTCGCGAAAAAAGGTGAGACGGTCGGATCGATTCTGCGCGAACTCGGCGCCGTACCCGACGAGATCAAGCGGATCATCGCGGTGCTCGGACCATCGGCTCGCGAAGGCGGATTGAAGGAGGGGCAGAAGCTGCGCGTGCTCACGACCCCCGCCGGGCTCGGACACATGCGGCCGCTGCGCGTCATCGTCGCCGGCGACAGCAAGATCGAAGCCGCGGCGGCCCTCTCCGACCAGGGCACCTATGTCCCGGTCGATATCCGCAATGTCGACGTCGCCGGGGCGGGAGATGACGACAGCAGCGACGATGACGGCAGCGGCGTGCGGCTCTATCAGAGCCTCTACGAGACGGCGCTACGCGATAACGTTCCCAACTCCGTGATCGAGGAGATCGTCCGCATCTATTCGTACGATGTCGACTTCCAGCGCAAGGTGCAGTCGGGAGATTCGCTCGACATGCTCTATGCGGACGACGAAAGCGGCGATGGCAGGAACGAGGTGCGCTACGTTTCGCTGACGATCGGCGGCGAGACCAAGAAGTACTACCGCTATCAGACAACCGACGACGGCACGTATGATTATTATGATGAGACGGGAAAGAGCGCGAAGAAGTTCCTGGTGCGCAAACCGGTCCCCATCGGCATTATGCGGTCCGGGTTCGGCGAACGTAATCACCCGCTGCTCCACTATATGAAGGTACATACCGGCGTCGATTGGGCGGCACCCTTCGGCACGCCGATCTTCGCCGCCGGCAACGGCACCATCGACGAGATCGGATTGAAGGGCGGCTATGGCAAATACGTACGCATCCGCCATGCCAACGGCTACCAGACCGCCTACGGCCACATGACTGCTTTCGCGCGCGGCCTCAATGCCGGCAGCCGGGTTCGGCAGGGTCAGGTCATCGGCTTCGTCGGCTCGACCGGCCTTTCGACCGGCGCCCACGTGCATTTCGAGATTTTGATCAACGACCGCTTCGTCAATCCGATGACGGTCAAGCTGCCGCGCGGGCGCGTCCTTGAAGGCCTTTCGCTGGCCCTGTTCGAGAAGAACCGCGAGCAGCTGGAGACGATGATAGCGCACGTGCCCGGACGCGTCGCCCAAGTTCGCTAGAGCGAGAGGAATTTCGTGACACGGGCTGCGGCTGCCGAGGACCGCATCGAAGTGCATTCGAGCCGGCTCTGGGCGCTGGTAACCTTCAAGTTCACCCGGCTCCTGTTTCCCGCCCGCCTGATCGCCGACCACGTCGGCATTTCAACCGGCATCGTCGAATTCTGGCTCACGCCGTGGCGGCGTACCGACGAACACCTGCCGCTGTCGCATATCGCCGAAGTTACGCACGCGCGCGGCTTTTTCTGGGACAGCATCAGCGTCGAGAGCTCGGGCGGCCTCAATCCGCTCGTCGTCACTGGGCTGCCCAAATCGCCGGCCCGCTATTTCGTCGAGCACGTCCGCGAGCGCATCAACGCCGCCGCCGCTGCTACGCCGCCGCCGCCACCTCGCCGTTGAACTTCAGCCCCTGCTTGCCAGCCGAGACGACGACCTTCTCGCCGTCCTTGATGCGGCCGGAGAGGATCATTTCCGCTAACGGGTCCTGCACCGACTTCTGAATCACGCGCTTGAGCGGCCGCGCGCCGTAGGCCGGGTCCCAGCCTTTTTCGGCCAGCCAATCGCGCGCGCCCGGCTCGAGCTTGATGGTGATCTTGCGTTCCTCGAGCAGCCGCGCCAGCCGCACCATCTGGATATCGACGATGCGCGCCATGTCCGACTTCTGCAGCCGGTGGAACAAGATGATCTCGTCCACCCGGTTGAGGAATTCGGGCCGGAAGCTCGCGCGCACGATCGCCATCACCTGATCGCGCACCGCCTCCGTGTCCTCGCCTTCCGGCTGGTTGACCAGAAGCTCGGCGCCGAGGTTCGATGTCATGACAATCAAGGTGTTACGGAAATCGACGGTGTGGCCCTGACCATCGGTCAGGCGGCCGTCGTCGAGCACCTGCAACAGCACATTGAACACGTCCGGGTGCGCTTTCTCGATCTCATCGAACAGCACGACCTGATAAGGCCGCCGCCGCACCGCTTCGGTGAGCGCGCCGCCTTCTTCGTAACCGACATAGCCGGGTGGGGCGCCGATCAATCGCGCAACCGAATGCTTCTCCATGTATTCCGACATGTCGATGCGGATGAGCGCGCTCTCGTCGTCGAACAGGAATTCGGCGAGCGCCTTGGTCAGCTCGGTCTTGCCGACGCCGGTCGGGCCTAAGAACATGAACGAGCCGATCGGGCGGTTCGGGTCCTGCAAGCCGGCGCGGGCACGCCGGACCGCCGTCGACACCGCCTTGACCGCTTCGGCCTGCCCGACCACCCGCTTGCCGATCTGCTCCTCCATGCGCAGGAGCTTTTCCTTCTCGCCCTCCAGCATGCGGTCGACCGGAATGCCGGTCCAGCGCGACACAACCTGGGCGATGTGGTTGGCAGTGACCGCCTCCTCGACCATCGCGCCCCTGCCCTCGCCGGCTTCCATCGCCTTGAGCTTTTTCTCGATCTCCGGAATGCGGCCATAGGAAATCTCGCCGGCGCGCTGGTACTCGCCGCGGCGCTGGGCGTTGGCGAGCTCAACGCGCAATTGGTCGAGCTCGTTCTTGAGCTTCTGCGCGCCGGAAAGCTTTTCCTTCTCGGACTTCCAGCGCGCGGTCAGATCGGCGGACTTTTTCTCCAGCGCCTTCAACTCGACTTCGAGCCGCTTGAGGCGCTCCTTCGAGCCCGGATCATTCTCCTTCTTCAACGCCTCCTGCTCGATCTTCAGCCTGATGATCTCGCGATCGATCGAGTCGAGCTCCTCGGGCTTGGAATCGACCTGCATCTTCAGCCGTGCCGCCGCCTCGTCGACCAGGTCGATCGCCTTGTCGGGCAGGAAGCGGTCGGTGATATAGCGGTGCGACATCGTCGCGGCGGCGACCAGCGCGCCGTCGGTGATGCGCACGCCGTGATGCGCCTCGTACTTGTCCTTTAAGCCCCGCAGGATCGAGATGGTGTCTTCGACGCTTGGCTCCTCGACAAAGATCGGCTGGAACCGGCGCGCCAGCGCGGCATCCTTCTCGACGTGCTTCTTGTACTCGTCGAGCGTGGTGGCGCCGATGCAGTGCAGTTCGCCGCGCGCCAGCGCCGGCTTGAGCAGGTTCGAGGCATCCATGGCGCCATCGGCCTTGCCGGCGCCGATCAGCGTATGCATCTCGTCGATGAAGAGGATGTAGGCGCCGGCCGCCGACGTCACTTCCTGCAGCACCGCCTTGAGCCGTTCCTCGAATTCGCCGCGATATTTGGCGCCGGCGATCAGCGCGCCCAGGTCGAGGGCAAGCAGCTTCTTGTCATGGAGGCTTTCCGGTACGTCGCCGTTGACGATGCGCAAGGCCAGGCCCTCGACGATCGCGGTCTTGCCGACGCCGGGCTCGCCGATTAGCACCGGATTGTTTTTGGTCCGCCGCGACAGGACCTGGATGGTGCGGCGGATCTCTTCGTCGCGCCCGATTACCGGGTCGAGCTTGCCGTCGCGGGCGGCCTGGGTGAGGTCGCGGGCGTATTTCTTCAGCGCGTCATAGGCGTTCTCCGCCGACGCTGAGTCGGCGGTGCGACCCTTGCGCAGCGCCTCGATGGCGGCGTTGAGATTTTGCGGCGTTACGCCGGCATCGGTGAGGATCTTGCCGGCCTCGTTGCCCTTCTCGAGCGCCAGCGCGAGCAACAGCCGCTCGACGGTGACGAAGCTGTCGCCGGCCTTCTCGCCCGCCTTCTCGGCGGTCTCGAAAACGCGAGCCAGCGCTGGATCGAGATAGACCTGCCCGGCGCCGCCGCCGGAAACCTTTGGGCGTTTGGCGAGCACTGCCTCGACGGCGGACAAAGCCTGGCGCGAATTGCCGCCGGAGCGGTCGATCAGCCCGGCGGCGAGCCCCTCGGGATCGTCGAGCAGCACCTTGAGCAGGTGCTCCGGGGCGAATTGCTGGTGTCCCTCGCGCAACGCGAGCGACTGGGCGGATTGGATGAAACCGCGGCTGCGGTCGGTGTATTTGTCGAGATTCATATGCTTCCCTCGGCCTATTCCGAACGCCCTGGCGGCGCGAACAGAACATCGTCACTGGGTATATCCACGGTCGCGCGGCGCCGTCCTGCCGGACCAATTGCATCCGTCGACAGCACCGAAAACCAGCGGACCCCAAGCGGCGATCCACCGCATTGAATATGGGGGGCTGCAGCGGCCGGTGGAAGAGCCGGCGCCAGCGGGCTTTGATAAAATCACGGCCGAGCTTCTTTATCGGCCACAAGGTCGGTCAGCAAAATTTATGCTGGGACGCTCGCTTCGTTGAGCGCGTGCACGACAAGCCAGCCGTCGTGCGAATCCCGGCGACACAACAGTAAAGCGGCTTCGCTAGCCGAAGATGCGGTCGCCCTGCAGGTCGATGATCTGCCGCGCTTTGCTCAGCGCGAAGTTCGCCGCATCGTCGTAGGAGGCGAACGCGTCAGCGCGGACGAAGCGGTGCTCCTTGCGAACGCCGCCGATCTCCCGCTCGATTGTCCCCGCCGTCTGATATTGGCCTTCGCTCTTGTAGGGCGCGGCGCGGATGATGAAGCCTTTGTATTCGACCGGCTCCGGGATCTTTTCAGCGCTGGCGGGAGCAAGCCGGCCGAACAGCGCGCTGAGAAACGACATCACCGGCCTCCGGACTTTTCTTGGGTCAACGCGGAGGTTACTCCCACATCACGATCCCGAAAAGTGTCGAGGCAGCCGCGGCCACTTTCCTCGCAATCCGCTCGCACTCGATTGACAATGCGTTAAGCTTGTTGCCGTCGCCGCGCCGACGCGCGTGCCTTTGACCGGAGTATGTCATGCCGAAAGCCTATTGGGTGGTGTCATATCGCTCAATTTCCGATCCGCAAAAACTTGCGGCCTATGCCAAGCTCGCGCCGGCAGCGACCGCTCCGTTCGGCGCCCGCTATCTGGCCCGTGGCACGGCTGCAGCGGCTTTCGAGGCCGGAGTAAAAGAGCGCATCGTGATTACCGAATTTCCCAGCGCCCAGCAGGCCATAGCCGCCTACGAAAGCCCCGCCTACCAGGCCGCCTTGCAAGCCCTCGGCAACGGCGCCGTGCGCGATGTGCGCATTGTCGAGGGCTTGGAGTAGCGGCGGCGCGGCGGCCCGGCCGCCGGGTTAAAAACAGGCGGACCGATTGCAAAATGCCCCAAACATAGCTATATGCACGCCATTCGCGATTTAGCCGCCTTGTCGTCTCGCCCCAACGGGCCTTTCCCAAGCAACGCAAAATCCGGATTGAAGACCGTGCGAATGGTTTGCACGGCCACAAAACGCGTTATGCGTTTCAAATGGAGGCCATCATGGCTCAAGGTACCGTAAAGTTTTTCAACGCCCAGAAGGGTTTCGGCTTCATCGTCCAGGACGCGGGCGGCCCGGATGTGTTCGTTCACATCTCCGCCGTCGAGCGCGCTGGCATGTCGAACCTCAATGAGGGACAGAAGCTCTCGTTCGACATCGAACCGGACCGCCGCAGCGGCAAGTCGGCTGCGACCAATCTGCAGGCGATCTAACTCGCCACTTGGGCGCCGGCGCCACATTGGCGCCGGCGTTCTCGGTTTCTATGCGGCGCCACAGCATGATCCCGACAGGTGGGCGCCGGGTTCGCAAAAGATCATGCTCAAGCAAAAAACGAGAGCCCGGCTCTGATCTATTCGGCGCGGCAAGCTCTCAGGAGAACAACCATGCCGAGAAAACCGGGACTGAATTCCGAATTCGTGATGTTCGACGTCCTCTATGAAGACGGCAGCCAGCGCTCGAACCGCAAAGTTCCGCGCGCGCTGATCGGCGGCATCGACGGCGACCAGCCGGCGCACGAATTTCTGATCGAACAGGACCGCGATATCGCGGAAAAGTCCGGCCGCCCGCCGCTCGCGATCAAGAGCATCGACCGCTCGGGCGCGAAGAAGAAAGCGTGGGCACTGTCCTGACGGACGCGCCGCGCGCCGCCGACCTCCGCTTGGCTCAAGCCGCGTGACGCCGCCCTAATAGCCGCGCGAATATAGCACCAGTGCGCGGCGCTCGTTGCCGCCGGCGGCGCGATAAGCGCCGGCCAGATAACGCACCGCGTAAGTCATGTTGGTCGCGGGATCGAGCAGGCCTTCGGCCGCGCCGCGGTAGCCAAGCGAGCGCGCCGTGCCGAGCCGGATTTGCATCAGACCGTAATTGCCGCGATCGATCAGACGCGCGTTATAGCCGCTCTCGCGCTGGATAACGCGATGCACCAACGCGACCGGCAAGCCGTTGGCGCCGGCATGTTGCGCGATCAACGCCGCCAGCGCCGCGCGCGGCGCCAAAGCCGCATCCGTTTGATGATGCCGGTCAACGGCCAGCGCCGGCTGTGCCAGCGCGGCGATGACATAGGCGGCAACCGCCGCATCACGCGGGAGACGCATCATCGGCACGGCCGCTATTCTCCGCATATCGCAGCGCTGTGCGATATCAACTCGCCGCCCATCGGTGAGTTCCGGCCTCTATCCGCCCAATATGCTGCTGCTCGTCATCGACCGGCCGCCGGAATTCTGATGGACTGAGCGTGAGCGAGCCTCGAAGCATGAACGGTCTGACGGTCAGAGTCAGTTGTCCAAAAAGCTCCGCAGCTTCCGACTCCGGCTTGGATGCTTGAGCTTCCGCAGCGCCTTGGCCTCGATCTGGCGGATGCGCTCGCGGGTCACCGAGAACTGCTGGCCGACTTCTTCCAGCGTGTGGTCGGTGTTCATGCCGATGCCGAAGCGCATGCGCAGAACACGCTCCTCGCGCGGCGTCAGTGAAGCGAGCACCCGCGTCGTCGTTTCGCGCAGGTTCGACTGGATGGCGGCGTCGATCGGCAGGATGGCGTTCTTGTCCTCGATGAAGTCGCCGAGGTGGGAATCTTCTTCATCACCAATAGGCGTTTCCAGCGACAGCGGCTCCTTGGCGATTTTCAGAACCTTGCGCACCTTCTCCAGCGGCATGCCGAGCTTTTCCGCCAATTCCTCCGGCGTCGGCTCGCGGCCGATCTCGTTGAGCATTTGGCGGCTGGTGCGCACGATCTTGTTGATGGTCTCGATCATGTGCACGGGGATACGAATGGTGCGCGCCTGATCGGCGATGCTTCGGGTGATCGCCTGCCGAATCCACCAGGTGGCGTAGGTCGAGAATTTGTAGCCGCGGCGGTACTCGAACTTATCGACCGCCTTCATCAGGCCGATATTGCCTTCCTGGATCAGATCGAGGAATTGCAGACCGCGGTTGGTGTATTTCTTGGCGATGGAAATGACCAGGCGCA
>JBEKWO010000088.1:0-14957 GCA_049512975.1 Xanthobacteraceae bacterium | reverse complement strand
CTCGCCGTTCGTGCGGCTGCGCGACCTTCTCGGCGACGCTCCGCCGGGCAAGCCGGCGATCAGCATGGCGGTCGGCGAGCCGCAACATCCGATTCCGCCCTTTGTCGGGCCGGTGATCGCGGCGCATATCGAGGAATTCGGCCGCTATCCGATGAACAAAGGCCTCGATGCCTTCGGCGAGGCGGTCGCCAAGTGGCTGAACCGCCGCTACGCGCTCGAGCGGCCGGTCGATCCGGCAACCGAAGTCCTGGTGCTCAATGGCACCCGCGAAGGACTGTTTCTCGCCGCGCTCGCCGCCAAAAGATGGGTGAAACCGCGCGCCGGCCGGCCGGCCGTGCTTATTCCCAATCCGTTTTATGCGGCCTATGCCGCTGGCGCGCTCGCGGCCGACTGCGAGCCGGTCTATCTCCCGGCGATCGTTGCCTCGGGCTTCCTGCCCGACCTCGACGCGCTGAGCGAGGAAGTGCTGGCGCGCACCGTCGCCTGCTATCTCGCCTCGCCCTCGAACCCGCAGGGCGCGGTCGCCGACCGCAACTACCTCGCCAAGCTCGCCGCGCTGGCACGGCGCTTCGGCTTCCTCGTCCTCTGCGACGAATGCTATTGCGAAATCTATCACGACCGGCCGCCGCCGGGGATGCTGCAAGCTTCGGCGCCGGATTTCGCCAACGTCGTGGTGTTTCATTCGCTGTCCAAGCGCTCCAACCTGCCGGGGCTGCGCGTCGGCTTCGCCGCCGGCGACCGGCGTTTTCTCGCGGCCTATCTCGAGCTGCGCAACGTCGCCGCGCCGCAGGTGGCGATGCCGGCGCAGCACGTCGCCATCGCCGCCTATGGCGACGAGACCCATGTCGAGGAGAACCGGCGCCTCTATCGCGAGAAATTCAATCTCGCCGATCAGATCGTCGGCGACCGCTATGGCTACCGCCGCCCAGCGGGCGGGTTTTTCCTCTGGCTCAACGTCGCCGCGCAAGGCGGCAGCGAAGCGGCTACGCTCGCGCTGTGGCGCGAGGCCGGGGTGCGCGTCGTGCCCGGCCGCTATCTGGCGCGCGAGCAGGCTGACGGCAGCAATCCGGGCGCGGACTATATCCGCGTCGCCATGGTGCAGAACAAGGACATCACCGCCGAGGCGTTGCACCGCCTCGTCGCGGTGTTGGGTTAGCGCATGATCCCGAAAAGTGGACACCGGTTTTCGGAACAGATCATGCGCCAGCCGAACGAGTAGAGAAAACGCGATGTCGATGATCGACCGCAGCCTTGACGGGATGGCCTTTCTCTCCGGCCAGCTCGGCGCCATTCTGCGGCGGCGGCTGCGCGAGCTCGGCGGCATCGCGCTCATCAGTCTCGCCATGATGGCGGCGCTGGCGCTCGCCACCTGGTCGGTGCGCGATCCCTCGCTCAGCCACGCCACCGACGCGCCGGTGCACAATCTGCTCGGCCGCCCCGGCGCGATCGCCGCCGATCTGCTGATGCAATTGTTCGGGCTCGGCTCGCTGGCGCTGCTGTTGCCGATCGCGGTGTGGGGCTATCGGCTGCTCGGGCATCGAGCGCTCAGCCGCGAGCGGCTGCGCGTCGTGCTCTGGCTGTTGGGCGCCGCGCTCGCGGCCGCGTTCGCCTCGTGCCTGCCGGGCAGCAGCCATTGGTCGCTGCCGACCGGGCTCGGCGGTGTGATCGGCGACGCCGTGCTGCGCGTGCCGGCGATATTCCTCGGCGCGCCGCTTGCGGGGCTCTATCGCGTGGCGGCGGCATTCGGGCTCGGCCTTGCGGCGCTCATCGCCTTTGCCGGTGCGGCCGGCATGATTTGGCGGGGCTCGCCGGACCAGGACGAGGATAGCGCCGATCGCGAAGACGATGGCGCCTGGATTTCGCTGGGCCGCCTTATGCATGCGCTGTTGAGCCTGCGCTCGCGGCTGTTGCGGGTGTTCCGCCGGCGCATGCGCGCGCAACCGCCGATGCGGGGCGATACCACGATGCCACGACATATCGAACCCCGCTTCGACAAGCCGCCGGGCCACTACGCGAATGCCGATTCCGAAGATGAGTCGAGCGCCGCGGCGCCGGCCGCACGCAAACTGCGCGCAGCCGCGCGGCCAGCGCGCCGTTTGCCCGGCGGCTATACATTGCCGTCGCTCAATCTCCTGACCGCGCCCCGCGCCAGCGAGCGAACAACCCTGAGCGAAGAACTGATCGAGGAGAATGGCGCCGCCCTCGAAGGCGTGCTCGCCGACTTCGGCGTGCGCGGCGAGATCATCAACGCGCGGCCGGGGCCGGTGGTCACGCTGTACGAGCTGGAGCCCGCCCCCGGCATCAAATCCTCGCGCGTGATCAGCTTGGCCGACGACATCGCCCGTTCGATGAGCGCACTCTCCGCGCGCGTCGCCGTGGTGTCCGGCCGCAACGTCATCGGCATCGAACTGCCCAATCCGACGCGCGAGAAGGTCTATCTGCGCGAGCTGCTCGCGTCGCGCGATTATGCCGAGACTACCGCCCGGCTGCCGCTGTGCCTCGGCAAGGCGATCGGCGGCGAAGCGGTGCTGGTCGATCTGTCGCGCATGCCGCACCTGCTGATCGCCGGCACCACTGGCTCGGGAAAATCGGTCGCCATCAACACCATGATCCTCAGCCTGGTCTATCGGCTGCACCCGCACCAAGTCCGGCTGATCATGGTCGATCCAAAGATGCTGGAGCTCTCGGTTTACGACGGCATCCCCCACTTGCTCACGCCGGTGGTCACCGATCCGAAGAAGGCGGTGGTGGCGCTGAAATGGGCGGTGCGCGAGATGGAGGAGCGCTACAAAAAGATGTCGAAACTCGGCGTGCGCAATATCGATGGCTACAACGCGCGGGTCGCCGAGGCGAACGGCAAAGGCGAGAAACTCACCCGCACGGTCCACACCGGCTACGACCGCGAGACCGGCGAAGCGATCTACGAAAAAGAGGAGCTCGATCTCGAGCCGCTGCCCTACATCGTCGTCATCGTCGACGAGATGGCCGATTTGATGATGGTCGCCGGCAAGGACATCGAGGGGGCGGTGCAGCGTCTCGCGCAAATGGCGCGCGCGGCCGGGCTGCACGTCATCCTGGCGACGCAGCGGCCCTCGGTCGACGTCATCACCGGCACGATCAAGGCCAACTTCCCGACCCGCATCTCGTTTCAGGTCACCTCGAAGATCGACAGCCGCACCATCCTCGGCGAGCAGGGCGCCGAGCAACTGCTCGGCCAGGGCGACATGCTCTACATGGTCGGCGGCGGCCGCATCAGCCGCGTGCACGGACCGTTCGTCTCCGACGAAGAGGTCGAAAAAGTCGTCCGGCACCTGAAATCGCAAGGTGTTCCGCAATACCTCGAAGCGGTCACCGCCGGAGAACTGGACGACGGCAACGACACCGCGGTGTTCGACGGCACCGCCATGGGCGGCGCCGAAGGCGGCGACCTCTATCAGCAGGCGGTGCAGGTCGTGGTGCGCGACCGCAAGGCCTCGACCAGCTACATTCAGCGCCGGCTGCAGATCGGTTACAACCGTGCGGCTTCGCTGATGGAGCGCATGGAACAAGAAGGCATCGTCGGGCAACCCAACCACGCCGGCAAACGGGAAATCCTCGTCGAAGGCGCCGAGGACGATCCCTATTGAGAATCAAGTGTCGGCGCTTTAAGCCGGCATGCAGCCGCGAATTCGCCATAACGCGTCCGTAACGATGGTCCGGTGGCGAGCGCGCGCACCGACGTGCGGGGGGAGTGACATGATGGAACGGGGTGCGAGGATCGTTCTCGTGGCGATGGCGTGCAGCATGCTGGCAGCCGGCTTCGCTGCCGCCGACGACAGCGTGCCGTTACCGACGCCGGCGCCGCGGCCCAAATCGACGGCGGCGCCGCCGGCGGCCGCGACCCCTGCATCGCCCGATACTGCTGCTGCGGCCGCTGCCGCCGCCACGCCCGCCGATCCGGGAGCAAAGGGCCTCTTTCCATTCTCGTTTTCCTTGGGCAAGAGCGCGGTACCGAGCCAGGCGACCGCCTTCGACGCCCATCAGCGCGCACTGCTCGACAAGATCAGCAACTATCTGTCCGGCGTGCAGACCTTGGTGGGAAATTTCGTGCAGATCGGCCCGGACGGCAGGCGCGTCGAGGGGGCGTTCTCCATACAAAAGCCGGGGAAAGTCCGCTTCGCCTATAACCCGCCGAGCCCGATCGACATCATCGCCGACGGCTCCGCGGTCTTGGTGCGCGACCGCTCGCTGGAAACGTCGGATTACTACCCGCTGTCACAGACGCCGCTGCGCTATCTGCTTGCCGACCACATCGATCTGCTGCGCGATACCGATGTGGTCAGCGTTTCGGCCGACGACACCTTCATCACCGTGGTCATCGAGGAAACGCGGCTCCTGACCGGCACCAGTCGGCTGATGATCATGTTCGACGCCAAAAATCTTCAACTCAAGCAGTGGACGGTCACCGATCCACAAGGGCTCGATACCACCGTCGCCGTGTATAATCTCGACACCACCAAGAAGCCCGATCCGAATCTATTCGTCATCAATTACCAGAACCAGAACGACGTGCAGGGACGGGGATGGTCGGGACAAGGCCGGCCGTAAGCGAGGCCGCTCAACGCGGTGCAATTCCGATCAGCCGCGCGCCGCGCTGGAACGTCATATAGATCCACAGCCAGTTCAGCGCGACCGCGAAGCGGTTGCGCAATCCGATCAAAAAATAGATGTGGACGGCGCTCCAGAATAGCCAACCCAAAAATCCGGTGAGCTGCAGGGGGCCAAGTTTCACCACCGCCGACTTGCGGCCGATCGTGGCGAGTTCGCCCATATGATGATAGACGAACGGCACCGGCGCCGGCCGGCCTCGCACGCGGGCGGCGACGACCTCGGCCACATAGCGGCCCATCTGCTTGGCCGCCGGCGCGATCCCGGGAACCGGGCGGCCGTCGCGGTTGCTGACGCTCGCGGTGTCGCCGACGGCGAAGATATCCGGTCGTCCGGGAACGCTGAGGTCGGCGTTCACCTTGATGCGGCCGGCGCGATCGTGCTCGGCGCCGATCCAGACCGCCGCCGGCGACGCGACGATGCCCGCCGCCCAGACTACCGTCGCCGCCTCGATGCGGCCGCCGTCCACGGTGACCCCGTGGGCGTCGCAGCCGGTGACCTTGCGGTTAAGCTCGACCTCCACGCCCATCCTTTGCAGCGAGCGGGCGGTATAATCCGACAACGCTTCGGGAAAAGTCGGCAACAACCGCGGCCCGGCCTCGATCAGAACGATGCGCGAGGTGCGCGGGTCGATGCGGCGAAAATCGTGCTGCAAGGTCCGCCGCGCCACCTCGGCGATCGCGCCGGCCATTTCCACGCCGGTGGCGCCGCCGCCGACGATGACGAAGGTGAGCAGCCGCGCCCGCTCGGTCTCGTCCTCCACCAATTCCGCCCGCTCGAAGGCGAGCAGGAACCGCCGCCTGATCTCGGTCGCATCGGCGACTTGCTTGAGCCCGGGCGCGAACGGCGCCCATTCGTCATGGCCGAAATAGGAGTGCGTCGCTCCCGTGGCGAGGATCAGATAGTCGTAAGCAAGATCGAGCTCGCTGGTGTGCACGCGGCGCGCTTGCACGTCGATCCCGGTAACCCGCGCCATGATCACCCGGACGTTCTTCTGCTCGCGCAAAATGGCGCGGATCGGCCACGCGACATCGGCGGGCGACAGCGCCGCGGTGGCAACCTCGTAAAGCAGCGGCTGAAAGCAATGGTGGTTCTGCGCGTCGATCAGCGCCACGTCGACGTCGATTTTGGCAAGGGCCTTGCTTGCTTCGAGCCCGGCGAAGCCGGCGCCGGCAATCACCACGCACGGCCGCTGCGATGTGCTGTCCATCCCCGCCTCCCAGGCGGCATCATAGGCTAAGGCGAGGCAGGCGACGAGTTCCGCTGCGCGCTCTGGCAACGCCGTCAGATTGGCCTTGTGTCCACGGCCGCTGCGCCGCATATAAGTTAGCCGTTCCTTAAGCAACTCTCCGCATGCGATTAACGGTCACCACCTGGAACATCAATTCGGTGCGGCTGCGCATCGATCTCGTAGCCAAATTCATCAAGGAGGTCCGTCCGGACATCCTGTGCCTGCAGGAGACCAAGTGCCCGGACGACAGATTTCCGCGCAAGCGCTTCAGGCGACTCGGCTACGAGCACGTCGCGCTCAACGGTCAGAAGGGCTATCACGGCGTCGTCGTGCTCTCGCGGCTGCCGTTCGAGCGTTTCGACATTCAGAGCTTCTGCGGCAAGACCGATTGCCGCCACGTCTCGGCGGTGTTCGGAGAACGCGCCGGGCTGCGTGACCCGATCACCATCCATAATTTCTATGTGCCCGCCGGCGGCGACACTCCCGATCCCGAGATCAATGCGAAATTCGCCCATAAGCTCGCCTTCCTCGACGAGATGCGGGACTGCGCGACGCTGCGGCCGGCACCCTCCGAGCGCGCGATCCTGCTCGGCGACCTCAACGTCGCGCCGCTCGAACACGACGTCTGGAGCCACAAGCAGATGCTGCGGGTGGTGTCGCACACGCCGGTCGAGTGCGAGAAGCTCACTCAGGCGCTGAGCGCCGGCGGCTGGGTCGACAGCATGCGCGTGCTCACGCCGGAGCCGGAAAAACTCTACACCTGGTGGAGTTACCGCTCAGCCGATTGGGCGGCCGCGGACAAGGGACGCCGCCTCGACCACATCCGGACCTCGCCGATGCTAGCCGACCGCGTTTCGGCCATCGAGGTCATGCGAAAGTCGCGTGGTTGGACAAGGCCTTCTGACCATGTGCCCGTGACGGCGGTTTTAGAGCTTTGATTCGGCGGCTTTCGGGGTAGCACCGGGGTGGATATCTCGCCAGATTTGCCGATGACCGGGAACCCGACACGCTATCTCGGGATGCGGGCAGGGAGTGTGTGTCTCCCGGGCACTTGGAACGGCGGGTCTTCCAACCTAGCAGCCGGCGCGCCGCTCGCCGAACATCACGTCAAAACGAGCAGCCGGCGGCGCAGAACTACTGTTAGGGCAGAGCAAAACTCGTATAAAAAAGCGTGCGCAGCTATCGCTGAACAAGGATGCACCAGCGTCGCGTGCAGTTCAGCCGGCACATCGTTGAACGTCCCGTATCTCAGAGGTCTACACCATCAATACGTTCGGATTTGATTTCCGGTGCACATCGCCGACGACCATCAGTCGCGGCTCGTCGTCGGGCGTCAAAGCGATTGCGCTGCGCGTTGGCCGGCGGCAGTGCCGGCGATCTTGCCAAAGACGGAACCGTTCATCAGGCCGGTGCCGCCCGGATAGTTGAAATAGAACAGCCCGCCCACCAGTTCGCCGGCCGCAAACAACCCGGGGATCGGCGCGCCATCAGTGTCGATGACGCGGGCGGTGGTGTCGATCTTGATGCCGCCGAAGGTGAAGGTGAGCCCGCAGGTCACCGCATAAGCCTCGAACGGCGGCTCATCGAGGGTGTTGGCCCAGTTTGATTTTGGTACAGCAAGGCCGCGGGTGGCGCGTCCATCTTTGACGCTGGGATCGAACGGCACTTCGGTCATCACCGCCCTGTTATAGGTCTTGATGATCTCCAGCGCCTTCTCGGCATCCACGTCTTCGAGTTTATTGACCAGCTCCTCCAGTGTATTGGCCCGCACCTTAGTAACCTGCTTGATGCGGTATTCATCGCGCAGCATCGGAATAATCTTGGCGTCGAATACCTGCCAGGCGAACTGCTTGGGCTGCATCAGGATTACACGGCCGTACTTCGCATAAGTGTAATTGCGGAAATCGGCACCCTCGTCGACGAAGCGCTCGCCGTTGGCATTGATCATGATGCCCCACGGATAGGAATGCTTCTGAAAATTGTCGCCGACCGCCAAGTCGCCGAACTCCGGCGCGTTGCGGTCCCAAGCGACGGCATGGGCGCCCGACCAGTTGCCGGTCGGCATGGCGCCGATGTCAAGCGCCATCCTAATGCCGTCGCCAGTGTTAAATCGCGTGCCTCTGATTTTAGCGAGCTCCCACAAGGGCCCAAGATAGCGCGTGCGCATCTCAGTATTGGCCTGGAAGCCGCCGGCGGCGAGCACCACGCCTTTGGCCCTGACCTCGACGGTCTTGCCGTCGTGCTTAACACGTACCCCCTTGATGCCCTCGTCGTCGGCGACCAGCGACAGCGCGCGGGCGCCATAGGCGACGGCGATGTTGTTCTTGCGCGCGATCTTCGTGAGTTGGTCTACCAGCCCCGGCCCGCCACCCCAGGCTTCCACCGTGAGGCCGCCCCAGAACTTGAACATGCCGCCGATCTTGTAAGCCTGCCGGCCCCAAATCGGCATGAAGCGCACACCCTTGTCGCGCATCCACCGCATCGTCGACTTACTGCGCGTCACTAGAATCTCGCACAAGTCGGGATCAGTGCGATATTCGGTGACGCGGCCCATGTCGTCGAAGAATTTCTGCGCGGTGTAGGTACCGAAGTCGGACTTGGCGACCTCGTCATCGGTCAAGTCCGGCATCAGCGCGCGCAGATCATCAACGCCATCGTAGACGCAGCGGAATGCCCCGGCCGTGAAGCGGCTATTGCCACCGGCTTCGGCCTCCGGTGCGCGCTCCAGCATCAGCACCGATACACCCTGCTCGGCCGCCGCCAGCGCAGCGCAAAACGCCGCATTGCCGGCGCCGACGACAATCACGTCCGCAGCAGGGGGTAACGCTGTGCTCATGACTACCTTTTTGAACCTCAGTTCAGGTAACTGCGCTTGCAACTGTGGACGTAAGACCTAGTAGCGCGAGTTTGCCGGCGCGGCCGACAATGTCGCGGTCGGGATCGCGAGACATGATCTCCAGTATCGATGGTGCACTGTACCCGGCCGGTCGCCGCAATCCAAATAATTACATCGATGTCGCACGCGGCCGCGGCGTTGGGCGTCGAAGTAGCGCAGTTGTTTGAGGAGCGGCGAACAGCGAAAGCTCCGATCGGTAAGCAGAAATGACCCAGCCCTGCGGCGAACCAAGTGATTGGCGGACGGGTCGGCGCTAAGAAACACGCGGATGCATGCAGTGGGGCGGGATTTGATCTAGGTCAATGCAAACATGGGAAATAATACTCATCTGACAATCCTGTTATAATTGTTTTTGTTGCGCGCCTCATAGAACGGTTTTGCAAATGAGCGCCGAGGGTGAGCTACGAGTTCTCGTCGAGCTGCGTGGAGATAAGTACATTTGGAAGCTTCGCCGCGATGGCCGTTTTCAGCCGGTGAAGTTTTCCGCGCCTGTTTATATTTCGGAACAAGCCGCCAGGGCCTCTGGAGAGGAAGCACGGACGCTTTATTTGGCCCGTTTGGCAATTGGTACCAAGAAACGGTCCGCGACCACGACATAGACGAGGTCGTCCAAGGGAAGGCGGAACGCGCTTTGGTGCGCCACGTGCACAGGTTGCATATTTACGCAGCGGCGGCACGCTCCAAGATGACCTCGGCCTGAAGGCTTTCGACGTCGCGGAAAATCGAGGCGACAGCGAGCACGCGTCCATTAAGTTTGAACCTCAGGAGACAGTCCTTGCCGGCGATGTCGCCGTCGATCGCGATTTCGTCCCACTTCTCGGCGTGACCGACATAGTTGATCGGAACGTCGTAATGCTGACTCCAGAAAAACGGCACGGCGGTGAACGGCGCGCCATAGCCGAGCATGTTGAGCGCAGCGGCCTGCCCTTGACGCTCAGCCACAACCCAGTGCTCGACGCGGATGTTCTCACCTGAGTGCCGGTCGGGCCAACGCGCGACGTCGCCGGCGGCGTAGATGCCGGGTGCGCTGGTCTCGAGGTACTGATTGACGACGACCCCGCGGTCGGAGTTGAGACCTGCCTTCTCGGCAAGCTCGAGGCGGGGCCGAACGCCGATACCAACTCTACGAGGTCAGCCTCTAGCGTGCCGCCGCCTTGGAGTTTCACCCGTTTGCCATCGATGGCGATTACCGAATCGTCGAGATGGAAGACGGCGCCGTGTTCCTCGTGCAGGGTACGAACGAAGTCGCCCATCTGCGGACCCAGAATTCGCTCCATCGGCCGTTTTTCCGGTGCCACGATGTGGACCTCCAGTCCACGCGCGCGGAGTGCGGCAGTGACCTCGAGGCCGATAAAGCTCGCCCCGATGACCACCACGCGGCGCGCTGCCTTGGCGTATTCAATGATGGCGTGGCAATCCGCCAGCGAGCGAAGGGTACGGACATGTGGTTGGTTGGCTCCGGGGATGGAAAGTTGAACCGGCTCGGCCCCGGTCGCCAGCAGCAGCCGGTCATAGGGAATCTTGTCGCCGCCCGCGAGAGCGACTTCACGGCTACGAATATCGATTTTGGAAACTGTTTGCCCCAAGCGCACCTCGATATCGTTTTCGAGATAAAATTCTTCTTGGCGCAGAGGCACGAAATCGAATGGAGCGCTGCCGGCGAGATAGTCCTTGGAAAGGTTTGGCCGGTCGTAAGGCAACGCATCATCGCTGCTCAGCATGACGATGCTGTCCTGGTAGTTTTGCCGCCGTAACATTTCGGTTGCGGCGAACCCAGCGGCCCCGCCGCCGACGATGACAATCTTTTCGGGCGCACTGCCCATGGTTTTGCCGCGCGGCCTTGGTTGCTTTGGTACGCGCTTCTCGCTGACCCAAATCTTGCCGTCGCGCTGCTCGACTGTCCAACACACGATCGGGCTCAGGGCTGGCGCTTCGAGGGCCTCTCCCGTGCGCAGATCGAAACAGGCGTGATGCCATGGGCACCGCACCGTATCGCCGACCACGAGACCGTCGACGAGCGGACCATGATAGTGCGTGCAATGCGCCCCGACCGCGAAAACGTCGTGCCCCCGCCGCACCAACAGGACATCTTCGTCGCCAACATGACCGACGAGCATTTTGCCATCGGCAAGCTGATCGAGGGGAATACCCAGGGACAGATCGGGACCGGTCGGCTTAGCCTCTTCTTGAGCCATCGTCGTCTCCGTCGCTCAAGAATGCTTATATTCCCTTTAGATACTCGACGAGATCCCTTTTGTTTGCCTCGCTGAGGTTCAGGTTGAATTGCGTATTATAGTGGTTCACCACGTCGAGCAAGGTGGCGAAGCGCCCGTCGTGGAAGAAGCCGCCCTTCTGATGCGTCCACAGTCCCGCGAGAGGTGCCGTGCGATACATGTGGGTGGGCGAACGGTCGGCCTGGAACGCGTCGACGCCGATCTCGCCGGGCGCATGCATGTTGTACCCCGGCTCGGTGTAAAGCGGCGGCACGTGGCAGGTCGCGCACTTCCCCGAACCGTTGAAAACCGTCTTGCCCCGTTCGAATGCAGCCTTGTCGTATGACCCGGCCGCTGCCTTCGGCGCGGGGATCGAGAGCTGATAGAAGTGCAGCGCGGCCAGTTTGGCAGTGGTCTTATCCGGCGTATTGCGCGCATTGCCCGAGCCGCTCTTCGCGGAGACGGGATATTGATCCTTGTTGTTGAACCGGGCATCGAAGAACGTCGCCGAGCCGTGCATCTCGGTCCCTGCGACGTAAGCATTCCAGTAGGTGACCGATCCGAATCCGGTCCAGGTGGCGAGGTTCACGCCGGCCAAGCCGAACGCGGGCGGGATGAGGGTGCAGGCCCGCTTGCCGTCGGGACGAAAGGCCTTGCCATCCTTATCCAGTTCCGCATCGTAGCAGCCAGGTCCCCAGCTCGTGAGAACCTTCTTCACGGTCTCGACATCGACGCCGAGCAGACCGGTGAACGGCTTGAGGTTCGGCGCCAGAGATACGATCGCTCCAACGTTGAGATCGCGGTTGGCCCAACCGTCGAGCCGCTTGCCAATGCCTGGCGCAAACGAGTTGTCGACAGTCGAGTGACAAAACGCGCACTGGATGCCCATCGACTTGACGCTGCCGTCGGGATTGGCAAACGCGGTGACACCGACGACTGCGTTAAGCTTGAGCAGGGCGATGGTCGTGGCTGGATCGTCGAGGTTGACCTTGCCCGCCTTGATCTGTTTCTTCAACGCGTCCGGCAACGCGTCTGCATCGACCTTGAGGCCGACGGATAGCGCGGTTTTTGGCGAGACGCCCGGACCGACACCGCCGTTCTTCTCACCGGCAATGGCCTTATGCAGCTGAAGTGTGTCACCCCAGAAGGCCTCACTCCCGAATGTCTCGTAACGGAAGGTCTTTCTGCCCTCATCGAGCATCGTCTGCGCGTAGCGCGCGTTCTCCGCATCGACGGCTGTCTTGGAGGGAGGGGCAGCGAAAGCACTGATGGCTCCATAAGCACCTGCCGTGCCAAATGCGACGACAATCAGCACTCGCGACGTACGTCTCAATAAGTTGCCCATCGTATCTTCTCCTGGAATTTCCCACCTACCCCCGCAATCGGATTGCAGCGCTATCACCTTAGATGGCGCCTTGGTCTCAAATGTTCCCCAAAACATTCGGGAACCTTTTGCCCAGCGATCGCATCCAATGTGCGGGTTCGCATGAAGGCAGAAATCAAGGAACAACGATGGACACCCGCTTGACAAAGCACCATTGGACATCGGGCGACGGCAGAGCAGTGGACCGAGATCGCCCGACCCGTCTGCAGGCGGAAGAGGCGGTTCGCACGCTAATTGGTTGGGCTGGCGATGATCCCACGCGGCAAGGGCTCCTCGACACGCCTGGGCGGGTGGCCCGCGCCTATGAGGAATGGTTTGCCGGTTACGACGAAGAGCCTGCCCTATTGCTCGAACGCTGTTTCGAGGAAATCGCGGACTACGATGAAATCGTGCTCCTGCGCGACATCCGTTTTGAGTCGCATTGCGAGCACCATATGGCGCCGATCATTGGGTGTGCCCATATTGCCTACTTACCGGACCGCCGCGTGGTCGGTATTTCGAAACTCGCGCGTCTGGTCGAGGTGTTCGCCAAGCGGCTGCAGATTCAGGAAAGAATGACGGCGGAGATCGCGCAAACGATCAATCAGGTGCTCAAGCCGCGTGGCGTCGCCGTGGTGATCGAGGCAGTACACGAATGCATGACGACGCGCGGTGTGCATAGTTACGGAGTCAGCATGGTGACGAGCCGGATGCTGGGAGCATTCCGAGATACTCCGGAGACCCGACACGAGTTTCTTGCTGCAATCGGGTTGCGGGGTGTGACCGGCCTGAACGGATACGGCTGTTGACGAGATGATGTCATGACCCAATGGACGGTACAGAGGGCGGCCGGCACGGTTGCCGACGAACGTAACCTAGTTGAGCGCGCAAAGAGCGGCGACCAGTCGGCGTTTCGTGCAATCATGGAGCAGAACAATCAACGACTCTACCGGGTGGCACGCGCTGTGATGAAGGACGACACTGAAGCCGAGGATGTGGTGCAAGAGACGTATCTGCGTGCATTCTTCAATCTCTCCAAATTCCGCGGCGAGTCGTCACTCACAACCTGGCTGACCCGGATCGCTTTGAACGAAGCGCTTGGACGAAAACGCAAGCAACGAGCAATGGTGACCTTGGAAACCGTGGAAACAGCTCAGCAAACCAGCGCACAGATTATTCAATTCCCCGCCATGAACACAGAGACCGATCCCGAGCGCTCCGCGGCGCAAAACGAAATACAGAGACTTTTGGAACGTGCAATGGATGCCCTTCCGGAGCCCTTCCGCGTCGTCTTCGTCATGCGCGATGTCGAGGAGATGAGCATTGAGGAAACCGCGTTCCACCTCGGCATTCGACCGCAAACGGTCAAGACCAGATTGCACCGCGCACGGCGGCTGCTACGGCAGTCGTTGGACGGTGAGCTGGCGTCGACCTTGAAAGAAACGTATCCATTTGCCGGTGCGCGCTGTGCCCGCATCACGGAGGCCGTGTTGAGCCGATTAAGGAAGGACAAGCACAGTCAGTAGCCCGTGGGCGACATTCCTGCGCCACCTTCTTGGCCCCTGTTGTCCCGGGCGACGGCAAAGACACAGGCGCCAATATCCTCCCACCTTTGCTCACCCGTGCCGATCGGGTGATTCGACTTAGGTTGGCCAACGTCCATCGTCGGCCGATGTTATTAAAAAGGGGCTCGTGATCGAAACGCTTCGTCGTCGTTGCATTCGGTAATGTGAAAACGGTAAAAGCGTGGAACAATTCGGCAGGCCATAAGGAAGTCAATCCTGATCCTCGTCCGGAGCGGTTGTCTTGCCGGTCATCAGGTTCTCGGTCATTTTCTTGCGCCCGTCGTACTGATGACGTTGGCGTTCGTCCTCCTTTTTGCTGCAGGTGGCGACGATGCGTAATGAAATTCTGCGGCGACGTGTGCGAGTGCTGCCTCTAATGCAAGCCGCACGAGGTGTAGTCGTGGACCGGGGGGGTGAATGATGTACTCAAATCGGGTCAGTCAGAAGCTGCATGACGAGCATATGGCGACGCTCGCGTTGCTGGAAAGACTAGGGCGCTTCGTTGCCAGTAAGGAGGCCCCAAAGACCGTCGATATCGACACGCGGACATTCCTCATCGATCTCGCCGCTGCCTTCGAGAGCGAGATTTGGCATCATTTCGCCTTCGAGGAGAAATATCTGTTCGAATATCTGGTCAAGTCCGGCGATGTGGAACTGGCGCAGCATCTTACGACCGAACATGAGCAAATTAGAGATATTGGCGGGCGCACAACAGCGATGGCGCGCGCCGCGGCAATATCTGCATTTTCGCCTTCTGCCTGGCGCGAGTTTGGTCTTCTTGCCCAACAGCTCATCGAACAACTGTCGGCGCACGTTCAAAAGGAGGAGGGTGTTCTCGTCCCGCTCCTGCAGGACAGCATGGAAAGCGATACTGAAGAGCAGCTCTACATGGCCTATGTGATGGATGAGTAGAATCTTATACCAAGCCGCTGAGTGGCTGACTCTCGCGGGGATTCACAAATCACCGGCAAAGTGATTCAAGGTGGCAAACGGAGGGACGTTTGCCATGGGCTGGGCGATTGCGGTGCGGACGGACTTTACT
>JBEKWO010000087.1:0-15301 GCA_049512975.1 Xanthobacteraceae bacterium | reverse complement strand
TCCTGCCTTGCGGGCCGCGCTTGCCGCTCACTACGAAAAGGAAACAAACAACTCCGCTCTTGTCCAAAACGCGAAAGCCGCTTAACGTCATTCACGGCAACGCCCGCTTCACAAAGTTCAACAAAGATCGGGGCGATCCCAATCATTAGTGCAGTGCACGGAGAAGATAAAGGCGAGGCCCACAGATGACCGCGGGCGACGGGCCTTAATCCCAGAAAAATCCCGGATATCGTCTCCGCGATTTGCCTTCCGTCTCAGTGGCAAGATTGTGGGCGCGATCGCTCTCTGCCGGACCAGAAACAAGCGAGATCAAAGAAACGTGAAGCCTCGCTCAGACTCCTTGGAGCAAGCGGCATGACGAGAATGGCAAGCGCGCTCGCCGGGCAATCGGATGCCAGCGGATCATGAGCTTGTAGCCAAGCTTCGCCTCCGGCTATCGTGCGCTCGAGTGTGGAAGCCGGACGATCGCTCGATCATCGAACAAGGCGAAAACAAGGGGAGCGCCATGAGTGCAGCCGTGACGTCGGGAAAGTCCGGAGCCGCAATGCCGGGTGGCGTGACCGCGCCGCAAACCGGCAACGAATATCTCGACTCGCTCCGCGACGACCGCACCGTCTTCATCTACGGCGAGCGCGTGAAAGACGTCACCACGCATCCGGCGTTCCGCAACACGGCCCGCATGGTGGCGAGGCTTTACGACGCGCTGCACGACCCCAAACACGCCGACAAGATCCTGGTGCCCACCGATACCGGAAACGGCGGCAAGACCCACGCCTTCTTCAAGGCGCCGAAAACGCTCGACGATCTGTTGGCCGCGCGCGGCGCCATCGCCGAATGGGCGAAGATCACCTATGGCTGGCTCGGCCGCTCACCCGACTACAAGGCTGCATTCCTGGCGACGCTGGGCGCCAATGCCGAGTTCTACGATCCGTACAGCGACAATGCACGGCGCTGGTACAAATTCAGCCAGGAGCGCGTTCCCTTCGTCAATCATGCCATTATCCATCCGCCGGTCGACCGCGACCGGCCGCCCAACGAGGTCGGCGACATCTGCTGCCACGTGGAAAAGGAGACTGACGCCGGCATCGTCGTGTCCGGCGCCAAGGTGGTGGCGACGGGATCGGTGCTGACCAACTACACCTTCGTCGCCCATCACGGCCTGATCCCGGTTCAAGACAAGAATTTCGCCGTCGTGTTCATGGTGCCGACCAACCATCCGGGCGTCAAATTCATCTGCCGCACCTCCTATGAGATGACGTCGACGGCAATGGGCAGCCCGTTCGATTATCCGCTGTCGAGCCGGATCGACGAGAATGACGCCGTGTTCATTCTCGACAAGGTCCTGGTGCCCTGGGAGAACGTCTTCGTCTACGGCGACCTCGAGAAGGCCAACAATTTCTTCCCGCGCACCGGATTTTTGCCGCGCTTCGTCGTCCACGGCTGCACGCGGCTTGCCGTGAAGCTCGACTTCATTGCCGGGTTGCTGCTCAAGGCGGTGGAAGCCGCCGGGACCAAGGATTATCGCGGCGTGCAAGCCAATGTCGGCGAGGTCATCGCCTGGCGCAACCTGTTCTGGGCCTTGTCGGATGCGATGGTGCGCGATCCCAAGCCCTGGATCGGCGATTACGTGCTGCCCAACATGGACCCAGGCAACGCCTATCAGATCATCGCCACCATGGCCTACACCAAGGTCAAATACATCATCGAGCAGACCGTCGCTTCCGGGCTGATCTATCTCAATTCCCATGCCCGCGACTTCAAGAACGCCGAGATCCGTCCCTATATCGACCGCTATATGCGCGGCTCCGGCGGCTACAACGCCGAGGAGCGCGTCAAGCTGATGAAGCTCCTCTGGGACTGCCTGGCGACGGAATTTGGCGGCCGCCACGAGCTCTACGAGATCAATTACGGCGGCTCGACCGAAGAAATCCGCCGCTATTGCTTGTTCGGCGCGCAGGCGTCCGGCAATGCCGACCGCTTCAAGGGCTTCGCCGAGGCCTGCATGGCGGAGTACGATCTGGACGGCTGGAAAGTGCCGGATCTGACCGATCCCGGCGAGCTCAGCTACCACGTCCTGCGCGGCGCGCCGAAATAGGACGCTGGATTTCGCGGGCTCGGCCGGCAACGGCGCGGCCTCACCAGAAATCGAGCGTCGGCTCCAGTCTCTGCTCGTGTGAATGCCGGAGCGACGCCAGCCGGCCGACATGGAGAACGATCGGCGAAAGCCCCTCGTTGTGCCGCAGCGCGAGGATCTCGCCGACGAACAGCGAGTGGTCGCCGCAGTCATGTCGCGCGGTCACCTTGGCGGCGATGGTTGCTTGCGCGTGAGCGAGCAGCGGCGTGCCTCCGGCATGGTCGTATTTCGGATCGAGGCGCTCGACGGGACGCCCGGCAAAATGACCGATCAAAGCTTCCTGGCCGCGGGCGAGGATGCTGACGCCGAAGTGACCGGATTCGATCAGAAAGCCGTGCATGCGCGCAATCTTGCTGACCGAGACCACGCAAAGCGGCGGATCGAGCGATCCCGACATGAAGGCGTTCGCGGTCATGCCGCGCACCTCGCCGCGCACCTGCGTGGTGATGACGGTGACGCCGGTGACGAACGACGCCATGACGCGGCGGAAGCGTTCGTGATTGACCGCGTCGTCGCGCGGCTCACCGCCGGAGGGGGGTGCCGGAACAGCCATGCGGAATCATACGAAGCCTCCCGGAACGAGGCAAGGAACGTGGCCGGTCGTCATGGCGCGTATCCCACTCAAATGCGCGCCTGATTAAAACGCGCGAGAACCTCGGGCGGGATCGGCTGTGACCGTATGCGTTTCGGATCGTCCTCGCGGCGCACCACCCACACGCGCGTCTCGAAGCCTTCGGCCGCGAGCACGCCGGCCTTGGTGAGCCGATGTTCGATCTTGAAGCTCGAGCGGCCGCATTCGACCAGCGCCGTCTCGATCGCCAGCTCGTCGCCGAACCGCGTCGGCAGGCGGAAACGTCCACGCGTCTCCACCACCGGATGGCCGGTGAAGTCATAGACCTTGAGGTATTCGAGCTTGGTCATGCCGAGCGCGCGCTCGATCAGCATGGTCGTGGAGGTGTCGAATATCTCGAAGTAGCGTGGATAGAAGATGATCCCGGCGGGATCGCACTGGTACCATTCGATGCGCGTATTGCGGATGTTGGAAAGCATGAGGACAGACAACAGAGGACGGAGGGCGCAGGGCGGATTAATAATGGGCATCATGCTTCATGGTGAAGCCCCTAGCGTTTTGGCCGGTCCATCTGTCCTCCGTTGTCGCTACCGCGGCGCCATGCGCAGCGCCGCATCGATCCGGATGACCTCGCCGTTGATGTAGCTGTTCTCGATCAGGTGGCGGACCAGCGCCGCGAACTGCGCCGGGTCGCCGAGCTTTTTCGGGAACGGCAGCGACGCGGCGAGACTCTCCTGCGCCTGCGGGGTGAGCCCCATCAGCATCGGCGTGAGGAATATGCCGGGAGCGATGGCGTTGACGCGGACCCCGAATTGGGCGAACTCGCGCGCCGCCGGCATGACCAGGCTGACGATGCCGCCCTTCGACGACGCATAGGCGGCTTGGCCGATCTGGCCTTCGAAGGCCGCGACGGACGCCGTGGAGACGATGACGCCGCGCTCGCCGTCGGTGAGCGGATCGAGCGTCGACATGGCGGCGGCGGCGAGCCGCATCGCATTGAATGTGCCGATCAGATTGACGCGGATGATGCGCTCGTAATCGGCGAGCGGCATCGGTCCTTCTTTGCCGACGATGCGCTTGGCCGTGCCGATGCCGGCGCAATTGATGAGGATGCGCGCGGGACCGTGGGCCGCGGTGGCCTTGGCAAACGCCGCCTCCGTGCTGGCGCTGTCGGCTACATCGCACGGCACCGCGAGGCCCTTGATGTCGGCCGCTACCTCGGCCGCGGCCTGTTGGTTGAGGTCGAAAATGGCCACTTTGGCGCCGGCTCCGGCCAGCATGCGCGCGGTGGCGCCGCCCAGGCCCGAACCGCCGCCGGTGACGATGGCTGCATGTCCACGAATTTCCATGATCAACTCGCTTTCGCTGTGGGTACTGCCGGCCCGCCGGCGACGATTACGTTTGCCGGCGGCGGGTCGGCGTAAAGCTGTTCGACCAAAATCGCGCGATGGGCAAGCACCCTGCGCTGGTTGATCGATCCTTTATCGGTCATCTCGCCGACATCGAGCGATGGCGGCTCGGCGAGCAATATGGCGCGGCAGACGCGGGTCGAGGTGCCGCGGCTTCCCTCCGCCAGCGCCTCGAGCAGGCGGGCGAACGCCTGTCGCACGCGCGGGTCGGCGAGTAAATCCGCGGCCGACACGTCCGCGGCAAGGTCGGGCGCCAGCTTGCGGCAGGCATCGAGATCGGGAAACACCAGCGCCGCGACCTCGTCGCAATCCGATCCCGCCAACACCACATCGCGCACCAGCGGCGTGCAATGCCCGATAAAAGCCGCGCGCAACGGACCGACACTGACCCAGGTGCCGGTGGCGAGCTTGAAATCCTCGGCGAGACGGCCGTCGAAGATGAGGCCCTTTGCCGGATCGGCGGCGTCTTCGAACTTGAGCGCATCGCCGATCTTGTAAAACCCTTCCTCGTCGAACGCGTCCGCGGTCAGCGCCGGCGCGCGCCAATAGCCCGGCGAGATGTTGGGACCCTTGAGCCGCGCCTCGAGCTTACCCTCGCGCGGCACGAGTTTCAGTTCCACGCCGAGCGCCGGCAGGCCGATATTGCCGACGTGCTTGCTTTCCCAGCTGCAGGCGACCGCCAGCGGCGCCGTTTCCGTCGAGCCGAGGCTCGACAGAAAAATGATGCGCTCGCCCGTTGTGGCAATGGCGAGCCGCTCCAGCTCGTTGCGAACGTGCTGCGACAGGGCGGCGCCGGCGTAGAACAGCACTTTGAGCCGGCTGAAGAATTTTTCGCGCAGCGCCTGATCCCCATCGAGATAGGGCAGCAGCATCTCAAAACCCTTCGGCACGTTGAAATAGATGGTCGGCGCAATGTCGCGCAGATTGCGTACCGTCGCCGCGATGGCGCCGGGCATTGGCTTGCCTTCGTCGATATAGAGCGAGCCGCCATTGTCGAGCACCAGCCCGAAATTGTGGTTGCTGCCAAAGGTGTGGTTCCACGGCAGCCAATCGACCACGACCGGCGGTTCGTCGGCGAAGAACGAAAAGCCGGCGCGGATCATGACCTGGTTGGCGCACAGCATGCGTTGCGTGTTGATGACGCCTTTTGGCTGGCCGGTGGAGCCGGAGGTGAACAGGATTTTTGCCACCGTATCGGGACTGACTTCGGCATGCGCCGCTTCGACCGCCGGGGTCGGTCGCGCGCTCGCCAATTCGGCAAACGGCGTCGCCGGCCGATCGGGCGGCGGGTTTGCGGTGACCACGACTTCGACGCCGGGCGGCACGGCAGCGGCAAGGGCGCGCGCGAATGCCGTGCCGTTGGCGGCGAAGACCAGGCCGGGCGTCAAAATGTCGATGATGGCCTTGAGTTGTTTGAAATCCCGCGACAGCAGCGAATAGGGCACCGAAATCGGCGCATAGGGAATGCCGACATGCATGGCGGCAAGGCCGATGAGCGCGTGCTCGATATCGTTGCCGGATAGAATGGCAATCGGGCGATCGGGCGAAAGGTCCCGCGCGAGCAGCGCCGCGGCGATCGCGCGCACTTTGGCGAACGCCGCTGCATAGGTCAGCGTGCGCCACTCGCCCGCGTTATCGCGCTGCGCCAGGAAGATGCGTTCCGGCGCCGCCTTGGCCCAATAGTCGAGCCGCTCGGTGAGCGTTGCCGGATAAGGGGGCAGCGCGTCCGGCGAGCGCATGAGGATGCAGCCGTCGCTTCGGCGCTCGACCACGACATTCGGGGCGCCGAGCCGCACCCGGCGCAACGGTGCCGGCGCGGCCGAGCGAAGCGGATCGGTGTTCGACATGGAGCCGGGCTCCTAATTGGCCAACGCCATGATGCGATCTCCGCCCCGCGTGCGGATTTTGCCGACGGAGAACGCGTTAGTGCTTACGCAAGTCACTGACATTGACTACCACCGCCATGGCCGTATCCCCGGCGGCGCAGCCGGTGAACAGGCCGTTGCCACCGCCCCGCAGCGCCAGCTCCTCGATCAGCTCTATCACACAGCGCATCCCCGTGGGCCCCTGCGGGTGCCCGAAAATCAACGACGAGCCGTAATTGTTCATTTTCTCGACCGGAAAGCCGGTATCGCGGGCGAACACGATGTCATTCACCGCGAACGGATTGTGAGTCTTCACAGCGTCGATGTCTTTGATCTCGAGCTCCGCCGCTTTGAGCGCCGCGCGCGCCGCGGGCACCGGCGCCATCGGCATGTGCCCCTTTTCGACGCGGGCCTGGCCGAAACCCAACAGCCGCACCTCGATGAACTTATCCTGCGCCAGCTCGGCGGCGCGTTCCTTCGTCGTCACGATCATGCCGGCATTGCCGTCGGCCGGATGGGTCTGGCTGGCGAAGGTGACGGTGCCGTTCGCCTTCACCGGTTTCAGCTTGGTCAGGCCGTCGGTGGTAATGGCGAACACGCCTTCGTCGGCGGTGAGCTTGCCGGTTTGCTTGCGGAAATTCGCGTCGGTGATCGGCACCTCGACCATGTAGCGGCGTTGAAAGGCGCGGTCGTCAGCGAGCGCCTCTTGATATTGCTGGTAGCGCCGCAGCACCACGGCATGCTGCTCGGCCGTGGTGATCTGGTAACGCATGGCGACGTTCTCGGCGGTGTCGATCATGGCGTTCAGCGCGAAGGGATCGTTGCTGAAGTTATCCAGCACCCAGGCCTCGGTGAGGCTGGTGCCGCCCGGTCCACCCGGATTGGGATAAACCAGCGTCGCGCCGTTCGAGCAGCGGTCGGCCGTCACCGCGATGGCGCAGCCGGCCGATCCCTGCTCGACTTCGTTGGCCGCCATCTGCAGCACGCGCGCGCTGGTGGCGCAGGCCTGGCTCACGGTGGGTCCCGGCACGTCGGGAATTCCCATCATGCCCGTCACCCACGGCAGCCCGAAGAAACTGCTCGGCTGCGGAATCGTGATGCCGAGAATTCCGAGGTCGATCGCGTCCATGGGAAACTTCTTGGCCGCCAGCGTGTCGCGCGCGACGTTGGCCGCAAGCTTCATGCTGTGCAGATGACCGAGCGAGCCCTGCCACTTGGCGAACGGCGTCGACCAATAGGTGCCATAGGGAACGTAAGCGTTATTCATGGTTTTGCCCTTCAGCTAGCGACCCGTTCAGCCTGCCATTGCCACTATTGCCGCGCTCAAGCCGCTCGGCACTAGTTATTGACCAGCGGACAGCCACCTTCGTTGAGCGGACGAAAGGCCTTGTCGGCCGGGATCGTTCCCGTGACCTTGAAGACGTCCCACTCGCCTTTCGACTCGGCGGGCGTCTTGACCTGTAACAGATACATCGGGTGCATGGCGCGCCCGTCCTGGCGGATACTGATGCGGCCGAACAGCGGGTCATCGACCGGCGTCGCCTTCATTGCCGCCACCACCGCGCGCCCGTCGGCGGGCGAGCCGACCTGCTCGACCGCTTGCAGATAGTCCATGATACCGGAATAAACGCCGGCCTGCATGTGATTGGGCATTTCTTTCTTTGAGTACCGCTCCTGGTAGCGCCGCGACCAGGCGCGGGTCTGATCGTTCATGTCCCAATAGAAGGCGTTGAGCGCCGTGATGCCTTGCGCGGTAACAAGCCCGAGCGCCGGCACGCTTTGCAGGTCGAAGATCAAGGCGACGATCTTCTGCTTTTCGTTGATCTGGAACTCGGCCGCCTGCTTGATCGTATTGACGGTGTCGCCGCCAGCGTTGGCCAGAGCAATCACCTGCGCGCCGGAGGCTTGGGCCTGCAGCAGAAATGACGAGAAATCGTTGGTGCCGAGCGGATGGCGAACGCTGCCCAGTACCCGGCCGCCGTCGGCGAGGACCTGGTCGGCGCCTTGTTTTTCCAGGTCATGCCCGAAGGCATAATCCGCGGTAACGAAAAACCAGGTCTTGCCGCCCTGCTGCACCACGCCGCGAGCAAGTCCATGTCCCAGCGCCCAGGTGTCGTAGGTCCAGTGCACGGTGTTCGGCGAGCACTTGGCGCCGGTCAATAATGCGGTGCCGGCGCCCGATCCGATAAAGACCTTGTTCTTCTCGCGCGCGATGTCGGCGACGGCCAGCGCCACCGCCGAATTCGGCACGTCGATGATTATGTCGACGCCATCGACATCGAACCACTGCCGCGCGATGGCGGCGCCGATGTCGGGCTTGTTTTGATGATCCGCCGAAAGGATCTCGACCTTGCGCTTGGAGCGCTTGGCGAAGTCTTCGGCCGCCAATTGGGCGGCGACCACCGATCCCGGTCCCTGGAAGGCGGCGTAGACGCTCGACATGTCGTTGAGCACGCCGATGCGGACCGTGCCATTCATCTCGGCGCCGGCCGGGGACGACATCAAGGAAAACAGCGCAGCCGTAATCGTTGCAAACTTGAGCATGCCATCCCCTGCTTTGGCGCCTGCGGCGCCGTTTTTGTAGCGCTTGAGAATACGACCGACGCGGCCGTGCCGCGCGCCGGGCGAATGTTGTCATTGACAACAATCCGCGTCAAGCGGCTTGTGGCGGACCGGATTGTGCTAGAGAGGGCGTAAGCGGAGGACGTGAGCGTGGTATCGCTGGACGGACGGGCGGGCGGCATACGCGGCGCCGAACGCAGGCAGGCTCGGCGCCCGCAGGCGCTCCCCGCCGCGCAAACGGAGCCGCTCAAGCTCGCGGAATTGAACGACCACGTCGGTTATTTTCTGCGTCGGCTGCAGGTCGCGTTGTTCAAGGACTTCATGCGGACGCTGGCGCCGGTGGACGTGCGTCCGGCGCAATATTCCGTTCTGATCCTCATTGCCGCCAACCCGGGCCGCTCACAGGCCGCGATCGGTCGCGCGCTGGGCATCGAGCGGGCCAGACTTGCGCGCATGTTGCATGAGCTGGAACGGCGCAAATGGATCGAACGGCGGGCTGCCGCCGGCGACGGCCGCTCGCATGCGCTGTTTCTCACCGCAGCCGGCGCCAAGGCGTTGGCGCGGATCAAAGCTTTAAGCGCGCGCCATGAGGCGCAGATGGTCGATTTGATAGGGCCGAAGCGCCGCATGTTGCTGCTCGAGCTGTTGCGCGAATTCGGCTGAGCAGCGATGCGCGTCCGCCATTTGACCGTGTCAGCCATGGCTCGTAATAACCTCTACGCGAAGAAAAGCGGCGTCGTCATTTAGCCGCCAGGAAAGACCGGCGGCCTCCATCGCCGGCCGAGGGAGAGTCCGATGCGAGAAGTTTTCATTTGCGACGCGGCGCGCACCGCCATCGGCCGCTACGGCGGCGCGCTCGCCAAGGTCCGTACCGACGATCTCGCCGCGGTCCCGATCCGGGCGCTGGTCGCGCGCAATGCGCAGGCCGACTGGTCGCGGCTCGATGAAGTCTTCCTCGGTTGCGCCAATCAGGCCGGCGAAGACAACCGCAACGTCGCGCGCATGGCGATCCTGCTGGCCGGGCTGCCCGACACGGTGCCCGGCTTGACCATCAACCGGCTGTGCGCCTCCGGGCTCAATGCCGTCGGCGATGCGGCGCGCGCGATCGGTATCGGCGACATGGATTTCGCCATTGCCGGCGGCGTCGAATCGATGACGCGCGCGCCGATGGTGATGGGCAAGGCGAGCGAGGCGTTTTCGCGCACCGCCGAAATCTACGACACCACGATCGGCTGGCGCTTCGTCAATCCGATGCTCAAGGCGCAATACGGCATCGATTCGATGCCGGAGACCGCCGAGAACGTCGCCGAGGAATACCAGGTGGCGCGCAAGGACCAGGACGCCTTCGCGCTGCGCTCGCAGCAGCGCGCCGGCAAGGCGGCGGCCGCCGGCTATTTCGCCGAGGAGATCGTCCCGGTGCAAGCGCCGGGCGGCAAGGCCGGACCGATCGTGGTCGACAAGGACGAGCATCCGCGCCCCGACACCACGATCGACAATCTCACCAAGCTCAAGCCGATCGTGCGCAATCCCGGCACCATCACCGCCGGCAACGCGTCCGGCATCAATGACGGCGCCGCCGCCATGATTCTCGCCTGCGAGGAGGCGGTGAAAGCGCACGGCCTGAAACCACGGGCGCGGGTGCTCGGCATGGCCTCGGCCGCGGTGCCGCCGCGCATCATGGGCATCGGCCCGGTGCCGTCGACGCGCAAGCTGATGGAGCGGCTTGGCTTGAAGATCGGCGATTTCGATCTGATCGAGCTCAACGAGGCGTTCGCCTCGCAGGGGCTCGCCTGCCTGCGCCAGCTCGGCGTTGCCGACGATGCCGACTACGTCAATCCGCACGGCGGCGCCATCGCGCTCGGCCATCCGCTCGGCATGTCCGGCGCGCGGCTCGCTTTGACCGCGGTGCATGGGCTGGAAAAGCGCGGTGGCAACCGCGCGCTCGCCACCATGTGCGTCGGCGTCGGGCAGGGCGTCTCGTTGGCGCTGGAGCGGGTTTGATGGACAATCCGGGGAGACCTGACCCGTGCCGATGAGTCCGGGCTACGTTCCCTTCCATCCCAATCCGTCGAAGCCGAAATTCAAGCCGCCGGCGGGCGCGGTCGACGCGCATTGCCACGTGTTCGGGCCGGAGAGCGAATATCCCTACGCGCCGGAGCGCAAATACACGCCCTGCGACGCGCCGAAGGAGAAGCTGTTCGCGCTGCGCGACTTCCTCGGCTTCGACAAGAACGTCATCGTGCAGGCGTCCTGTCACGGCAAGGACAACCGGGCAATAGTCGACGCGCTCGGTGCCGCCAACGGCCGCGCCAAGGGCGTTGCCTTCGTCGGCGAGGAGGTGACCGACGCCGAGCTGAAATGGATGGACCAGGCCGGCGTGCGCGGCGTGCGCTTTAACTTTCTCAAGCGGCTGGTCGACTTCACCCCGCGCGACGTGTTGCAGCGCATTGCCGCGCGAGTCGAAAAACTTGGCTGGCACATCGTGGTCTATTTCGAGATGCCGGATCTGGGCGAGCTGGAGGATTTCTTCACCGCGCTGCCCACTGCCGTGGTGGTCGATCACATGGGCAGGCCCGACGTGACCGAGGGCGTCGAACATCCGGACAACCGGCGCTTCCATAAGCTGATGGACAGGCACAAGAATTTCTGGGTGAAGGCGACCTGCCCGGAGCGCATGAGCGCTGTCGGGCCGCCCTATGACGATGTGGTGCCGTTCGGCCGCGCGCTGGTCGAACGCTTCCCCGACCGCGTGATCTGGGGCACCGACTGGCCGCATCCCAACGTGAAAGTAGCGCCGGACGACGGCGTCCTGGTCGATTACATTCCGAGGATCGCGCCCACGGCGGCGTCGCAGCAGGCGCTGCTGGTCGATAATCCGATGCGGCTTTATTGGAGTTAGAGGGGCCGGGGTGCTACGCCAACAGTACCCGAGTGACGTCCTCGCCGGTCTCGCTGTCGATCACGACAAAGTCTGCGGCCCGGGCGGCCCACTCGCGCAGTTCGTCGATTGACCGAAGCTCCAGTTCCTCATCGAACAGGACGGCTCGCGGCGCATAGCGATGTCGGTGAAATTTGACGATTCGAGTCATCACACAGATTTTCCAATCTGCTAAATATACTCTTCGCTGCCCTGAGCGTCAAAATCGACCTGACTGCTGCTTGCTGCCGTCTTACGTTGCCTTAGTTCTCTGCGCTATATATGCAAAGCCAAACGGGAGAGACGCCGATGGCCCGCGAACACAAAGATTACGAAGATATCCCGGGGACGTTTGTCTTCGATCAGGAGCGCTCGCGCCAGGGCTACGGCATCAACATGTTCTGCATGTCGCTGATGAAGGAAGACAACCGCAAGGCCTTCAAGGCGAACGAGGCCGAATATCTGAAGAGGTTCAAGCTGACCCCGGAGCAGACCGACGCCATCCTCAGGCGCGATTACAACCGCATGCTGGAATTGGGCGGCAACATCTATTTCACCGCCAAGCTCGGTGCCACCGACGGCCATTCGTTCCAGCACCTCGCCGCGGTGATGACGGGTTCTTCGCAGGAGGACTACGCCAAGATGATGCTCGGCGGCGGCCGCTCGGTCGAAGGGAACCGCAGCAAATCGGGCAGGAGCCAATCCGGCAAGAGCAAATCCGGCAAGGCCGCGGCGGCAAAGCCGGCGCGCGCCGCCAAGGGGGGCAAGGCGGCGAAAGGCAAATCGAAGGCGCGCAGCAAAGCGAGGTCGAAACGTGGCTAGGATCATTGCAGGAGTGGCGTCGTCGCACGTGCCGGCGATCGGCGCCGCGATCGACAATCATCGCACCGAAGAGCCCTACTGGAAGCGGGTGTTTTCCGGCTTCGAGAAATCCAAGGAATGGATGGCAAAAGCCAATCCCGACGTCTGCATTGCCGTCTATAACGATCATGCCTCGGCGTTCTCCGTCGAGTTCGTGCCGACCTTCGCGCTCGGCTGCGCCGCGGAATTCCCGCCGGCCGACGAAGGCTGGGGGCCGCGGCCGGTGCCGGTGGTGAAGGGCCATCCGGAGCTCGCCGCCCATATCGCCCAGTCCGTCATTCTCGACGAGTTCGATCTCACCGTCGTCAACAAGATGGAGGTCGATCACGGCCTGACCGTGCCGCTCAATCTGTTGTTCGGCTCGCCGAAGGAATGGCCCTGTCCGGTCATTCCGCTCGCCGTCAACGTGGTGCTTTATCCACCGCCGACCGGCCATCGCTGCTTCATGCTGGGGCGCGCGATCCGCAAGGCGGTCGAATCCTATCCGGAGGATCTGCGCGTCGTGGTATTCGGCACCGGCGGCATGTCGCACCAGATTTCCGGACCGCGCGCGGGGCTCATCAACAAAAAATTCGACACGGCTTTCCTCGACAACCTCACCAAGGACCCAGCAAAACTCGCACGCATGCCGCATGTCGAATACATGCGCGAGGCCGGCGCCGAAGGCGTCGAAATGGTGATGTGGCTGGTCATGCGCGGCGCGCTCGACGACAAGGTCGAGGAGGTCTACCGCTATTACACCGTGCCGGCCTCGAACACCGCGGTCGGCCACATCATTCTCGAGAACAAGCCGCGTGGCGCGAACCGGCGGCCGGCGGCGCGAAAGCGCGCCGCCGCGCGCAAGGCTAAAACGGCTAAGACGCCGGCACGGCGCACTGCGGCGCACGCGAAACCGACCGTTATCAGAGGCCGGTAATGAAAATTTGCGTCGCCGGGCAGGGCGCGTTCGGCCAAAAACACCTCGACGCGCTCAAGCGCATCCCCGACGCCGAGGTCACTTCGCTGGTCGGCGGCAATCTGGACGCCACGGCGCAGGTGGCGAAGAAATACGGCATTCCGCACCATACCGGCGACCTCTCAGAAGGCATCAAGCACGCCGACGCGGTGATCCTCACTACGCCGACGAAAATGCATTTTCGCCAGGGCGAGCAGGTGATGCACGCCGGCAAGCACGTGCTGGTCGAGATCCCGATCACCGACAGCGTCGAAGACGCCGAGGCGCTCCTGCGCATCGCCAAGGAGACCGGCGTCGTCGCCATGGCCGGGCACGTGCGGCGCTTCAATCCCAGCCATCAATGGGTGCACAAGCGCATCCAAAACGGCGAACTGAAAATCCAGCAGATGGATGTGCAGACCTATTTTTTCCGGCGCAAGAACATGAACGCGGCGGGCCAGCCGCGGAGCTGGACCGATCATCTGCTTTGGCACCATGCCGCCCACACCATCGATCTGTTCCAGTATCAGACCGGCGAGACGATCTCGGATTGCTACGCCGTGCAGGGGCCGATCCACCCGCAGCTCGGCATCGCCATGGACATGGGCATCGTCGCCAAGGTGCCCTCGGGCGCGATCCTCACCTTGTCGCTGTCGTTCAACAACGACGGGCCGCTCGGCTCGTTCTTCCGCTATATCTGCGACAACGGCACCTACAAGGCCTATTACGACGATCTGTCCGACGGCAAGGACAACAAGATCGACCTATCGCAGGTCGACGTCTCCATGGACGGCATCGAGCTCGAGGACCGCGAGTTCATCGCCGCGATCAAGGAAAAGCGCGAGCCGAACGGCAGCCTCGCCCAGGTGCTGCCCTGCATGCGTGTGCTCGGCAAGCTCGAGGGGATTGTCGATCCGCAACGCAAGGCGCACGGCTAGCCGATGACGGGCGATGCGCGAAAATTTGATTTGGATGTGGTCCGCGCCGACCATCGTCCAGCGAGAAGCCGAGAATGCCGCCCGTTTTGTCGATTTCGCAAACCGCCGCGTTGGTTGCGCTCATCGGCGCCGCGGCGCTGCCGCTTGCGAACTATCTGGTGAACCATGTAGTCGGCGGCCGACGTCGCCTAATTCTGCAACCGCTGGCGGTTGTGGTCTTGGCGGGGACGGTCGTGCCGGCCTTGGCCATCCGCTGGCCGGTGCAAAATGGTTGGCATAGCGGCGACCTTCCCGTCGACGGCGCCGACGCGCCGCTCTTGGGCATGTCATTGGTCGTGGGGCTTGCGCTCATTGCGCTTGCCTTGCGCGGGTCGCTGAAGAGGGAATTTCCGCGCGTTATTCGGCTGTTGCTCGCCCTCTTTCCCGTCAGTCTTGCCGAGGTCTTGGTGTTCCTCTCGATCTTGTTCAATTGGATCGAGAAAATCGCCGCTTCAATGGTCAGCTCTCCATGGGCATCTGTCGCTGCGGCGATTGCCTCAGCTGCGCTGTTCGGATTGTACCATTTCACTTATCCGCCGCCGTGGAACAATTGGGCGCAAGCCGCGCGGCTGTTCATCGTTTGGCTTCTCGTGTGCCTCGCCTATGTGTTGACGCGCGATGCCTGGGCGGCGTCGATCATCGACGCCAGTTTCGCCACCATCGGCTTTGTACGAAATCGGGTGACGACGCTCGACAGCGTGCCGATCAGCAGGGCGGTCGCCCTTGATGCCCTGAGCGTCGGTGTGGTCGCTGCGATTCTGGGGTTGGCGTAAAAGTCCGGCTCGGCCGGGTTGCCCGGCAACCGTCTCGTCCTCACTTTCGGTCGGCGCTGAAATCGGCAGCGATACTGCTCCCCGATCGAGGATATGAGGCAGATTGCATCAAAGCCCTTGCCCAACCCGTATGGCGCCCCCGAGGGCGCCGATGGTTAATCGGGTCTTAACCTCGCCGTTCCTATGCTATCCCGTCGTTGACGCGGCGGGCGGCCCCGCTGTTCATGATGTATAGGATGACCCGCCAGGCTCCCCCTTCGCCCGTTCGCGCGGTTGATTCGCGCTCGCCGTTCGTGCG
>JBEKWO010000086.1:0-15512 GCA_049512975.1 Xanthobacteraceae bacterium | reverse complement strand
TGATCGCCTCAAGCGCCACCTTGGCTTTGAACTCAGCCGAAAACCGTCTCCGCGTCCTCATGGTGGATCATCCTCTGCATCGGCGAATCCACCTTAGCCGGCTGTCTCACCAAGTGGGACCACCTCTCGGAGATGGTTCGCGTACCCGGCGAAAAGATTTGCTTGGTGCTCAACTTCCCGTTTTTCCGCTGGCACAACCCATAGTTTATCTAAATATAAAGGGCGAGTGCAATGCCGGCGGAACAAGTTACCTGGCCTGCGCACCACCGATATCAAGTCGGAGGGCACGACGGTCGTCAGTACCACCGAGATGGGTGAAGCGATCGTCGGCGAGCTGGAGCGGCTGACGGCATAAGCCGTGGCGGCGCCGATCGACGGGGACCGGTATCAGTACGGGTTATACTGATTAAAGCCCGGCAGCCAGAATGGCCGCACCAGGGAGAGGCCGCCGATGCCGTTCAGGTCGGGCCCGTAAAACGAATAGGGCTCACCGGGATCGCCATTCGGCGGAAACGCGTAGTCCATGTGGCTGCCGTAACCTACCGGCACGTCGGTCCCGGGATCGAGATAGGAACGCCGCGGAACGACGATGATCGTGGTGCTGCCGTTGGCATTATGGATGATCGTACGGGTGGGCTGGATGACCGTGCCGCTCGCCGATCGAAGCACCACAGGCTGATGCTTCTTCGTCTTCGTTGCCGCGTTGGCGGAGCCTGCGACGGCCAAAGCAACGCTGCCGGCGACTAAGACCATAAACGCACGCATGGCTCCTCGCTTTCACTCAGCCCAATGTAGCCGGATTGCGCGAACCATCATAGCATCTTTGCAACGGCCCGTCCTGTCCGGGGTTCCAGGGGACTTTCGCGACTGCACGCGCCGAGCGTCGGGACTCATCGCCAAATATCAGGCTGGGCTTAAGATATACTCTCGTAGAATAACCTGCCGGAGCAGGCCAGGTCTGGTATTGGACAGCAGCAGCGAGGCATCGCCATGATGACCCGACGAAGACTGCTGGAGGGCGCCGGAATAGCCTTCGCCGGCGGTGCGCTCGGCCAGCCGCCGGTCGCGGCACATGCAGCCAGCGTGGCGCTGTCGCCGGGAGTGCCCGCCGGCCTCGATGGCGCGGCCGCCATGGAGACGCTGCCGGGCAAGAAACCGCTGATCAAGCTTTCCTACCGGCCACCGAACTATGAATCGCCATTGGACTATTTCGACACCCCGATCACGCCGAATGACCGGTTTTATGTCCGCTATCACCTGTCGGATATCCCGAGCATCGACGCCAAGACCTACAAGATCGCGGTGGGCGGGGATGGCGCCAACGGACAGGCCGAGATCACATTTGATGAGCTCAAGAAATTTCCGGCCTACGAGGTCGTCGCCGTCAACCAATGCTCGGGAAACCGGCGCGGCCTGTCAAAGCCGCATGTCCCCGGCGTGCAATGGGGCTATGGCGCGATGGGTTGCGCGCGCTGGAAGGGTGCCCGGCTCAAGGATTTGCTCGACCGGGTCGGCCTGAAAAAAGAGGCGATCGAGATTGCATTCAACGGCGCCGATGGGCCGGCGTTCGACAAGACGCCGGACTTCATCAAGAGCTTGCCGGTGTGGAAGGCGATCGACGAGTCGACGCTCGTTGCCTACGAGATGAACGGCGAGCCGTTGCCGCATTTCAACGGCTATCCGGCGCGCCTGATCGTGCCCGGCTGGACCGGCACCTATTGGATGAAGCATCTCGTCGCCGTCAATGCGTTGACCAGACCGCAGGGCGGGTTCTGGATGAACCCGGCCTACCGCATCCCGCTCGGCGAATTCCCGATCGTGGCGCGCTTCGTCAGCCAGGAGTCCGCAACCACCACACCAATCACGGAGATGGTGGTCAACGCGCTGATCACCAGCCATGTCGACGGAGCCCAGGTGCCGGTCGGCGAGGTCATGGTCAGGGGCTTGGCCTGGGATGGCGGCTACGGCATCCGCACCGTCGAGGCTTCGACCGACGGCGGGCAAAGCTGGACGGCGGCGATGCTCGGCGACGATCTCGGCCGTTATGCCTTTCGGCCGTGGAGCTTCGTGCTGCCGGCGAAGCTCGGGGAAAACACCGTGATGGTGAACGCCACCAACAAGATCGGCCAGACCCAGACGGCCGCGTTGCTGTTCAACCCGGCCGGCTACCACAACAACGTCATGCAGAGCGTGACGTTGCATGCGGCCTAGGGAGCATGCGGTGCGCGTGGTCGTCGTTGCGATGATTGCTGCATTCGCCGGCGCCACCGCCGCGGGCGCCGAGGAAAGGCCGGTCGAGCTCAAGCCGGGCCCCGGCCTCGACAAGGTGGAAGGCCACTGCGGCGCCTGCCACAGCCTCGACTACATCCAGATCAATTCGCCGTTTCTCAATGCCGCGGGATGGAACGCCGAGGTGACCAAGATGATCAAGGCTTTCGGCGCGCCCATCGACGATGCCGACGCCAAAGCGATTGTCGACTATCTGGCGAAGAATTACGACTCCTGAGGCGGCCGCTGCTCCCCCGACATTGTGTTTGCGGTGTTTTTCGCTTAGAAGCGCTTCCGCCCTGGCGCCTTGCCGCGCGACGGGGCGAAGTTTCGATGGAGAGTTGACGATGGGTTACAATGTCGCCGTGGTCGGGGCGACCGGGAATGTGGGGCGCGAGATGCTCGACATTCTCGCCGAGCGATCGTTCCCCGCCGACGAGGTGGTCGCGCTTGCCTCGCGCCGCAGCACCGGCGTCGAAATCTCTTTTGGCGAGCGGACGCTGAAGGTCAAAGCGCTCGAACATTTCGACTTCTCCGGCGTCGATATCTGCCTGATGTCGGCGGGCTCTGCCGTGTCCAAGGAATGGTCGCCGAAGATCGCTGCCGCCGGCGCCGTGGTGATCGATAATTCGTCGTGCTGGCGCTACGATTCCGACGTTCCGCTGATCGTGCCCGAGGTCAATGCCGACGCCATCACCGGCTTTCGCAAGCGCGGTATCATCGCCAATCCCAACTGCTCGACCGCGCAGCTTGTGGTCGCGCTCAAGCCGCTGCACGACCGCGCCAAGATCAAGCGCGTGGTTGTCGCCACCTATCAGTCGGTTTCCGGCGCCGGCAAAGAGGCAATGGACGAACTGTTCAGCCAGACCAAGGCGGTGTTTCAGATCGACGAGATCGTGCCGAAGAAGTTTCCCAGGCGCATCGCCTTCAACCTCATTCCGCAGATCGACACGTTCATGGAGGACGGCTACACCAGAGAAGAATGGAAGATGGTGGTCGAGACCAAGAAAATCCTCGACCCCAAGATCAAGCTCACCGCCACCTGCGTGCGCGTGCCGGTCTTCATCAGCCATTCGGAAGCGGTCAATATCGAGTTCGAGAACCCGATTACGGTCGACGAGGCGCGCGACGTGCTGCGCAACGCGCCGGGCTGCATCGTCATCGATAAGCACGAGCCGGGCGGCTACGTGACCCCGTACGAGGCGGTCGGCGAAGACGCCACCTATATCAGCCGCATCCGCGAGGATGCGACGGTCGAGAACGGGCTGGCCATGTGGGTCGTCTCCGACAATCTGCGCAAGGGCGCGGCGCTCAACGCCATCCAGATCGCCGAATGCCTGATCAACCGCAAGCTGATCACCGCCAAGCAAAAGGCGGCTTGACACGTTCGCGCTCCGTTCTAGACTCCGAATCGTTGGTCGAACTTCTTTCGAAAGGAGGAAGCAATGACCAAACTTTTGGTTAACCCGAACTTGTGCGCTGGGTGACTACGGCGAAATTCGGATCATAGGGGACATTGAGCAAACGCCAAATTGGGCCAATAAGGGCAAGCTAGTACCGGAGACGGGAATGCTCCTTCGAACCCAAGCCGGTGGGAAGTCACTCTTACTGGTCCACGTTTTTGGATAAGGCGGGGAGCCGAGATCCGGATTGGGCCAGCGCGTCGGCGGGGACGTCGATGTGCTGATACCCCGATCACAAGATCGGCTCCCGCTCTGCTTACGCCATCCAAATTGCCGAATACCCATTCACACCCGCTACTCGCTCCAAGATGTGGCGTCGCTGCTGCTTGACCTTGTTAAACCCACATCGCCATCGGTAACCCGAACTGGTCGCGTTCTGGCGGTTGGGGGAATGGCCGGGCGTGGCCAGAGGAGATACGTCGTGCGACGAATGCGCAGGCGAGTGCATCGAGGAGGTCGTCCGGGCTGGCGCCGTGAGGCGGAGGAGCTTCGATTATCGCGGCCGGAAATCCAGCACGTGTGAGTAGCTGGCGACGCAACGCAAGCCCCGGTGCGTAAGGGCGGCCCTTCACCTTTTTCGGCTCGTCAAGTGCCTGCTCGCCATTGATCTGCCGGAACGCCAACTCGAGGTGTGTCTCGTATACGCGATCTCTCGAGGCGGCATCGCTTCGTACCACGGCATCCACTTCTTGAATTTTTGGGAAAATTCCAAATGCTTGAATGGTGATGCGCCTGGGTGGATTGGAGGTGGCTGCTGCAATAGCACATGCGCGCTGGTGCGCTGCGTGTAGCTGCTGCTGATCCGCAAAGGGCCCTACCTCAGCAAATACCGCGCGACGGGAGGGCATTGGAAAAACTGATCGATACAGCTGTCCCAGAAGAGGTCGCACTAAGTTCTCCGCAGCACGGCCGCCGCACTCAGGTAATCCAATCGGCACATCGACGGCAATGATCGACGGCTTCTCAGGTGCAGCAAGGATGTCCGCAAATTGTGCAAAGATACGCGGCTCACATTCCTTCCCCGACGGACGGACGAACGCCGCGATCCACCCGCCAGGACAGCCGTCTACGCCTGCGAGCCATACTTGCTTCGACACCTTGCCCATGGCCATACACCCTGGCACGGCGTTCGCGTCGCCGGTAGTGTGGGAAGACGTGGAGAGCAATCATGACCGTCCGCCCGCGGCGCAGCGTACCCGGCGCCGCGATCAGCGGGCGGGAAGATTGAACACCGTCGTCAGGCCGTAACCGACCGCAAAGGCTACGGCCGCCGCGCTCATGCCGATGAGCAGAGTCTCCAGCCCGGACCGCCACCACGCCAATGGCGACCATCGACTCTTGATGGCGCCGACGCCGAAGAAGGTGGCGCCGGCCGCGGCCACGCACGAGGCAAGCCCGCCCGCCGAAAGGTAAGTCACGAGCGGCACCAGGCCGCAGGCGATGAAGGCGGCAAAGGTGCTGAGCGCGGCAAGAACGGGTGATCGCGGCGTCGGCGAAAGACCGTATTCCTCCACCGCCATTGTCTCCGCCCAAAGCTTTCGATCGGAGGTGATGACGGTGACGATGCGTTCGAGATCGTCGCCGGAAAAACCCTTGGCGGCGAAAATCTGCCTGATCTCCTCGCGTTCGCCATCCGGCTCCAGCGCGATGTGCTTGCTCTCGATGCCGAGGACGCGATCGTAATCGTCGCGCTCGGCTTTGGTGCCGATGTAGTTGCTGGCCGCCATGGCTAAGCCGTCGGCCAGGAGATTGGCGAAGCCGAGCACCAATACCACCGCCGCCGAAAGGTCGGCGCCGGCAACGCCCGCCACGATGGCGAATGTCGTCACCGCGCCGTCGATGCCGCCATAAATCCAGTCGCGGAGGTAATTGCTCCGCGGCCCGCGCGCCAAGCGCGCCCTGATCGCTTGTTGCGAATGGCTATGCTCCAGCGCGTATTGCATTTGCTGTCTCTGATGCTTGGGTAATGGACATCCGCGGATGACAACTCAAGATTCCTTGAAATCGCGATCGCCGCCTTGACCTGGATCAACGCGCAAGGCTGGATGGTCATGTGCGTAAACACGAGCGTTGCCAATTGCAGCCACGGCTTTTTGCTGTCTGTTGCGGACGGGGTGTGTAAACTGAGACGGCACGCCGTGGCGGCTGTTTCAATCGTGGGAGGCGTTCAAGATGTATCGGGCAACCAAGGACATCATATTGCCGACCACGATCACCGGCTCGTTGCCGCGGCCGAGCTGGTATACCGAGAATCTTGGCACTCGTATTTTCCTCGACGCGATGGTCAATCGTCGCTACCGCGAGCAATATGTCGACACGCTGTCGTGCTATTTGCGCGATCAGGAACTCGCCGGGCTTGATATCTGCACCGACGGCGACTGCCGTTTCGACGACGATGTCGGCGGGCAGAGCTGGACCAGCTATCCGCCGCATCATATGAGCGGCTTTGAGCGCGACAATCCGCGCCCGACGCCAGCCGGGCGCGGCGGCATCTGGTTCCCGCGCGGCCACATTCTGCATGATTATCTGGAATCGCGCGTCATGCCGACCATCGTCGGTCCGGTCGGGCGCGGCGACTTGCAGTACACCGCGCTATGGAAGACCGCGCAGCGGCTCACCACGCGGCCGGTGAAATTCGGCGCAGTATCGGCGGAGATCGTCGCTTTCGCTTCGCAGGATCGGCATTACAAGAGCGTGCCCGATCGCATGTTCGCGATCGCCGATGCCTTCAACGAGGAATATCACGAGCTTGCCGATGCCGGCTGCCCGGTGATCCAGATCGAAGAACCGCAGATCCATCTGATCGCAGTACGTAAGATCCAGGACAAGGTGATCACGCCGGAATTGATGGTGGAGGTCTTCAGTCGCACCGTGAAGGGACTGCGCGCCAAGACCGAAGTGTGGGCGCATTCTTGCTGGGGCAATCCTTCGCAACAGCGAATGTTCGCGGATATTCAGACCTACAAGCCGGCACTGCAAACCTATAGCAAGGTGGACGCCGACGTCATTACTTTTGAAAACGCGAGTTCGGGCGGTATCGATCTGGAGGCGATCGGCACAAGCATCACCGAAAAGAAGATCGCCATCGGCGTCATCGACCATCACACGTTGCAGGTGGAAAGTCCGGATGCGGTGGCGGCGCAAATCCGCGCCGCGCTCAGATATATCCCGCCCGAGCGGCTGGTGATCTCATCCGATTGCGGAATGGGGCGCGAGGGCATGAGCCGCCGCCACGCCTATTACAAGATGGTGTCGCTGGTGCTCGGCACTAATATGGTACGCAAAGAGTTGGGTTTTCCGCAGGCCGAATGCTTGGCCGCGGACGAGCGTTATTCGCTGGTTGTGCCGACGAAGTGAGGCATCCGCTGCGCGGCCAAAAACTCCGCAGCGGAACTCTGCGACATGCCGACAGTTGGCGGAGCAGCATCGGGCGGACGATCACGGTGCCGTGCGGCTCCGTCGGCCAATATGAACCGGAAGAGGACACCATGAGAGTAGGATTTATCGGGCTTGGCTCGATGGGCAGCGCCATGGCGGCCCGGCTGATCGATGCCGGACACGAGCTTTCCGTTTGGAACCGCTCGCCCGGCCCCGCAGAGCAGCTGGCGCAGCGCGGCGCCCGTCGTTTGGATAATCCGGCAGACGCCTTTTCCGGCGACGCGGTGCTCACGATGCTGGCCGACGACGATGCCGTTCGCACGGTAGTCCTCGCCAACGATGCCCTGCAACGGGCGCCCAACAAAAAGCTCGTCCACGTCGTCATGAGCACGATATCGGTCGCCTTTGCCCGCGAGCTCGAGCGGGCCCATGCCGCGACCGGTCTTGCCTTGGTCGCCGCGCCGGTGTTGGGCCGGCCCGATGTCGCGGCAGCCGGCAAGCTGAACGTCATCGCCGCCGGCGCTGCGGATGCGATTGAACGGGTGAAGCCGCTGCTTGACGTCATTGGCCAGAAAACCTGGGCGCTCGGCGCCGAGCCGCACAAAGCCAATGTCGCCAAGCTGGCGATGAACTTCATGATCGGCGCGGCGATCGAGGCCATGGCCGAGGCGGTGACGCTGGCGGAGCGCTACGAGGTCGAGCCCGACAAGCTGATGGCGTTGATCACCGGCACGCTGTTTTCGGCGCCGGTCTATGCGACCTATGGCGGGTTGATCCTCAAGGGCGAATTCATGCCGGCGAATTTCAAGCTGACGCTGGGCCTCAAGGACGTGCGGCTGGCGCTCGCCGCCGGCGAGACGGCTGGCGTGCCGCTGCCGTTCGCCAGCATCGTCCGCGACAATCTCGTCGACGCCATCGGCCATGGCGACGCCGATAAGGACTGGTCGGCAGTGGCGCTGGTCGCGCGCCGGCGGGCGGGGCTCGACGGCGGAACGCGGCGGCGCTGAGCGCAGTCCGCCGCCGCGAGCGATCGGTGTAAGGCCATGGAGCTGGCGATCTCTTCGGTGTGGCTCGCGATCGTGGCGTGGCTGATCTTGCGCGCGGTGAGGCAACGCGGGCTGCTGCCGCGGCTTGTGGCCGCGCCGCCGCCATGCGGCGAGCCGGCGCCGCATCTGACCGTGATCGTCCCGGCGCGCGACGAGGAAGCCAACATCGGGCTCTGTCTGCAATCGCTGCTCGCCCAGGATTATCCGGCAAACCGCGTGAGCGTATTGGTGGTCGATGACCACTCTGCGGACGCGACCGCCGCCATCGTCCGCGCGCTTGCGGCGCGCCACCGGCGGATCGCCTTGATCCAGAGCCCGCCATTGCCGCCGCGCTGGGTCGGCAAATCGCATGCCTTGTGGATCGGCGTCCGCACCGTAGCGCCCGAGACGGAGTGGCTGTGCTTCATCGATGCCGATGTGAGGGCGGAGCCCGGCGTTCTGTCGAGCGCCATGCATGCGGCTTTGGCGCAACGCCTCGACCTTTTGTCGCTGGCCCCGCGTCAGGAGCTGCAGAGTTTCGCCGAGCGTCTCATCATGCCGTGCGGCCTCATTCTCCTGTCTTTCCTCCAGGATCTGCGGCAGGCGCAAGCGCGCTCCGGCTCCGCGGTCACGGCGACCGGGCAGTTCATGCTGGTCAGGCGCGACGCCTACGACGCGGTGGGGGGCCACGCCGCCGTGTGCAGCGCGATCTGCGAGGACCTGGAATTCGCGCGGCGGCTGAAGCAATCGGGCCGATCGGTCCTGCTCATGGGCGGCGAGCAGCTTTTATCGACGCGCATGTATACCGGGTGGCGGACGCTCTGGCCCGGGCTTGCCAAGAATCTCGTCGACACCTTGGGCGGTCCGGTCGCGTCATTGGCGGTGGCCGGGGCGGCCGTGACCTTGGCGTGGGCGGCGTTCGCTATCCCGCTGATCGATCTGGTAAGCTTCCTGCGCGGCACCGATGGCGCCGCCACGGCGCTCGTGTTGGCGCTCGCGGCCTCGGGCGCCGCCGTCGGCTTGCATACTGCCGCCACGCTCTATTTCCGTATTCCTTTCTGGTACGGTTTCCTTTTTCCGTTCGGCTATACGGCGGGCGCGCTGATGGCTCTCGACAGTGTCCGCCGCCGCCTCAGCGGGCAGGTCAGTTGGAAAGGCCGGATTTATTCATGAAAGCTGCCAACCGGAAAAACGACGAAGCGAGCCTCGGCGAGCAAGTCCGCGCCGCCGGGCCTCTCGACTCCGGGGAAGCGCGCGCGATCATGATCGGCGCCGTCGTCCTCGCCGTCTTTCTTTATTTCATCAAGCTGATTTTGCTGCCCTTCGTGCTGGCGGGCATCATCGCCTATATCTGCACACCGGCTTTGGACTGGGCGGCCGCGCGGACGCGATGGCCGCGCCTGCTGTTCGCGGTCGCCCTGTTCCTGGCGCTGTTCGGCGTTGCCGCGGTCGTCATGACCTTTGTCGCGCAGCGCCTCCTGGACGAGGTCCGCGCGACGGCGGCCGATTTGGGGAGCATGCTGGAGAACTTCACCAGCCAGGCGACCGGCGGCCGGCCGGTTCACCTGTTCGGCTCGGTGATGGACGCGCATCAGATCGCCGAGGCCGTACTTGATCGGGTGCGCGATTGGTTCGGTCAGACCGATCAGATCGCCGTCCTCACCGGCTATAGCCTTGCCGCCGTCATGGGCGCGTTTCTGACGGTCGTGCTGTTGTTCTATTTTTTGGTGAGCGGCAAGCGAGTGGCGCGCGGGTTGTTCTGGATCGTCCCGCCGCATCGCCGCCCGCTGGTCGCGCGGATCTGGCACCGATTGGATCCGGTGCTGATGCGTTACTTCATCGGTGTGCTCGGCGTCGTGGTCTATGCGACCGTTGCGGCTTACGTCGGACTCGGCGTTATTCTCGGTATCCAGCACGCCGTGCTCTTGGCGTGCTTGACCGGGATTCTCGAGACCGTGCCGGTGATCGGCCCCACCTCGGCAGCGGTTCTCGCCGGACTGGTTTCGCTGCGGACGGCGACCGGAATCATCAACATCGCGGAATATGCGCTCTACGCGACGCTCTTGCGCCTGTCGATCGACCAGCTCGTCGGTCCAATCGTGCTGGGCCGCGCGGCGCATGTGCACCCGGTGTTGATCATTTTTTGCTTCCTGGCCGGCGGCATCGTGCTCGGCATTCCCGGCGTGATCCTCGCTGTCCCGGTCGCCTTGGTCGTCAAGAGCACGCTGGCGACGCTCTACGGTGATGAAGCCGAATAGGCAGGACGTTGGCCGCGAGGCTGTTTTTGGCCCCACTTGCTGCGAATTTCTGGCTATAATGCACAGCCTGCGAGCAACTTTTTCGACGCCGGAGAGTTGCCGGTCGGATCAGAAATCGCGGGAGACCCGCTCATGGCGGTGTGGGATTCTGCAGAGCAAAGGATGTGGTCGCGGCACAGCCATCCCTGGCTGGCCGAGCTTCTGTTCGCGCTCGATGCGCGGCTGCGCCGCCGGCAGGCGGTGTTCGAATATAGCCGCGATGCGCGCTGCGTCTTTCGGCTCGATATCGGCCGTTCGCCCCGAGCGCTGGCGCTGCGCGACGGCACGCGCGTACATCCCGGGCAGCGGATCGCACGGCTCCATTTCTGGAACGAGCAGGTCCCGCCGCTGCCGGCGAGCGGGGCGACGATTGCCTGGGCGCGCCGGATGCAGCAGGCCATCGCGATCTCGCTCGTCGAACTTGCGCGCTTTCTCGCGTCGCGGCCCGATTTGCGCGACATCGCCGCGGTCTGCGGCGACGTGCCTTCCGGTACCCGGGCGCAGAGCCAGCAACTGGCACGAATTATGGCGCGCTACGGATTCGAGACAGTCGCTGAACCGGAGCCTTTGCCGATCGCCGAACGCGTGCACCGCTTTGGCGAAAATATCCTGATTTCCCTGATCGTCTTCGCGAGCAATGCCGCCGCGCTTCGCGGCGATACGCTCAAGCGCGTGCGGGTACCGATTTATCTTTCGCGCCACGTCCTGGAACAAAAATTCGACGCTTTGGGTGAGCGGCGTCTACCGTGTGAGTAGTCATGAATATTGCCGAGGCGATTTCATTGATCCGGTCGCTGGGCGACGCCTGCCTCCTCGTCGCATTCGTGGGATGCGTATTCATGCTGGTGGCGTCGGCTTGCGTACTGGGTTTTCCCGAGCAGGAGACGGCCGCGCCCGCAACGCTGCCGCCGGTGACGGTGCTGAAGCCCTTATGCGGCGCAGAGCCCGGCCTGCCGGCTCGTCTCGCCGCGTTCTGCCGGCAGGAGTACGGCGCTCCGGTGCAGGTTTTATGCGGTGCGCAAGACTACGCTTCGCCGGCCGTTGCGGCGGTGCGAGGCCTGAAGGCCGACTTCCCCGACACGGCGATCGAGCTTGCCGTCGACCAGCGCGGTCATGGCGTCAACCGCAAGGTCTCGAATCTGATCAATCTGATGCCGCGCGCCCGCCATGATACGCTGGTGCTGTCCGACAGCGACATCGTCGTCGGGCCGGGCTATCTGCGGGCGCTTACCGCGCTCTTGGGGTCGCCGCGCGTCGGCGCCGTGACCTGCCTCTATCATGGCATCAGCGGCAAAGGACTATGGACGCGGCTGTCCGCTCTCGCCATCAACTCGCAATTCCTGCCGCAGGCGGTCACCGCGGTCAGTCTCGGGCTGGCGAAACCATGTTGCGGCGCCACCATCGCCTTGCGCCGGTCGACACTCGACCGCATCGGCGGCTTCGGCGCCCTTGCCGATGTGCTCGCCGACGATCACGCGATCGGGCTTGCGGTGCGCTCCGCCGGTTACGATGTCGTGACGGCGCCGTTCCTGGTCGGCCACCGCTGCTTCGAACGCAGTTTCCGTCAACTGCTCCTGCATCAGATGCGGGTCGCCCGCACGATCAGGAGCATCGATCCGATCGCCTATGCCGGTACCATCGTGACCCATCCCTGGCCGCTTGCCCTAATCTCGCTATTGTCGGGACGCCCGGCCGCGGTGCTGGTCACGCTTGCCGTGCTGGTCTCGCGCGTGATGCTTTGCCGTTGCGTCGAATGGCGCTTCGGATTGCCGCGGCAAAATTACTGGCTCATTCCGCTGCAAGATGTCATTGCTTTCACCGTCTACGTGGCGAGCTTCTTCGGGGCGACGGTTCATTGGCGAGGTGCCGATTATCGCGTGACGACGGACGGCACCTTGATCGAAGGACAAGACCTGAGGGGGACGTGATGCGCACATTGTTTCTGCAAGCTCCTTCCTTCGACGGATTCGACGGCGGCGCCGGCTCGCGCTACCAGGCGCGGCGCGAAATCCGCTCCTACTGGTATCGCCGGCTGCGCGAAGGCGCCGAATTCTTTGCCTTCCTGCGCGAACGGCGGGAGCTGGCGCACTGAATCACCTGGTCATCAATGCGGACGATTTCGGGCTGAGCGAGCCCGTCAACGCCGCGATCGAGCAAGCGCATAGGAGTGGCATCCTCAGCGCCGCGAGCCTCATGATCGGCGCTCCGGCGGCGGCGGACGCGGTCGAGCGCGCGCGGGCCTTGCCGAACCTGCGCGTCGGGCTTCACATCGTCCTTGTCGATGGCGAGCCGGTAACCGACCCCGCGCAAATTCCGGCTCTCATCGACAGCAGTGGACGGTTTCGCAACGATCTTGCCCGCTACGGCGCGCAGATCGCCTTGGACGGTTCGGTGCGGCGACAAGTCGGCAAGGAAATCACTGCGCAGTTCGAGGCTTACCAGGCGACCGGGCTGCCGCTCGATCACGTCAATGCGCACCGGCATTTCCATCTCCATCCGGCCGTTGCCACGTCGATCATGACCGCCGGGCGGCGCTACGGCATGCGGGCGCTGCGCATTCCGGTCGAGCCTTGGCGAATCGTCGCGGAAATCGATCCGCAGACTGGGCGCCAGGTGGGCCGGATCACGGCACCCTGGGCCAGCTCGCTGCGCCGGCGTGTTAAGCGCGCCGGATTGACAACGGCCGATGCGGTATTCGGCTTGGCATGGTCAGGCGCGATGACGCGGACCCGGCTCGCCGCACTGCTTGGTCGGCTGCCCCCCGGCCTCGTCGAAATCTACCTGCATCCTGCGGTAACGGATGCGTTCGCCGGCGCGGCGCCCGGCTACCGCTATGCCGACGAATTCGCGGCCTTGTGCGATCCCGATTGCATCGCCGCCGTGCGCCGTTCGGGTTACGCGCTCGGCGGCTACTCAGACGCCTGACGTTCTACCGCCGGCGCTTCCGGTCGAGATATCCCGCCGCGCGGAACCAATGGATCGCGTCCGCGAGCGCCTCCCGGTAAGGCCGCGGACGAAAGCCGAGATCGCGTTCGGCCTTGGCCGCGGTGTAGAACATACGGTGCTCGGCCATGCGGATGCCGTCCAACGTCGTGAACGGCGCCCGTCCGGTAAGCCGGGCCGCCGCCTCTGCGGCGTAGGCAAACGGAATGACCGCGGCGCGGGGAAGGCGCAGGCGTGGCGGACGGTGGCCGACCAGGCGGGCGATGTCGGCCAGCATATCGGCAAGAAGCACGTTCTCGCCGCCGAGAATGTAGCGTTCGCCGATCGCGCCGTGTTTGAGCGCCGCCAAGTGTCCCTCGGCAACGTCATCGACGTGGACCAGATTGAGGCCGGTATCGAGGAAGCCGGGAATACGGCCACGCGCCGCCTCGACGATGATGCGGCCGGTCGGTGTTGGCTTGACGTCGCGGGGCCCGATCGGGGTCGAGGGGTTGACGATGACGGCGGGGAGCGCCTCGTTCGCGACCATCGCTTCGACCAGACGCTCGGCGGCGATCTTGCTGCGCTTGTAGGCGCCGATTCCCTCTTCCTCCGACAGCGGAACGGTTTCGTCGGCCGGATTGCCGTCGGCGCGCAAGGCGAGCGTGGCGACGCTGCTGGTATAGACTACGCGCTCGACGCCGGCGCTTACCGCTTCCCGCATGACGATGCGCGTACCGTCGACATTCGCGGCAAAAATTTCCCTGGGGTCGCGCGCCCATAGCCGGTAATCGGCAGCGACATGGAAGACGTGGCGGATGCCGGTCATAGCGCGGCGCACGGAATGTGCGTCGCGGATGTCGCCGTCGGCGAACTCCAGATCGAGCCCCTCAAGGTGAAAACGCGGGCTGCCGGGCCGCACCAGCGCCCGCACCGATAATCCGGCGAGGACCAGCTTTCTTGCTACCGCCGAGCCGACGAGTCCGGTGGCCCCGGTAACGAGGGTGTCTGCCGTAGTGCCCATGGCAAATCCTGTGCGAACCGAACCAAGCATTTTGGCGGCAAAAGCGCCATGCCCGGTTAACCTGCGAATGCCGGAATTCATTGAATGCATTCGCATTAGCGATGGCGTTGGCATTGGATTGTGATAGAATTAATTGAACTCGGTGATTGCCGGAAGAAGCCGAGGACGTCTGCGCGATACGCTGAGCGCGTGCCGGGTTAGGCTACAGACGCGAGAGGCAAAGGCTTCTTATGGCATCCCAATTGGATTTCGCCGGCGGTACTTTCGTAGATGGACTGGTGGATGAGGATGACGACACGCGTCGGCTTGCCGATGCTGCTGTCGAACACCCGCGTCGCCTCGTCATTGCATTCGTCGGTCTGGACTTCGAGGCCCGCATCGCCGCGGGTCCCGGCGTCCTGGTCGTCTGCCGCACGGCCGGAAGCGAGCTGGCGACGGTTGCCGACAGCGCCGTCCGGCAGGGTTACCGCGGCATGATCAGCTTCGGCGTCGCCGGCGGCCTCGCCTCCCACCTGCGCGCTGGCGATTGGGTTGTTGCTTCCGCTGTTCGCGAATCGAAAACCGTCCGCCCGACGGACGCGGTGTGGTCGCGCAAGCTCCTCGGTATGGTCGCAGGCGCCATCCACGCTCCCATCGTCGGCGTCGATACGCCGATCGCCGAGCCGGCCAAGAAACGCGAGCTTCACAGAACGACCGGAGCAGCCGCGGTCGATATGGAATCCCACGTGGTGGCGCGGGTTGCCGCCGCGCATAAGCTCGCCTTCGCCGCGTTGCGCGTCGTTGTCGACCCAGCGCACCGGACGGTTCCCCCCGCCGCGCTCATCGGCATGCGTCCCGATGGCCGCGCCAACGTTTCAGCCGTACTGCGTGATCTCATGGCGCGACCCTCGCAGCTTACCCCGCTGGCGCGCATTGCCGTCGACGCGCTCGCCGCCCGCTCCGCAATGGCCCGGGTGCGGCGCCAAGTCGGCCCGCATTTCGGGCTTCTCGATCACGCCTGAGATCGCACCTGAGCTCGACTTTGTGGATTTTTGCCCGGGTTTTAGACGCCGGCCCAGAAGATTGCCGCTTCCGCAATAATGCTCGCGGCCTGTTCGACGCGGGCTGCCATGCGTCCGAAGGGGCCGAACGGAAC
>JBEKWO010000085.1:0-15582 GCA_049512975.1 Xanthobacteraceae bacterium | reverse complement strand
GGCTGCCGACCTGCGCGACGACGATGAAGCCGTGGTCGCCGTCGCTTTCGCCGAGCCGCAGGATTTCCTTGAGTTTGATCAGCGGCAACAGCTTGTCGCGCAGTCGCAGCACCGGCGTATCCTTGATTCGCTCGATCCGGTGTTCAGCGCTGCTGCCGGTCCGCACCAGCTCGAGCACCGAAAGTTGCGGGATGGCGAAGCGCTCGCCGGCCGTTTCGACGATGAGGGCGGAGACGATCGCCAGCGTCAGCGGAATCTTGATCGTAAAGGTCGTGCCGACGCCGGCAGCGGATTTCAGATCGACCGTGCCGCCGATCTGTTCCATGTTGGCGCGCACCACGTCCATGCCGACGCCGCGGCCGGAAATGCTGGTGACGCGCGCGGCGGTGGAGAAGCCGGGCGCAAAGATCAGGTCGCAGATCTCCGCCTCGGATTTCGCCGCAATCTCCGCCTCGCTGGCGAAGCCCTGCTCGATGGCCCTGGCCCTTATGCGCGCCATGTCGAGACCGCGGCCGTCATCGCCAATCTCGATGATGACATGACCGCCTTGGTGGCAGGCGGCGAGTCGGATCGTCCCCTTCGGCGTCTTGCCCGCGGCGCGCCGCTCGACGGGGCTCTCGATGCCGTGATCGGCACAGTTGCGGACCAAATGCGTGAATGGATCCTTGACCAGCTCGAGCACTTGGCGGTCAATCTCGGTGTCGCCGCCGTGCATCTCGAGCTCGATTTGTTTGCCCAGCTCGGCAGCAACGTCGCGCACGATACGCGGCAGTTTTTGCCACGCATTGCCGATCGGCTGCATGCGGGTCTTCATCACCCCTTCCTGCAGCTCGGCGGTGACGCTGGAGAGCCGCTGCAACGGCACGTTGAAGTCGGAATCCTCGTGGCGGCGGACAATCTCAAGGAGCTGGTTGCGGGTGAGCACGAGCTCGGAAACCGTGGTCATGAGCTGATCAAGCGTCTCGACATGGACGCGGATCGAATGGCTGGCGAACCTGTCGGCGCGTTCCTCGTCGGAGCGCTCGGCCGAGAACTTGTCGGCCGGTTGCTTCTCGGGCGTGACCGCCGCGGGCTTCACGCGCGGCTCGGCGACGGCGGCCGGTTGCGGCCTTGCGCTCGCCTCGGCGCCCGGAGCCGGTTGCGGCCGCATTTCCTCGAAATGCGTCAGACGATTGAGCTGTCCGATGAGATCGCCATCGTTGCCCGCCGGCTCGTGCTGGTGCGCCTCGATCTCGTTTAGAATGATCTTGATGCGGTCGATGGTGGAAAGAACCAGGGTGACGCTCTCGGTGGTGACCGGCATTCCGTCGCGGAATTTGCCAATCAAGGTCTCGGCGGCATGCGCCAGGGCGCCGAGCCGAGGAAGCGCGAGAAAGCCGCAGGTGCCTTTGATCGTATGGACGAGGCGAAAAATGTTGCCGAGGATGCTGCTATTGTTCGGCTCTTGCTCGAAGCGCACGAGTTCGACGTCGACCCGGTCGAGACTCTCATTGGTCTCGGTCAGGAATTCGCGGAGCAGCTCGTCCATACCAGGCGCCTCGTGCGCACACGCGCTTGCGCCGGTCAGCATTCCATGCGCCCTCGCCGCCAGCACGCAGAACGCGCGCTTTCGCCGCCAGGTGCCGGAGGCTGACCGACCGCCTGAGTGTGTTGCCTAAGGGTTTAATTTCGGTTGCGGCGGTACCCCATATCCGCTTCGAGGGCCGATTCTCCGCGCCGACCGACGGTTAGCGAGCCGTTAAGACAACCGTCGCGCTTTCGCTGCCGGCTGACAGCGTAAGCCCGCAATCCCGGGCCAGGATGCCCGCATAGAGAGGTTGAATGCCGTGAGCGTCGACGGTCTGCGCCGGCGTGCCGGCAAGCAGTTCGCTGGTGGCCGGGCTTAAACGGGCATTGAGGCCGGCAGCCGTGACCGCGAATCCCGCCTCGCTGTCCATTCCTGGGGCCGGATCGACCGTCAGCGTGCCGCCGCGTGGAATGGCCCCCGCGCCGATCATCAGCATGTTCAACAACAGCTTCACCCGGTTCTTCGCCAGGAATTGACGCGGCAGATTCCAGACCAATTTGGTCTTACTGTCCTCGAGCATCCCGCGCGCCACCTTCTCCGCATCGCCAAGATCGATCTGCGCGCCGGCCGATCCCGCCGCGCCGAAGGCCAGCCGACAGAATTGCAGTTTGGCCGAGGCCTGATAGGCGCTCTTCTTGATCAGATCGAGCGCAAAAGTCTTGGTTTCTTCGTCCTTGTCCTCTTCCATCACTTCGATGCCGTTGACGATCGCGCCCACCGGACTGATCAGGTCATGGCAAACGCGGGAGCAAAGCAGCGCGGCGAGGTCGAGGGCACCGATGGCAATCGGCCCGGAAACGGGTGCGGACATGAGAAGCTCCGCTCAATTGCGATGGGTTTCGTCCGTGTCACAGCCCGGCCGATTCGGCAATCGTGCCGTTTCCGCACGCGTATGCTAAACGGCATCCGCCTTTGCCCGGCGGCTGCGGTTGTCGCGCGATCGGGCCCCAAGGAGCGCCCGTGTCCACATTCGACCCCGCCGCATGCGCCGAACTGATCGAGGCGATGACCGCAACCAGCCTGGCCGCGGCGGACGCAATCCGGCGCTTGCACGGGCAAGGCAGCGTCCGCATCAAAGCCGACGGCTCGCCGGTGACGGCGGCGGACGAAGCCGCGGAGGCGGTGATCCACGACGGCCTGGCGCATCTTGCTCCGGCTTTGCCGGTCGTCTCGGAGGAACAAGCGGAGCGCGCGAAGCCGGCCATCACGAGCGCAAGCGTCATCCTGGTCGACCCGCTGGACGGCACGCGCGAATACATTGCCGGCCGCGATGAATACACGATCAATATCGCGGTGGTTTCCCATGGCGCGCCCATTCTCGGCGTCATTACGGCACCGGCCCTTGGCCTGATCTGGCGCGGTGTCGTCGGCCGCGGCGCCGAGCGGCTGGAATTTTCCTCGCGACAAACCTCAGCGCCGCACGCCATCCGCGCGCGGCCTCGCCCGGAGGGTGACCTCCTCGTCATGGTCAGCCGCTCGCATCTCGATGCGCGCACCGAGGCCTATCTCGAGGCCATGCCGCGCGCGCGGCGCCTTCCCTGCGGTTCCTCGTTGAAATTCTGCCGCCTGGCCGAAGGCGCCGCCGACCTCTATCCGCGGCTCGGGCCGACGCGGGACTGGGACGTGGCGGCGGGGCATGCGATCTTGGTGGCGGCAGGCGGCGCCGTGGTCGCGCCGGATGGCACATCCCTTATCTATGGCAGCCCGGCGCTGCGAATTCCGGCGTTTGTCGCCTGGGGCGATCCGGCCGCCGCCATGCCGATTGGCGGTTGAGCTAGCGCGGCGCATCCAGCGAACACTGCCATCCCGCGCGCACGGTACCGCTTCCGTTGTTGCCGTGCTGCGGTCATACTTTTGGCGAATCATCGATTGATTCGCATCGGCTTGCAGGCAGATCGCGGGCTACGCGGATGTGTGTCAGGGGTTAACCGGGGGACACTCGATGAACCTTGCCTTGCGGTGCGCCATGATCGCCCTGCTCGTTGCCGGCGTGGGAGCCACTTCGGCAGGGGCCCAAACCGCACCGCCGCCGGCAGCCGGTCAATCGTCCTCACTGCCGCCGCAGCCGCCGGCGACCAATCAGTTCTCGCCCGGTGAACTCATCGAAACCGGTCACCACTTCTTCGGCGGCGTGTCGCGCGGGCTGGCCTCGGTCGTTGAGAAGGCGGTCAGCCAGTGGGGGCAACCGAACGGTTATATCCTCGGCGAGGAAGCCGGCGGCGCCTTTGTCGGCGGCCTGCGTTACGGCGACGGCACGCTCTACACCAAGAATGCCGGCGACATGCGCGTGTACTGGCAAGGGCCGACGCTCGGCTTCGATGCCGGCGCCGACGGCGCGCGGACCATGATGTTGGTCTATAACCTGCCGCGCACCGAGGCGATCTTCGAGCGGTTCGGCGGCGTCGACGGCTCGGCCTATTTCGTCGGCGGCTTCGGCATGACGGCGCTGACGGCCAACGATATCGTGGTGGTGCCGATTCGCTCGGGCGTCGGACTGCGACTGGGGGCCAATGTCGGCTATGTCAAGTTCACGCCGCGGCCCACCTGGAATCCATTCTGATCGCTGGCTGCCGGCCTCGACGCGGCGCAACGCTCGGTGGCACCGAGTTTCTGGCGCCGCGGCCGTTCCCGGTTTAGGTTAATGCTTGGTGAACATGGTGCAGCCCCGCCACCGCGTGGCAAGGTGAGCGCGGACGGCGGGGCGGCTTAAAAGAGTGATCTCATGATCGAACCGATCATGTATTTCGGGATCGGATTCCTGGTTGCGGCGTTGCTCGGACTATTGTTCGTCCCGCTCGTGCATAACCGCGCCGTGCGCCTGACCATGCGGCGCCTGGAAGCGGCGACGCCGCTCTCGATCGCCGAAATCCGCGCTGACAAGGATCAGTTGCGCGCCGAGTTCGCCATGTCCACGCGCCGGCTCGAAATAAGCGTCGAGCAGATGAAGAACCGGACGACGTCGCAGCTCGCCGAACTCGGCAAGAAGACCGACGCCATCAACCAGCTCAAGAAAGAACTCGCCGAGAAGACGACCGCGATCGCGTCATTGGAAGGGCGCGAAAAGCACCTGCGCAATCAGCTGGGAGCTACCGAGGACGAGTTTGCGCTCAAATCGAGCGCGCTGCGCGAAGCCGAGCGCGCACTTGCCGACAGGGAGGCGGAGCTCGCCAAGCTGGTCGCCGAACTCGGCGAGCGCTCGACCCTGGCCGACAGTCAGCGCGTCGAGCTCGCTGCGGTGCGTACCCAGATCGAAACGATGAAGGTCAGCGTCGCCGATTACGAGCGCGCCGTGCGGATGACCGAAGACCGCCTCACGCGCGAGCGCAGCGACGCCGAGGCGGCGGCCAATCAATTGAACGAAGCTCGCGGCAAGCTCGACGAGCTCGCCGCGCACACCGCCGAGCTCGCGCGGCAGCTCGTGGCGCAGACCACCGAAGCGGAACTGCTCGGCCGCCGCGTGCAGGAGCTGGAAACGCGGCTCGGCGAGCAGGACCGCCTGCTGGCGGAGCGCGAATTCGAGATCGGCCAGCTGCGCGGTGAGCTCGCGACCGCGAGCAAGATCGGTCTGCGCGACGAGACGAACAATGCCAGCGGCGGCGATGCGGACCGGTTCCGCGCCGACATCAGCCAACTCGAAGCGCAGCTCGCCGCCGCGCTCGAGGAGCGCGGCAAGCTGCAACGCGAGATCGTCACCATGAAGCGCGACGCGGAAACGACCTGGGCGGCCGAGCGGGTCGAGAACGCGCTGTTGCGCGAACGCATCAACGACGTCGCCGCCGAAGTCGCGCGGCTCACCGCCGCGCTGGAAGGCCCCGGCTCGTCGATCGAGTCGATGCTCGCCGCCGCGGTGCCGAGCTTCGACCGTGGCAGCAACGGCAGGAGGGACGAGTCCGGCGCCACGATCGAGTCCCCGCAACAAGGCAAAGGCACGCTCGCCGACCGCATCCGCGCCTTGCAGTCCGCCGCCTCGCGCGTGGCGTCGAATTAGAGCATGATCCCGAAAAAGCCTGCCCTCGGACTTGATCCGAGGGTGGCCACCGGTTTTCGGAAAAGATCATGCTCAAACAAAAACCTAGAAGCCTCGCTTGACACCCGCGCCGCACCGCTTCTTATATCGCGGCCCCGATCGGGCCGGGCGCTTAGCTCAGCGGGAGAGCGTTCCCTTCACACGGGAGAGGTCGTAGGTTCAATCCCTACAGCGCCCACCAGCCTAAGCGACTGAATAGATTCAGAAAATTTTCTAGCGTGTTTCGGCGATTAAATTTCTTGCCCATGATTGCGCCCAAGAAATCTGCGGGGGCCTGATATGGGGAACGAAACTCCTACATTGGTAGTATCTCCCTTATCTCAACCGAGCCACCGTTCTCGGCCCCGATCTCTTTCTAGCAGCTTTAATCTCAAGGACTGGGAGGAGGTTCGCTATGAGTAAGCCTCCGTCGCGAAGCACGATGAGTAGAAAGTCGACCGCATACCACGAGGCTGGGCACGCCGTGATCACCCGCGTGCTCACGCTCGGGGCCGGACGGGCGTCGATCAGACCCGACTACCGTGAAGGCCATGCCGGGTACAGCATCACCTTCGATCCCTACCGATGCTTGCACGAGTGGGAGAAGCGCGGTCATGTCCGCGATTACCCAGATGCCGTGTGGCACGCCAGGATCATGTCGATGATGGCAGGCGCCGAGGCGGAGGCGGAGCTGTTGGGCTTGACGCCGCTTGGCGATGATTATGACCGCAGGGAAATCGAACGGATGGCCGAAGAACTCACCCCCGGCAATTGGCATAAGCTGGAACCCCGCCTGCGCGCCATGACGCGCATGCTGGTCCGACGCCACCGGGCGCGGATCGAGCGCCTAGCCAAGGCGCTACTCGCTCAGACGACCTTGAGCGCCAAGCAGGTCGACGCTCTGGTCGGCAGGAGCGTCGACGACATCAAGGTCAATGCACCGTTCTTGTTGGCGATGCACCGGTCGTAGGCTATGCAACGCGTATTGGCGACGTCCGCCGCGTAGTTAAACGGACGCTCTACGGTTTCGGCGTGGCGCGTGTCGCTACGCTAAGCTTTGTTCACCTTTACGGTGCCCTGGGGATCGCGTTCTAGCGGTGTTGTCATCGCTAAATTCGCGGCGATAGGTGCACTCCCGACTTGATTTCGAGCTTGGCCCGTCCTCGCGGCCGTATCATCGAAGCAGTGGTGACCGCAACTTCGCGATAAGGAGCTCAAGCAGCGTCTCTGGGCCGCGTTCTAGCCAGATAGGTTATCCCTGCTCGACGGGCTTCGCCTTGGTCGAACCGTGCACCTTCATGTTCGAGCGTTGCGTCATCTCGCACAAGGAACCTGTAGGTCTCCCAGGTTCGACGGCACCTGACAAAAATATATGGATGTTCGTAGCTCAAAACTTCGAACATTTTGTCACCGTTATTTTCCTTATGGTTTCGCCAGATTCCGATCCAGATTGTTTAAAATTGTATTAATTCCGCAAAGCGCGCCGGGTTTGGCACCGCCGGTTTTCAACCTTTTCGTAAGGGTGCCCACCTACCTTAGAGTGTTTTCACACCGTTACTAAAGATTGCAAATGGAAACGCCAACAAGCGCCGAGCCCATCGGCGACAGCGCAATAGATGATCGCAGGAGATCAGTCGGCGACCGCCGATCGTCGCCGCGAACGAAGACGCTAAAAGGCGCCCAACTTGTTTGGCCCGCTGGCAGCGCCGTTAGGTGCATGGTTCGCAATCTTTCGGAAACCGGGGCCAAGATAGAGGTTCACAGCCCAGTCCCCGCGACCTTCGACCTTGTCTTCGATTCTGACCGATCGCGCCATTCGTGCCGTGTGGTGTGGCGCAAAGAACCCATGGTGGGTGTGCGGTTTATTTAGTGCGTGAGTTGGCTATGGAATATTCGATGAATGACCGGACGCGCTTGATCCTTCTGGGGATCGTCACAGCAGCGATCTGCGCAGTCATGATCTCCGCTTCCTTTGTCCACCTAATCATTTAGGCCGTCTGCCGCTGTCCCGTTTCTAGGGGCGCAATCTGCATTGTCAGGCCGAGTTCGCAAGGCTATCGTAAAACGTCAACAGCGGAGATCAAGAATGGGACTGGGCACTGTAAAATGGTTCAATTCGCAAAAAGGGGTACGGCTTTATTCAGCCGCAGGCCGGCGGAAAAGATGTGTTTGTCCATATCTCGGCTGTCGAGAAAGCCGGCCTCAGCGGTCTCGCTGAGGGTCAGGTTGTCGAATACGAGGAAGTCGCGGACAAAGGAAAAACATCGGCACAAAATCTCAAGGTTCAACGCTGATCTTGCGGCGACCGTCATCGCGGTGTGGACCAAGTAAAGACCTCGTTTCACTGTTGCGCCCAGCGATACCGATGCATCGGGAGAAGCAACAATGACAGTCGACGAATCCAAAGCCCTCAATAAGGGCGCCCAGGTTTATTGGAGGGGCGATGCCACTGATAGTGGCATTATCACCGAAACGAGCTGGGATGCGGTTACGATCGCCTGGAACAATGGGCAGTCGGCCAGAGTATACCACGGAGACATGCGCGAAATTCACAAACACCGACAAAGCCGCACACCGTGTGACGCCAACCGAACCAACGCCGCTCCGCCGCTCAACCAAGCCGCGGCACACCACCAAATCTTCCAAAATCCGTGACGCGTCCTGCGTCCAATATTCGTGACCTAACCGTCCAAAATCCGTGACGTGGTTTTCGCGTCCCAAAAGCCCTGCCTCCAACATACGAGCACTTCGCCGCCAAAGGAAAACCATCGGCAGAAAATCTGAAACTTCACCCGATCTTGCTGAGATATGACTACGGACGCGAGGTGACTAACATTCCGCGTGAGGTGAGCATCTGTGCCAGTTGCCAGATCGCGCTGTCCTCTGTTGCGGAACTCCTGGCCTGGTCCATATGCCGGAGAAGTGCCTTTAGAGCAGGATCTTTGTCCCTGATCGTCCACCGGCACGCAAACACCTTTGCATCATGAAAGCTTGCTATTCGGACGCTTTGGCTGACACCGGGCAAATGGGCGTCAAAATAGTTCGTTTGCGCAAGAGACATGGCCCTCTCACGTTTTTCTGTAACTTATGAGCGTTCGGCGGCCGGAAGATTTCGGCGGCTTACAGAAACGGCCTCAATGGTGGCCGAATAGAGCACCAATCTTGCTTTAATCGAGAGACCAGCCCCATCACCGCCTCTACCGCAAATTAAATGCTCGACGCGCCCTTGTGCTTTAGTCTCAGCACCACAGATACACAAGTACTGGCAGGCAGCTGCTTGCCTGAGAGCTGCTCATAAAACGGCGACCTACCGAAGTCTCCGTTCACCCACTGGCAGTGCTAGTGCCATCGGCTGGCACAATTCTTCTGATCTTAAGAGTTGTTATTGGCTGCATTGCGGATGCCGTCGGCGTCCTAACGTGCGCAGCGCTGCTTGCGTGCGTACGGGAGATTTTCACAAAGGTCATCAAGGAGAGTACCGATGAATAACGAAAACCTGACTATCCACCTCAAGGTCAAGGACTTCAACGCATGGCGCACGAGTTACAATGGAAACGAGAAGAATCGCGTCTCCGCCGGTATCACGAACGGGAGAGTGTTCCGCAGCGCCGACGATCCGAATGACGTGGTCCTCCTCCAGGATGTCGCCGACGTATCGAAGGCCCGGACCTGGTTGGGCTCACCTGAAATGAAGACGATGATGGAGAAGAGCGGCGTACTAGGCTCACCCAGCATCCGCTTCGCGGCTGCGGCCTAGTCGCAGCTCAAACAGGTCCAAAACGGGACGGTGCGTAGCGTGAGTGTTTTGTTGCGTGGCCATCCCGAAGATGGAAGCCCCAGCCCCCAGCCCCCGACAAGCCCCGGCTGGGGCAACCAATCTTCGTTGAAGTGATCCCATCAAAGTTGCGTTCGCGCACGTGTTGCTTGCTGATGTCCGTCTAAATGCAAACCACGTGAGGCTGCACCATGGAACGCGTCTTCAGTCAGCAGAGCATTGAGCTGTATCGGAAGCTACTCGATTTATCCAACGACCAGCCTCAGCGGCGGTTGATATTTAAGTTTTTGGAAGCCCAAGCACATATGATGCAAATGGGCGCCACGACAGAGCTAAGAGTTCAAATCGAGCGGCGCGGAGATAAATACAGCTGGGAGCTTCACCGCGACTGCCGTCTTCAACCGGTGAAGTTTTCCGCGCCCATTTTCTTGGCAGAAGAAGCGGCCAGAGCCTCTGGAGACAACGTCCGAACTCGGTATTTGGCACGGTTGGCCGCTGGAACGGCCGAGACCGAACAACATGCGAGGGCCACCGGCGTTAGATCGTAACCGGTATCTCAGCAACCAATCCCCTTCCGCGGCTCAACCAAGCCGCTCTGAAAGATTGATTTTGGTTCGTATAGCGGTTGCCGTCGGTACCCGCGTACTAAAGCTTCATAAAAAGAAAAGCCAAAAGGAAAACACCATGAATCGATCTATCGCACTGGGACTGGCAATGCTCTCAGGCACGGTCATCGGAGCTACAGCAGTCAATGGACTGCATGCTCAGAATAAGGCTCCGGGGGTGTACGCTGTCCTCGACCTCAGCGTCATCAACAGCCCCGACGTTTTTAAAACGCTTCCTTCAAAGATGGGCGACTTCGACGGCCATACTGCCTGATTGGGCAGAACCCTCGCTCACTGCTCGCATTCCTATCGTATTAACGATTGCCCTAATTGCGGGCCTTCTGTCTAAAATTTGACCTCGCAACTGTCCTAATCAAGCTTACGTATTGCTTCATCACCGACAGCGGCCCCGTGCCAGGCGTCGGCGACTGAGAGTTCGGTAGCGCTCCCGCCTGTGTCAGCGGAGTCGCATGTGTCGTATTACACGCCCTCAACCCCCGCCATCGAACGCTCGCCCCCAGTACCGGGCAACACGCCGATCATAGTGTGCCTCTCTTGCGGAGACGCGATGGATCTCGTCCGCACGATCCCAAAACTTGGAGTGCGTCCGGAAAAGCTCATCTTCCACTGCCCTTCCTGCAAAGTGGTCGATACAAAGGAGCTCATATCCGTGACGCCCCCGGCCACCCCCTGCTTGAAAAGCTTCGGCCGTACCGCCATTTATGCCTAGCGAGGACCGGAGGCCGATATGATCACTGAAAGGCTGCAAAAGTCGCGTGAGTTTATCGAGGGCGAATGTGTAAAAGCCGCAAGTGCTCAAAATCTATGTCGGGAACTCAAACACATCAGAATTCGGAGATTGTTTCCCAAGGGCGCGGAGGCAAATTGGGAACCTGCCGAATTCGAACCCGCTCTATCGACCGTCGGCGAATGTGTGGCGCAAAAGGCGATTAGCTCGCTTCCTGACAGCTACGCGCTCGCTGAAGGGGAATAGCGACCGCACGTCGCGATTTGAGTTTTGATTTGAGCTCCGTCCCCCGCGTGGTTTCTTGTTGCTTTCAGCATTCACCCGTCTCCCGCCGCCGGTCTTAGTTTGTCATCAACAGCCAACCGTTGGGCAGTGGTCCCAGATTGAATTTACCAGTCATTGGGGACTGTAAACGAGGCGCTTAGACGATCTCTCCATGGCTTTTCAAGGCCAACCACAGGCGAGCTACTGCTTCGTTGGCAGTCGACTGATGGGACCCGCTGTAGGTTTGCTTGTCTTGAGTCTGAATAGTCGCAAACCATCCAAGTTGTGAATGCTCAAGGATGAAGTGGTCACAGCCTTTCTTTTTCTCACACGCCTCAATGAGTTCTTTAAGCGTGGGAATAAACCAATCTTCTGTGGGTGCGATTTCACCCAACGAATAGACGGAAACTCGACCATCAGGGGTTACAAACTCCCTGCCTTGCCTGTGCTGGACATCCTGGATGTTGGGAAAGCCCGCGTCTTTCAGTTCCTTTGCTATTTTGTGGGGCATGACCGACTCATAGCATAAGTTTTGCGGATGTCTAATTTCCTTATCCGCCAGATTCTCAGTCAACCACGAAATGTCGCACGCGGCGATCGAACAAACGAAAGCGCCCCGACAAGCGAGGCGCTTCCAAATTGCATCCGGTCAGACCTTCAGGCAGCGAGCTTGGTCGGCTGGATTTCTAGAACCTTGCTGGAACTCGCGATCGGGATCGCCCGAGGCTTCATCGCCTGGACTGCGCGCGTCGGAAGTATGCGGGTTGCGATGGGACCAGATTGAGCTCAACAGTGGCCGCTTGCATGTCCGCCGAGCCAAGGGCGGCATCGATAACGTCCATCCGCTCAGCAGGAAATCCGAGCCCTGCGTCAGCTACGCCGCGAGAATATGGAATCCCGATACGTTTTCGTCACCGAGCGGGGTGGTCCCGCCACGACCGCAGGATTTCTGAAGACGATCGCCAGGACTGGGGAGGCCGCAAAGCTTCCATTCCCGATTCATCCGCACATGCTCCGGCACTCCACTGGCTACAAGCTCGCCAACGATGGGCATGATACCAGGGCCTTGCAGCACTACATGGGCCACAAAAATATCATGCACACGGTTCGATACACCGAAATGGCGCCTGATCGATTCAAGAATTTCTGGAACGACTGAAAGCAGAGACCGCGCTAGAGCTCGCGCACGAAGCGCGCCTCGGTGACCGGGTCAGGCGTATTTCACATCAATCGCATCATAAGGACATCAGCCCATGCCGTTGTCTTCCCCCGCCGCCCGGTCGCCCAGTCACAGGCGAACGGTGATCTACCAAAGCTACCGGCGCAGCGACGGGCTGTGGGACATCGAAGCCGAACTGCGCGACGAAAAAGCGGAGCCTTTCCACGATATGGAGCGCGGGCTGCTGCAGCCTGGAACGCCGATTCACGACATGGCGGCGCGCGTGACCATTGACGACGACATGGTCGTTCGTGCGGTGGAAGTCGACATGCGAGCCACGCCATTCTCGCTGTGCGGCGACAGCGCCGGCGCATGCCAATCCCTGGTGGGCGCCAAGCTTGGCGAGCGCTGGCGGCAAACCCTGAACCAGCACCTCGGCGGTGCGAAGGGCTGCACGCATCTTCGCGAGGTTCTTTTCGGCGTGGCTACGGTCGCCATGCAGACGCTGTGGGCGCATTATCGCGAGCAGGCGCTGCGGGCGGGTGAACAGGCGGAGCGAGGAGAGCAACGCCCCCTATTCGTCGGCAGTTGTTATTCCTGGGCGGTGAACCGCTCCGTCGTCGCCCGCTACTTGCCGCAATTCTACGAGCGCGAGGAATGAGGCGAAGATCGCGCAGCGGCGGCCGGCTGCCGCCGATCGACGCCGACCGCTTCGAGGCGTTATGAGTTAATCGCGCGCCTGCACCTTGTGCCGTGACTTCTCGCCGAGGCAAAGTATCTCTGGCGATCGGTGCCGGCGCTGCTTATCTTCATTTGTTGGCATGGCGATCGAAAAATCCATTGGGCAGACCCGTACCGAACAATACCTGTCGCATCTGTGCGACCGGACGTTCTTGCGGCCATGGTCCTACGCGAATCCTTTCAAGGCGGACGGCAAGGAGCTGTGTGACCTCATTGCCGTGTTCGAGAACAACGTCTTTCTGTTCTTTGATCGTGAAAGTCGCAAGTTCGACGATGGCGGTGATGTCCTTCTCACCTGGGAGCGGTGGAAGAAGGAGGCGATCACCAAGCAAATTCGCACGGCGAGGGGTGCCAAGCGTTATGTCCTGAGCCACCGCGATCAGATTTATCTCGACCCGCACAAAACCATCCCGCTACCGCTTCACATTCCTTCGGGTGAATTGCGCATCCACAAGATTATGGTCGCGCATGGTGCGAAGGAAGCGTGCGAACAATTCTCCGCCAGCAACATGTACGGAAGCCTTGGCGTCAGCTACGAAAGTACGCCGTCAGGCGGCTCAATGCCGTTCATCGTGTCACTGGACAGGGACGATCCGGTCCACCTCCTTGATAGCCATAACCTCGAACTGATCCTTGGCGAACTCGATACGCTGCATGACTTCCAGACCTATCTGACCGTCAAGGAAAACGCGATCCAGCGCTACGACTTATTGACGTATTGCGGGGAGGAAGACCTGCTCGCCCATTATTTCTTGAACTTCGATCCCGCGTCGAAGACCTACACGATCGGCGTGAAGGAAGACGGCTACGACGGCCTGATTATCGGTGAAGGCGAATGGCGCGATTTCGTGGACTCAGCGCCTTACAGACGCCGGAAGGCCGACAACCGGATTTCCTACGCTTGGGATAGGCTGATTCAGAAGACGGGGCAGAACGCCCTTGAGGGCGTGCTCGGCGGCAATGCCGATGTGTTTCGCGGCAAGAGCGCGATTCACGAGATGGCCAAGGAGCCGCGCTTGTCCCGCCGCGCGCTGTCCAAGATGATCGCCGAGTCCATCAAAAACTTTCCGGACAATGCAAAGGGAATCGTCCGTAACGTGTCGTTTCTGCCGTCATTCTTTCCGGGCGTGGGGTATGTCTTTCTCCAGCTCTATCACGAAAATCCCGGCGATTATGACACCGAGTATCGGCCGTTTCGACGGCGCATGCTGGAATTCGCGTGCGCCGCGGCCAAGTTGAAGAGGCCGGAACTGACCAAAGTTATTGGCATCGCCATCGATGCACCGAAATACTACCCCAAGAACTCCGAGGATTTCATCCTGTTCGATTGCGCGAAATGGAACGACGAGGATCAGGCCTATTACGAAGAAGCCAATAACAAGCTGCGCTTCTTTCAAACCGATGCTTTGAAGGAACACCGCATGCACATCACGGATTTTCCGTCGGCACAGACACCGCGAAACCTCCCGAAGATAGGTCGCAATCAGCTATGCCCATGTGGATCGGGCAAGAAATACAAGCGGTGCCATGGTCAGGCAGCCTGAAGACTGCTGCCCCGATTGACGTAAGCGACAGTCCCGCCATTCCCGCCTCGGAAATCACCAGTCGGTAGCGAATGACCCGATTCGGACTTCGTCGATGCTCTCGCACGTCGTTTGTAGCGAAGTTCGCCGCCAACCGCGCGACGTAACGCTTCGTTAACCATTGCCCCGCCACGCTCGACCGGGTGGTCCAATACCCGGACGCGAGGGCCCGCCATGTCCGTCGAAATGCTCACCTATGTTGCGGCCCTGCGGTCGCGACCGTGGTGGCGTTGGCTCGCAGGGTAAGTCGTCGCGTCCACGGTTCTTGTCGCGGTGCGTGCAGTTCCCCCATGGCTAAGGAGAAACACACCATGCAACTGCTCATCGTGCTTGCCATCGTTCCGCTCGGTCTCGCGTTTGGGTACGCCATGGCGATGACGGAAATGAAAGCGACCGCCGACCTCATGAGTGCTAAGGAAATCACCGTGCAGCTTGCGGTGCTTGCGGCCCAGCGGTCCCGGCCCTGGTGGCGGCGGCTGGTGGTCTAATGCGGCCCGCCGAAGCCGCTGCCAGCAGGGCCGTCCGCTTCGTCGCCGTCGAAGGCCTCGGCGTCGGCATATCTGTCGATTAATTCGCGCAAGCGTTCCTTGGCGTTTTTGGGACCCTAAGGTTTGCTGAAACACATGTCGGTAGCGTGCGTGAGCGTTCCAGGGAGCACGCTGTGGACCATCGGGACATCCGGTTAACTTTCGTGATTGCGCCTAAGAGCGGCCCGTTGCGCAGGATGGCGAAGCTGTTGCCGGCTGTCTTCTTCATAATGCCTGCGGCCGCGGTGCTGACGACACAAGCAACTCTTGTCGAAGCAGCGTCCGCGGAATGCATGGCGAAACCAGGTTCGTCAGCGCTAACAGGTAGCCGCTGGTACTACCGGGTCGATCGCGTCAATCACCGCCGGTGTTGGTTTCTCAGTTCTCGCGACCTAAGCGCGCATTCCAGCATACGCCGAACTGGTGCGCTGAGACATAGCGACTTGATCAATCGCAGCTTGGGAGGAGCCGAAATCGCACAGCAATCCGAACTTGATGAAAAGGCACGCCAAGGATCCGCCGTCTTCCCGAATGAACAGACGCTTCGGGAATTGGCAGCGCCCCAGTTCGATGCTTTGACTTCTGGGGGTCTGGTCCCACACAAAGT
>JBEKWO010000084.1:0-15616 GCA_049512975.1 Xanthobacteraceae bacterium | reverse complement strand
GTTCGATGTGGCGGGGGCTGGAAACGTGGCATGGTCGAAATGGTGTGACACTCGCAGCCGAAAGGGCGAGCCAACAGGGAACACAAACATCGACCTAAACCGGCGCGTCAGCCCTCGACCCTACTGTGTTTCGTGCTTCGCTCGCCGCTCGATCGATTACGCTCGCTCGGTTTCTGAACGGCGCCAGTGGCAGGAACGACATCTTCGATTGCCACCGAAATCAGCGGCAGCGGATGCGTCTGCAGCCAAAGCCTGCGGGCCGGGACGGTCGAATCTATCCCGGCCTTCCTCCACCAATCTGCTTCGTCGCCGCAGCGGTGCACTTCGCGATGGTGGCCTCGGCACAACGGGACGGTGAACTCATCGCTGACTTTGCGCCCGAGGGCAGGATGTTGTGCAAATCGCAGGTGATGGGCGTCCGAGGGCCGTCGGCCGCAAATCAGGCAAGGCTGTTTGGCAACCGATTTGACGTGATCGCGGTCACGCACGCGGCGTGGCTCTGGTACGGCCAGCACGCTCTTGTCGATCCCTTTGGACTGTGATCGCTTCTCTGGTGTGCCAGGTCCCACAACACGCGCCGTCCGCAGCCGCTCAGCTCCGTCAGGCGTCACGGGAGCCTCGGCAGGATGTGGCGCAAAGGCTGCCAGTCTTGCTTCGAAGGCCCTCTCCACACGCTGGGCATCATCTGCCGTCAGACCGTTCTTAGCGGGCAGGCCTCTGTGCGCCCAGATCGCGGCTGCATCGGCTGAGCCAAGATCGCCGATTTCGCCGACAAGTCGGTCGCGCAACTCGGCCGATTGCTTGAAACCGAGCCTTGGTTTGGCGGAACTCGAACTTGCCGGTTCGCTGCGGCGAGCAGTTACTCGTTGAGCAGAATTGGGTTGGCCGCCGTTCAACCGGCCATTGCGGCCCTCCTTCGGCTTCTCGACGCCCGCCCCCTCGTTCGCCGGTGTCATGAGGTCGGGAGCATCCAAATCGTCCTCCCCGGCAATTCCGACCAGGGTGAACAGCGCATACCGCCGGGCATAGGTCAGGGCCGCGCCCATCCGATGCGGCGTTGTCGTTTCGCTGATGGCGCAGACCGGCCAGTCCGACGCAATCCATTCTCCTGAAGCATGCGCTAGCACAGTGGTGAGGTTGACGATGCCGGCGGTCTGGTCGATCGCCGTGGTTTGCACCGTGGCGATCTCGTGCTGGCTAAGGGTCTTGCGCACGATGTCGAGCCCGCTCGACAGCGGGGCATAGCGGAACGAGCGTTCGATTGTGCCAGGGCCATCCGGCCGGATTGTTGCCGTCAGCGATTTCTCCGGATTGGTGAGTTCGCCCTGTGCCTTGGCCAACGCCGCCGCAATGGTCCCAATCGTTTCACTGGACCGCTGCATAGCTTCCCTCCGCCTCGAGCAGGTCGAAGCTGATGGCCCCGGATTTTGACCGCTTGGCTCGAACGCCGTGGCCGATCGCCTCCTTGGCGTCCTCGGGCATCAGGCCCTTGAGCTCGACCTTGGCCCTTTCGTGCTCAAGGAAGGCGGCTCGGGTCGAGCGGAACGCGCCGGCGAACTCGGCCCAGGAATTGGATGCGCTCATGTCGACGATCCGGACTGCCTCAATCCGTGGCCGGGGCGGCTCAACGCCGAATAGGCGAGGGGGCTCCCCATTCTCGACGCTGCGCCAGAATTTCTTCTCCGCGGTGAACAGGAGGTGCTGGTAAAGCGGATCAGCCGGAATGCTGATCTCGAGCCATTTGCCGCCGCCGGTGATGATCGAGAGCACCGATATCTTGGCATTGGTCACCCACATGTTGTGCTGCAGCTGCGGCATGTATTTTTCGGCCGCTCCCTCCTCCGAGAATGACCACGGCAACATGAATTTGGCCTCGAACACCGCCCCGGTGGCTTCGACCATGCCGTCGAGGGTGGCCGCCATATAGCGGACGACGGGATGCTGGATCCGACGCTGGACGTCGGTGAGCACCTGGCCGGTGTTGCGTTCGAACCAGTGGCGATTGAGGGCTTCGGTGGTCACCCCGAGCTGGACGATAAGGTTGGTTGAGAGATCCTCGGGCTCGACTTCGCCGCGTTTTTCCCGCCAAAGGCGAAGGAGGGCGGCCTCGTCGTCGCCCATAATGACCCGGGCGTCCGAGCCGCCGATGAAGGCGCGCCTATGAGACAATCCCGCCAGCACGGTGCGGCAGGACAGATTTGTGATATTACGATTCTCAGCCTGAGTCATAGTTCGTTCCTTTGACTTTGGTTAGGGCCGGGCGGGTACCGCACCACCCATTCAGCCCCGTTAAATTTGTAGTGACATTTATCATAAAGGTCAATACATTTATGGGGCGCCCGCCCGGACGGATTCAGGATCGACCGTTTCAAATGCGGCTCTCCAATGAATTTTTGGAGCGCCTGGACGAATGGCGCCGGAGACAGCCGGACCTGCCATCGCGGGCCGAGTCCATCCGCCGTCTCACCACCGCTATGTTGCAGATCCTCGACAGGGACCCCGACAACAAGGGCGCCAAACCTAAGAAGCGGAGAGCCGGTTGAGGTGCTCCGGCATACGCTGAAGGGAAAGACGAAGATGGCAAGAACTAAAAGCTTCAAGGAACTGGTGCAGCACCATGTCAAGGGCGACGCGAAATTCGCGGAGGCGCTTCTACGCGAGGGCGTCGACGCGATGCTCTCCGGCGACGTGGAGACCGGCAAGACAATCTTACGCGACTACATCAAGGCGACCGTCGACTTTGAAAAGCTCGGGGCAGCAACTGGCGCGCCGCCGAAAAGTCTGATTCGCATGTTTGGTCCGCGCGGCAATCCGCAGGCCAAGAACCTTTTCAGCGTGATCGGCTATCTGCAAAAGCAAGCGGGCCTGCATCTTCACGTGACGCGAGGCTAGCGAATTTCGGCTTTTCGCCTCGCTAAGGCCGCTCCAGCGTCCTCGGCGGAACCCGCCGGCGCGTCAAATCCGACCGCTGCTGCCAAAACGGTACGTAAACCGAGATGGCGACCAAGAAGAAGCGATAGGTACGGCGCCCGCTTGTGTTTGCGTTCCTTTAGTCGGTCGTTCCGAGTTCATCGAGAAGAGCCGTGGCGGCCCCGGCGTCCGCTTGAGGGCGCCCCCAACAGAAGAAGCATTAAATCACCGCGACGCTGGTCAAACGACCTATTTGGCAAAACGAACCCAAAAATGTTTGCCATAGTTCAGGAGTCCACTCTCACTTGATCTTTTGAAATAGCTCGCGCGATTGCCGTATGAGCTCGCCCAGCTGCCGGCGCTCCGCAATGGCTTCGCGGGTAAAAATCCCATGCTTGAATGCATTTTTGTTGCCACGCGGAGCGCCGGACCCCGGCGCTCCGCCATGCATACGACAACGCGTCTTGCCCGCGACAGCCGGCGATCGGCAGGGTTTGCCAGATCGAGTTCTGGCGCCGCAGCGCGGGCTGGAAAGCATCGGGCCGGTATTACGCGGATGGATCGCCGTCATCCTTTTCGCCTACGCGCAGCGGAATCGGTGCACGCTGCGGTTCGCTGACGATCTCCATTTCAGGTTGCCGCGCATCGGTAAGAGCGGGCGTTGCATTCGGAGTCTTCTCCGGAAGAACATTGCGTGGCACCTGATTAACGGTACTACCTACGATCGCCTGACCGCCGTCATTTACGGAGACATGGCGAACAGTTGGCTTTTGCTCGCCGCCTGTCCGGTATTTTTTCAAAGCGCCCACTAGCATCGCAAATGTTCGTGCGAGTCTGTTCACAGCCCGCTCAGCCATTTCCTGTTGGGGTGTGCCTCGGAGCCGGGCAAGTTCATCTATATAATTCGCCAAACTCATGCTCACAGCCGCTATTAGGCCCTCGGCCATCGCCTCGTTAGCATCTCGCGGATGAATATTCTTGATCGCCGCGACCATGTAATTAATCCCTTCGCCGTCGTGAAAACGGGTACTTGCGTGCGCGAGTTGCATAAAAAGGCCATAGACAAAATCCGGGTCCTGGCTTCCGAAAGCCTCAGATAGGAGTCGGAAATTAGAACTTCGGGGCCTATTAGCAAGATATTGTGAGGCTTCTTCAATCATGCTGTCGATTGGCCGCCTTCGCATCGGGACAGCATCGGTTTCAGGCGAAATCGCCGGCTTGTCGCGTGAGGAAACCTCCTCTTCTTGTCGTTGAACCTCAGCGAGAGATGTACTCTCGTCTCGAACGGCCGCACTTAGCTTGCAGCGTGAATTTTTACGCATGGAACTCTCCTTTCGCAGTGTATGTAGAAGCATGATTACCCAGCGCCTTCGTGAGGGGCTCGTAACCGTCGGTCTCGTTCGGATGATCTGGCGAGGTCGCTGAAGGTTGGGCGCCGGCGTGTGGTGCTGGCGTTGCCGATTGACGTCGGGCTTGCTCACGGACAGCGTGCTCGTGCTCGATAGCTTCGTTAGTCGTCGGTGTCCGTGCTCTGACTGACTGCGGTACCGTAGGCGAGACCCGCGGCTGTTTCGCACAACCGGGTGATGACCTCGGCACTGGTCGTATCCGCGAGACGCGCGGGCCTGTCCAAACTCGCGTCGGGTCGGGCGAAGAGAAAACTTAAAATGTCGGGTTGATTGGTTGCCGCGCTGGACGCAAAAACCCAAGACGGGCGCGAGCGGGCGTGCGCGGGAATTTCAACCTTTTGTCAAGTCCTGTCAAGACCTAACGGGTTATTTCTGGACAGTCGATCTTCGCGCAGACCGTCTCAGCGGTCTTGATCTAGCGCCGGATCTTCGTTGCGTCGTCGATATTTGTCACCGTGCCCATGGATGGCGCATCTCGCGCAGGAACGACTGCCACCTCGCGGGTGAGCTGTAGACCTTGTCTGGCGCATCGGCGATGCCGTGGTTAGAACCAGATGCGATGGGAACGACAATAGGGTGCGCACTTACACTCGAACCTACTTTGCATGGGGTTGTTTTTGAGAATTTTTAGCGAGCGTCCGTGACGGCAGGCAGCGTATGAGGGCGAAACGCAATGTCTAAGCCTGGCAGCTACGCCTACCTCCCTCTCGAACGCGTGGTATTCGGCCGTCCGGCCGCCGAGGCTGCGGTGGAGGAGGCGGCGCGCATCGGCGCCACGCGGGTCTTCATCGTCGCGTCGAAGACGCTGGCGACTAAAACGCCGGTGGTGCGCACCATCGCCGAAGCCCTCGGCCGGCACTATGTCGGCCTGTTCGACGGCTGCGTGCAGCACAGCCCGCGCGCCAGCGTCATCGCCGCGGCCCGCGCGGTGCGGGCGGCGGCACCCGATCTCATCCTCACGGTGGGAGGCGGCACCGCGATCGACACCGTCAAGGTTCTGCAAATCTGCCTCGCTCACGGTGTCGATTCGGCCGAAGCGCTTGACGGCCTGCACGTTTCGATCGGTCCCGACGGCAAGCGGCAGGTGCCGGATATCCGGCCTTCGCCGGTGCGCCAGGTCGCGGTGCCGACCACGCTATCCGGCGCCGAGTTTTCGAACCTGGCCGGGGTCACCGATGAGCGCATCCGGCAAAAGCACTCGTTCATCGGGCCGGATATCGGCGCACGCTCCGTGATTCTCGACCCGGAGGCGACGGTGCACACGCCGCAGTGGCTGTGGCTCTCGACCGGCGTGCGCGGCGTCGATCATGCCGTGGAAACGCTTTGCTCGATCGAGGCCCATCCCTATTGCGATGGGCTCGCCTTGCACGCGCTGCGGCTTTTTGCCGAAGCGCTGCCACGCCCCGACGATCTCGGCGCCCGCCTGACTTGCCAACAGGCGTCTTGGCTGGCCGGCTCGTCAATCGCCCGGGTCAATTACGGCGCGAGCCACGGTATCGGCCATGCGCTGGGAGCTTTCGCCGACGTCCCGCATGGCCACACCTCGTGCGTCATGCTGCCGCACGTGATGCGTTACAATGAGGCCGCGACGAAGGACAAGCAGGCGGTGATCGCCGAGGCCATGGGCCGGCGCGGCGTTCCGGCGGCCGATGCGGTCGCCGAATTGATCGCGGCGCTCGGGCAACCAACGACGCTGCGCGCGGTCGGCGTCAAACGCGAGCAATTACAGAAAATCGCCGAAGCGGCGATGCATAATCTGTGGGTACGGACCAACCCGCAGCCGATCCGTTCGGCCGAAGACGTGATGGGAATTCTCGAGGCGGCTTGGTGAGGCGGGCTCACACCGGGTAGGGCGGCCGGGTGAATCCGCGGGGCGAGAGGGTGAACACCTCGACGCCGGTCTCGGTGACGCCGACGGAATGCTCAAATTGCGCCGACAGCGAGCGGTCGCGGGTCACCGCCGTCCAGCCGTCGGACAGCACTTTCACATGTGGGCGGCCGAGATTGATCATTGGCTCGACCGTGAAGAACATGCCCGGCTTGAGCACGATACCCTCGCCCGGCCGGCCGACATGCACGATATTCGGTTCGTCATGGAACAGCTGGCCGAGGCCGTGGCCGCAGAAATCGCGCACCACGCTCATGTGCTGGGCCTCGACATAAGTCTGGATCGCGTGGCCGATATCGCCGGTGGTGGCGCCGGGCCTGATCGCGGCAATACCGCGCATCATGGCCTCATAGGTGACTTCGATCAGCCGCTCGGCGCGGCGCGGGATTTCTCCGACCGTGTACATGCGGCTCGAATCGCCGTGCCAGCCATCGAGGATCAGCGTCACATCGACATTGACGATGTCGCCGTCGCGCAACGGTTTTGGCCCGGGAATGCCGTGGCAGACCACGTGATTGACCGACGTGCAGGTCGCCTTCCGGTAGCCGCGGTACATCAGTGTCGCCGGCATGGCGCTGTGGTCTAGGCCGAACTCGTAGACCAACTGATCGATGCGCTCGGTGGGAACGCCGGGCTTGATCTCGCCGGCCAGCATATCGAGGCACTCGGCCGCCAGCGCGCCGGCCCTGCGCATGCCGTCGAAGGCAGCCGGCCCGTGAATCCTGATCTGCCCGGTTTTGCGCAGCGGCGCGCAGGTGGCGTCGACGTAAGTCATGGTGCTGAAGCGTGGGCCGCGATGAAAGCGGCCGAAAGCCGCCGATAGACCAGTAATGTAAGCATGCGCGCGGCCAACGCAAGCAATCCGCACCGCCCTGCCGTCGCGTCAGGGCTCGACGATGGGAACCGGCGCTGTGATCTCGATACCGCCAAGATTGACGGCGCAGCGCCAGGCCAACATCTCGACGCCGCGCGCGCGCGCCTGCGCGAAAGCGGCGGCATAGGCCGGATCGATGTCGCCGGCGACGGTGAAGCGGTCGGCCGACGGAATCTGAATGACGAACAGGAGCACGGCGCGCGCGCCGCTCGCCCGCACGGCGGCAAGCTCGCGAAGATGCTTGGCGCCGCGGTCGGTGACGGAGTCCGGGAATTCGGCGAGCCGCGGCTTGCGCATGAGATGGACGTTCTTGACCTCCAAATAGCAGCGGCGCCGCCGCGCCGGATCTTCGAGCAAAAAATCGACCCGGGAATTCTCGCCGTATTTCACCTCGCGCCGGACCGACGGGTAATCGCGCAGTTCCGGAATCAGCCCGGCCTCGAGCGCCTCGCCGACCAGTTGGTGGGGTTGCCCGGTATTGACGCCGATAAGTTCCGGGCCGCTGCCGAGGTCCGCCTCGACCAGCTCCCAGCTGTAGGGGCACTTCCGCAGCGGATTACCGGAATCGGACAGCCACACCCGTGACAAGGGACGGTCCAAGCCGGTCATGGCGCCCGGATTGGCGACATGGACGGTCGCTACCTCGCCGGTTTCGAGCACCACATCGGCGAGGAAGCGCCTATAGCGGCGGGCGAGCGTCGCCGGGATCAGAGTAGAGGTAAACTGCATGGCCGCACTTAGCATGTTTAGCGGAGCATGATCTGTTGGGAAAACCGATTTTTACGCCGGGGGAGGAGCCTTGCGTCCGGCGTCAAGCGGCGATCCTGCCGCCCAGCTCATCCTCGATATGGATGCGAATGATCTCGTCGAAAGACGCCTCCGCCTTGAAGCCGAGTGTGCGCGCGCGTCGCGGATCGAACCGGCTCGGCCACCCGGCGACGATGCGCGCGACCAGCGGGTCGGTTTCGCGGCGAATGCGCGAGGCCACCTTGTCACCGGCAACCCGGCGCAAGGCGGCGATCTGTTCGGCGACGGTGCAGCAGACACCAGGCATGGTGAGGTTGATGCGCGGTCCGAGCGTGTCGCGTTCTAGTCCGGCGGCGTGGACAAGAAAGCCTACGGCGGCACGGGGACTGGCATGCCAGTGCAGGATACTGTCGTCGACCGGCAGGACTGCTTCCTCGCCATGGAGCGGCTCGCGGATGATCGAGGAGAAAAATCCGGAAGCCGCCTTGTTCGGCCGGCCCGGCCGCACCACGATGCTCGGCAGCCTGATACCGACGCCGTCGAGGAAGCCACGGCGGGAATGATCGGCGAGCAACAGCTCCACCATCGCCTTCTGCGTGCCGTAGGAGGTGAGCGGGGTGGTGGCAAATTCGTCGGGAATTGCCGCCGGAAAGGGAGCGCCGAACACGGCGAGCGACGAAGCGAAGACAAACCGCGGACGATAGCCGCCAGCGGTGGTGCGAACGGCATCAAGGAGCGCGCGCGAGCCGTCGAAATTGACGCGCATCCCCTTCTCGAAATCAAGCTCGGCCTCTCCGGAAACGATCGCCGCGAGATGGAAAATCACATCGGGGCGGCCGGCGATCGCTGCAGCCGCCGCCGGTGGGTCGGCGATGTCGGCGGCGACCGCCTCGACCGGCGCTGCAAAATTTTCCGGGCGTGGCGGAGCGCCCACGTCGAGAAGGGTGAGGCGGTCGATCGGTCGGCCGTGGAGCGCACCTTCGCCCACCAGGCGCGCCGTCAGCTTGCGCCCGATCATCCCCGCTGCGCCGGTGATAAGGATGTGCATTGTGGTAACCGACGTTATAGCGCCATGCCGCCGTCGACGAGATGCGCTTGGCCGGTAATGTAGCTCGCTTCGTCGCCGGCGAGAAAGAGCGCGAGCCACGCTACTTCCTCGGGCGTACCCAACCGGCCCATCGGCTGGCGCGCGACGAAATCCTGCCGCACGGCATCCGGCGGACGCCCGGTCTCCTGCGACACCGCCGTGATGCGTTCGCTGAGCGACGGCGACTCGATCGTGCCCGGACAAATCGCGTTGCAGCGGATGCCTTGCTTGATGAAATCGGCGGCGACTGCCTTGGTCAGACCGATCACCGCGGCCTTGGTGGCGCCGTAGACATAACGATTGGGAACGCCGCGGATCGACGACACCACCGAGGCAACGTTGACAATCGAACCGGATTTCTTCTCCAGCATGCGGGGCAGGAAAGTCTTGATCGTGCGGTGCATCGATTTGACGTTGAGGTCGAAGGAAAAATCCCAGTCCTTGTCGGAGCAATCGAACACCGTGCCCTGGTGCACATAACCGGCGCAATTGACCAGCACGTCGAGCGGACCGAACTCGCGGCCGATGTCCCGGCCGAACGCATCAATGTCATCCTGGGAGCGAACGTCGAGCTTGTGCTGCTTGGCACGCAAGCCCCGCAGCTTGTTCGGGTCGAGATCGGTGGCGATGACCTTGGCGCCCTCATCGGCAAACTTCTCGGCGATGGCGCGGCCGATGCCCTGGCCCGCGGCGGTCACCAGCGCGACCCTGCCTTCCAGTCTGTTGCTCATGCTTTCCTCACGAAGAGAGTCTTTAGTTTGAGCATGATCTTTTCCGAAAACCGGCCGCCACCCTCGGAACAAGTCCGAGGGCAGGCTCTTTCGGGATCATGCTCCAAGCCCGTTCAACGCGGTGAGACTGACTTTCGGCCGGCCTTGTGCATCGAAATTCTCCGGCGCCAGCCAGCGCTCGAAGTTGCGCTTGCGCGCCGGCCAATCGCTGTCGAGCATGGAGAAATACGCGGTGTCGCGGTTACGGCCCTTGGCGATCATGTGCTGGCGCAGGATGCCCTCGAAAACAAACCCGTAGCGCCCGGCGGCGCGCCGCGACGGCGCGTTCAGCGAATCGCATTTCCATTCGTAGCGCCGGTAGCCAAGCGTCTCTAACGCATAACGCGCCAGCAGATACTGAGTTTCGGTGCCAAGCGGCGTCCGCTGCAGCACCGGACTGTAGACGATGTGGCCGACCTCGATCACGCGCATGGCGGGACGGATCTCCATGAGCGTCGCCAGGCCGAGCGCGCGGCCCTCTAGATCGAGCGCCGCGTAATAGTACGGATCTTTCAGCGTCTGCCGTTCGGCGAGCCAGGCAGAGAACGCCTCTTCGTCGGCGAACGGCCCGTAAGTGGACATGTAGGTCCAGACTTCGTCGTGGCCGCGCAAGGCCTGCCACAGAGGGCCGGCGTTGCGCAACGCGTCGAGCCGGGCAACCGAGCCGAACCGGCCGGACAGCGTTACCGGGCCGGGCAGCCGCGCCGGTGCGGGATCGACCGGTGCTCCGACAGGCCGCGTCGTATCGGTCATGACAAAAGCTTCTTGCGGTCCGCGGCGAAGAACTTGTTCAGTTCTGCGTTGGAAATCAGCCCGGCAAAGCCGTCGAACTTGCCGTCGTTTGCGATCTCGGTTGCGGTGCGGATGAAGGCGTGCATCGCCACGCGCGCCAGCGACCCGCCGACGCTGATCCGGCGCACGCCCATCGCCGCGAGATCGCTCACCGTGAAGCCGAGCGCACCGCCATTGAGGAAATTCATCGGCTGCGGCGATACCGCCTGCACCACCGCCTCGATTTGCTCGCGCTTGGTGAGGCCCGGCGCGTAGAGGCAATCGGCGCCAGCCGCCTTGTAAGCCTTGAGCCGGCGGATGACGTCATCGAGATCGGTCACCCCGCGGATGAAGTTCTCCGCGCGCGCCGTGAACACCACGCCGCCGTCGGCACGGTCGATCGCCGCGCGCGCCGCTTTCACCCGCGCCACGGAGAGACCGAAATCGTAAAGCGGAGTAGCCGCATTTTTGGGGGAATCCTCGATCGACAGTCCGGCAACGCCGGTGGCGATGCAGCGGGTGACGTTGTCGGCGACGCCATCGGGATCGTCGGCAAAGCCGTTCTCGAAGTCGGCGTTCAGCGGCACGTCGGTCGCCGCGGCCAGCTCGCGGATATGCGCAAGCACATCGTCGCGGCTCTGCGCGCCGTCGGGATAGCCGTGTGAATGGGCGTATCCTGCGCTCGTCGTCGCCAGCGCCTTGAAGCCGAGGCCCTGCAGATAGCGCGCGGTGCCGACATTCCACGGATTGGGAATGACGAAGCAGCCGGACTCGTGAAGCTTACGAAAGGTCTCGCGCTTGTCGGCAATGGAGGGGCGGGAGCTGCTCATGCAAGGACTCGCGGCGTCAGTGGTTATCGCGCGGCACGAATTTCTGCGCGACGCGCTGATATTTTACCGCCGGCTCGAGTACCATGCCGCTGCCGAGTTGATCGACCATGGCGCGCTGAATTTCCTGCCACGGCGTCTGGCTCGGCGGATAGCGATAGCCGCCGTTCTGTTTCAGCGCCGCGCGCCGCTCCGCCAATTCGGCCGCCGAGATGAGCATATCGGCGGTGCCCTTGTTGAGATCGATGCGTACGCGGTCGCCGGTCTTGAGTAGCGCGAGGCCGCCGCCGGCCGCCGCCTCCGGCGAAGCGTTGAGAATCGACGGCGAGCCCGAGGTGCCGGACTGCCGGCCGTCGCCGATGCACGGCAGCGACGTCACGCCGCGTTTGATCAAAACGGCCGGCGGCTGCATGTTCACGACTTCGGCCGAGCCCGGATAGCCGATCGGTCCGGCGCCGCGCATGAAAAGGATCGTTCGCTCGTCGATCGCAAGCGCCGGATCGTCGATGCGCCGGTGATAATCCTCCGGGCCGTCGAAGACGACGGCGCGGCCCTCGAAGGCGTTCGGGTCCTGCGGATCGGAAAGAAATCGCCGGCGAAAATCGCCGGAAATCACGCTCGTCTTCATGATCGCGGAATCAAACAGATTGCCGTGCAGGACCTTGAAGCCGGCTTCCGCCTTCAATGGATCACCATAAGGACGGATGACAATGGCGTTGCTCGCGCCCGCCCGCCCGACGTTCTCGGCCACCGTCTTGCCGTTGATGGTGACCGCGTCGCCGTGCAACCGGCCGGCCGCGAGCAATTCATGCATCACCGCCGGGAGGCCGCCGGCGCGATAATAATCCTCGCCGAGATAGTCTCCAGCCGGCTGCATGTTGACCAGAAGCGGCACGTCGTAGCCGATGGTCTCCCAGTCTTCGACCGAAAGCTCAACCCCGACGTGCCGCGCCAGCGCGACGAGATGGATCGGCGCATTGGTCGAGCCGCCGATCGCCGAGCAGGCGACGATCGCATTCTCGAAAGCGGCACGGGTGAGGATATCCGAGGGCTTCAGATCCTCGCGCACAATCTCGACCGCGCGCACGCCGGTTTCGTAGGCGATCTGGCCGCGCTCGCGGTACGGCGCCGGGATCGCGGCGCAGCCGGGCAGCGACATGCCGAGCGCCTCGGCCATGGCGTTCATGGTCGAGGCGGTTCCCATGGAGTTGCAGTGGCCGATCGAGGGCGCCGAGGCGGCGACGATGTCGATGAATTCCTTGTAGTCGATCTTGCCGGCCGCGATATCCTCGCGCGCCTGCCAGACGACTGTGCCCGAACCCGCAAGCTTGCCGTCATAATAGCCGTCGAGCATCGGTCCTCCGGAAAGCACGATCGCCGGCGTGTTGACGGTCGCCGCCGCCATCAGGCAGGCCGGCGTGGTCTTGTCGCAGCCGGTCGTCAGCACCACGCCGTCGAGCGGATAGCCGTAAAGCACTTCGACCAGGCCGAGATAGGCGAGATTGCGGTCGAGCGCCGCCGTCGGCCGCTTGCCGGTCTCCTGGATGGGATGGACCGGAAATTCAAAGGCGACGCCGCAGGCATCGCGGATGCCCTCGCGCACGCGCTTGGCCAGCTCGAGGTGATGGCGGTTGCAGGGGCTCAGGTCGGAGCCGGTTTGCGCGATTCCGATGATCGGCTTGCCGGATGTCAGTTCGTCACGGGTAAGACCGTAATTGAGGTAGCGCTCCAGATAGACCGCCGTCATGCCAGGATTGTCGGGATTGTCGAACCACAATTGCGAGCGCAAACGGCGCTGCGACCCTTGCGAACCGTTACTCTTGGTCATCACCGTCTCCGGACGTTTCCCCAGCAAGACATAGATAGGCCGATTCAGCGCCGCCGCGAACCCCGTTCGCGCCAACGCAACCGCAGAGCAGCCACCGCCGGTATTGCGGTGCAAAATCGCCGCTGTGGCATTTGCCTTTGCCGGGCGATTACGCTGAAGTGCCGGCCATGTTGAGAACCATTGCCGCGTTCGACCGGCTCGGCGAGGAGAACGCTTTCGCCGTGCTCGCGCGCGCGACGCAGCTTGCGGCGCAGGGCCGCGACATCATCAATCTCGGCATCGGCCAGCCGGATTTCCGCACGCCGGATTTCATCGTCGAGGCGGCGGTGAAGGCGCTGCGCGACGGTCATCACGGCTACACGCCGGCGGTCGGCATCCTGCCGCTGCGCGAAGCGGTCGCCGCCGACCTGCACAAGCGTTTTGCGGTCAGCGTCGCGGCGGACTCGGTGATGATCTTTCCCGGCGGCAAGCCGACCATGTTTATGTCGATCCTGATGTTCGGCGAGCCGGGTGCCGACATCCTCTATCCCGATCCGGGCTTTCCGATCTATCGCTCGATGATCGAGTTCACCGGCGCGCGGCCGATCCCAGTGCCGATCCGCGAGGAAAACAATTTCGCCTTCTCCGCCGAGGAAACGCTCGATCTCATTACGCCGCAGACGCGGCTCCTCATTCTCAACTCGCCGGCCAATCCCACCGGCGGCGTGACGCCGAAGGCGGAAGTCGACAAGCTCGTTGCCGGATTGGAGCGCCATCCCGATGTCGCGGTGATGTCGGACGAAATCTACGACCACATGCTCTACGACGGCGAGACGCATGTGTGCCTGCTGCAATATCCCGCGCTTCGCGACCGGCTCATTTTGCTCAATGGCTGGTCGAAGACCTACGCCATGACCGGCTGGCGGCTCGGCTATGCGGTGTGGCCGGGCAAGCTCTACGACTACGCGCGCAAGCTCGCGGTCAATCTGCATTCCTGCGTCAATGCCGCCACGCAATATGCCGGACTTGCGGCGCTCACCGGCCCGCAGGACGAGGTGGCGAAAATGGTCGCCGAGTTCGACAAGCGGCGCAAGGTCGTGGTCGACGGCCTCAACCGGCTGCCGGGCATGTCGTGCGCCACGCCCAAAGGCGCGTTCTACGCGTTCCCCAACATCAAGCGCACCGGCTGGAAGGCGAAGGCGCTGGCCGCAGCGCTCCTGGAAGAATCCGGCGTCGCGCTGATCGGCGGCCCGGATTTCGGCGTGCTCGGCGAAGGCTATGTGCGCGTGTCCTACGCCAATTCGACGGAGAACATTTTGCGCGCGCTCGATCGCATCGGCGAGTTCTTGGCGAGCCGCAAGGCGGCTTGAGCCGCCGCTTCAGGCCTTCTGCGTCAGCCGGAAACCGACAAGCACAATCGCCAACCCGGCGAGCTGCGACATGCTCGGCGCCTCGCCGAGCGCAAGATAGCCGACCAACAACGTGAACGGTGGAACCAGCGAGGGAAACAGCACCGCACGCGAGGCGCCGAGCAGCACGACGGCGCGGGTAAACAGATAAGTGGCGCCGGCACCGGCGAGGACACCCTGCACCACCGCCTGCAGCAGATTTTCGAGAAAGCCAGCGGCCAGCACATTGTCGAAGGTAAACAGCAGGATCGGCAAGCCCAACAGCGACAACACGCTGATGATCGCCGCCGCGCGCGTCGCCTTGATGCGCCACATTCGCACCAGCATGCCGAAGACGGCAAAGAAACTGCCAGCCGCGACGAACAGGAGGTCGCCGCCAATGCCGAGCGCACCCATCGTCCGCAGCGCTTCGGCGCCGATCACGGCAAGGCCGGCAACGATGGCCAAAGCCCCGGCGATGCGGCGCGCGGGCAATGGCTCCTGCAAGACCAGCCGCGCCAGTACCAAGCCGCCGAGCGCCGCGCAGGACGGCTGAATGACGCCGCCGTGACCGAGCGGAACAAACAAATAGCCGATATAGCTTAACAGCGCGAGCGGTAGCCCGCCGAATAACGCGAGCGCGAAGCCGCGGCGCCAGCCTATGCCGCCGAGATCGCCGAAGCGGTCGGCGGCGAGGAACGGCAGCAGCGCCAGTCCTGGCCAAACGTAACGATGCAGTGCAATGACCAGCGGCGACAGGCCGACGTTAATCCCGTGCCGTGCGGCGACAAAGCCGAGCGCCCAGCACAGCGCCGCGCCGGTGCCGCACACCACGCCCAACGCCGTCGCAGATCTTGCCGGCGGCGGAACGCGGTCCATTTAGCTATGGGAGCGGCAGGCGCCAGCCGTGGGCATCACGACCGAACAGGCAGCGCCACGGTTCCGGCGGCCGGTTCTTCACCCTTCGCAGCGCGGATGTTTTGCAACAGCCAATAGCCGCCGAACAATACCAGGCCCCAGAACAGATCGCCCTCGGCCATGTTGCGCAGGAACGGCAAGCCGGCGACGTAGCATTTGACAAGCCCGGCCGCATTCGCCGCGTAGAGCGGGCTGAAAGCCCAAACGGCAAAATTCGTGA
>JBEKWO010000083.1:0-15876 GCA_049512975.1 Xanthobacteraceae bacterium | reverse complement strand
TCCATCGCTCCCACAGCACGGCCTTCTGCGCTGCCGTGAACCAAATCCGTGACGTCACCATGGCACACCTCCTCACCTCGTAAGATTAGAAGGTGTTGCGCTGATCGGTTGAATCCGCCCCCCGAAAGCGAACATTCTTCGGCGCGATCTCGGTCTCCGCTAAGGGCCACGAGCGGACATTGCGCGTGAAATTAAGACGGCAGGCGTAAAACCTGCACGAAGGTCTCAGTCTCGCTGGACGGCAAGAAGCTGCGCGGCGTTTAATTACTCGATCGCTATTGTGCTTTGCCTCCAGCACCCCATATTGATTTACAAAGGCAAGCCGTCGCTTGTCCGAGAGCTGCCCGTAAATCGGGGACATACCGAAGTCTCCGTTCTCTCCAGGTGGCAGCGCAGGTGCCGTCGGCAGGCACAAACTCCAAGTAGAGTTGCACACTCCAAGTAGAGTTGCGTTCGGTGCAGGTGCTGATGGCACCGCGCCGATGCGTCCGCACGCCGGCTACGGCGCGCATTGCCCGCGCCGTAGTCAGCTGCGCTCCAGTGAGAGAGGCGTAAGGAACGTCATTAGGAGAGGATCATGCACGTCAACGTTCTTCCTGATTACGTGATGCGAGCAGTATTTTTTGCGCTGACAGGCGCAATCTTTGTGTTTGTTGCCATGTTGTTGTTTACCGCCCTGCATCCTTAGAAAACTCGCTACAAATGACCGTTCCCCATTACATCACTGAAAACAAATCCGACATGCGCGGCATCAAACCTGGCTGGTGTGCGATTGAGGATGACCGCAACCTTTCTTCTGGACCTTTTCCCAGCCACAGGGAATGCGTCGAGAGAAACACTCAGCCGACGAACGGAGCGATAGCGTCTGACTGCAATGCGGAGCCGAACTGAAAGCATTTCTCGAACGAGATCCGGCGTCGAGGGCGGCGTCAGGAGGTTTAACCAAAACCGCCCTCGCAAAGGATTGAGTGTCATGACGGGAACCACCACTGCCGCCGCCAAAACCAAGACGACGAAGCACGCCGCCTCCCCGTTTAGCCTGCCGGACTACGGGATGCCGAAATTCGAGCTGCCAAAATTCGACCTGCCGAATATGGAAATGCCGGAGGCGTTTCGTGAGATGACTGAGAAGGGCGTCGCGCAAGCCAAGGACAGCTACGCGAAGGCGAAAGTTGCCAGCGAGGAAGCAGCCGACCTGCTCGAAAGCACCTATGCGACCGTCGCCAAGGGCGCCACAGAGTACAATCGCAAGCTTATCGAGTTCGCCCGTATCAACACCCGTGCCGCTTTTGACTATGCCCAGGGGTTGTTGGGCGTGAAGTCTCCCTCGGAGTTTATCGAGCTATCGACCGCATACATGCGCAAGCAGTTCGATATCGCCGCCGCACAGAATAAGGAGCTTTGCGCGCTCGCTCAGGAGACAGCGACTGAGGCTGCCGAGCCAATCAACACACGCGTGTCCAATTCATTCAATAAGGCTGCCTGATCGCAACGGAGACCCGAAATATCTGACCCACAACGAACAGATTCGAAACAACGATCGACTTTGCAAATCCGTAGACTTTTTGACAAAACCCTAGGAGCACACCAATGAAATTCCGACCGCTTCACGACCGCGGTGTCATCGAGCGAATCGATGCCGAGGCGAAGACCGCCGGTGGCATAATCATTCCCGACACCGCCCAGGAGAAGCCGCAGCAGGGCAAGGTCATAGCCGTTGGACCCGGCGGCCGCGACGAGAGCGGCAAGCTCATCCCGGTCGACGTCAGGGTCGGCGACCGCATCCTGTTCGGCAAATGGTCGGGCACCGAGGTCAAAATCGATGGCGTCGAGTATCTCATCATGAAAGAGAGCGACATTATGGGGGTGCTGGTCGAGACCGAGGCCAAGAACGAAGCCAGAAAGAAGGCCGCCTGATCGCGCTCGCCGAATTGTTGTGCAGAAGCCGCCGTCAACTCGACGGTCGAGAAAACATCGGATCGATAATCTTCGTCTTTGGGGCTCGCCCAACAGTCGTTCCTCGAGATGAGGTCAAACAAAAGGAATACTGAGATGTCAGCCAAGGAAGTGAAATTCTCAGTCGACGCACGTGACAGAATGTTGCACGGCATCGATACACTCACCCACGCGGTACGCGTGACGCTTGGTCCCAAGGGCCGCAACGTCGTGCTCGACAAATCCTACGGTGCGCCTCGTATCACCAAGGACGGCGTCACCGTCGCCAAGGAGATCGAGCTCGAGGACAAGTTCGAGAACATGGGCGCGCAGATGGTGCGCGAGGTGGCCTCGAAGACGTCTGATGAGGCAGGTGACGGGACCACCACTGCAACCATCCTCGCTCACGCGATCGTCAGGGAAGGCGCCAAGGCTGTCGCCGCCGGCATGAACCCGATGGACCTCAAGCGCGGCGTCGATCTGGCGGTGGAGACCATTGTCGCCGATCTCCAGAAGAACTCGAAGAATGTCACCTCGAACGAGGAGATCGCCCAAGTCGGCACCATCTCGGCCAATGGCGATGCGGAGATTGGTCGTTTCATCGCCGATGCGATGAAACGGGTCGGCAACGAGGGCGTGATCACGGTCGAGGAAGCAAAGTCGCTCGAGACCGAGCTTGAAGTGGTTGAGGGCATGCAGTTCGACCGCGGTTACATCTCGCCCTACTTCGTAACCAACGCCGACAAGATGCGCGTCGATATGGAGGACCCCTATATTCTGATCTACGAAAAGAAGCTTTCGGCGCTCAATGAGTTGTTGCCGCTGCTGGAAGCGGTGGTGCAGGCGAGCAAGCCGTTGCTCATCATTGCCGAGGATGTCGAAGGTGAGGCGCTAGCCACCCTGGTGGTCAACAAGCTGCGTGGCGGCCTCAAGGTCGCAGCGGTCAAGGCCCCTGGGTTCGGCGACCGCCGCAAGGCAATGCTCGAGGACATTGCGATCCTCACCGGCGGCACCATGGTTTCCGCCGACCTCGGCATCAAGCTCGAGAACGTAACAATCAATATGCTCGGCCGCGCCAAGAAGATGACGATCGACAAGGAGAACACCACGATCGTCGGTGGCGCGGGCAAGAAGGCCGACATCCAGGCGCGTATTGCCCAGATCAAGGCGCAGATCGAGGAAACCACCTCTGACTACGACCGGGAGAAGCTGCAAGAGCGACTGGCCAAGCTGGCCGGCGGCGTCGCAGTGTTGCGCGTCGGTGGTGCGACCGAGATCGAGGTGAAGGAGCGCAAAGACCGCGTCGATGACGCCATGCACGCTACTCGCGCCGCGGTCGAGGAAGGTGTCCTGCCCGGCGGCGGCGTTGCGCTGCTGCGCGGCATCAAGGCTCTGGAGAAACTCAAAGTCCACAACGACGACCAGCGAACCGGCATTGAAATTGTGAAGAAGGCGATTTCCTGGCCGGCGCGCCAGATCGCGATCAACGCCGGCGAAGATGGCTCAATCGTCGTTGGCAAGATCCTGGAGAAGGACAGCTACGCCTTCGGCTATGACGCTCAGACCGGCGAGTACGGCAACTTGGTATCGAAGGGCATCATCGACCCGACCAAAGTCGTGCGGGTTGCGCTGCAGGGCGCGGCCTCCATCGCGGGTCTGTTGATTACCACCGAGGCGATGGTTGCCGAGCTGCCGAAGAAGCAAAGCTCAACGATGCCGGGCGGTCCCGGGGGTGGCATGGGCGGCATGGGCGGCATGGACTTTTAAGGACGCTCGATCGATAAGGAAGGCCCGGGAAACGTCCGGGCCTTCTTTTAACCTGACGCTTGTCAAACATGACAAACAACGTCGCATTCGGCCGCAGTAGCCAAAACACTATGGTCAAAAATCAGCAGCGATCAGGTCGTAAGATCCCTTACGACGGCGCCCATAAACCTTAGCTGCGATCGCATAAATCAATTTGCGGTTCGAGTCGAACGCGCTGAGAAATCCAACCTCGTCGAACCTCATGTCCGGTTTAATTCTCTTCAACGCATCGGCATTGACGAAAAACGATGCCTCCATCGCGCTGTCGTGCCCCCAAAACCGCACGGCACGCCGCGTTGCATCATAAAAACGACTTTGATTTGGAAAACTAAGCGTCATGGTTTAGGTCGCGCTCTAGAGCCGCCTGGAGTTCTTGAGGATCAATGGCCACCATCTCGACTGAGGAAGCATGGTGCGATTCCGCCGGCACGAAGATCATAGTGGGCCAAGCGGCGATAGGCGGGAAATGACAATTCTTCGATCAGTTCTTCGTCCGCCACGACTCGATAGTCTCCGGGCGGTAGGATTCGATCGACACCTTTCAGCTCAAATGGGTGACTGAAGACGATGGATTTGCTGTGCGAACGCGTGGTCATCGCGCTAAGCCGCCACGCCACGGATCAAGGGATAGTCCATGCTCTCGTACAGGCGGTGAATTCCTCCGCTGTCATATCGCTCCTCGTCCACTTCGAGAAAGGATCCCAGCAGAAGCTCAGCTGGAAGCTCTTCGATCGCGAAGCGGATGGCGTCCGCCGCGTGGGCAAACCGCTTGTAGCCAATTGGTTGTCGCAACCCTATTGGTTGTCGCCTGGGTTTCCGATTGCGGGTGGGGAACAGCTCCGCCTCAGCGCTGTAATCAAAACCGACCATGGTTTCTTCGACCATCGATGCATTTGTCATCTGGGTATCTCCAAATAAAAGGTCGAAGTATCCTTTGAATGATCGTCCCTTAAGCTTCTTTATATATATGATCGAAACTGCCGAAGGTAAGCCGTGGCTGCACCAGTATTTTCAGATCGCACTTCGCGAGCCAACAATGGGCATCGAACTCACGAGCTACTTCCGCGGCCCGACGAAGCTATCGCGTTGATGGCTTCACCGCGTTGTTCGACCTCGTCTTTCCAGGGCAGTTGATCAAACGAGGGCTGGTAGCCACGAGCGCGGTAACGGTCTTCCGCTACGTCGAGCTCCTGATGCTCGTCGTCGTATTTGACCCGAACACAATGTTGAGTGCCCCAGCCGTTGCGTTCTCGGTAAATCCCACGTGCTTCCATATGCGTAGAATACAGACTCCGTGGTCGCAATGCCACCATTCTACATCACGGCGTCGCAGAGTCGGCCTGCTCATCCGGCCCACGCTGGCGTCAGCGCCGGCTTTCAACTAACATTGCACATAGACTGCGTAATGCGGAGAGGATCGCTATTGGGACAGCTCGTCATAGTCTCGAACAGGGTCGCCATCCCCGGGAAAAATGCAAACGCCCGCGCCGGCGGGCTTGAAGTTGCCGTCAAGGCGGCACTTAAGCACAAATCCGGCATTTGGTTCGGCTGGAGCGGAAAGGTCGCCACTCACACCAAGATCGCCAGACAGGCAGTCGTGCATGACAAGATCACCTACATCACGCTCGATCTATCCAAAGAAGACCACAATGAATACTACAACGGCTTCACCAATCGCGTGCTGTGGCCGATCCTGCACTACCGCGTCGATCTCGCCGAGTTTTCACGGCGGGATCTGAGCGGTTATCTGCGCGTCAATGATCACTTCGCACGCGAGTTGCACGAGGTGCTAGGCCCGGATGACCTCGTCTGGGTGCATGACTATCACCTGATGCCGCTCGCCAAGGCCCTGCGCGAGCGCGGACACAAGAATCGCGTCGGCTTTTTTCTTCACATCCCATGCCCTCCGCCTGAGATACTGACAGCGTTGCCTCACCACGAGCGTCTCATTCCATCGCTCTGCCAATACGATCTCGTCGGCTTCCAGACCGGCGATGACGCCTTCAATTTCAGCCGTTATCTCACGCGGGAATGCGGCCTCCACAGCCACGATTTCAATTTCGTCGTCGCCGATCGGACGGTTCGGATCGACGTGTTCCCGGTCGGCATCGAGACCGCCGCCTTTGCCCATCTTGCCGAGCGTGCCGCGCGATCGCCGTACGTTAAGCGGGTGATCAAGAGCCTAGCTGGCCGTGCGCTGATCATTGGGGTCGATCGCCTGGACTACTCGAAAGGGATCGCGCAGCGGCTTTCGGCATTCGAGCGGTTCCTGCAGACGCAACCCGATTGGCGGGGCAAAGTGACGTATCTGCAGATCTCACCCAAGAGCCGCACCGAGATTCGAGAATATGCCGATATCGAGCAAGGCATCGGATCGGCCGCGGGACGGATCAACGGCGCCTATGGCGAGGCGGACTGGACGCCAATCCGTTACATCAACCGCGCTTATAGTCACACGGCACTTGCCGGGCTATATCGCGCTGCGCGTGTCGGTCTCGTGACCCCGCTGCGTGACGGTATGAACCTCGTCGCCAAGGAATATGTAGCATCGCAGAATCCGGACGATCCGGGTGTGCTTATCCTCTCGCGTTTCGCCGGCGCGGCTCAAGAATGCAAAGCGGCGCTGTTGGTCAACCCCTACGATCCTGACAGCGTCGCGGTCGCCATCAGGCAAGCGCTCTCGATGCCACTGGCTGAGCGGCGCGAGCGGCACGACTCGCTGTTTCAGGTGCTCTCGCACAACGACATCCAACACTGGGCCGACCGCTTTCTCACCGCGTTGGAACGTGAGCCCAAGGCTCTAAGCCGGCTCGAGCAAATGCCCTCTGTGGGGTTGTAAGGTACGTACCCACGCGGGTGCACTCGGCACGTGAACGAATGAGTCCGCTCAACATTAGGAAAGACGATGACTGGCGACAACAAAAAAGCTAAATCAGATCCCGCTAAGAAAAATGAGCCCGTTGCGAAGAGCAAGAGCACATCGGGTGAAGAGGCATCGAAGGCCGAGCGCGGTGAAACAGCCACTGGGGCACCTTCCAACTATAGCCGGGGCGAAGGTCAGAAACCGGTCACTGCGGCCTACAAGGAAAACTGGAACGCAATTTTCGCGAAGAAGAACACGAACAAGAAGAAGCGATAATTCTCGTTGGAACAAGCAAGGGGCTTCTTGCGAGGGTCAGCTTATTTGAAATCGGTCGAAACGTCGCTGACCGGCTGCTGCGCTTGCATCCTGATGAACCTGATCTTGCCTTGCGCCGCGGCGAGCGCCTTGGCGAGATCGACGCTGCGGATCGATTGGTCGTCGTAGGTCCGGAAGTACCAGCGCAGGTTCTTCAGATCGGAGGCGCTGGTCCAGGTGGTGGCTTCGGCATGCATCTGGCCGTTGTCCACCTCGCGCACCGCGCCGTACGGAATGTCGAAGTTGTTGAGGATATGGAACGCCTGCAACGCCGCCTGCGCCGCCGTATCGGAACGGATGGCGGATTGAGAGAATGCCACCGCGCGCACGAAGCGGGACGGTGGTGTGAAGTCGCCCGGCAGTCCGCGCAGGCCCGAGCCCTGGCCGAATTGCGCGAGCCTGACGCCGCCGAGATTGATCGGCGGAACGTTGGTGGCGGTGAGATTCACGTAGTTGCGCAGATTGGTCATGTGCCAATCGAAGGTCGGCGAGTTCGTTACGACTCCGAGCGGGTTATCGTAAATCTTCAGCGATTTGTTCAACGGCTCGATCACCACCGATTTGCCGCTGCGGTCGTGCACTACGAAATGCACCGGCGCCACCTGCTCGATGGCCTCGACAATGACGGGTACCAGCACGACTTTGTCGAAGTTGGCCTTCACCTCGTCGACCGTGGCGAAATTGCCGAGCAGCCAGTTGGCGTATTCGTGCGGCGCCATCGCGCGCGCGGCATTGTCTTTGGTCGCGTCGGTATAGCTCGCATAGTCGGGGAAGTAGAACAGGCCGACATAGAGGCCCTGATCGTTGATGCCGTCGACGATCGCCGTCATGCCCTCGGCGTTGGCGCCGACGAAGCCGTATTTCGTTTTGTAACTGATGCCTTTGCCGCCGTCTGGCAGCGTGCCGGTGAGCATGGTTCCGACCGGAACAACCATCACGTCGGAGTGCAAATCGAAGCCGAATTCCAGCGAGCGCGCGGCGATGACGCCGCCGTCCTTGGCGATGAGGCGGATTCCCGTGCAGGCTTGCGCCACCGGCGCAAAGCTGAGCGCTGCGGTGACAATTCCAGCAACGGCCGAGCGGAACATGACGCCCCTCCTGGATAAGTTCGGCGGCTATGAAACGGAGGTTTAACCGCGGGACGGGCACCGGATCAAAGTGAAAGCCGATTTATTGTGAGCAAAACGGAGTGCCGGACCGTATCATCCGTCTTAAATTGACTCTTTACCGCTCGAATGTCGGCCAATATTCGCGGCCGGCCGAACAAACCGAATCGACGCCATCAGCGTTCGCTTGCAATGGTACTTACATGCCGCGAATGAAGGCTTCGCGGCGACAAAAGCTTTACGCAGTGTCAGCGGCTGACCGCGTTGCTGAGATCAGGCGGCGCCGCGCAGCACCTTTCTGACCTTGTCGGGCGTGTACGGCACCGAGCGCAGCCGCGCGCCGGTCGCATCGAACACCGCGTTCGAGATCGCCGACGGCACCACGGCCGCCGATGGCTCGCCGACACCCCAGGGTTTTTCCGCCGGCCGGTCGATGAGATCCATGACGATCTCCGGCACTTCCGGGAAGGTCAGAATCGGATAGCTCAGCCAATCGAGGCTCGTCACCGTCGAGCGGTTGAATTTCAGCTCCTCCTTGAGCGTGCGGCTCACGGTCTGGATCACGTTGCCTTCGATCTGGTTCCTGACCCCGTCGGGATTGATGATCTGGCCGCAATCGTGGGCGACGAAGAAGCGTGTGACGCGGATCTCGCCGGTCGACCGCTTGACCTCGACTTCGGCGACGGCGGCGACATAGGTGCGGACCAGCTCGTACTTGCAATAAGACACCCCACGACCGGTCACCACATCGCCGCTTTGGCCTTTCTTGGGCGAGGAGCGCTTATCCCATTTCGCCAAGGCGGCGACGCGATCGAGCACCTCGATGCCGCGCTTGTCGTTGGGGTCGAGGTACTGCAGGCGGAAGTCGATCGGGTCGGCACCGGCCGCCGCCGCCAGCTCGTCGATGAAGCACTCGTTGGCGTAGGTGTTCTGCATGCGGCCCGGCGTCCTGATCCAGGACGGGCGGAACGGCGTCGACTCCAGCCGGTGACAGACGACTTTGATGTTGGCGAACTTGTAGGGAATGTTCGAGTTCTGGAAAACGTTTCCCGGCGCCACGGTCTCGTCAGCCGGCATGCCGCTCAGCGTCGCCGCCACCAGCGGCACCACGAACATATTCGGCGTCTGCTGCGGCATGAAGAACTCGGAATCCCAGGCGGTGACGGTCCCGGAGCTGTCGAGCCCGGCGCGCAGGTCGATCAGCGTCGGCGGGCCTTTCGGGTCCCAGCCGTGTTCGTCGGCGCGCGACCATTGCACGCGAACCGGCCGCCCTACCACCTTCGCCAGCAGTGCCGCGTCGGCGGCTGCATCCTCGTGGCCGTTGCGGCCGTAGCAGCCGGAGCCTTCAAGGTAGAGGCAGCGCACGCTCTCCAGCGGCAGGCCGAACATCTTGGCGAGCTGCTTGCGCAGATTGTGGGTGGCTTGCGATGCCGACCACGATGTCAGCTGGCCGTCCTTGAATTCGGCGACCGCGCAGGACGGCCCGATCGAGCCGTGGGTATGAATGGCGAAGTCATAGGTGGCGGCGATCTTTCTCACGCCGTCTTGGCTCATCGCCTCCCCTGCGTTGCCGACATTTCCGGTCACATCATCCTTGGCCACCTTGGTGGCGCGGACGTGCTCCATCAGCTTGTCTTGCGCGGGCAGCCCCTCCCAGCTCGACCACGTGGCTTTGAGCTGTTGGGCGGCTTTGATGGCGGCCCATTCATTCTCGGCGACGACGCCGAGGAAGTTGCCCTCGCGCACGAGCTTGACGACACCGGCAATGCCGCCGATCGACGAGTCGTCGACGCTTTGCAGCGTCGCTCCGATCGCCGGCGGCCGTATCACGCGGCCGTGCAGCATGCCGGGCACGCGGAAGTCTTGCATGTAGGTGAATTTGCCGGTCACCTTGTCCGGAATGTCGACGCGCGGGACCGAGGTGCCGACGATCTTGAAGTCTTTCGCGTCCTTGGTCTTGGGCGGCTTGGAGTGGTCAACCGCGAGCGAAAACGCCTTGCCGCCGATCAAGTCGCCAAAGCTGACGGTTTTGCCGCCGCCGCTGATGGTCCCGGCGGAGACCGTGAGCTCGTCCGGCTTGACGCCGAGCTGCGTCGCCGCGAGATCGAGCAGCGCGCTCCTCGCCAACGCCGCGGCGTTGCGAATTTGCACGCCGCCGATCTGGATCGAAAGGCTGCCGAATGTCGGCCCTTGATCCGGCGTCAGCGCCGTGTCGCCTTGGACGATCTCGACCCGGTTGAACGGAACGTCGAGCTCGTCGGCCACGATTTGCGCCAGCGCGGTGCACACGCCGGTGCCGAGATCGACCTTGCCGGAATAGACGGTCACCATGCTCGTGGCATTGATGGCGAGGAAGGTATCGACCGCAGTGAGCGCCACCGGCTTGGCCGCGGCGGCCGCTTGCGCGAGCGTCTCGCCCGGTCGTCCGAAGAAGGAGAAGCTGACGACGAGCGCGCCGCCGCTCTTGAGCAGGTCGCGGCGGGAGGGGATGAAATTTTTGCTCATGGCTACCTCGTCTGCGCCATATCGGCGGCGCGTTGGACCGCTTTGACGACGCGGGCGTGGCTCCCGCAACGGCACAGATTACCGGCCAGCGCCTTCTTGATGTCGGCTTCGCTCGGCTTGCGGTTCGTGGCGAGGAAGGCGGCCGCCTCCATGATCATGCCGTTGGTGCAGTAGCCGCACTGCAGCGCTTGTTCGTCGATGAACGCCTGCTGCACCCGGTGCAGGTTGTCCGCGGTGCCGAGCCCTTCCAGCGTCACGATCTTGTTGTTCTCAGTGATCGAGGAGAGCGGGATCACGCACGATTGCACGGCGTTGCCGTCGATGTGCACCATGCACGAGCCGCATTGCGCCAGACCGCAGCCGAAGCGCGGGCCGTGCAGACCGAGATTGTCGCGTAGCGCATAGAGCAGCGGCATCTCCGGGTCATCGACTGTGGTCGCGACCTGCGCGCCGTTCACGTTCAGTGTCTTGGAAATCGCCATCGTGCTCCCCCCGGAGGTCTATGTCGTCGGCATGTGGTTTGCGACCGGGCATGCCGCCTTGGTGCTGCATGGCGCGCGAGCGCGTTCATGCAGAGCTGGTAAAGCGAAGCTTACGCCAAGTCGCCGGGCGATCCAAACTGGTTTTGGCGCGCTGTGTTGCACGCTCGCTGTGGTCGAGGTGCGACTGATCCTGCGGGTTGCTTGCTTCAAACAACGAAGCGCCCGCCCAATCCGCTGACCTCGTCAAGAGGCTGCGGCCATGCGCCCGGCAAATGGCCGCTGTTCCGATTTTCCACACAAACGCCAGGTAGGGGCGGGCAGAGAGAGGGATGCTTACCGCAGCCAATGATCAGAGCTGGCGCTGCGGCATTCACCTCGGCCGCTTGCGCTCCTGCGGCACCAGCGAGATCGTGAGCCGCTCGGTGCCGCGCAGCACGTCGAGCGCGACGCTGCGGCCGATCTTCTCACCGGTGAGCGCGCGGATCAGATCGTCGGCGCCGGTGATGGCGACGCCATCGAGGCCGAGGACAATGTCGCCGGCTTTGAGACCGGCGCGATCGCCGGCGCTGCCGGATTCGACCGTGCCGACCATCACCGCGCTGTCCTGCTCGATGCTGGCGGCGCGCCGCCGCCGCGGCGGGATCGCCGTCTGCTGCGCGGAAATGCCGATGAAGGCCCGGCGCACGCGGCCGTGCCGCACCAATTCGCCGAGCACGAATTGCGCGGTGTTGGCGGCGACCGCAAAACAGATACCCTGCGCGCCCATGATCACCGCGGTGTTGATGCCTACGACCTCGCCGTGCGAGGACACCAGCGGGCCGCCGGAGTTGCCGGGATTGAGCGCGGCATCGGTCTGAATGAGATCGTCGATCAGCCGGCCGGTACGCGAGCGCAACGAGCGGCCGAGCGCGGAGACGACGCCGGTGGTCACCGTCGACTCGAAGCCGAGCGGATTGCCGATAGCGATCACCAGCTGGCCGCGTTTGAGCCGCTTGGAATCGCCGAGGGGCGCCGCGGGGAGCGTCACCGCTTCGTCGACTCGGATGAGCGCGAGATCGTGTCCGGGTCGTCGCCGACCAGACGCGCGTGCAAATCGAGGCCGTCCGCGGTGGTCACCGCGATGCGCGCGGCGGCGCCGGGGCCGCCGGCCGCACCGGCGACGTGGCTGTTGGTCAGGATGAGCCCGTCGGGTGCCACCACGACGCCCGAGCCCGATCCGCCGCGCGATTTGTCGGCGCGGACGGCCAAGCCGACCACCGCCGGGCTGATGCGGTCGACCACATCGATCACCGCGCGCGAATAGGCGTCGAGCAGCGCCTGATCCTCGGGCGGCACCGCTTGCGCCGCTGCGGCGGGTCGGCCGCCGCCCAAGCCGGCTTCATCGTTCAGGGGTATGAGCTTCACGGAAATTTGCCATGTTTGGCCGGCATTGAGCGTATCGCACCAGCCGGACCGCATATATGGGAACTCGGCCCGGGCCGGGGAAGGGCGAGGATTCCGGCTGTGGTTGACAGCGGCAATCACTTATGGTGCGCCAGTCAAACTCTGGGTGTGACGGTAAATCCGCGAAGGAGACTTCATGGCCATCGCCGATACGGCGCGCTGGGCCGCCGCGCTGTCGATCACGGCAGCGCTGACCGGGTGCGGCCAGGGCCAGCAGCAAGCGGCGGCGCCGGCACCGCCGTCCGTGACCGTGGCGAACCCGGTGCAACGCACGGTCGTCGATCAGGACGAATATGTCGGCCGCTTCGTCGCCGTGGATTCGGTCGACGTGCGCGCGCGCGTTTCCGGCTACCTCACGGAGATCCATTTCACCGACGGCCAGATGGTGAAGAAGGGCGATCTCCTGTTCGTCATCGACCACCGGCCGTTCCAGATCGCGCTCGACCAGATGCGCGCCAATCTGGCGCAGGCGCGCGCCAACCTGGCCTTTACCGAAGCCGATCTCGCCCGCGGCCAGGAATTGGTGCACAACAAGACCATCACCGAGCAAACCTACGACCAGCGCATGCAGGCCAAGCGCGTGGCAGAAGCTTCCGTCGCGGCGCAGGAGGCGATGCTGCATGCCGCCGAGCTCGACCTCAACGAATATTCCGAGCTGCGCTCGCCGATCGACGGCCGCATCGGCGACCGCCGCGTCTCCGTCGGCAACCTGGTGAACGGCGGCTTTGGGGGCAACTCGACGCTGCTCGCGACCATCGTCTCGGTCGATCCGATCCGCTTCGAATTCACCTTCGACGAGGCGTCCTATCTGCGCTATCAGCGTTTCGCCGGCGCCAGCACACAAATGGCGAGCGGCCAGGGCGGCGTCCCGGTGACGCTCAAGCTGATCGACGAGCCGGACTTCCAGCACACGGGCCGGATGGATTTCGTCGACAACGTCATCGATCGCTCCTCCGGGACCATCCGCGGCCGTGCGGTTTTCGCCAATCCCGGCGCCATCTTCACGCCCGGCATGTTCGGCCGCGTCCGCGTGCCCGGCTCGCCGTCTTACACCGCGCTCTTGGTGCCCGATGCGGCGATCGGCACCGAGCAGGCGCGCAAATTCGTGCTGGTGGTCGATGACGGCGGCGTCGCGCGGCAGAAATACGTCACGCTCGGCCAGCTCGACGACGGCTTGCGCGTGGTCAAGGACGGGCTGGCGCCCGGCGACCGCGTGATCGTCAAGGGATTGATGCGGGCGCGCTCCGGCACGAAAGTCGCGGTGGAAGCGCAGGGGACTCCCGCCGCATCGGCGCCGCCCAAGCAGGCCGACCAGGTCAAGGCGGATTAGCACCGGTATGCGCCTTTCGCATTTCTTCATCGACCGGCCGATCTTCGCCGCTGTGGTCTCGATCGTGTTCGTGATCCTCGGCGGCGTGTCGTTCTCGCGCCTGCCGGTCGCGCAATATCCCGAGATCGCGCCGCCGATCATCAATGTCTCCGGCCAATATCCCGGAGCCAGCGCCGAAGTCGTGGCCTCGACCGTGGTCACGCCGATGGAGCAGCAGATCAACGGCGTCGAGAACATGCTGTACATGTACTCGAACTCGACGGCCGACGGGCGCTTCTCCATCCAGGTCAGCTTCGACCTCGGCACCAATCTCGATATTGCGCAAGTGCAGGTGCAGAACCGGGTCGCCATCGCGCAGCCGCGGCTGCCGGCCGACGTGCGCAATATCGGCGTCACCGTCACCAAGGCCTCGCCCGATCTGATGATGGTGGTGCATCTCTATTCGCCCGACAAGTCGCGCGATTCGCTGTTCATCTCCAACTACGCGACGCTGGAAGTGACCGATCCGCTGACCCGCGTCGACGGCGTCGGCTCGATCACGGTGTTCGGCAGCCGCGATTATTCGATGCGGGTGTGGCTCGATCCAGATCGTCTGCAATCGCTCGGCCTGACCGCGACCGACGTCACCAACGCCTTGCAGGCGCAGAACATCCAGGTCGCCTCCGGCGTGCTCGATCAGCCGCCGGTCGCGCATCCCGGCGCCTTCCAGATCGCGGTGCAGACGCTCGGCCGGCTGGCCGATCCCGACGAGTTTTCCTCGATCGTGGTCAAACAGACGCCGGGCGCCGTGGTGCGGCTCAAGGACGTCGCCAAAGTTGAGCTCGCCGCGCTCGACTATTCGTCGAACTCCTATCTCGACCACGACCCGGCGGTAGCGCTCGCCATTTTCCAGCGCCCGGGCTCGAACGCGCTGGCCACCGCCGACGGCGTCAGAAATCTGATGGCCGAACTGTCGAAGCGCTTTCCGCCCGGCGTCAAATACGGGATTTTCTTCAATCCGACGCAGTTCATTCGGCAATCCGTTGACGCCGTGATCGAAACGATCGGCGAAGCCACCGTGCTCGTGGTGCTGGTGGTGATCCTGTTTTTGCAGACCTGGCGCGCGGCGATCATCCCCCTCGTCGCCATCCCGGTGTCGCTGATCGGCACCTTCTTCTTCATGGCGGCGTTCGGCTACACGCTCAACAATCTGTCGCTGTTCGGACTGGTGCTGGCGATCGGCATTGTGGTCGACGACGCCATCGTCGTGGTCGAGAACGTCGAGCGCAATATCGCCGCCGGGCTAGCGCCGCGCGAGGCGGCGAAGAAGAGCATGGACGAAGTCGGCTCGGCGCTGATCGCCATCGCGCTGGTGCTGTGCGCCGTGTTCGTGCCGTCGATGTTCATCACCGGCATCTCCGGTCAGTTCTACCGGCAGTTCGCCTTGACCATCGCCGGCGCGACGGTGATTTCGCTGATCGTCTCGCTGACGCTGTCGCCGGCGATGTGCGCGCTCTTGCTCAAGCGGCACGACCCGTCGCACCGCGACAGCTGGTGGGAGCGGCCGATTCACGGCTTCTTCGGCCTGTTCAATCGGGGATTCAACGGTGTCGGCGCCGGCGTCTCCTGGCTCGCCACCCGCACCGTGCGCCGCGCCACCATCATGGTCGTGATCTATCTCGTCGTAATCGGTTTCGGTCTCAATCAATTCCGCAACACGCCGGTCGGCTTCATCCCGCAGGTCGACGGCGGCTATCTCATCATGGTGCTGCAGCTTCCTCCCGGCGCGTCGCTGGCGCGCACCGACGAGGTGCAGCAGCGCGCGCTCGATGTTGCGCTCGGCGTGCCCGGCGTCGCCCATGGGGTGAACATCGTCGGCTTTTCCGGCGCCACCTTCACCAACGCGCCCAATGCCGGCGCGATCTTCCTGGTGCTCGATCCGTTCGAGAAGCGTGCCGAGGATCGGCGGCAGTCGGCGCGGGCCGTCCAGGCGGAGCTCAATCGCCGGCTGTCCAAGCTGCAGGACGCCTTCGTCGTCGCGGTGCTGCCGCCGCCGGTCCGGGGCATCGGCACCGCCGGCGGCTTCCGCATGATGATCGAGGATCGCGCCGG
>JBEKWO010000082.1:0-15936 GCA_049512975.1 Xanthobacteraceae bacterium | reverse complement strand
CAGTCGATGTCGTGCTAACTATCTTCATGGCGTTGCTTTCCTTTCGTGGAATCAGCACCCCAAGCCTAACGGCTTAAGGCGAGCAACGCTGCTCCTCCTATTTCAACATTCCCCGGGGCGATCCCCGCGCCGAACGTTAGGCCATGACAGTTGTATGTATTGCACGGACCGACATTCCTGCGTTTTGTCCGCTTTCCAAATTTTGCATCATATTCTTGTTCCTTTAAATATGATCCAGCTAAGGGCTTGTCACGAGTAAAAAATGTGTCGATTCCATTTTGTCGGCGTGTTTGCAGCGTGATTTCTGCCGAAAGAAGATATAGTCTTTTACGAGTTTCCTTCATGGTTTGCGTACCGATTGGCGCCAATGCATAAAATGCTTCGCTTGGCGCTTAATGTGATAACGGTTGAGCGACTTTGTGAGGCCGTCGATAGGTGAGCCTCTTGCCGACGATGCCCTTCGCCGCTTCCTCTGCGCGCATGAGGTCATTCACGCCGAGCGCCGAGCGGTTGTTATAACGGAAATCAAACTCAGCAATGTAGCGGTGCAGGTGCTTCTCACTGCAATGCTGATAAACGCCTTTCATGCCGCGCTTGAAGATCGAGTAGTAGCCTTCCACCGTGTTTGTGTGGATCACATACTCTGCACCGTCAGCGTCGCGCTCGTAGCGGGCATATTCGTCTAGGCCGTGGTTGACCGCATCGTGACGCGAAAAGTCGCGCCCGACTTCCCAATAATGCGATGCCTCATCGGTCACAAACTTGGCTTCGCGGGCGACGTTCTGGCGCACGACAGGCACCACGTCGGCGGCGCGCGTTGAGTCCACATGGAAGCTACGGGCTTTGCCGCCGCGCTCGACCAGCGTCAGCACCACGTTCTTATGGCCGAAACCGGACTTGGGCTTGGGGACGCCCTTCTTGCGCCCGATGAAAGTTTCGTCGCTCTCGACCACTTTGCCGCCGCTACCCATCGGGGCAAGACCGCTAGTGCGAAGCGCCTCACGCAAGCGGTGCATCATGAACCAGCTCGACTTGTATGAAATCCCGAGCGAGCGGTGGATTTGGTGGGCCGACACGCCCTTCTTTGAGGCCGTGAGCAGGAAAAGCGCCGCCAGCCATTTCGACAACGGGATTTTGGAGCGCTCGAAAACCGTCTTGACCGTGACCGTAAATTGCTCGCGGCAGGCAGCGCACTGGTAGAGGCCGGGGCGATGGGCCTTACCCTCCAGCTTGGTCACGTCATTGTCTGTAGAGCCACAGTGCGGGCATACAGGGCCATTCGGCCAAACCCGTGCCTCCAGCCACTCGCGGGCTTTGGTTTCGTCGGTGAAGATCGGGTTTTGAAGGTTCGCAGCCATGGCAAGTCCCTTTCCTAGCTCTGTATCTAGGGATTGGGGCGTGCTTTGTCAAGGTTATAATGCCCCTAGAAAGGACATGGGCCGGCCCGTACCCCCACAGCCTGGTGCGGCCAGAAGCAAGTCGTCCAGAGGCAAGACGCGATGACTCCCGAAAATGGACATCAACCTGAAGCCTCGGACACCCCTGACACCGCGCTTTACATTGCCTCGATGGCCGATGAACTGGCGCGGCTCGCCAAGAGCCACAATCTCGAGGCTCTCGCTTACATTCTCGATATGGCGCGACTTGAGGCCGATCAGATCTCCAAGCGCTGGGTCGGGGAAAAGCCCCCCGTTGCCGCCGGCTCAGACTGAAAGCCTGGATCGCTCGCGGCTGCCGCGCCGACGCGATCGATGAAGTCGTGGCGCCGGTGACTATCCTATGCCTCTGCTGTGAGGAGTCCGGTGAAGGACTCTCGGTCTCGTATTTCGCCTGAGTGCATACATCGACATGGTATGGTGGACCGTTCGAATGCGAACGGGCCGATCCGTTCATCGATGCGCCCGGGAGGCATGCATGCGCAGCGTCGTCATAACGGGAACGTCCAGCGGCATCGGCTGGGGCACGGCCAAAGTCCTCATTGCCAACGGCTTGCGCGTGTTCGGCAGCGTGCGCAAAACGTCCGATGCGGAGCGTCTCGCGGCTGAGTTCGGCGAACGCTTCGTACCGTTACTCTTCGATGTGACCGATGAGGCGGCGGTAAAGGCGGCCGCCGCCGACGTGCGCCGCGCGCTTGCCGGCCAGCGGCTGACCGGCCTCGTCAACAATGCGGGCGTGGCCGTCGCCGGGCCGCTTTTGGAGCTGCCCACCGAAGAGTTCCGGCGTCAGATCGACATCAATCTGATCGGGGTGGTGATCACCACCAAGGCCTTCGCGCCGCTGATCGGCACCGACCCGCAGCTCAGAGGCCCTCCCGGCCGCATCGTCAACATCGGTTCGGTCGGCGGACAGATCGGCAATCCCTTCGTCGCGCCCTACAACGCCTCGAAATTCGCGCTCGAAGGCCTCTCCGAGAGCTTGCGGCGGGAGTTGCTGTTGTTCGGGATCGACGTCATCGTTGTTGCGCCCGGTGCCGTGGCGACGCCGATCTGGAGCAAAGCCGAGCAGGTCGACACCGCGCCCTATCTCGGCACGCCGTATGCTCCGGCGCTGGAGCGTTTGCGAAACTACATGCTGGCACTCGGCGAGAAGGGTTTGCCGCCGGAAAAGATCGGCGAAGCGGTGTTGCACGCACTTACCGCTGCGAAGCCCAAGGTGCGCTACAACGTGTCGCCGACGCCACTGCAACATTGGCTCGCGCGGAATCTGCCCAAGCGCGTTGTCGATCGCATGATCGGCAAACGGCTCGGATTGCTGCCGGCGCAACGTTAGAGCGCGCAAAAGGCAAGGCCGGGTAAAGTCCCGATCAAGAGGATCGGGCGTGGCCGGCGCCTATACCAGCGACACCAAAGTGCGCCGTGGCGTTCCAGCCGTTCGGCGATTTCCAGCTCGAGCAGCACCATGCGCACCACCCGCGGCGGACTCTGCGATAGCCGCACCAGATCGTCGATCAGCACCGGGGTCGGGCTGAGCAGCGCGGTGATCCGTGCGCGCGCGACGGGCGCGGGTTCCACGGGGCTTCCGTGCCGCGTTATTCCGAGGCTGCGGGCGGCGAAGACAACACAATGCAACACGGGACGATGGCGAAGAGCCGACAAGCAGGGAAACGCTCGAATCTGTCGCCCGCTACGTCGCTTCGCTGGCCGAGGAACTCGCCGCCATGGCCCAGCGCAATGGCCTCGATACGCTGAGCTATATTCTGGAAATGGCACGGCTCGAGGCCGATCAGATCGCCAAAGACTAGTTCGCAACCGGCGCCACAAATCGTATGCTCCGCCCTGCCTCAACCCCACTGCAGCTGGAGGAGGAACCATCCCGTGTCCTTCGACGTTTACCTCGCCTATGTTCTTGCCCTGGTCGTGCTCGCGATCATGCCTGGACCGAGCGTCACGCTGATCGTCGGCAACACCCTGCGGCACGGTACGCGAGCCGGGCTTTTGAATGTCGCCGGTACGCAGGCTGGACTCGCGGTGGTCATTGCTGGAGTCGGCCTCGGTCTCGCCTCAGTCGCGTTGACCCTGGGCTGGTGGTTCGATTGGTTGCGTCTGGTTGGCGCCGCCTATCTGGTCTGGCTCGGCTGGAAGCTGTTGCATAGTCCGCCACCGGTCGATGACGCGTCGATCGCGCTGAATTCTGGGCGCAGCTTTCTGCTTCAGGGCTTTGTGGTCGCGGCGAGTAATCCGAAGACTCTGTTTTTCTTCGGCGCATTTCTACCTCAGTTCATGAATCCGCACGCCGACACCGTCCCGCAAGTCTTTGTGCTGGGCGCCACTGCGATGCTCGTCATCGCGATCTCCGATAGCGCCTACGCGATCCTGGCCGGGCGCGCCGGCACTCTGGTCGCGCGCCGCCGGCTGCATCATCTGTCGAGGGCGAGCGGCCTATGTCTGATCGGCGGCGGCGCGTGGCTCGCTTTCGCTCGCAGCCGCTGACGAGCACCCGTTAGATCAGCGAAACCAGTCCGCCGCCGTGGCGTTCCAGCCGCCCGGCGATTTCCAGCGAGCTGTTCGACAAGCGCACCAGATCATCGATCTGCACGGGGGACGGGCCGAGTAATGAGACGATGCGCGCCCGTTCGTCGGGCGCCGGTTCGGCCTCCTCGCCGGCAGCGAGGTCGGACGGCTCCAGCTCCGGCTCCCGCGCCGGAATTTCCTTCTGCTCCATGATCGGCCGCAGCACGGCGACGATATCACCCGTCTCGGTCACCGGCGTCGCCCCCTGTTTGATGAGTCCGTTGGTCCCCTCGGCGCGCGGATCGAGCGGGGAGCCGGGAACGGCGAACGCTTCGCGGCCCTGCTCGAGCGCAAAGCGCGCGGTGATCAGCGAGCCCGAGCGTTTGGCGGCTTCGACGATGACGACACCGAGCGACAGCCCGGAAATCAGCCGGTTACGGCGCGGAAAATCGCGGCCGCGCGGCTCCCACCCGAGTGGCATTTCGGACAGCGCCGCACCGGCAGGCAGGATGGCGTAGAGCAGATCCGCGTGCTCGGCCGGATAGACCCGGTCCTGGCCGCCGGCCAGCACCGCGATGGTCCCGCTTTCGAGACTGGCGCGATGCGCCGCCGCGTCGATGCCGCGCGCCAGCCCGGAGACAATGGCGAAGCCGGCCTCGCCGAGCTCGTGCGCGATCCGCTGAGTGAATTTCAGCCCGGCACCCGAGGCGTTGCGCGAGCCGACGATCGCCACCATCGGCAGCGACAGCGCGCGCGCGTTGCCGCGGACGGCGACCAACGGCGGCGCATCGTCGATCATCTGCAAGCGCGGCGGATAGTTGGGTTCACCCAACGCCACCAGGGTGACGCCGAGCTTCTTTGCGGCGGCAAGCTCGCGCTCGGCGTCGGCGCGCGAGCAAATCTGCACGGCACCACTGGCGCCGCCCCGGCGCGCCAGTGAAGGCAGCGCGTGGAGTGCCGCCCGCGCGCCGCCGAAATGATTGACCAGCGTGCGAAAGGTGCGCGGACCGACGTTCGGACTGCGGATGAGGCGCAGCCAGTCGATCCGTTGCTCGTCCGTCAGCTGGACGCCCTCGCTACCTTCGCTCACGTCGCCCCCGCGGCCTGGCAATCAGGACGTGAGCATAACGCTAAAAGACGCGACCGGGAGGGCGAAAACGACCGCGGCATCGCGAGGAGCGACCCGCCGGGCAACCAGCGTTCAAGCGCCGCCTGCGGCCTTTGAGCCGGCTCCGATTTTTCCTTCCTTGCCGCGGAAAAGTCGCATGATATTGGCGCGGTGCATGATCCACAGCAGCACCGACAACAGCAGGAACAATTGTGCGTCCTGCGCGTCGCCGTACCACCACAGGAACACCGGCGTCGCGGCGCTGGCGATCAGCGCCGAAAGCGACGAGTAGCGGGTCAGCGCGGCGACCGCGAGCCAGATCGCGCAGAATACGATGGCCACGGGCCAAGCAAGACCGAGAAGGACTCCGATATAAGTCGCCACACCCTTACCGCCGCGAAAGCGGAGCCAGACCGGAAAAAGGTGCCCGAGGAAAGCGCCGACCGCCGCGACCATCGCGAAGTCATGGTCCAGGACATAGGCCGTCAGCAGGACGGCCACGGTGCCCTTGAGCATGTCGCCAAGGAGCGTCGCCGCAGCGAGCCCCTTACGGCCGGTGCGCAAGACGTTGGTGGCGCCGATATTGCCGGAGCCAATGGCGCGAACGTCCGGGGCCCCGGCGAGCCGGGTCAGCAACACGCCAAACGGGATCGAGCCGCAGAGATAACCGAAGGCGAAGGCCGCGGCGTAAACGGGCAGCGCCAGCGACCAGTTGAGCGGATGCAGCATGGCGGCAGCCTACTTGCCTGCTCCGTCCGGCGAAAGCCGAAACCGGGATCGGCACCGAGGATAGAGATTCGGACTGCTCTAGCCGACGCGGGCCTTTGTGCCGCTGTATCGCGGATGCAAGCCGGCCGCTTCTGCATCGGCTTCGCTGTTATAAATAACGAGATGCTTGAGCTTCTCGGCGGGCGCTCCCAGCAGCGAGGCCAATCCCGGCGAAAATGTCTTCCGCACGGTGTCGCCGACGACGAAATGCGCGGCGGCCTCCGCCTCGATGTCGGTCTCGCAATAAAGGCAGCGCAGCATGCATCGCTGTGGGGAATTATCTTCCACGACATAAAACTTGTTGGCGGCGTATTGGCGTTCGGCAGGGTCGCACGTGATGCAATTTGCGTTGGCGCATTGGATGCCCGTTCCGATCGGCTGCACGTAAAGCGGATGATCGGGTTCGGCGAAACCGCCGACGAATTTGTGCAGTGACTTGTTCTTGTGCAGCTGCAGCAGCAGCGAGATCAGCGCCATGCGCACGGGAACGCCGTAGGCGGCTTGGCGGAAATAGATGGCGCGGCGATCGCTATCGAACGAGGCATCAAGCTCGTTGACGCGCGGCAGCGGGTGCATGACGCTGGCCTCGGAGTATTTGGCATCGCCCAAAAACTTGGCGTCAATCTTCGGATACGGCCGCTCTTTCTCGGCCCAGCGCTCCTTCTGGAAGCGGGTGACGTACAAGGCGTCGGTCTTCTTCCGCAAGATGAGGCCGTAGTCGATTTCCGGCTCGGCATAGAGCGAGAGCTGATGCGGCTGATCGGCGGTGACGTAGAGTGCATCGAGCGAGCCGCCGTGGGCTTGTCCCGGGGCCTTGGAGATCATGCGGCAGTGGAATTCCTCGCGTAACCGCCGATCGACGTGCGCCGGCAACTCCATGCCGGGCGCGGGGAGGGGATCGATGGTGGCGCCGAACCGGGCCAGCGCATAGACGAACGAATGAATGGTGCGGCTGCCCTTAAGGTCGCCGGAGATCGCGACCTTCATGTTTCTGAGGCCTTTGTTCTTCGATCGCAGCGTGAACAGATCGCAGAGCGTTTGCGTCGGGTGCTCGTGACTGCCGTCGCCGCCGTTGATGACCGGCACCTGCGAATATTCGGCGGCAAGCCGCGCAGCGCCGTCGCGGGGGTGGCGGATGACAATGATGTCGGCGTAATTGCCGGTGACACGGATGGTGTCGGCGAGGCTCTCGCCTTTGGCCGCGGAGCTCACGGCAGGATCGGCGCTGGTGATTTTGTCGCCGCCGAGCCGCAGCATGGCGCTCTCGAACGACAGCCGCGTTCGCGTCGACGGCTCGTAGAACAGGCTTGCCAGGATGAATTTGGACGCCATGCTGGTGCCGCGTCCGATCCGGTAGGGTACGTTCCTGTCCGCCAACTCTTTCAAAAACCCCTGCGCGACCTGGAAGATCGTCTCGATCTCCTTATTGGTCAGGTCATTGATCGAAACGATATGGCGCGTGAGCGGCTGGGGTTTCGTCATCAAAGCGGTGCTATAGGCCCAATCCGAGCGGTCCGGCAAGCCCGCTGTTGGCCGCAGGCGGCCGGACCGGGCAGTGATGCACCGGAATCTGGCTGGACCGTGCTACGATGTGGGCAGCCGAAAGAGGTATCGCCATGACCACCGCCTTCCGCCTGGACACCCACGAGGTTTTCAATCAGTCACCGCCCTACGAAAACGTCGATCTGTTTTCGAGCGATCGGCCGTTGATCGAGGCCGTCGAGGCCAACGGCGCCGGGGGTGAAGCCGCCGCGCTCTCTGCCTTCGGTCGGCAATGGGGAACGGCGGAAATGTTCGCGCGGGCGCGGCGCGCCAACGAGAACCCGCCGAAGCTTTACAGCTTTGACCCGAAGGGCTTTCGCCGCGATACCGTCGAGTTCCATCCGGCCTATCACGAGTTGATGCGGGCCAGCGTCGCGTCCGGGCTGCACGCCTCGACCTGGACTCCATCCGGCAAGCGCGCCGCGCCGCCGGCGGAGGTGGTGCGCGCAGCGCGCTACTACATGGCGGCGCAAGTCGAGAGTGGCCACTTGTGCCCCATCACCATGACCCGCGCGGCGGTGGCGCCGCTCGCGGCTGAGCCGGCGCTGCTCGCCAAGATCGCCGCGAAAGTGGCCACCACGAGCTACGACCCAGCTTTCCGGCCATGGTGGGAAAAACCGGGGATGACGCTCGGCATGGGCATGACGGAGAAGCAGGGCGGCACCGATGTGCGCGCCAATTCCAGCGTCGCCACGCCCACAGGAGATTCCTATACCATCACCGGCCACAAATGGTTTCTCTCCGCGCCGATGTGCGACGCCTTTTTGGTCCTGGCGCAGGCGCCTGGCGGACTCACCTGTTTTCTCATGCCGCGCTTTCGGCCCGACGGCTCGGTCAACGCGCTCCGCCTGCAGCGGCTGAAGGACAAACTCGGTAACCGTTCGAATGCCTCGAGCGAGATCGAATTCGCCGAGGCGTTCGCCTGGCGCGTCGGCGACGAGGGCGGCGGCGTGCGCACCATCATCCAGATGGTGCAGTTGACGCGGCTCGATTGCGCGCTCGCTTCGGCCGGCTTCATGCGGATGGCGGTGGCGCAAGCCGCGCACCATTGCCGCTATCGCTCGGTCTTCCAAAAGCATTTGTATGACCAGCCGATGATGCGCGCGGTGCTGGCCGACCTGGCGCTGGAGGTGGAAGGCGCGGTGGCGCTGGTCATGCGGCTGGCGCGCGCCTTCGATCTCGCCGCCACGGATCCGCATGAGGCGGCCTATGCGCGGCTGGTCACGCCGGCGGCAAAGTATTGGGTCTGCAAGACCGCGCCGAGCTTCATCTACGAGGCCATGGAATGCCTCGGCGGCAACGGCTACGTCGAAGAAAGCGTGCTGCCGCGGCTCTATCGCGAGGCACCGGTCAATGCGATCTGGGAAGGCTCCGGCAACGTCATGTGCCTCGACGTGCTGCGCGCGCTTAAGCGCGACAAGGAAGCCGCCGACCTTTTTGCGCAATTGGGGCGCGAGGCATCGGATTTGACCAGCGACAGCGCGGCGCTGTTTGCGCCAATGAACGAGTTCGCCAGCGAAGCCACCGCCCGCGTCACTGTCGGCAAGCTCGCAGTGCTGGCGGCCGCGGCGGCACTGCGGGCGACCGCGCCGCCGGCTTTGGTCGAGGCGTTTGTGCAAACGCGGCTTGTCCAGCCGCACGGCGCGCTTTACGGCGCGGGCGCCATCGACGCGCCAACCGCCGAGTTTCTTTTGCAGCGGGCGCTGCCGGAAGCGTGATGTCTTAGCCTCGCGCTCGGGCGCCTCGCGCCAGCCGATCCAGCGCGCCCTGCAGGATATAGGCGGCGGCATGCTGGTCGATCACGGCTTTGCGCTGGGCGCGGCTGGCATCGGCGGCGATCAGCGCGCGCTCGACCGCCGCCGTCGATAGCCGCTCGTCCCACAGCGCGATCGGCAGCTCAGTGAGTTTTGCGAGATTGCGCGCGAAGGCGCGCGTCGATTGCGCGCGCGGGCCTTCGCTGCCGTCCATGTTGACCGGCAGCCCAAGCACGAAGCCTACGGCGCGCCGCTCGCCGGCCAGCGCGAACAGGCGCTCGGCATCGAGGTTGAACCGTTTGCGGACAATCGTCTCGACCGGGGCGGCGAGGCGCCGGTCCGGGTCGCTGACCGCGACCCCTATCGTCTTGCTGCCGAGATCAAGACCGATCAGCGCCCCGCGTGCCGGCAGGAGCGAAGCGGCGTCCGTAAGCGCAAGAACGGGCATGGCATTTCGTTAGCATGCACCGGCGACGGTGCAAAAAAGAACGCCCGCACGAGGCGGGCGTTGCCTGAGCAGGTATTCGTCGTGGCGCTCAGGCGCTATGCGCGTGCTGCCAAGCGAGCCGCTGGATCTCCGAGCGGTTGACGCCGATATCGGCCAGTTCGCGGTCGCTGAGATGCGAAAGCTCCTGCACGGCGTCTGCGTAACGCTTCCAGGCCTGGAAGAGGCGGATGATGGATGCAAGCATTTGGTAGGTCCTTTCCCGACAGCCGCCGGAATTACTCGTCATTAAAATTAAGACGTCTGGTGCGCTGCACAAACGATCTTGTTGCAGTGCAGCTAAGCCCAGAATGCATGTCACCAGCATTGAATCCTTAAGGGTTTTGAGGTTTCCCCAAATTACCTATGCGCCTCTAAGGATTGAGAACTGCGCTTTTCGCATGACTTGGCTATACCCGTTTTCGGCCACCTGAGGATCGTTTCTCCGCCGCACTTGGCGGTTGATATCCGCGTGGTGTTGCATCAGTCGGGGAGCGCGCGATGGGGACGCCTCAGGATCATCGAAAGTGTGCGGAAGAATGTGTCGCCATGGCGCAGACTGCCGAGGACCAAAAGGACAAAGCCCTGTGGTTGACATTGGCGCAGTCGTGGGTGCGGCTGGCCGAGCAGGTGGCGCGCGTTAGGGGATCGCAGCGCGACGCTGCCGACGGCGATGACGTTCTCGCCGTCAACTCTTCCGATTGAACCGGGTGCCGGGCGGCGCGAGCGTCGAGCCCTAATGCGCTCGCTCACTGCGGGTGATTGTCGAGCACTTCGCGGCACGCGGCGCTGATTTTCGACCGATTGCTGAGCAGGCAACCCTGGATCTCAAAGACGTCCAGTGGGGCGTTATCCTTGATAAATTCTCCGCAATATTTGACCACATCGGGGGCACACGCCTTGCGTTCTTTCTCGGTCCCCAGCCCAAGCGGATTGGCTGGCGGCGGTGGCGGCGACTGCGCCTGTACCGTTGCTGCGGTGAGCAAAAGAGCGATCATGCAGAACGTTCGAAGCATCAGTCCCTCTCTGGGTATTCCCGCCACGCGGCGGGCGACTGTCTTACATTCTTTCCTCGCGGGTCACTGCCCGGAAAGCTAGCCCACGACGCACGATGTACGTCGCGTCGTCAAGGCGTGCCGGGTGTTCGCGCGCGCACGGAATCGCCGCGGCCGCAGCCAAGGGCAAAGTCGAAAGGCCTGGGTGCTTTAGGCCTTACGCGCTGGTACGACCCAGAACAACGGCGGCACCCGAACGTCCCGGCTCGCCCTTGCGCGACGTCGTCCCGGAGAGATAAATCTTGCCGCAGGGCGGTTAGCTCAGCTGGTAGAGCGTCTGCTTTACACGCAGGATGTCGGCGGTTCGAATCCGTCACCGCCCACCAATTAGTCCACGGCGTCCCCGGTAAGCTGGTAAGCAGTTCCGCAGCGGAATGCCCCCGGCGGGCCATGCCGGGGTTGGACATCCGCGCCGACAACGCCGGAAGCGATTGAGGGTAGTGAAGCCTTTTTAGGGTGACAGGACCACTTGATTAAGATCAAGCTTGAGCGGCAGGATCATTTGATTAACATCAAGGCGATTTGAGCTCAGGGCCTTACTGTTATGTTTGGTTCAGATGGAATCCCGAATTGGGGGATTGCATGTGAGCCGGGCGGCTTTGACCGAGCCCTTGAGTCCTTTGGTGGCTCCGGTCCTGGCCGCCTTCGTTATGTAGGGCTCAAGTCCGAGCCTCGCGGCGGTGGCCGAGCAATCCGTCGGGAGTTCCCGATCAGCAGGAGAGAGTCGGATGAGCATCTCAGAAGATTTCTTGAAGAGGGAAGACCTTCGTTCGCATCTCTTTCGAGAAACCTGGCGGAACTTGATCCCTGAAGTTTTTCGGGATGTTCCGACCTATTACGACAAAGGCAACGCGGTCGCATCGCTGGGGAATTGCGCGCGGTGGAGCAACAAGTTTGCCTCGGCTATCCATAAACATCTGCCGCGCGGAGCCTGCGTCCTCGACGTTTGTTCGGGCACGCATGACATTCCGCTGCGGCTCTTGGCGCTCGATCCGACGCTGCAGATCCACGCCATAGATGGAAGCGCGCATATGTTAGCCGAGGGACAGCGCCGCGCCGGCGAACGCAATCTGACGATCGATGCCCGCGTCTGTGACGCCCATGGGCTGCCGTTTCCCGACAACTCGTTTGATGCCGTGACTCTACAATTCGCTTCGCGCCATCTCGAGATCATCAAGGCGTTTAAGGAGATCTATCGGGTTCTCAAGCCCGGCGGCGTCTTCTGTCACAACGACATGCTGCGCCCGGCATCAAGGATCGTCGAAATCCCATACCTGGTGTACTTGCGCTTCTCGGTATGGTTCACGGCTATGATTTTCGGCAGCTCTGCACAAAGCAAGAAGTGTGTTGGTTATTTCGCCAACGCCATACGACACTTCTATACACCACGCGAGCTGGAACTGCTGCTTGACGAGGTTGGTTTCGCCGGCGTCGAGAGTTGCGATTTTCTCACGGGCGCTCTGACCTACCACATCTCGCGGAAGCCGAAATCTTGACGCCCTCATAGGGGCTGATCGGAGTGAGCACTTTAATATGGCCGCACGTTGCTCGCTCTGAACGGCGGTGAGAGTCGCCAGCTTTGCTGGCGGCTCGGGCCGCTCAGCGGCGCGGCAAGCGCCGATGCGGCGGGCCGCTTCTTATCTCATACAGAAAGGTGGGCGCGCCGAAGCCCCTTGCGCGAATACGGACGTGGCCCGCGGGCTGCCCAACAAGCCACTCCGGAAACCAAAGACAGATGACGGAGGACGGACTGTTCGTCTGTCCTCCACACTCCGTCATCCGCTGTTCGTCGTCGTGCCTCAAATGGCTTCCTTCAACTCCTTGGAAGCGCGGAACGCCACCTTCTTGCTTGCCTTGATTTGAATGGCTTCGCCGGTGGCCGGATTGCGGCCCATGCGCGCGGCGCGCTTTCGGACTTGCAGAATGCCGAGGCCGCCGATTCGGATGCGCTCGCCCTTTTTGAGATGCTTGACGATATTGCCGACCAGGCCGGCGAGTATGGCTTCCGCCTGCTTTTTCGAAAGTTCGTTGTCTTCGGCAACGCTCGCCGCGAGATGCTTCAATGTAACGGTTGTGGCTGGTTTAGTCGCCATGAGACCCTCCTCGATGAAGCGGTGGCGGGCCAAAAGTGCCCGTCACAGCGATGCGTTAGACGATTCGGCGGCGACTGACCACGCTTGTTTTGCCGATTCCACCGATGTTTTCGCGTTGCCTCACCATCTGGGCGCCGTCCAGGGCGCATACAAGGCAAGCCAGAAAGGCCCATTTTGGGCCGGAATCCTTGACTTGCGGGCGGCCCGGCTTTAACTGCGCAGCGCGCCCGCGGGGGCGTAGCTCAGTTGGTTAGAGCGTCGGCCTGTCACGCCGAAGGTCGCGGGTTCGAGTCCCGTCGCTCCCGCCACCCCATAAAATTCACCGTTTGCCGTCAATGCCTTGGCCAAGAGTTGGCAGTTTCTGTCCTTTTGAGTTGGCAGTCCGCGTGCCGCTTCTGTTCCCTTGGCCCCACCTCTAGCGCCTCGGCTGGAAACTCTCGCCACGGGCCATTTGTGCGGCGCTGCGAGGCCTTCCACGGGCGAGTGTGGGACACTTCTGCCGCCCAAAAATGCCGAGTTTTTCGGAGTTTCCCCTCGTCGTACCAAGGGTTAGGGGATTGGCACTCGGGTTAGTGCACCGAACTGGTTGAGATAAAAGATAAATGGGCGGACGACGTCGGTTGCTTGTCTGATGTGATCGTAACCTCGCGTGAACCCCCTCAGTTTGTCCCAGGTAGGCATCTGTGCACCCCACAGGTAGAAGCATCCTATCCTGTGCGTTCTGATCGCAGCGATGCTCGCGCTTTCGTCATGCCACCTGCGATCATGACTGAACACAAACCAGCCCTCGGCCCCAACCGCAGAAAGCCACTCATCATCCGGCGTGTCATGCCTGAACCTGAATCTATTTTGAGGATCGTGGTGATATTCAACAGTAAAGGGAGGATCGGCCCTCCGCACCGCGTCCGGGAAGCGGATTCCAAAGTTACGATCAAAATAAAAAGTTAGTGCAGCAGTCCCCGCGATGACTTCCCCCTCTTACGCGAACTCAAACCCTCGAACTCCAGTGCTTGTCGCACCAGCTTTTTATCTAACCGAAAGTCTTCTGCAATTTCAGACATCGTTTCTCCAGCGTTCCACCTCCCGGCGATCACCCAAGTCGCAGTCCCGTTCACCGTGGGAGCCCCGAAAGAGAGGCGTGGATCAATGACAATAGGAGAACTTGGCCCAACGACATACCAACGGATTACAATGCCGTCGTGCTCATATTCAAAGCCCTTTAGCAGTGGCCCCACGATTTCATTCCATTCCAGTTGACCGCCCTGATCCGCCACAAGATGTTTGCCGCGACCTTTTTCTCCCTCAATCTCCTGATAGTCGAGTAAAAGGTGTTTCCCCTCCGTTTTAAAGCGATACTGCGCAAATGGGTGTTCGACTTTCAACTGCTTCATGATGTATTCGCGAGCATCGCGAATTCGCTTAAGCGATATTCCAGCCTTTCGAAATTTGGCGACAACCGCAACTTCGATCAATTGCAAATATGAAAGAGCAGCGCGCTGCTTCTTATGAGAAAGAGTTGGAGTTTCAATTTTGTGCCAAGCGGCAACGGTCTGCGACGAAATCTGGGCATAGCGGGCCGCCTCCGCAATCTGATAGTTGGGAAGGTCTAGTCTTCGCCGCCAAGGTTCGCTCTGACGCGTAGTAACTTGAGGTGACATTTGCCGAACGCTCTTTTCTCTGAGGGCAGCATAGCTGACTCGGCACGAACGGCAAATTTGCCAAGGGCGAAGATCGGCCATCACTGCGTGGCGCTCGTCGCCACTGACAAGCCCGCCTGTAGCGCCTGTTTCCGGCGCGGATTACACCGGCTCGGGCTGCTTGTCCTGCGCAGCCTCAGCAGTCCCCGCGCAACAATTCCAGCAGCTTGGCCGCAGAGCGCCGACCGGGCTCGTCCTAGAAATAGAAATATGCACCCTTCACCCGCTCCAATACTTAGCCGCTGAAACCTCCGATCCCTCCGTTCACTTTCCGGGTCGAATTTCGGCCCTATCATTTCACGCGCCGATCATCATCACCATTGCCAAAGCCGTTGACCGCGCCTTGCGCGAATGGTGCACTGGGAAGCGGGAAGACGAGGGGTATAGCTCGCGGACCAAACTTGGAGGGACTATGAAAATTCCCGAAGTTGCAAAGCGAATGCGTGAAATCGCTAAGCTGATTCAGAGCGATCATCCAGGTGAATCGGGCGAACTATTGGAGCTTGCTGATGAGCTTAAACGCCGATTTTCTGGTCCCCGTGCTCCCGCTACCAGCACTCCGATGACTCCCGAACTTGCCGAAGAAATTCGAGAGTACGCCGAAGCCAACCCGAGCATGTCGCATCAAGCTATAGGGGAAGTATTCAACGTCAATCTCGGACGGGTCAGCGAAGCGATCATAGGCAAGCGGGTATAGTTCTCACGGCGATGTTCCTTGGGAACATCGCCGTGAGGCGGGGCGTAGAAGACCCAATAAATTGGGTATCGCCGATGGTTTTGGAGGATCGCGCCCATGCTAGTAGTCAACGAGCGAAATCTGCCACCATACTGGCCTCGCCTTTGGTACTGAGGCTCGCACCGTCAAGATGCCCATCTTTTCCGAATCAGACCTAATTATCCCAGCGCTAGAGGTCATAGCGGCACACCCTGATGGCATTGACACGTCGGAGCTTTTGTCGCTTCTGAGAAGGCAACTAAAGCCCACCGGCGACGACCTTGAAATACTTGCGGGTCGCAACGACGATAAGTTCAGCCAAAAAGTCAGGAATTTGAAGTCGCATGACACCTTGGAGAAGAAGGGCTTAGCGATTTTTGTGGACGGGCGTTTTCACATTACGCCAGCAGGCCAGGTTTTGGCTTCGGAAGGTGTCGAGGTCTTCCGCTCGTTGAGGGACCAGGGTTTCACCGAAAGTCAAAGGCTGTCGGCGCTAGACAGGAACTACGAAAACATTTTGATCGAAGAGGGCGAGCTAACTGTTTCTAATAGGACCGTTGCGCGGAGGTCTGCGCTTCTTCGGCAGGCAGCCATTAAACACTATGCAGATCTGGATGGATCAATCGCCTGCGTGGGTTGTGGCTGGGATCGCCCCGGGGAATGTTGAAATAGGAGGAGCAGCGTTGCTCGCCTTAAGCCGTTAGGCTTGGGGTGCTGATTCCACGAAAGGAAAGCAACGCCATGAAGATAGTTAGCACGACATCGACTGT
>JBEKWO010000081.1:0-16147 GCA_049512975.1 Xanthobacteraceae bacterium | reverse complement strand
CGCACCTGCGCAGCGCGAATCATGCTGCGACGCTACGTCAGGTGATTCCCTCTTGTGAATCCCCTCCAAAGTATCCTCCTCGCTCCCTGGCAATTTTGACTCACTTGATTACGGGCGAGGCCTAAGTGGTGAGCTTGTCGAAAATCTCCCGCAATGTCAGATTTGGCGCCGGACCGGCCCTATCTCGCGAATGCCGATCTCGCTTGTTAAAATCGAACCGGGCGGACGGAAAATGGCGTGGGGCATTCACACTATTTATATTCCGCGTGAAAATCTGCGCTTCTTGGAAGAATGGATTCAGTACCATCTGCTTTTAGGTGCAGAATATTTCTATTTATACGACAATACCGGCAGCACGTTCCTTGATCTCGGCAACAGCATTGCCATAACCGGCAAAAATAAATACGGCGTGCCTATCGATTTCTCTTTGACGGATGCCGAAGTCGAAGAAATAGAAGCCGAGATTTTCCGCAAATATCCGGTGCAAAAAATAAAATGGCAGCCGAGACAAAAGGGAAAGATTGTCCTTGATCAGCCGGCGGCGTGCGATCATTTTGCCGAAACGTATTCCGCCGATTGGTGCGCGTTTATCGATACCGACGAATTTCTTTGCTCGCCATTCAAAATCGACGAATTGCTCGAGGGCAGCGCCGTCAGGATCTGTCAGAAAAAATTCGAGGATCGCCATCGTTATCGGACGGCTCTGGAAATAACCAAGTCGTTCTCGATCAACACGCAAAGATGGGCACCGAAATTAATTGTTAGAATGCAGGACTATGTCGTAGGCGCAAAATCCAAAAACTACGTTTCCTTGGCTTTGGACGTACTTCGCTTCAACCATTACAATCACAACCGCAGGGGGCACGAATGGCTCCTGGAAAATTACCAGCAACTTGATCCATCTTGGCAGCCGAAAGCATTTGAAGTCGTTTTTGACGAGAACTGCGGCATCTTAAGCGGCGTTGCGAAGAAAATTGACTATGCAAAATTCACAAAAGTTACCAGGCCTGGGGCCGCCGGGGAGAATGCCGCTGTCACGGCCGCGCCAGCACGCCGCCGGTGAGCGGACGCGGCGCGCCGGTCGTTCCCGGCAGCGTGATCGGCAGGCCGCGGATGCTGCGTACCGCGAGATAGGCCAAGGCCTGCGCCTCGAGCGAGTCGACCGACCAGCCGGCCTCATGCCCGGTCTCCACGCGCGCCGGCGCCAAACGTTCCGCCAGCATGCGCATCAGCGTCGGGTTGCGCGCGCCGCCGCCGGCGACGATCCAGGTTTTCGGCGCGCGCGGCAACAGCGGCACGATGCGCGCGACCGCTGCCGCCGTGAGCGCGGTCAGCGTCGCGGCGCCATCCTCGACGCTGCAATCGTCCAGCGCCGCACCGACCCAGCCGCGACAATCGTTGCGGTCGAGCGATTTCGGCGGCGGTTTTCCGAAGAACGGATGCGCCAAGACGCGGGCGATCGCGGCGTCGTCGACCACACCGGCCGCCGCGGCGCGGCCGTCGGTATCGAGCAGCCGGCCGGTGCGCAGCCGCAGGAAATCGTCGAGCAAGGCGTTGCCCGGGCCGGTATCGCAGGCGATCAGATCCTCGCCGTCGATAAAAGTCACGTTGGCAACGCCGCCGATGTTGAGCACCGCAACCGGCGGCGCAAAATCCAATCGCCGCACCAGCGCGCGGTGAAACACCGGCGCCAGCGGCGCGCCCTGCCCGCCTGCCGCCATGTCGGCGGCGCGAAAATCGTAGACCACCGGAATGCCGAGCCGGGTGGCGAGCCAGCTGCCGTCGCCGATCTGGATGGTCAGACCGCGCTCGGGCCGGTGCAGCACTGTTTGTCCGTGGAAGCCGATCACGGTCACGGCGTCCGCCGCGACGCCGTTGGCGGCGAGAAACGTCGCCACGGCCTCCGCTTGCGCGGCGTTCAGGCGCTGCTCGGCCGCGGCGATGACGCCCGGCCTGGCGGTGCGCTCGGTCAAATTCGCCGCCGCCGCGGTGGCGCTGCGCAACAACGTGCGCTCGTCGGTGCCGTACGGCCGGTACGCTGTCTGCCCGAACCGGGTGATGCCCTCGCCGTCGGTCTCGATCAGGGCCACGTCGACGCCGTCCTGCGACGTGCCGCTCATCAGCCCGATCGCCAAAACCGGCGGCGATCGCGGGGAAGATTGCGCCGGCAACATCACCGCCAAATCCACGGCCATGGCTGCCTCCCCGGTTGAATCGGTTGCCGGACCTGTTACACCAGCGCCGCCGCCGCGGCGAGCGGCGCTTGATACCGTGAACCCGATGAGCACCTACAAGTCAGACTTCCTCAACGTTCTCGCCGACCGCGGCTTCATCCATCAGGTCTCGGAGCCCGAGGCGCTCGACGAGCTGGCGCGGAAGTCAACGATCACCGGCTATATCGGTTTCGACTGCACCGCGCCATCGCTGCATATCGGCTCGCTCTTGCCGATCATGCTCTTGTACTGGCTGCAGCAGACCGGCCATCTGCCGATCGCGCTGATGGGCGGCGGCACCACCCGCGTCGGCGATCCGTCCGGCAAGGACGAGAGCCGCCGGCTGCTGACCGACGAAGTCATCAACGAGAATCTCAAAGGCATCCGCGCGATCTTTGCCAAATTCCTGAAATTCGAAGACGCGGGCGGCAACGCCATCATGGCCAACAACGCCGATTGGCTCAACACGCTCAATTACATCGACTTCCTGCGTGACATCGGCCGCCATTTCTCCATCAATCGGATGCTGGCCTTCGACTCCGTGAAGCTGCGGCTCGAGCGGCAGCAGGAACTGTCGTTTCTCGAATTCAACTACATGATCCTGCAGGCCTACGATTTCGTCGAACTGTACCGCCGCCACGACTGCGTGCTGCAGATGGGCGGCTCAGACCAGTGGGGCAACATCGTCAGCGGCATCGATCTCGGCCGGCGGCTGCACGGCGCGCAGTTCTTCGCGCTGACCGCGCCGCTGATCACCACCGCCGCGGGCGCCAAGATGGGCAAGACCGCGGCCGGCGCGGTGTGGCTCAACGCCGACATGGTGAGCCCGTACGAGTATTGGCAATTCTGGCGTAATACCGACGACGCCGACGTCGGCCGCTTTCTGAAATTGTTCACGACGCTGCCGCTCGACGAGATCGAGCGGCTGGCGGCGCTCAAGGGCGGCGAGATCAACGAAGCAAAGAAGGTGCTCGCCACCGAGGCGACGTGCCTGGTGCACGGCACCGCCGCGGCCGAAGAGGCGGCGACCACGGCGCGCACCACCTTCGAGGAAGGCACAATTTCCGCAACGCTACCTACTATTGAGATTACCGATCTGCACCGGCACGTCGTCCGCGTCCTCGATGCAGCGGTTAAAGCAGGGTTTGCTTCTTCAAATGGCGAAGCGCGGCGGCTTATCCGTGGTGGCGGCCTCAAGGTCAACGACGAAATCGTATATGATGAGATCCGCCTTCTCACCCCGTATGACCTTAAACAAGGAGTAATTAAACTTTCGCTCGGCAGGAAGCGGCACGTCTTGCTCAAGCCGGTCTAGAGCATGATCCGGAAAAGTGGAAACCGGTTTTCCGAAAAGATCATGCTCCAAAAAACAAACTCAGCGGTGGGCGCCGAGGTTGCCCGTGTCGCCCGTGTCGCCGATATTGTCGGTGTTGTTGTCGTTGGTGGCCGGGAATTCGAACACCTTGCGTAGCAGTCCCGGCGCCAACGCCGAAATCGGGTTGATGCGCAGCACCGGGTTGCCCGGCCGGCCGACTACTTCGTAGGTGATGCCGACGAGGCCTTCCTTCTCGCCGCCGAGGAACAGCCCGAGCAGCGGCAGCTGCCCCAATAGATTGTTGGGACCATACAGCGGGACCAGCGTGCCGCGCATGTGCACTTCGTCGCGCGTGTAATCGACCGATCCGTCAATGGTGCCGCCGAGCATCGGTCCGCGCACCACGCCTTCGCGCAGCGCGACGCGGCCGGGCATGCGGTTGAACTCGACCCGCATGCCGGTGAACTCGATGCCATTGCGCTGCCGCTGGGCGCCGTTGGAGACGGCGCGCTCGAGCTGCGCCTCGTCATGGACCGCAAAATTTTGCACTCGCAGAACGCCCTGCTGCACCGGATTATCCGCCGACGGCGATTCCATCGCCAGCGCCATCTGCCCGCCGGTCATGCGCGAGTAGACGTCGGTGAAGCGAAAGAAAGCGCCGGCGTCGCTGCTTTCCAGGTCGATCACCTGGCGTGCGCCGGCCCGCGCGCGCAGATCGCCGGCGAGCGTCGCGTCGCGCCCGATCTTGGCGGTCAGGCCGAAACTGCGAATCTCGCCGGCGCGGCGCGTCATCTTGACGTCGACACTGCGCAACGCCTCGCCGTTGAAGCCGACAACGGCGCCGAGCTTCACATCGAGGTCGATATCCATCGGCTGCCGTTTCGACGGCGTGCTCGACGACGCGCCGCCGGCCGCGGTTTTGACGAAGCCGCGGCCGTCATAGACATCGCCGCGCATGATCACGCGCAGCGCCCCATCCGGCGTGCGTTCGGCCCTGAGGCTGGCGCGGTCGCCGTCGGAAAAGCCGTAGGCCGGGAAATTGGCCGCTTGCACCTGCCCGGAGCCGTCGAGCTCGATGGTCCCCTTGACGCCGCCGCCGGCGCCCTCGATCAGGAGATCCTCGATGCGGATCGATTGCGGCTTGGTTGCCAGCGTGAAGGTGGCGCGCGCCGGCTTGCCGGACGGCTTCGCCCAACCCGGCAACAGTCCGTCGATCTGGGCCTGCGTGAGGTCGGCCTCGACGGCAAAGCGGCCCTCACGATCGGACGTGGTGGCGACGCGGCCGGAGAGCCGAATCGGGATGGCGCCGCTGATCGTATTGCCCGCATCGAAGCCGAGACTGTTGCGCGCCGCTTCGTCAAGCACGCCCTGGATGTGGATTTCGGCCTCCGGCTCGTTGTGCAATTTGCGGTATTCGAGACTGGCCGGCGTGCCGCCGATCCTGACATCGCCTTTGAGTTGGAAGCCCTGCGGCGTAGCGCTCGCCCGCAACAGCGCCGCTTCGACCTTCTGCCCCATGATCATGCGGTCGGCGGAAAAATTCGTGGCATCGATCGTGATCGCGTAGTTGGTCGAGCCCGGCGGCAGGTCGGACTTGAGCGGCATGCCGAGCGTCACCAGCGCGCTCATGGTGCCGCGGATCGCCGCTGGGTCAAACGGAGCGTCGGCCACGTCGCGCAAGCGGTCCATGCGCAGGAGCTCGGCGGCGGCCGGGATCGGCCCGTCAAGCTTGAAGCGGACGCGCGTCGGCGGCGCGCGCGGTGCGGTATCGGGCACTTCGAACACGCCGGACGAGATGACGAGCTTGCGGCCGGACGGCAAATCGGCGGTGGCCTTATTGACCGCGATGATCACGTCGCGCCCGGCAATGTGCACGTTGAGGTCGGCATCGCGCAGCGCCGGCAGACCGTCCACCGGCCGGATCACGCAGCCCGTTCCCAGGGCTTCGATCGATAATCCGTCATCGGGAATCGGCGGGCCGCCGTCCTTGAGCGTTTCGAACGGCGCGTTCACGGCGATCACGATGCGCTCAAGCGTGCCGCTGGTGAGGTGCTCGTTGAACCAGTCGCGCACCCTGGGCGCGACGAAAACCGGCCACAGCTTTTTCAGGGAATCGGCCGGCATGCGCGTGCCGGCAACGCCCGCCCTGAGGCGGAGATCGCTGCTGGAAAAATCCATGGCGCCGGAGAGAGCGACGCCGACATTGGCATTGCCGACATCGCCCTCGTCGACGACAAAGCGGCGTGTCGTCGCATCGTAACGGCCGCTCACCGCGATGCGATTGAGGACCACGGGCTCGTTTGGCGCGCCGGCGGCGGTTAGCACGACGGTGCCGCCGCCGATCTTGAATGACCAGGTGCCGCTCGCTTCCTCGGGCGCTTCGATTTGCCCAATGAGCGTGAAGCGGTTGCCGCCGGACAGAATCTGGAACGGCACTGATAGAACGCGGTTGGCGGCATCCCAATTGAGCTTGAATTCGGCGCGCTCGATGGCGATGCGTCCATGGTCGTTGTTGGCATCGCTGATTGAGCCCGCGTCGGCGACGACGCGGCCCGACAAAGTTTGCGGCACGCCATCCGGGCCGATTTCGCCGCCGATGCTCGCGGACAGCGGTATATCGGTTTTCAGGTTGCCGTCGCCCAGGCGAGCGGCCAGGAAAAGGTCGCTCGCCAAGACGCGGCGCGCTTCCAGCTCGACTTTGCGGAAGCCTTTCCGCGTCGGCGTGATCGAGGCGGTGAGCACCCACGGCCGCGCCGGATTGTCCGAGCCGACGGTCAGCACGATGCCGCCGCCGTGCGGCCGCTCGACGCTGAGGCTGATATCCTGGAAGGTCCAGTGCTTGCCGGTGCGCTCGTCGTCGACGGTCAGGTTGCCGTTCTTGAGCCCGAGCTCGCGCAACTCATGGCCGTCAAGTCCGGTCTCGCCGATGCCGTCGATCCAGGATAACAGCGCGGCGAGGATATCGTGGGCCTGACGGGGCGGCGCGGGTTGCGGCTCCGTCGACTGTGCGGTGGCCAGCGCGGCGGCAGCGCGAGTCGAAGCCGTGGCTGCCGTTCGCGCGGCCCCTTGCAGTTTTTCCTGTCTGGACAGGAGCGAGGCGGCGGTGACCGGAACCGAAGCTGTGGCAATCGGACGTTTGTCGGCGCCGGCGAAGATGGTGACGCCGCCATTCTGCTCGATCCGCACGGCCATTTCCGCGCCGACGAGATTGAGGCTTTCGGCGCGCATATGGCCGCTCAACAGGCTCATGCCGGAGACGCGAACCTCGGCCTTCGGCGCACTCGCCACCACCGTGCCGTCGGCGTCGCGCACGATGATGTCGCGGATGCGAACGGCCGTGCCGCCGTTCTTGGTGCGCTCGATCTGAGTGCCGCCGACTTCGACGTGATGACTGCTGCCGAAATTCTCCTCGATGGCGGAAGCGAGCCAGGGCGTGACGACGTCGACCTGAATGGGTCCGCTGGCAAGCCGCCACCACAGAGCGAGGCAGCCCGCCGTCACCAGCGCCGCCGCGACGCCAATCCCGATCCCGGAGCGCCGCAAGAAGCGCCGGTGGCGTCCGAAGAAGCGGCGCGAGCGGTAGAGCGGCCCCTCGCCGCGCGGACGTTCACCTCCGTCAATCGCGCTCAAGCGCGCCGGTCGACGCAGGGGAACGACCCTGTCCCCTTGCGGAAGCGCCGCGTTCTGCCTGTCCTGGTTCGTCATGCCCCTTCGGGCGTCCCCTCGTCCGCGGTGTCTTCAGAACGATCCGCCGTCAGGCGACACCGGTATCCCGATCGCAAAACTCGCCGGTCCACGCGCGTCACCCTGATACGAATTCCGGATCAAGAGACACGAACAAACTAATGATTTTCCAGTGGTTTTCCGATTGGAAAACTCCCCTTGCGCGTGGGCAACGTCCCCCGTCGGAACTTCAATCCCCCATACTCGCCTAATGAGCCGACATCGCCGGCAATGATCGACCCCGTCCACCCGCGCGCGTATTCTCGCAGTCGAGGATGCCCCTCGGAAAGCGTCGAAAGGAAGGCATATGCCCCGCGAGCTCGGCCCCGGCGCCATGGCGCCGGCGTTCACCCTCCCCCGCGACGGCGGCGGCAGCATTTCGCTTGCCGATTTTGCCGGGCGCAAGCTCGTCCTCTATTTTTATCCGCGGGCGGACACTTCCGGCTGCACCAAGGAGGCGATCGACTTCTCCCGCCTCAAGAGTGCTTTCAGCAAGGCCGGCGCCGACGTACTCGGTGTTTCCGCCGACCCGGTTCCGGCGCAGGATAAATTCAAGGCCAAGCACAAGCTCGCGATCGCGCTTGCTTCGGACGAAAAGCACCGCATGCTCGAGGCCTATGGCGTCTGGCAGGAAAAGTCGATGTACGGGCGCAAGTTCATGGGGATCGTGCGGACCACGGTGCTTATCGGCCCCGACCAACGCATCGCCCGCGTCTGGCCGAAAGTCTCAGTGACCGGTCACGCCGAGGACGTGCTCACCGCCGCCCGCGCGCTGTGAGAAGCGTCGCGGATCACGCTGTTAGTTACCGCAGCATTTACCCAAATCCGCAAAATGCCGGCGGCGATTTCCTGAATATTAACCATAGACCGCTCAAATCCGCTCCCGGCCGGGCCTGTCACCGGCCCGTGTCGGTGAGGATCGATGTTCCGGGGGCAAGCGGTTCGGTCAGGGCACACCGCGCATCATGCCGGCAACAGCCCTGTTTCGCGCCCGCGGAGCGGGACCCGAGCCGGCGCCGGCTATACGATCGCCCATGCCGGACGGCAGATCAGATTCGGACCGGTCGCGTTCTGGATCGCCGTCGGCAGCGTCGTCATCATGGCCGGCTGGTCGGTCGCGACCGCGACCTATTTCGCCTTCCGCGACGATCTGTTGCGGAGCGTCGTGGCGCGCCAGCACGAGCAGCAATACGCCTACGAAGATCGCATCGCCGAATTGCGTGCCAGGATCGACCGCACCACCAGCCGTCAGCTGCTCGATCAGGAGCAGTTCGAGCAAAAACTCGATGATCTTTTGCGCCGGCAGGCAACGCTGGAGTCGCGGGCGGCGGCGCTCAGCGGCATCACCGACCCGATAACGACCGGTTCGACCCGGCCCGCGGCGCGGGGTCTCGACCGCGGCTCGTCGCTCGAGCCAGATCTGGCGCCAGGAAGCCGCAAGGGGGACAAAAGGGCCGATATGGGCTCCAAGCTCTCGCGCATCGAGGCCTCGCTCGATCGGGTCGAACGGCGGCAGACCGCCGCGCTTGCCCGGATGCAGGAGCGCTACGAAGGCAAAGCCCGCAAACTGCGTAGCGTGCTGGCCGACCTCGGCCTTGCTCTCGACACGCGGACGCCGGCAAGCGGCGGCCCATTCGTGCCCGTCAAGCTGCCGGGCGAAGGCAACGGCTTCGAGCGCACGCTCACGCGCGTGAGTATCGCGCGCGCGCAGGCCGAACAGCTCAGCCGCACCCTCGTTTCCGTGCCCGTGCGCGTCCCGGTGAGCGGCGACATCGACATCAGCTCGGCCTTCGGCGTGCGCATGGATCCCTTTCTGCATCTGGCGGCGATGCATACCGGCATCGATTTTCGCGGCAATGCCGGCGATCCGGTTCACGCCACCGCGGCCGGCACGGTCACCACGGCCGGTTGGAGCGGCGGCTACGGCAAGATGGTCGAGATCGATCACGGCAACGGACTGTCGACCCGCTACGGCCATCTTTCGCAGATCGAGGTCAATATCGGCGACAAGATTCGGCTTGGTCAGACCGTCGGCCGCCTCGGTTCGACCGGGCGCTCGACCGGCCCGCATGTGCATTACGAGACGCGCATCGACGGCGAGGCGGTCGATCCGCAAAAATTCCTCAACGCCGGCGCCAAACTGAACGGCGGATAGCCCTTTCAGACGAAGCGGAAATAGCGAATAGTGGCGCCGTGCCGCCCGCCGCTATGTCTGTCTGTGGGGACTGCCTTGATCCGGGTCCATCATCTGAACAATTCACGCAGCCAGCGCGTCCTCTGGCTGCTCGAAGAACTGGGCATGCCTTACGAAGTCGTGCGCTATGAGCGCAACAAGGCGACAATGCTGGCGCCCAAGGAATTGAAACGGGTGCATCCGCTCGGCAAATCGCCGGTCATCGAAGACGACGGAAAAAAGTTCGCCGAGACCGGCTTGATCGTCGAATATCTGGTCGAACGCTACGGACCCGATTTGGCGCCGCCGCGGGATTCCGATCTTTATTGGCGCTACAAATACTGGCTGCATTACGCCGAAGGCTCATTGATGCCGCCGCTTCTCCTCAAGCTTGTCGTCGACCGGCTTGGGCTCTTGGCGCTGCCGGCGAGACCCTTCGTGAGATCGCAGTTGAAGCTGCACCTCGACTTTCTGGAGGGCGAGTTGAGCGCAGCGCCGTGGTTCGTCGGCGAGCGCTTCTCCGCCGCCGATATCATGCTGAGTTTTCCGCTGGAGACGGCCCGGGCGCGCGCCGGGCTCGATCGGACCCGGCCGAGATTGATGTATTTCCTCGAGCGCATCCACGCCCGGCCGGCTTACAAGCGCGCGCTCGAAAAGGGCGGCCCCTATCGATACGCCGGCTGAGGAAGACGCCTACTCGACATCCTCCACTTCCTTCGCCTCGGTGCCGAACGCCTTCTGCGCCAACGCCGCTTCCATGAATTGGTCGATATCGCCGTCGAGTACGGCGCCGGTGTTCGAGGTGGCAACGCCGGTGCGTAGGTCTTTGACCATCTGATAGGGCTGCAGCACGTAGGAGCGGATCTGGTGGCCCCAGCCGATATCGGTCTTGGCGGCTTGGTCGGCGGCGGCTTTCTCCTCGCGCTTCTTCAGCTCGGCCTCGTAGAGCTTGGCGCGCAGCATCTGCCAGGCCTGCGCGCGATTGCGGTGCTGCGAGCGGTCGTTCTGGCACACCACCACGATGTTGGTCGGAATGTGCGTCAGCCGGATGGCGGATTCCGTCTTGTTGACGTGCTGGCCGCCGGCGCCGCCGGCGCGCATGGTATCGACGCGCACGTCGGCCTCCTTGATATCGATATTGATGCGGTCGTCGACCACCGGATAGACATTGACGCTGGCGAACGACGTATGCCGGCGCGCATTGGCGTCGAACGGCGAGATGCGCACCAGCCGGTGCACGCCATTCTCGGTCTTGAGCCAGCCATAGGCGTTGCGGCCCTTGACCTCGATGGTGGCCGACTTGATGCCGGCCTCCTCGCCCGCCGTCTCCTCGATGTAATCGACCTTGAAGCCGTGCTGCTCGGCCCAGCGCACATACATGCGCAAGAGCATGTTGGCCCAGTCCTGGCTCTCGGTGCCGCCGGCGCCGGCATGCACTTCGAGATAAGCGTCGTTGGCGTCGGCCTCGCCGGACAGCAGCGCCTCGAGCTCGCAGCGCGCGACCTCGGCCTTGAGCTTGCGCAGCGCCGCTTCCGCTTCGGCGACGACCTTCTGATCGTTCTCGGCTTCGCCGAGCTCGATCATAGTCAACTGATCGTCGAGCTCCTGCTCGATACGCGCGATGGCGTTGAGCTGATCCTCGAGCGCGGTGCGCTCCTGCATCACGCGGCTGGCGTGCTGCGGATCGTTCCACAGATTGGAATCTTCGGCCTGCCGGTTCAGCTCGGCAAGCCGCGCCCGCGCCTTGTCGACGTCAAAGATGCCTCCTCAGCAGCCCGACCGACTGCTTGATCTCGGCGACGATGGTTTCGATTTCCGCGCGCATGATGGTGAGCGATTTAATGGGTCGCGAGGCCGGACGCAACGCGCCGTCGGCAATCTCAATACAGCCCGCCGGTGCCGGTGCGAACGGCGCGGTCGGCATCGGGCGAAACCTGCAGCGGGCCGCCGCCGGGGGACGCCGCCCCGATCACCGAGTAAGAGTCGGGCGGCGCGGTGCCGGGCTTGAAGGCCTCGAGGATCACGTGGGTGTCACCCGGGGCGGCGCGCATGCCGGTTTTGGCGTCGACGCGGATGAGCTTGATGCCGGGCGGCACGCGGAACGGGATCGGCGGCTTGTCGGCGAGCGCGACCTTGAGGAAATCGCGGACGACCGGCGCCGCCAGGTGACCGCCGGTCGCCAGCCGCGCGATATGGCGCGGCTTGTCGTAGCCCATATAGACGCCGCAGACGATGTCGGGCGAGAAGCCGATGAACCAGACGTCCTTCTCTTCGTTGGTGGTGCCGGTCTTGCCGGCGATCGGCTTGCCGACGTCGCGAACCACGGTCGCGGTGCCGCGCTGGACGACCCCCTCCATCATCGAAGTGATCTGATAGGCGGTCATCGGATCGATCACCTGCTCGCGGCGATCGACCAGGGTCGGCTCGGGTTGGTCGTGCCAGGAGTCGGCTTCGCAACCGCGGCACTCGCGCTCGTCATGCTTGTAGACGGTGTGGCCGTAGCGGTCCTGGATGCGGTCGATCAGGGTGGGCTTCACACGCCGCCCGCCATTGTCGAGCATCGAATAGGCGGTGACCATGCGCAGCACCGTGGTCTCGCCGGCGCCGAGCGCGTAGGACAGGTAGGGTGGCAGATCGTCGTAGACGCCGAACCGTTTGGCATATTCCGCGATCAGCGGCATGCCGACGTCCTGCGCCAGTCGTACCGTCATCACGTTGCGCGACTGTTCGAGGCCGAAGCGCAGCGTCGAGGGGCCATAAAACTTGCCGCCGTAATTTTCCGGCTTCCAGACGCCGCCGCCTCCCGGCCCCATGTCAACTTCGAGCGGCGCATCAAGAACGATGGTCGAGGGTGTATAGCCGTTGTCGATGGCCGCGGCATAAACCAGCGGCTTGAACGATGAGCCGGGCTGCCGCAGCGCTTGGGTAGCGCGGTTGAACTGGCTCTGGTCGTAGGAGAAGCCACCGACCATCGCCAGCACACGGCCGGTGTGCGGATCCATGACCACCATGGCGCCGGAAATCTCCGGCACCTGACGCAGCCGGAACCCCTGCTCCTTCGCCGGCTCGACGTAGACGACGTCGCCGGGCGAAAGCACCTGGCTCACGCGCTGGATCGGCTTTGCCGGACCGCCCGCCGGCTTCGCCCATTTGACGCCATCGAGCGGCAGGATGCCAACTTCGCGGGCCTTCACCAGGGCGCCGCCGGGGTCACGCGGCGGCTGCAGACCGATGCGCGCCGACTGGTCGTTCACCTCGAGCACCACCGCGAGCCGCCAGGGATCGATATCGGACAGCGACTTCACGTCGCCGAGCCTGACGCCCCAATCGCCGTCAATGTCGATCTTGCCGACCGGGCCGCGCCAGCCTTGGGTTTCGTCGAAATTGACCAGCCCGTTGATCATGGTCTTGCGCGCCAGCACCTGGATCTTGGGATCGAGCGTGGTGCGCACGGAGAGGCCGCCCTCGTAGAGTTTCTTCTCCCCGTAATTCTCGAAGACGTAGCGCCGCACCTCCTCGGCGAAAAATTCGGCCGCGAAAGTGTGGGCTCCGGTCGGCCGCACGGTGACGGCGAGCGGCTCCTTTTTGGCCTTGTCGCCGGCTTCGGCCGCGATGTAGCCGTCCTCGACCATGCGATCGAGCACGTAGTTGCGGCGCGCGATCGCCTCGTCGCGACGGCGGAACGGATTGTAATTGTTCGGACCCTTGGGCAGCGCGGCGAGGTAGGCGGCCTCGGCGATCGTCAGCTCATGGACCGACTTGTCGAAACAGAGCAGCGACGCGGCGGCGACGCCGTAGGCGCCGAGGCCGAGATAGATCTGGTTGAGATAGAGTTCGAGAATCTTGTCCTTCGAATAGGTCCGCTCGATGCGCAAAGCGAGCAGCGCTTCCTTGATCTTACGGGTGATCGACAGCTCGCTCGACAGCAGGAAATTTTTCGCCACCTGCTGGGTGATGGTCGAGGCGCCCTGCGGGCGGCGGCTGGAGCCGAAGTTTTGCGCGTAGAGCAGGGCGGCGCGCGCGATGCCGTAGAAGTCGAGCCCGCCGTGTTCGTAGAAGTTCTTGTCCTCGGCGGCGAGGAACGCGTTGATCACGAGTTTCGGCACCGCCTGGATCGGAAGATAGAGGCGGCGCTCGTTGGCGTATTCGGCAAGCAGCGAGCCGTCCGCGGCATGCACCCGCGTCATCACCGGCGGCTCATAATTCCGAAGTTGAGAGTAGTCCGGCAACTCCTTGGAATAGTGCCAAAAAAGGCCGGCGACGGCGCCGACGCCGACGACGAACAGGATGGTTCCCGCCGCGAACAAGAAGCCGAGGAATCGCAGCAAGGTTTTCATCGAGAATGTCCAGCCCGGAACGAGCCCGCGCCCGCTCGGTTCACGCCCGGCCAGGCGCCCCACATGCAAAGTAACACTCCTGGCCCAAATTCGCCGGAAGCCCCGCTATGCATCGCGTGTCGTCGCTCGGTTTTTTGTTCAAACTGAGGCCATTCGGCCGCGCTTAGGGCCGCGTTGTCAGGCCGGCCTTTGCCTCAGTTCGCACCGGCGCCGGCGCCGGCCATATGGGTCGCGAAGTAAGTCTCAATCGCCTTTGCGATCGTTTCCGCCGTCCGGTTGCGCCAGGTTTCGGACAAGAGCGATTGCAGGTCCTGCCGATTGGAAACGTAGCCGAGCTCGACTAAAACCGAAGGCACGTCCGGCGCCCGCAAGACACGGAACCCCGCCGATTTCAGCGGGGTCTTGTGTAACCGCGTCGCGGTTTTTAACTCGCCGACCAGTTTGTGCGCAAACTGCAGGGAAAAGCTCTTGGTCTCGCGCTCGGCAAGATCAATCAGGATGCCGGCAACGTCGTCCGGTTCGGTCTTGAGATCGACGCCGGCGATCACGTCCGCTCGGTTCTCCTTCTCGGCCAGCCGCGCCGCCTCCGAATCGGAGGCGGTCTCCGACAGCGTGTAGACGCTTGCGCCCTGCGCATCGCCTTCCCGGCGCGGCAGCGCGTCGGCGTGGACGGAGACGAACAGCGAAGCGCCGGCGCTGCGCGTCATGCGCACGCGGTCGGCCAGCGGCACGAAGGTGTCGTCGGTCCGCGTCATCAGCACGCGGCATTTGCCGGCTTTTTCGAGGCGGTCGCGCAAGCGCAGCGCGACGTTCAACACAATGTCCTTTTCCAGTTCTCCGCCTGACGACTTGGTGCCGGTATCGATGCCGCCGTGGCCGGGATCGAGCACGACGAGCAGCCGCGGATCGCCGCTCGTTGCTTGCGGCCGGTCGGCGCGGGGCAGTTCCGGGCCGGCCAGCCTGTTGGTGAGCGCGATCCTGCGCAAAAAGCTCTCGCGATCGGTGGCCACCAGATCGAGCACCAGGCGGGCCGGGTCGCCCTCCGCAGCGTCGATCACCGCGGCCTTTTCGATACGCACCGGTCTTGCGAGATCGAAAACCAGGCGCGAGCCGCCCTGCATCACCAAGCCGAAACGAAAGGCCTTGATCAGGCCGCGACCGCTCTCGCCGGTCTTCGGCGGCAGCTGGAATATCACCTGCGGGATGTCGATGACGACCCGATAGGGATCGGCCAGCGTAAAGGCGTGCAGATCGATAGTGCGGCTGAAATCCATCACAAACCGCGTGTGCGATTCGTCGCCGGCGAGGCGCGCGGCGGTCGCGACCGGAAACGAATCGGCGGCCGAAGCCGCCGGCGGCCGCTCCGCCGACGCAGCCACAGCGCAGAGGAGACCGAGGAACGCCCAGCTCGCCGCCCGGACAGCCATCGGTCTTAAAACCCTCCATGCTGGTCTTACTCCATTAGGCAGGCGTGGTTAATCGAAACTTAAGTACCTACATTCGGGGTGCCGGGATCGGTCGGCCGGGGTACCCAGAGGGCTCCCCGATCGGCCAAATCCCACAGACGGCTTGCCAATTCCGTAGCCGCGGCCTTAAGAAGAAGAGGCTGACGGTCAAAGGTTTCGGTTGTGTCCCGTCAGGGCATCCGCCACGTCCGCCGCGATGGCTCCCGACAGCGGGAGCGGGCGGACGCTGCTTCGACCCGTTCCGGCGCTCAAAAAAGGCGCCGACCAGATGCGGGACGAATAAGCGAGGCGATACCCTCAAGGAGCAGGGCAGCCGGAACTTACCTGCAGCGCGCCTGCCGGCAGCGGTACGTGCCGCCGGAGCGTCGCTGATACCGTGAGCGCTCAGTGTAATCACGGCGGCTTAAGCGCTGCCGTCCACCACGGTTTGGAGTTCATGTTCGAGGCGCAAGAGGTTCGGTCGTATCGGTTCGCCAGCGTTCAGGTGACGCTCGCCGACCGGCGGACCGATTTCCGTCTGCCGCACTCGGAGTTTCCGATCCGTTCCCTTCACCGACAAACGGGCGGCTCGCCGTCCTCCGTCGCCGCTGCGGCGCGGAGTCTACGGCATTTCGGCCCTTACGAGATTAGCCAATGGCCAACAAAATGCTTATCGACGCGACCCATCCGGAGGAAACCCGGGTGGTGGTCTTGCGCGGCAACCGCGTCGAGGAATTCGACTTCGAAACCGCACAGCGCAAGCAACTAAGAGGCAATATCTATCTGGCGAAGGTGACGCGCGTTGAGCCGTCGCTGCAAGCCGCCTTCGTCGATTACGGCGGCAACCGCCACGGCTTCCTCGCCTTCAGCGAAATCCATCCCGATTACTATCAGATCCCGGTCGCCGACCGGCAGGCGCTGATCGACGAGGAAGGACGCGC
>JBEKWO010000080.1:0-16274 GCA_049512975.1 Xanthobacteraceae bacterium | reverse complement strand
TGCGGCATCATCGGGTGGAACAATTGCACCAGAATGTCGGCGGTTTCGCGCACCGCCCAGGCAAAGTCCGGCGTCATCTGCTCGGGCGCGTCGATGTCGCCGATTGCCTCGCCGAGCGCGCTGCACAGTTCGTAGATGCAGGCTACCGCGACGTTGAAATGCAGCTTTTCGATTTCGTCGGAGACTTTTGCCAGAAGACGATGCGTCGTTTTGCGAAGTTTCGAAGCCGCTGCACCGAATTCGCTAGGCCGGGCCGCTGCAGCGGATTCCGAGATGACGGCCGCTTGGTTGATTTGCCGCCAAAGCCGCTGCACAAAGCGGGAGGCGCCTTGGACGCCCCGCTCGGTCCATTCGACGTCCCGCTCCGGCGGCGAGTCCGACAGCATGAACAAGCGTGCCACGTCGGCGCCGTAGGTTTCGATGATCTCGTCGGGATCGACGGTGTTGCGCCTCGACTTCGACATTTTCTCGATCGGGCCGATCACAACGTCTCCACCGTCCTTCCGGGTAGCTCTTCGCAGCACGTTGCTGGTTCTAGCGCCTGACTGTGCATCCTCGGTCGTTGATTCGTAGATTGTTTGGATATTCACCTCCGCCGGCGATAGCCATTCGCCGGTCTTTTCATCCTGATAGGTCTCGTGCACGACCATGCCCTGGGTGAACAGGCCGGCGAACGGCTCATCGAGCCCGACATGTCCGGTTGCCTTCATCGCCCGGGTGAAGAAGCGGCTGTAGAGCAGGTGCAAAATCGCGTGCTCGATGCCGCCGATATATTGATCGACCGGCATCCAGGCATCGACCATCGGCCGATCGGTCGGCGCGGTTTTGATCCACGGATCGGTGAAGCGCTCGAAATACCATGACGAGTCGACAAAGGTGTCCATGGTATCGGTCTCGCGCGTCGCCGGCGCGCCGCATTGCGGGCATTTGACGTGCTTCCAGGTCGGATGGCGGTCGAGCGGATTGCCGGGGCGGTCGAACGTCACGTCCTCCGGCAGCGTCACCGGCAAATCCTGCTCCGGCACCGGCAGCACGCCGCAGCTTTCGCAATGAATGATCGGGATCGGACAACCCCAATAGCGCTGCCGTGAAATGCCCCAGTCGCGCAGGCGGTAATTGATTTGGCGCTGCGCGACCGGAACAAGCTGCGTGAGGTGCAGCATCTTGCGCTCCTCAAACTGCTTCTTCTGTCCGATGACGAAACGGTCAAAATACCTGTGATTGGCGATCCAATGACCAGAACCAAGGCCCCACTGATAGGAATTTGAGTCGAACTCCCAACCCCTATCAAGCGGCGGCGAGATGGGTCTGCCAAGGGCATCCTTCACCGCAGGGGTAACTAAGGTCGCGGGCCCTTCTGTTGTTGCTTCTCTCTCCTCCGTTCCGAGCGGAAGTTGCAACCTGTAACCCCAAATCTCTTTCTCTAATCGACTCGCCGCTTCTTCCTTGGCCTGCTCCACCGTCATGCCGTCGAGGAAGCGCGAATTGATCATGCGGCCGTCGCCGTCATAGGCGGTGCCGGTGATGACGAAGTTTTTCGGATCGACTCCCGGCGGGCAGACCACCGGCACGTTGCCGAGGCCGTATTTGTTGACGAAATCGAGGTCGCGCTGGTCATGCGCCGGGCAGCCGAAGATGGCGCCGGTGCCGTAATCCATCAAAATGAAGTTCGCGACATAGACCGGCAGCTTCCAGTTCGGATCGAACGGATGCAGCGCCTTGATGCCGGTGTCGAAACCGAGCTTCTCGGCGGTGTCGATTTCGGCCTGCGCCGTGCCATGTCGCAAGCACTGCGCGCTAAACTCTGCAAGCTTTGCGTTTTTGCTAGCAGCTGCCAACGCCACTGGATGGTCGGGTGCGAGCGCGAGGAACTTGGCCCCAAAAAGGGTGTCCGGCCTCGTGGTAAACACCTCGACTTCTTTTTCCTGTACCGGCGCCGTCTCGGGATCGAGCTTGAACTTTATCTTGAGCCCTTCCGAGCGGCCGATCCAGTTCTTCTGCATCAGCCGGACTTTTTCCGGCCAGCGGTCGAGCGTGTCGAGCGCGTCGAGCAGCTCCTGGGCAAACGCCGTGATCTTGAAAAACCACTGCGTCAGCTCGCGCTGCTCGACCAGCGCGCCGGAGCGCCAGCCGCGGCCGTCGATCACCTGCTCGTTGGCCAGCACCGTCTGATCGACCGGATCCCAGTTCACCTTCGACTGGCGCCGCTCGACCAGGCCGGCACGCAAAAAATCGAGGAACATCTTCTGCTGGTGCTGGTAATAGGCCGGGTCGCAGGTCGCGATCTCGCGGCTCCAGTCGAGCGACAGCCCCATAGATTTGAGCTGTTTCTTCATCGCCGCGATATTGTCGTCGGTCCAGACCTTGGGGTGGACCTTGCGCTCGATTGCCGCGTTCTCGGCCGGCATGCCGAAGGCGTCCCAGCCCATCGGATGCAGCACCGCAAAGCCCATCGCCCGCTTCACCCGCGCCACCACGTCGCCCATCGTGTAGTTGCGCACGTGGCCCATATGGATGCGCCCCGACGGATAGGGGAACATCTCCAGCACGTAGTACTTTGGCTTGTCTGTCGACCCGTCGGCGCGCGAAGAGGGGTTAGGCGTGGCGAAGATGCCGCGCTCTTCCCAGATTTTCTGCCAGCGGGCTTCCGCCTCGGCGGCGTTGTAGCGGTCGGTAGTCATAATAAATCGCAGTCGTTTCCGGGTGTTATTTAAGGCATGATCCCGAAATATCGATGCCGGCTTTCGAAAAGATCATGCCCCACAAAAGCCGCGCGACGTGACACGAAAGCGCGCGGCCGGTCAACGGCGCGCTCCCTCTCCCCGCGTGCGGGAGAGGGAGGGGTGAGGGGGCATTTCCGCTTGGCTCAGACTCGCGGATAGGCCCCTTACCCTCGTCATTGCGAGCGAGGCGAAGCAATCCAGTCTTTTGAGTCACAAGGCTCTGGATTGCTTTGTCGCTCCGCTCCTCGCAATGACGAAATAAAAATTCATTCTCGCGGCGCGCAGCGCGCCCGAGGTTTGCAAACAACGAAGCGAATTCTCAGTCCCCCTCGCAAGAAAGAGGGAGGCGGAGCGCCGAAAGGCGCAAGTTCATTGGGTCCGCGCCACACAGAGAAGTGTTGCCACTTGCCTGTGCGCGGGCGCGGAAGCGCGCCAAAAGTCGGGGCGCGCTCGCCTTCCGGCGCCTCGCCGCGGCTCTTGTCGCAGCGACCGAACGCTTTGACTCAGCCCAGGCCGCGCTTCACGCGATCGAGAGGACGCGGGTGTTACCCACACCGTCAATCGCGCTTAAGCAAAGCACCTTGCGCGCCGGTCTTCATGCCGGCGGGGACGATGCCCGGACCGCCCGGGAGCTGGGTTACAAGCCCCGCCCGCAGGAACCGCACTCGCTCCGTAATCAGGTGTGTCTCGAGATCACGTCCCTTAAATGAGCGAGATTCGCCGCGGGGCCTATATCTATCACTAACCTTGCGGGGCCAATTAGCGAGTCGGCGCAACCCCTTAGCGGGGGTGTGTCGTGGGTGACCTCCGTGCAGTCATTTTTCACGGGGTAACAGATTGGGTCCCCGGTTCCGAGCAGGAGGCGGTGTATCGTCAAGTAGCCGCTGAATTTTTCGCCCGAGACGCTGGAAATCGGCGCGTGACATCAAGAGCGAAAAGCTTTGTCCCTCGGCTGAAAATCCGATCTGTCCGCGCGAAGCGGACGGCATCGTTGCGATTGGTAGTGTCACTTCAAAAACGCGGGAAATCTCATGCGTGATCATGAGTTTTCCCCCACCGATCCACAACGTTTGCATTTGTCGCCATTTGGCCCGCTAAAGAACGCGCATCTTTCGGGGTCAGCAAAAGGCGAATTGGCGCGGATGCGTGAGGCTCATCGGCAATGTGTACTAGCCCGACCACTAAGACACCGTCTGGCGTTGGCTCTGAGCGAAGTTTTGTGGCGATTAGCGGCCCGTCTATCGAAAGGTCTGTGAGCGCGGTCATGCCGGATTCCTTTGTTGGTTCGTATTTGGAATCCTATCGTCCGCGTGTCGGTGGTGCCTAACACCACGTAACGCGGTGCAAGGCTAAAGATTACAACCTGTGAATAGTGTGGAAAAGGTTAGTCAAGGATATAGGTGCCTTCGCCGCTTGTAGCCGAAACGGGGACGGGTGTCAAGAGGAGCGTCACCGCACAGGAGACGCACCTCAAGGGCCTTTATGCCGCCCCGCCTTATTGGCCCCGCAAAGAATGTACAAACCGATCCGGGGAAACCGGGAGGACAATCATGAACGCCATGATCGCCGCTGTGTACGCTCTCTTTGCCGCCGTCATGGCCACACCGCGCCGTGCGGCAAGAGTGGCCGTTGCGGCCAAATCGCGCCGGTTTTTCTCCGGTGCGGCCATCGTCGCGGCGGCAGTTTTTGTCGTGGCAGTCCCCGCGCAGGCGCAGCAGTCGCAATTGCCGCCGGAGCGGGGCGTGGTCGTGATCGGAGAAGGCAGCGTCAGCGTGCCGCCGGACTATGCGCGGGTCAGGAGCGGCGTGACCACCAGGGCCAAGACCGCCAAAGAGGCAACCGAGGCGAATACAAAGGCGATGGCCGCCATCACCGCCATGCTGTCGAACGCGGGAATCGCGCAGAAGGACATTCAGACCGCCCGGTTCTCCGTGCAGCCGATTTACGAATCGCATCAGTCCAACAGCGAACAGAAATTATCCGGGTTCAGCGTCTCCAACCAAATCAATGTGACCATCCGGCAGATCGACAAGGTCGGCGAGATTCTCGATCGGCTGGTGACAACGGGAGCGACGGACGTCGGCAACGTGGAATTTCAACATTCCGAGCCGTCCAAAGCGCTCGACGAGGCGCGGGAGGCCGCGGTCGCCGATGCGCGGCGCAAGGCGGAATTATATGCGCACGCTTCCGGCCTGATCCTGGGCGGCGTGAGCTGGATCACGGAAGATTCGCGCTACGGCGCGCCTATGCCGATGACGGCGCTGCGAGCTTCGGCCGCGATGGCGTCGGTGCCGATCGCCACTGGCGAAGACACCTTGCATGTGCGTATCACGGTCGGCTTCGACATGACGCACTGAGCGGCTCGAACCTCGTCAGCGGGCAAAGCAACACCGAACCCGGGATTTCGCCGCCGCTCAATCCGCGCTACGCTTACCGAAAACAATGAAGTCACATCGGGGAGGAACACATGCAACAAGTGATATGGCGCGCGCATTGCCTGGCGGCATTGACGCTGTTCGCACTTGGCTCCGTACTTGGTTCCGTCGCCTATGCGCAGGACACCGTCCGCGTCCGCGGCACGATCGATCGGGTGGAAGGACCGATCTACGTCGTCAAATCGCGAGACGGCGCGGAGCTGAAGGTCGCCCTTGCCGAAAACGGGATCGTGGTCGCGATCGTCAAGGCCTCGCTCGCGGACATCAAGCCGGGCTTGTTCGTCGGATCGACAGGAATGCCGCAGCCCGACGGCAGCCAAAAGGCGATCGAGGTGCATATCTTCCCGGAAGCGATGCGCGGCACCGGGGAAGGACACTATCCTTGGGATCTGCAAGCCGACTCAACGATGACAAATGCCAACGTCGAAGAAACTGTCGCGGGCGTTGACGGACAGACATTGACGCTGAAATACAAAACTGGAGAGAAGAAGATCGTCGTCACGCCGCAAACCGCGATCGTCACCTATCATCCGGGCGACAAGAGCGACCTCAAGCCGGGAACGAAAATTTTCATCGCCGCGGCGAAAAAACAACCGGACGGCACATTGCAGGCGGCGCGCATCAATTACGGAAAGGATGGGCTGACGCCGCCGATGTAAAGGAAGAAAAAACCGGATGTCCAAAGCATCCGATCCGCGGCTTTATCACGCGCATGTGGCGCGTAACCGTGAGCCGATCCTCGATGTGCTGCGCCGCGTTCTGCGGCCGCAAGGGCTTGTACTCGAAGTCGCGAGCGGTAGCGGCGAGCATGCCGCCTACTTTGCCAAAGGGCTGCCTGGTATGTCCTGGCAGCCGACCGATATCGATCCGCGGGTACTGGCGAGCACCGCCGCGCACCGCGCGGCCGCCGGCGCCGTAAACCTGCTGGCGCCGCTTTCGCTCGATGTGATGGCGGAGGAATGGCCGGTCGCGCGCGCCGACGCGCTCGTCTGCATCAACATGATCCACATCACGCCGTGGGCGGCGAGCGAAGGCCTTCTTGCCGGCGCCGAGCGCGTGTTGCGGGCCGGCGGCGTTCTCTATCTCTATGGCCCTTACCGGATCGAAGGCCGTCATACCGCGCCGAGCAACCTCGAGTTCGACGCCTGGCTGCGCGGGCAAAACGCGCAATGGGGCGTGCGTGACCTCACCGACGTGACGGCTTTGGCGAGGCGTCACGGTTTGGCGCTGGCGGAGACCGTGGCGATGCCGGCCAATAATCTGAGTGTCATTTTCCGGCGGGATAGGTGACGGCTGTCAGCCGGGCGCGCGTTCTATGACGGTCCGATGAAATAATCTCGTCCATTGACGTCTTGGCCTCGCAAAAGACGGATCGAAGTGGATAGCCGCAGCCGTCCGCTTTACGGCGCGGCAATTCAATGGCAGGTTTTGACCATTGCAACAGGGAGCAATCGACATGCGTTATCTGGTGCTAGCCGTCGTCTTGGCGGCGGGAGTGAGCTTGATCGGGATCGCGGGCGCTTCGGCCGCTCCGGCCGATGGCCAGCCGATTGCCCAGGCCGCCGATCATGTGAGCAATACCATCGACGTGCGAGGCGGCTGCGGGCGCGGCTGGCATCGCGGGCCGCACGGACATTGCCGCCGCAACTGGTAGGGCATCCGATCAAAAAGATTGACCGATCGTCGGCAGCGCCGGCGGTCGGTCGAATCTATTGGGCTAAGCCACCTTCGCCGCTGGCGTCGCGCCCTGGCCAAGGAGGCCCATGAGCCGGTCGCGGATCAGCCGCTCGGCATCGGCCATGATCCGGTCGATCAATTCGGCGACGCTCGGGATATCGTGGATGAGCCCGGCGACCATGCCGCAGCTCCACGCGCCAGCGTCGACGTCGCCTTCGCCCATGATGCGCGGATAGAGCCCGCCGACCCGCTCGCGGATGTCGTCGATCGTCAGCGCCGCGCCCTTCTCGCGCTCGATCTGTACGATCTCCTCGACCCCTTTGTTGTTGAGCACGCGCTCGGTGTTGCGCAAGCCGCGCATGATCAGCCGCGTGTCGAGCTCGGAAGCCGCCAGAATCGCCTGCTTGACGTTGGCGTGGACCGGCGCCTCCTTGGTGGCGATAAAGCGCGTGCCCATGTTCATGCCGGCGGCGCCGAGCGCCAAAGCGGCAACGAGGCTGCGCGCATCCGCCATGCCGCCCGACGCCACGAACGGAATCTTCAATTCGTCGGCGGCGCGCGGCAACAGGATCATATTCGGGACGTCGTCCTCGCCGGGATGGCCGCCGCATTCGAAGCCGTCGACGCTGACCGCGTCGCAGCCGATCCGCTCGGCCTTGAGCGAATGCCGCACCGACGTGCATTTGTGGATCACCTTGATGCCGGCGGCTTTCAGCGCCGGCATGTATTGCTCGGGGCTGCGTCCCGCGGTCTCGACGATCTTGACGCCGCCTTCGATGATGGCGCGGATGTATTCGGGATAGGGCGGCGCGGCGAACGCCGGCAGGAAGGTGAGGTTGACGCCGAACGGCTTGTCGGTGGCGTCGCGGCAGCGCACGATTTCCCGCGCCAGCAATTCCGGCGCCTTCTGCGTCAGGCCGGTGATGATGCCGAGACCGCCGGCATTCGACACCGCCGAGGCGAGTTGCGCCAAGCCGACATAATGCATGCCGCCCTGGATGATGGGATGGCGGATGCCGAACATTTCCGTAATCGCAGTTTTCATGTCGACTGCCCCGAGTTCGCTTTCATCTGCCCCCACGAAGTGGGGGAGGAAACACTTGCTCACGCCGCGATAAGACCGCCGCCCTCGGCGACGATGCCGAGATGGTGGTCGGCGTCGCCGAACAGCGTGTCGATGGTGGTGACGCGCTTGAAGGAATGGGCGACCTTGGTTTCCATGGTCATGCCGATGCCGCCGTGGATCTGAATCGCCTGCTGGCCGATGAAGCGGCCGGAGCGACCGATTTGTACCTTGGCCGCGGAAATAGCTTGGCGCCGCTCGCGGACGTCCTCGTCCGCCGCCATCATGGTCGCCAGCATCGCCATGCTGCGCGCCTGCTCGAGCGCGATCAGCATGTCGGCGGCGCGGTGCTGCAACACCTGGAAGCTGCCGATGGTGACGCCGAACTGCTTGCGCGTCTTCATATAGTCGACGGTGGTCTCGTGCATCGCCGCCATGGCGCCGACCGCTTCGGCGGCAAGCGCGGCAATCGCCTGGTCGACGATGCGCTCGATCAGCGGAAAGGCGGCGCCGGGCTCGCCGATCGCGGCGGCGGCAGGGACGCGCACGCCGGAGAACGTCACCTCGGCGGCGCGCTGGCCGTCGACCGTCGGATAGCCGCGCGTCGAGACGCCGTCCGCCGCGGCATCGACCAGGAAAAGGCCGACGCCGGCGCGATCGCTTTGTCCGCCGGCAAGCCGCGCCGAGACGATGAATTTTCGCGCGCTGTCGCCGTGCAGCACCAGGCTCTTGGCGCCGTCGATGACGAAACCGGCGCCGTCGCGCCGCGCCCGCGCGGCGACGTCGGCGAGGTCGTAGCGCGATTGCCGCTCGGCGTGCGCGAAGGCGAGTATGAGATCGCCGCTGGCGATCTGCGGGACGAGCTCGGCACGCATTGCTTCGCTGCCGCCGAGCCGCAAAAGTCCGCCGCCGAGCACCACGGTCGCCAGATACGGCTCAAGCGCCAGCGCCCGGCCGATCTGTTCCATGACGATCATGGTCTCGACCGGGCCGCCGGCCGATCCGCCGTCGGCTTCGTCGAACGGCAATCCGAGCAGGCCAAGTTCGGCATAACGCGCCCACAGCGCACGGCTGAAGCCGCCCGGTTCCTGGCCGTAACGCTTGCGCGCCTCGAACGCGTAGTGATCGGCAAACAATCGCTCGACGCTATGCTGCAGAAGCCGCTGTTCGTCGGTCAGCGCGAAGTCCATTTCACAGCCCCCAACTCTACTGTCTCGTCATTGCAAGGAGCGTAGCGCGGAGCTTGTCATCGGGCCGGCCACCCGTTGGCTCGCAATGACGAAAGCTCATAGCCCCAGGATCGCCTTGGCGATGATGTTCTTCTGGATTTCGTTCGACCCGCCATAGATCGACGTCTTGCGGTAGTTGAAATATTGCGGGGCCAGCGGGCCGGCCCAGTCCGGGCCGATCGGCGGCTCGTTCCAGCGCTCGCTGTCGTCATGCGGCACCTGGTCGGGCAGCGCGTAGGGGCCGACGACCTCGAGCAGCAGCTCGGTGATGGTCTGCTGAATCTCCGAGCCCTTGATTTTCAGAATCGACGAGGCGGGATCGGGCTTGTTGCTGCCGCTGCGATTGCGCTCGGCGGCAACCACGCGCAATTGCGTCATTTCCAGCGCCTTGAGCTCGATCTCGACGGCGGCGATCTTGGCGCGAAAGCGCGGGTCGGTAAGAAGCGACTTGCCGGCCGATCGCTCGAGCGCCGCCAGCTCCTTCAGGCGGCGGATGCGCGACTTGGAAATGCCGACGCGGGCGATGCCGCTGCGCTCGTTGCCGAGCAGGAATTTGGCGTAGTTCCAGCCCTTGTTCTCTTCGCCGACCAGATTCTCGGCGGGGACCTTGACGTCGTCGAAGAACACTTCGTTGACCTCGTAGCCGCCGTCGATGGTCTGGATCGGGCGCACCGTGATGCCCGGCGTTTTCATGTCGATCAGCAGGAACGAAATGCCTTCCTGCTTCTTGGCCGCCGGCTCGGTGCGCACCAGGCAGAAAATCCAGTCGGCGTATTGCGCCAGCGTGGTCCAGGTCTTCTGGCCGTTGACGATGTAGTGGTTGCCGTCGCGCCGCGCTGTGGTGCGCAGCGAGGCAAGATCGGAGCCGGCGCCGGGCTCGGAGAAACCCTGGGCCCACCAGTCGTCGAGATTGGCGATGCGCGGCAGATAGCGCTTCTTCTGCGTCTCGTTGCCGAAGGCGATGATGACCGGCCCCACCATGTTGGCGCCGAACGGCAGCGGCTCGGGCGCCGGCGCCTGCTGCAGCTCATCGCGGAACAGATAGATCTCGACCGGTCCCCAGCCGGTGCCGCCCCATTGCTTCGGCCAGTGCGGCACCGCCCAGCCCTTGGCGTTGAGGATGCGCTGCCAGGTGACGAGATCTTCTTTCCCGAGCCGGCTACCGTCAATCATCTTGGTGCGGATCGCGGGTGGCAGCTTTTCTTTCATGAACGCGCGCACCTCGTCGCGGAACGCGATCTCTTCCGGCGTGAAGCGAAGGTCCATGACGCGCTCTCCTTGCTCTCTCACCCGCTCGTCTAATTAATCTCGAACAGGCCGGCGGCGCCCATGCCGCCGCCGATGCACATGGTGACGATGGCGAGCTTGGCGCCGCGCCGCTTGCCCTCGATCAGCGCGTGACCGGTCATGCGCGAGCCGCTCATGCCGTAGGGGTGGCCGATCGAGATGGCGCCGCCGTCGACGTTGAGCCGCTCCTGCGGAATGCCGAGCCGGTCGCGGCAATACAGCACCTGGCTGGCGAACGCCTCGTTGAGCTCCCACAGATCGATGTCGCCGATCTTGAGCCCCTGCCGCGCGAGCAGTTTCGGCACGGCGAAGACCGGGCCGATGCCCATCTCGTCCGGCTCGCAGCCGGCGACGGCGAAGCCGCGGAAGGTGCCGAGCGGCTTCAGCCCGCGGCGCTCGGCGAGCTTGGCGTCCATGACCACGCAAGCCGACGCGCCATCCGAGAGCTGGCTGGCATTGCCGGCGGTGATCCATTTTCCCTCGCGCACCGGCTTGAGCGACGCGAGTCCCTCGAGCGTGGTGTCGGGGCGGTTGCCTTCGTCGCTCTTGAGCGTCACCTGCTCGAAGCTCTCGGCCTTGGTGTCCTTGTCGACGATTTTCTTGGTGGTCGGCAGCGGCACGATCTCGCTGTCGAAGCGCTTGGCCTGCTGACCCGACGCGGTACGGCGTTGGCTTTCCAGCGCATAGCCATCCTGCGCCTCGCGGCTGACCTTGTAGCGCTCGGCGACGTTGTCCGCGGTGTCGATCATCGGCATGTAGAGCGCGGGCTTATGCTCCAGCATCCATTCGCTGGGGGCCGACAGGCTCTTGCCGTCCTGCACCAGGCTGATGCTTTCGAGCCCGCCGGCGGCGATGACCGACGCCTCGCCGGAAATGATGCGTTGCGCGGCGAGCGCGATGGTCTGCAGGCCGGAACTGCAGAAGCGGTTCACCGTCATGCCGCCCACGGTGATCGGCAGGCCGGCGCGGATCGCGGCCTGGCGGGCGATGTTGCCGCCGGTGGCGCGCTCCGGCAGTGCGCAGCCGAGAATGACGTCCTCGACCTCGCCCGGTTCGACGCCGGAACGCTCGACCGCGTTGCGGACGACATGGCCGCCGAGGTCGGCGCCGTGGGTCATGTTGAAGGCGCCGCGATAGGCTCTGCCGATCGGGGTGCGGGCGGTGGAAACAATAACGGCGTCGGGCATTTGAGCCTCCCGGGCAGCGGGTTTTTTGGCTGACCGGCGCTGCCGTGTCCCGGCCTTGTTGGCGAGGATATCATCTTTGCCGGAGGACGGATTGCCCGGTCAAGCCCGCCAACCGCGATACGCGCGGCTGCCATGCGGTCACCTATTGCCTCGTTTTGGCTTCCTGGCGCACCATCATTCATGGACATACGCGCCGCCCTGTTCCGCGACGTCGGCGCACCGGTATCGGTCGAGCGCATCACGCTTGATCCGCCGGCGCCCACCGAGGTCTTGGTACGCACCGCCGCCGTCGGCCTGTGCCGCACCGACTATCACGTTATGCGCGGCGAGCGCCGCGTGGCCATGCGGCCGATGGTTTTGGGCCACGAGGCGGCCGGCGTGGTCGAAGCCGTCGGCGCTGCGGTCGCCGGCATCGAGCCGGGCGACCACGTGGTGCTGACCTTCATTCCCGGCTGCGGCATTTGCCGCTGGTGCCGCCAGGGCCTGCATCATTTCTGCGCCGAGGGCGCGCGCATCACCCAAGGGCCGCAGCTCGACGGCACTTACCGCCGGCGCGATCAGGCGGGCATTGCCACCGGCGCATTCTGCATGATCGGCGGCTTTGCCGAACGCGCCGTGGTCGATCAGGCCTCGGCCGTCGTGATCGACCGCGACATCCCGCTCGATCTCGCCAGCCTCGTCGCCTGCGGCGTGCCGGCCGGCGTCGGGGCGGCGCGCTACCGGGCGCGGGTCAAGCCGGGCGACAGCGTGCTGGTGGTGGGCTGCGGCGGCGATGGCATGAACGTGGTGCAAGGCGCGCGGCTGTGCGACGCCGCAAAGATCATCGCCGCCGATATCGTGGCGGCCAAGCTCGATTGGGCCCGCGAGTTCGGCGCCACCGACGGCGTCAACGCTCAGGGCGAGAACCTTACCCGTGCCGTGCTGGAGCTGACCGGCGGCATCGGCGTCGATCACGCCTTCGTCTGCATCAATCCGCCGGAGACCTTGCTGCCCGCCTTCCGCGCGACGGCGAAGGGCGGCAACGTCGTGGTGACTGCGCTCACCTCGGACGCCGTGACCGAGATCAAAATCCCGCCGCTCGAGCTTCTGGTCACGCAGAAGGCGATCATGGGCGCCGTCTACGGTTTTGCCAGTCCGCGGCTGCAGATCCCCGAGTTGCTCATGCTCTACCGCAAAGGTTCGTTGAAGCTGCGCGAACTGGTGACGCGAACCTATCGGCTCGACGACATCAACCGCGGCTATGCCGACCTCGAGGCCGGCAAGAATCTCCGCGGCGTCGTGGTGTTCGACCACTGAACGGCGCCGCCATCGGAGTGCGCGGCGAGCGCGCCGGTCTCCTTGAGGGCGCCGCGGCCTTGCGCCCGTTGCGCTCATGGTGGAGCATGATCGTTTCGGAAAACCGGGCTCCACCCTCGGATCAAGTCCGAGGGCAGGCTTTTTCCGGATCATGCTCTGGTCGATCGTGTCACAGGTTGGTCATGGAAATTCACGATGCGACTCACGATATCTTTCGCAGAGACCGCTCGGTCGGTGGCGATAGCGAGCGGTAATTCGGCGGCTGGCGGCGAATGTTTCCCATTCCGAAATGCGTATTCCTGACCCGCGGCATCGGCGTGCATCGGCACCTGCTCAACGCCTTCGAATACGCGCTGCGCGATGCGGATATCGAGCAGCAGAATCTCGTTGCCGTCTCCTCGATCTTGCCGGCCCAATGCGAGCTCATTACGCCGGCTGCCGGGATTGCCACCTTGGCGCCCGGCGAGATCACGTTTTGCGTCATGGCGCGCGCCGAAACCAACGAGCCCGGCCGCCACATCGCGGCCGGAATAGGCCTCGCCCGGCCGAAGAATCCGGCTCATTATGGCTACATCTCGGAGCACCATGGGTTCGGCATGACCGAGGCGGAGATCCGCGACTATGTCGAGGATCTCGCGGCCACCATGCTGGCCTCCACGCTGGGCATCGAGTTCGATCCTGGCGCGGCCTGGGATGAGCGCAAGCGCGTTTATGAAATGAGCGATCTCATCGTCGACAGTCTGTCGGTGACGGCGGCGGCCGAAGGCGCCGCCAATGGCGCTTGGACCTGCGCTATTGCCGCGGCGGTGTTCCGTTTTGCGCTTCCGGCGCCGGGGCAACCATGACCGGGGTGGCGACCTACGCGATTCCGCCGACATTCCTCGGCACCGCGCGCCGCGATCCCGCCGCGCCGATCTGCGTTGCCGGAATTCCGCTCGACCTCGGCACGACAAATCGGAGCGGCGCCCGGTTCGGGCCGGGGGCGATCCGGCAGGCGAGCCGCATGTTGGTGGATGGCGAGCATCCGCAACACGGCGTCGATACAACAAAGCTGCCTCTGGCCGATATCGGCGACTTCACGATTGCGCTTGGCGACCTTGTTGGCAGCATGGCGCTGATCGAGGAGCAGGCGCAGAACATCGAGCATCTCGTCGCCTTGGGCGGCGATCACAGCATCACGCTGCCGCTCCTGCGCGCGCTGGCGAAAAGGCGCGGCCCGCCGGCGCTCATTCACCTCGACGCCCACGTCGATACCTGGCCCGACAGCTTCGGCCAGACTTACGGTCACGCCTCGGTCTTCTACCATGCGATCGAGGAGGGTGCCGTCGATCCGCGCCGCATGGTGCAGGTCGGCATCCGCTCTCCCCTGGCGCGGGAAGTCCGTGATTGGACTGCGGCGCGCGGTGTGGCGACGATCACGGCGCAAGACGTTCACGAAAGCCGTCCCGCCGCCGTCGCCGAGCGCATTCGTGAGGTCGTCGGCGATGCGCCGGTCTATCTCAGCGTCGATATCGACGTGCTCGATCCGGCCTTCGCGCCCGGCACCGGAACGCCGGAGATCGGCGGGCTCGCGAGCTGGCAAGTGCAGGCGATATTGCGCCGGCTGCAGGGACTGGCGTTCATCGGCATGGATTTGGTCGAAGTCGCGCCCGCTTACGATGTCGCCGAGATCACGGCTTTGGCCGGCGCCACCATGGTCTGGGAATATCTCTGTCTGCTGGGGCTGCGCCGCTAACGCGGCTCGTGCGCGGAGCCGGCGGGTAGGCAGGCGTCATACCGAAAATCCTGGCCCCAGGAACACCATCGACGCCGCGGCGGCGATGAGAGCGGCCGCGACCCAGCGGACCGAAAATCCGATTGTGGGCGAGACGGCCGTCGATGTTCGCACCGCACGTTGCGGCAGGAACAGCAGGCCGATCGACAGGATGAGGGATTGCGGCGCGGCGTGATGGAGGATCGCGGCGGCCGGATGGCGGTCGAACAGAGCGGTCGCGCAGGCGAACACACCCGCCGTCAGCCACGCCACTACGACGATCCGCCACGCACGCGACTGCGGCCGCGCGTAGCCGGCCATCGGCCCCGCTACGGCACGAACCGAGAGCACGTAGAGCAGGCCGCCCAGAGCGATCAGCCCATAGCGCAGCGGCTCCGACACGTGGAATGCCGACATCGGCCAGGCGAAATCGTCGCTGCGCGTCGCCGCGCTGAACAGAAGCTGGAGCGCGAACCAAAAAAGGTTGAAGCCCGCGGCCAGGGCGAAAAACAATCGCACGGATGAGGTCGCCGACGGGCGATAAGCGAGCGCAAGCGCGGCCAAGCCCGAGGCCAAATTGGCGAACGGCCCGGCCAGATCGATCGCCGACCCGTACACGGTGCAGTTCACGAAGATGGAGCTGAGTGAAACGATCCGGCCGCCAAGCGCCAGGCAGGCGGCGCCATGGCCCAGCACGTGATGGGCGATGTCCGCCGAGGCGTAGGCCAGAAGTCCGATGGCGACGAGCGTCACCAAGTCGTCGCGAGGGGCGGTGTCGTCCGCCGCGGCTGCCGTCATCGCTCCTCCAACGCTGGCGTCATGCGAGCCGAAGGGTTCGGCCCGAAGTGGCCGGCCGATGGCCCGCACGCCCATCGTTCTGATGCAGCCCGTCGCGCCACACGCACACGGAACTGAATAACGGGCAGATTATTGGGCGCTGCTGGGCTTCCCGCCTACGCACAACAAGTTTAGCATCCACGCGAAGTCGGCAGTCACGCAGGAAATCCAGTCTGATTTGAAAGCGCAAAGGAGCGGCGGATGCAACGGCTCTTACGCTCTCGGCTGGGAGTGGTATTGGCCTTTGGCGTGCTCTTCCTCGCGCTGGACGTCGGCCGCTCCATCTGGGCGCGGGTGGGTTTGGCGCATCCCAGCGCGGAATATCGGCCGGACCCGGCGCTGTACGCTGACCTAACCTGGCCGCCTGGCGCGAATGTAGACCCCGGTGCGCCATTGGGGGCGCGAATATTCGCGCAGCACTGTGCCGTTTGCCACGGCCCCGACGGACGTGGGAACGGTCCGGCCGCACCGTCCATGTTTCCACGTCCACGCGATTTCTCAATCGGCAAATTCAAGTACAAGTCCACCGCGGCCGGCGAGCCGCCAACCGACGAAGATCTCTTGCGGACGATTCGCGACGGCCTGCCTGCCAGCGCGATGCCCTACTTTGCAGGGCTTCTCTCGACCGAGGAATTGAACGCCGTCGTGGAGCAGGTGAAATCGTTTTCAGGAGCTTTTTCCGCGCCAGGCCGCCCCATCGAAATCCCCGCTGCGATCCCGAGCTCGCCGGAAAGTGTGGACCGCGGAAAGACGCTGTTTGCCGACCAAGGCTGCGCTGGGTGCCACG
>JBEKWO010000079.1:0-16342 GCA_049512975.1 Xanthobacteraceae bacterium | reverse complement strand
TCATCAAGCTTGCACAACGGCGCATCCAACCCGCGCACATCATCGCATGGTCACTCTGGCGAAGAGCTCACCAAGCCGAAGCACGCCGCGCCCATCTCAAAACAAAAATGCAACTGTAATGCTAATACATCGCAAAGGATCGCAATCTCTTGGTCAGTAATGAGGACATCTGTCATGGTAAGCTTCGGGTTGTTCTTCAGGGCCTCGTCCAGCAGCAGGTGCTTGTTCTCCATGAGCAGGTCGCCCGGTCTCTTCTGCCAGTTCTCCTCGGTGTCCTTTGCCACCGCCACCACCTTCTGATGTTCATTGACCCATTCCTTAGAGACGACCATACACTGCGCCTTTCTCGTTGACGGCAATGCGCGCGCCCGACCTGAAAACCGACCCCGCAGGCTCGCCCGCGAAAAACGAGACTCGTAGGAAGGCCGCGGGTGTGTTATTTTAGGACGCCCGGCATGTTGGTACCAGTCCGTTGTGGTTCAATGCGGCGGCGCTTTCGCGCGTAAAGGGCGACCCCCTGACGGCGGTTAGGACGCCGACGGTCTTGGACGAACCGTCCAGCCCGTTTCGGGCGAACGGTTCCTCACGCAGCCAGTGCGTGCACATTAGCGGTTGAAATATGCTTTAATGTGATCGCCTACGCTGCCGCGGCAGAATGACGGGGTCAATCCGGCGGATTTCCCGGGAGGAACATGATGATGCGACGATATGCGAGGTTCTCCGCGCGGGTTGGCGTAGTTGGGCTGTTGTTCGGCCTTACCGCCTCCGCCTATGGGCAATTTCTGGTCATTGGCGACGACAACAAGCTGCAGTTTAACGATGCCGGCAAGCCGGTCTTTACGGAGCCGGGCAAGGATGAAGTCGTGATTGTCGACATCAAGAACCGCGAGTCGCCGAAAATTGTCGCAATACTACAGCTTATGAACACGGTGATCGGGCCGCCGACCAATCTTGCCATCACGCCGAACGAGACGCTGGCTCTGGTTGCCAATTCGTTGAACTATCAGCCGGACGGCACCGGCTGGAAGCCGGTGCCGGATAACAAGATTTACGTGATCGATTTGACTGCGGCGCCGCCGAAGCTCGTCACCACGTTGGAAGTCGGCAAACAGCCGTCAGGCATGGCGATTAATCGCGCGGGCGATCTCGCGCTCGTTGCCAGTCGCGCCGACAACTCGGTCGTCGTATTGACGATCAAGGACAAGGAGGTGAAGGTCGCCCAGACGATTTCGCTCGGCGATACGGTCTCGGCGGTCGCCATCACGCCGGATGGCAAGCATGCGCTGGTCACCAAACATGCGGCCAACAAGGTCGCATGGCTCGACATTGACGGGCAGACGGTGAGCTATGGCCAAAAAGACTTGGCGGTCGGCGTCTGGCCGTACAACGTGCAGATCACCGCCGACGGGCGGTTCGCCTTAACGGCCAACCAGGGCAATGGCGGCGTGACCGACGGAGGCGCGGGCTCGGTCAGCGTCATCGACCTTACGGCCAATCCGCCACGCCTGGTTGACTATGTCGGCGTTGGACCAACACCGGAGGGTCTTGCTGTCAGTCCGAACGGCCCACTAGCCATCGCGGTCGCATTGAATGGCAGTGGCGGGACGCCCAAAGAGGCTTGGTTTACCACGTCGAATTCGCTCCTCGACATTCTGTCGACGGAGGGAGGACATGTCCGCAAGGTCGGCTCCGTGAAAGCGGGCCGTCTCGCCGAAGGCGCAGTCTTCAGTCCGGAGGGCGAATATCTCTACGTCGGCAATTTCTTGGACGGCGACCTGCAAATCTACAAGATCGAGGCCGGCAATGTGCGCGACACCGGCAAAGCGCTGAAGTTGCCGGGGCATCCCGCCTCCATGCGTGGCAGCAGTCCCTGAAGGTTCTGGACTGCAATCTTTTGCGACAGATCAAACGGCGGTGAAGCTTGCCGCCTTCCACAACTGAGATGGCTCAGGACACGATCAAGCTAGCCACTACCCAACAGCAGCACCGTTCTTCCGGTTCCTGCGCTTAGCAAACAAGTCTATCACGCTCAGCCCACCGGCAAAAGGTGGATACGTGGTCATCATTTTGTCGGCTGAGGCCAGTGTCGAAAGGCGGCTGCGCTATTCGTGCGTGGAGTCTGCCGATCAGCGGGGATAATTTAGGATTTCGATTGCGAAGAGATGGAGGTTACGGAATATTGGCGCTCCAATGCTGATGGCGTCACTCAGACCACGAGAGGCTCGGTGGGAAATATCTTGCAGTGGTTCGCGGGGATCGCTGTGGCCTTCACGAAGCTTAGCGATATCTTCTCGCGAGCGCCGCCTCCTGTGTCGGATATCGCGGCTGAAAGTCGCGCCGAGAGTGCGGCGGAGGCGGCCGGAGCCGTCGCCACCGCGACCGAAATTACCACTGCAACACCGACGGAGACTTCCGCTGTCGCCGCTGATGCGAAGATCGGCCAGGACGGTCAGGTCACTGGTTTGGCCTCATCTGACCAACAGGAAATCCAGCGTCGTCGCGAATTGGTCAGAGTGCTGTTCAATGATTTCTGGAGCGGGCGTGACGACAAGCCGGCGACGTTCGCGGATCGGCTGGACCAGGCCGAGATTTATCTCAACGACCGATTGAGCGCGTGCGGCGAGTACTGGCAGCTCGACGCCAAAACACGGAAACTGCTGGGTTTGCCGGCGCGAAGATCAACTGCATCTGCTTGAATCGATCTGGCGACACTCGGTATAGTGCACTGGATATTCTTATGCCCGAGGTAGTGTTGCAGGGGTCGCGCAAGTACCCACATCTCAAGCGACCGCATCCACGACATCTTCGATCCAAGCGGCCTCTTCGAGCTCCCATAGCCGCTGTTCCAAATCATGCTGTCGCTGTCGCGGCGTACGAGGCCTTGTTTTGTAGTCCGCCTGCAGAATGCATTCGAGAGAACGAAAAGCGGAATGTTGCGGGACCGCGGCTTTGACAAATGCGGTGGTGATTTCCTGGAGTTGTTTCCCGTCAAGCTCAGCGTTCGAAGGACCCAGGGCCTCGCTGAGGGACGCATTTATCGCACACATAGGAATAGTACTTGGGTGCGTGCGTTGCTTATTTGTTTTTGGAGGAATCTATCTAAGTCCCTGATCCCTGGCGCGTCGCGATCGTCGTTGCCAAACTGATAGTTCAAGCCGGCGCGCAGCTCTTGCAGCGAAAAATCGGAATTGAACCACTGCCCCGCGTTCGCGAACAACACGCTGCTGGTGGCGTAGTCGGTGAACAGATATTCGAGCCGCGCGGTCCAGCGCGGCGCCACCGGGACCTCGACGCCGGCCCCGGCCGCCCAGCCCAATCGCCACAGGAAGGGCATGTCGGTCGTACCGCTGGCCAGTTGCGTCAACGTCAGTTGATCGTAGCTCGAGGCGAACCCCCCAGTCGCATAAAACAACCAGTTTCCGGGAGCATAACCGATGCGGCCGCGCACGGTGCCGGAAGAGAGCACCGTCTCGCTATAGCTCACCGGGCCGAGCGTCGGAGAGGTAAAGTTCGAGATGCCGCCAATGGAGATGCCGGCGAGATTTTGAAAGGCCGGGAACGACGCATCGCAGTGCTGCGGATTCGGGAGCGCGCCTGATGTCGAAGGCGACCCGGTAGCTCGGGCGGCTCGGGCTGGAGCTCGGGCGGAATCGGGCGGGTGGCGGAGCGCGGCTCGCGCGGCTCGCGCGCGGGTATGGGTGACGAAGTTGGTGAACGCGAGTCGAGTGAGTTTCAGTGCTGTGTCGATCGGGCTGTTGGTGAAGCGGCGCCCGTAGCTCGTGCGGGTCGGTCTGCCCGGGGCACCGGCGGCGCGGCCGCACGCCGCATGTGCGTCGACGGGACCGAGTTCAACTGGTCGACGAAGAAGGCTCTTGCGTAGCGCGCATAAGGAGATCACAGGGTTCCCGCTACACAGCACGAAGTCCTTGCGGGGACGGTGGCGGTGGTAAGATCGCTCGTGCGCTCGAAAAGGGCGACCGCGCTTTCAACATTGATCCACCAACGGCATCTTACGCCATGATGCGGACGGCACGCCCCTACCGCGGAGAGAACAGTGGGCTCAGCAACGATGATCGTGGAGAACTTGAAACCCCGACCCGGAATTAGAGAACAGCATCGACCCACTGCGGAAGTGCGACGACCTGTTCATTCGATCACCTTGTCGGCACAGTGAGGCGCGTCGTTTATCAATTGACCGCGCGGGCACGAACATAAGAGCCTGGTGCGTCCTCGATGGGCTGCAATAGTCGTCCACCTGTCTTTCCCGAAAATCATATCCGCGCGTAGCGATGATGCAATCCGGACAAGATTGGTGTGGTGACGATGGCTCCAGATCGTTGGACGGCTCGTCGTAGCGGCGCGTCCTTGCCCAACCCCAAATGCGTGCGCGTCTCGTTGTAATAACGGGAATATAGTGTCAGAACCCGTCGCAAATGCCGCTCGCCGAAGATCAGGACATGATCCAAACAGTCACGCCGAACTGTCCCAATCAGGCGCTCAGCATAGGGATTCTGCCAGGGCGACCTCGGGGATATCGGGCGGTCGCGAATTCCCATCGCCCGGACTCGCCTTGTGAAGGCTTGCCCGTAAGCGCCATCATTGTCGCGCACCAAATAGGTCGGTGCCGTGTCCCACGGGAATGCCTCCACGATCTGTTGCGCCAGCCACTCCGCCGTCGGGTACCGGGTCACCGCGAACCAAAGCAGCTGTCGCCGGCCGTGACCGACGACGAGAAACGCAAATAGGCACTCGAAGGTCAGGGTTGGAACTACGCAGAGATCGATCGCCGCGATGGTATCCGCATGGTTGCGCAGGAATGTCCGCCAAGTTTGCGATGGCGGCCCTCGATGCCGGATCATGTATTTGGAGATGGTCGACTCCGCGATCTCGAAGCCAAGCTTCAGCAATTCGCCATGGATGCGCGGGGCGCCCCACAGTGGGTTCTCCGTGCTCATCCGTCGAATGAGCTCGCGCAGCTCACGGATAACTTGCGGCCGCCCTGGTCGGCCGCGAGATTTCCAGCGCCAATAGGTGCGAAACCCCGCTCGATGCCACCGCAGGATCGTGTCAGGCTGGACGACGCGGGATAAGCCGACCAGGCTTGGCCAAAGCCAAGTCATCCATACCAACAACGCCCGGTCGCTCCCACGCAGCCGCAGGTGTGGTGCACGCCTCAGGGCAATATTGAGCTGATGCCGAAGAAAGAGATTCTCGAGTTCAAGTCGGCGCTGCGACTTGAACAGGTTGGCCACAACCGTCCCAAGCAGATGGAGCATCGCAATCATCGCGTCGGATGATGAGCCGATTCTCCCTCATCGCGCGAATCGCGCGGATGGGATTTTCGGGAACGACAGCCGAAGCAGGATGTTCGGCGAGCGAGATTGCTGCTATTACCGGGCACAAAACTCTCGCGGAGGTCGAACGCTACACGCGCGCGGCGGACCAAGAGCGGCTGGCGAGACAGGCAATCGAGAGACAGTCCAAGAACAAAAGTAGCAAACCGGAGTTAGATGAAGTGGCAAACACCATCGATGAACTCACTGAAATCAATAGCTTAATGAATCAAATGGCGCTCCCTACGGGAATCGAACCCGTGTTTCAGCCTTGAGAGGGCCGCGTCCTAGACCGCTAGACGAAGGGAGCCGGGTTCCGAAATAGACGCGATGAGGCGGCCGCGCAAGCATGTATGCGCCGTCCTCACGGTTCGGTCGCGAACCTGATGCGTCCGGTCTCCTTCAGTGTCTTGACGTCGAAGGTGCGGATTTCCGTCGTGCCGGCGATATCGAGCGTCACCACGATGCGATCGTCGGCGACCGTGCTGGCGATCATGCCGGCGCCTTTCGGCAGGACGATGATCCCCTCGGCGGTCGCCGCAGCGCCGCTTCCACCGGCACGGAAAACGCGGTAACCGATGACACCGACCACCGCGGCAATCGCAAGAAGCGTGGTGAGGCCCGATATGATCATCAGCCAGCGGGCGCGGGCCACCATGCCGGCCGCCATGGCATCGGCCTCGGCCGCAGGCGCAGCCGTGGGGTGACGATCGGCTTCGTCCCCGTCGCTTTGCATTTCGCCGGCCGCTAACGTGCCCATTCAAGTGCCTAAGATTGCCGATGACATCGACGCAGAAATCCATCCGCATCGCGGCCGACGAGTCCGGTGGACGGCTTGACCGTTTGCTCGCCGCCCACGTCGCCGAGTTCTCGCGCACGCGGCTCAAGGCGCTGATCGAGGCCGGTGCCGTCTCGGTCGACGGCCGCACGATCCGTGATCCGGGTTACCGCGTCAATTCCGGCGCCGCGATCCTCGTCGCCATTCCGCCGGCCGTTCCTGCCAAGCCCGTGGCGGAGCCGATTCCGCTCAAGGTGATTTACGAGGATGCCGACATCATCGTCATCGACAAGCCCAAGGGCCTGGTCGTGCATCCTGCCGCCGGAAACTGGACCGGGACACTGGTCAATGCGCTCATCGCCCATTGCGGCGAGAGTCTCTCGGGTATCGGCGGCGAACGGCGGCCCGGTATCGTGCACCGGCTCGACAAGGACACGACCGGCCTGATGGTGGTGGCGAAGAACGATCGTGCGCACCGCGCGCTGGCGGCGCAGTTCGCCGGCCATGGCCGCGGCGGCGGACCGTTCGAACGTGGCTATCTCGCCTTTGTCTGGGGCGCGCCCGACCGGCCGCGCGGCACCATCGACCGGCCGATCGGCCGTCACCCGCAGGCCCGCAACCGCATGGCGATCCGAGAGGACGGACGCGAGGCGATCACCCATTGGCAAGTGCTCGAGCGCTATGGCGAGTCAAAGGGAGCGCGGCGCGGCGGTGCCAGCGAACGCCGCGGCGAGCCGGTGGCAAGCCTGCTCGCCTGCCGGCTCGAAACCGGCCGCACGCACCAGATTCGGGTCCATTTGGCCTCGATCGGCCATCCGCTGCTGGGCGATGACGTCTATGGGCCGGGATTCCGCACCAAGGCCGCGCTGTTGCCCGAAACGGCCCAGGCCGCCCTCAAAGCCCTTGGCAGGCAGGCCCTCCATGCCCATATATTAACGCTGGAACACCCCATCACCGGTAAAATCCTTCAATTGCGGTCGGAACTGCCGGCCGATCTCACACGTTTGCATAACGGACTGGCGGCCATGCGGGCTGGGCCCGGCGGTAAGTAAATCCTTACCAAAACGACGCTTTTCAGCGTCGATCGGGGGCCTCACGTTCCGGTCGCAACGATGTTACGCCGTCTTCACTTCCACCCGCCCGATTCGACCGTGTATACTGTCTATGTTGCGATGCGAGTGCGAAGTGGGAGCTTACGCCGTCGGCTCGGGGAGCGACGGCACTGATCCGCCTGCCGCCTTGCGGGGGCGCGAATTATGGAGGGCGCTGTCATGGCCCAAACTGCAGCCTTGCCGGTTCTGTCGGGTGAAACCGGCCTGACCAGGTACCTGGAAGAGATCCGGCGGTTCCCCATGTTGGAGCCGCAGGAAGAATTCATGCTGGCGAAGCGTTGGCGCGAGCACGGCGACCGTGACGCTGCGCATAGGCTCGTCACCAGCCACTTGCGGCTCGTGGCCAAGATCGCCATGGGCTACCGCGGCTATGGCCTGCCCATTTCCGAAGTAATCTCGGAGGGCAATGTCGGCCTGATGCAGGCGGTCAAGCGCTTTGAGCCCGATAAGGGATTTCGGCTGGCGACCTATGCCATGTGGTGGATCAAGGCGGCGATCCAGGAATACATCTTGCGCTCCTGGTCGCTGGTGAAGATGGGCACCACCGCCAACCAGAAGAAGCTGTTCTTCAATCTGCGCAAGGCCAAGAGCCGGATTTCCGCCCTCGACGAGGGCGACATGCGGCCCGACCAGGTCAAGCTCATCGCCAAGCGTCTCGGCGTCACCGAGCAGGACGTGATCGACATGAACCGCCGGCTCGGCGGCGACGCCTCGCTCAATGCGCCGATCCGCGAGGACGGCGATTCCGGCGAATGGATGGACTGGCTGGTCGACGACAGCGTCAGCCAGGAGAGCCGGCTGGCCGAATCCGAGCAGTCGGAGAATCGGCACAAGGCGTTGGGCGAAGCGCTGACCGTGCTCAACGATCGCGAGCGCCGCATCTTTGAGGCGCGCCGCCTCGCCGACGAGCCGATCACGCTGGAAGAGCTCGCCGACGAATTCGGCGTCTCCCGCGAGCGCGTGCGTCAAATCGAGGTGCGGGCCTTCGAGAAGGTGCAGAAGGCGGTGAAGAGCCACATCACCGCGATGGAAAACCCGCCCGCCGCGCCTGCAGGCGCGGCCGCCGTCGCCGCGGCGCATTGATATCGTCATTGTCGGGCATAGCCGTTCGAAGAACGGCGGCGCTTGGCTCGCCTGTGACCCGGCAATCCATGAAATTTCGCAGCCCGCAGGGATGCCCGGGTCAAGCCCGGGCATGACGGGTGAGAGTTTACTCGCTGACCATCCCACGCAGCAGCCACCGACAGGCGAAAATAATCGCCCCGGCGAGCGCGGCGATGGCGGCGACGAGCAGAAAAAACTCCGGCTTCTCCATCCGGCTCCAGAAGCTGCCGATCCAGCCGGCGAGAAATCCGCCGACAAAACTCGTCGCCAGCCACACGCCCATCATCATCGAGAGAATGCGCGCCGGAGCGATTTTGGTCACCAGCGAAAGCCCGACCGGCGACAGATAGAGTTCGCCGATGGTGAGGACGACGAAATAAGCGAACAGCCAGAGCCAGCTCGCCTTGCCGCCGCCCGCGTCAAGCGCGGCAAGCACCATGATCAGATAAGCCGCCATGACGCCGAAGCATCCGAGCGCCATCTTGGTGACGGTCGATGGCTCTGAGCCGCGCGCGGCTTGTCGCGTCCACAATGCCACGATGAAGAGCGTGAACGCAAAGATCATGAACGGATTGAACGCCAGGAACCACGTGGTCGGGATTTCGCTGTGGAAGCCGAAGAGGTCGAGCGTACGGTCGGTATTGGCGTCGGCCCACAAGATGATCGTATTGCCGCTTTGCTCGTAGGTCGCCCAGAACAAGGTGGTGGGAACGAACAGGACGAGAATGGCGATGACGGCGCGCCATTCGTCGCGGTCGAGCGGCCTTGCCTCGGTATGCGCCGCCCTCGCCTTCTGCAGCTCATCGGCCGGCAGCAACGGCATGGCGTAGAGATAAATCGAGAGCCCGATCAACATACCGACGCCGGCGGCGGCAAAGCCGTAATGCCAGCCTGCCTCTTCGCCGAGCGTGCCGCAGACGAGCGGCGCGAGAAACGCTCCGACATTGATACCGACGTAGAAGATGGAATAGGCGCGGTCGCGGCGCCGGTCGCCGGGCTCATAAAGCCCGCCGACCTGGGTCGAGATATTCGGCTTGAAGGCGCCATTGCCGAGAATGAGCGCCAACAGCGCGAACAGAAACAGCTGCTCGATCGCCATCATGAAATGGCCGATCGCCATGAGGACGGCGCCGAGGACGACGGTACGGCGCTGGCCGAGCACGCGATCGGCCAATAGTCCGCCGAAGATCGGCGTGAGATAGACGAGCGCCGTATAGAAGCCGTAGATCTGCGACGACAGCGGCTGCACATCGAGTGGACCGAAGACCGCTTCGAGCGCGCTCTTGACGCCGGCAAGACCGAGCACGTTGCCGGAGTGCGCCGGCGCCAGCAGATATTTCGTCATGTAGAGGACGAGCAGCGAGCGCATCCCGTAATACGAGAAGCGTTCCCACATCTCCGTCGTAAACAGGAAGGTAAGGCCCTTTGGGTGGCCAAAAAGGTCGCCGCGAGCGGCGGCGCCGCGATGGACGACGCGATGCGCGGACCCGATGCGTTCAGCCAAGACAGCGACCTCCGCCATTGCCGACGGTAGTCAGTATAAGTCGATCCATGTTCGCACAAACACCGGGCAAGGCCCCGGTTGCATCATGTCGAAGTAGAAATGCGGGAATGAGTATCGGGTGGCCCGCAAGGCACGAGCGGGCGAGGGGTGCGGAGCCTACGGTGTGACCCCGTACCCCTCGCCGCGGCCTCTTCCAGCGCAGGAGAGGGCGAAAACCGCGTTCGCCGCGAACGCGGAAGAGCTTTACTCCGCAGGCGTTGCAGCCAAGGCCGCATCTGGAATCGCCTCGTGCGGCGCTGAGCGGTCCAAGGCGGACGCCGGAGCGCGGCTCAGCCCGAAGAGGAACACGGCCACAATCAAATAGGCCACCGCGACCGTCGGCGTCACCGCGATGCCGATCTGCTCACCATGCATGAAGCCGAAGAAAGTGAGGATGGCGCCGGCAAGCGCGAACGCCGAGGCGTTGATGAACTTCTTGTCGATGACGAAAGCGCCGATCGCGGCAAGGACCAGTCCGGTCAAGATAGAGCCGCCGCCCATGACCTTGAGGCCCGCGTAGATAACGCCGTTATTGCCGAGTTTGTCCAAGCCGACGGCCGCCGCGTTGGTACCGGCCGCACCCAGCGCCCCGTCCAGCTGCACCCCGGCCCAGGCAGCCAAATGCGGCGTCAGCGCCAGCACAATGGCGGGCGCGTGGGTTTGCGGCGTGCTTTGGAACGCCTGCGCGCCGATCAACATGCCGATGTAGAGCAGGATCGGGTAGATTGCCACGACCGGTATGATGGCCAAGAGCAGCGAGATCACGCCGAACCAGGACAGCACAATCACCATGATGCCGGTTGCTGCCGAGTAGCCGATGCGGCCGCCCATCGCCTTCCAGCCTGGATGGCCGATATAGACCGCGTTGATGAACGGATTGCCCATCAGACAGCCGATCAGACTGACGACGCCATCGGCGGTCAGTACCCGCGTCGTCGGATAGGAATCGCCGGCTGCTTCCGCGCTCTCGACATTGTCCATCGCCTCGACGAGATCGTAGATGCCGAACGGTATCGCCGTGACCAGGATCACGCCGAGATATTCAAAGCCGGAGAAGATATGGTCCACGGCAGGGAGCGGCACCGAGAAGCCGAAATTCGTGAAGGCGTCGGTCACGCCTTTAAGAGTCAGTCCGCCGTAGTTAAGGCCAAAGGCATGGGAGCCCCAGGCGATGATCATTCCGACCGCGATCGCCACAAGACCGGCAGGAATGCCCTTGGGATATCTGAACCCGCCGAACCAACTCACCATGATGACGGCAAAACAGGAGAGGCCGATCACCGGCGTCATGTACATTTCCAATGCCGGACGCATGGAGATAAAGGTGATCGATACGCCAGCCAATGTGCCGAGCAGGGCCGCGCGTGGCGTGATCCGGCGGATGAAGGGAGCGATGAAGCCGCCGGCCATCAGGATGAAGCTTTGGAAGAAGACCCACGTCAATCCGGCTTCCCAACCCTTGATCGGATCGTTGGTCTTCAGCGCGATCGGCAGCATGATCACAAAAGTGACGATGAACATGTGCGGCACACTGATGCCAGACGGCAGCGCACAAACGTCCCTGCGACCGCTCTGTTTGGCGAGCCGGTAAGCGAGATACGCATAATAAAACGTCGATAGGCACAGCATCAGGCCGACCGCCGGCAGGATGCGGCCGAACACGATCGCATCCGGCATCTTGATCACGAACCGCAACAGGATCGTGAGCGTCAACATGTTGGTGAGGATGTTGGTGCCGAAGCCGAAAAAGGCATTCCAGTCGCCGCTCGTCCACAGCGGTGGACGATACGCCGTCGTCGTCGCCGTCGTCATCGCAGGCTCCTCTTCATGGCGAAGCTGATCGATGCGCGAAGCAGTGCCCACAGGCTGTCAGCCGCCCGCCTGTTCGACGAACAGTGAATTGCAGTGGGAAAGCTCCCGCGCCCCGGCGGTGAAGATGCGCAATCGTCGGCGATTGCACCTTAAGCCACGCAAGCGGCGTGCCAACCGGCACACACAGCACCGCCGCCTGCCAGTGGGAGGCATGGTGGTGATGAAATAGTAATAGAATCAAGTTGATCAGCCGCGCAGTTATCTCATTCGTGCTGTCGTGCGCCGGCGGGACGAGCCACCAATAGGCACTTGCGATCAAATAGCAGTCACTGCATTGTCAAAAAAAATAGCACACTGCCGCCGGCGCAATATGGGATGCACCCATCGGCCGCGTTCAGGCCCTCAGATCAATTCACGCCGCGCGGCGATCAGGGAACCGCGGCCAACGAAGTGAGCAGCGGTTTCGATGCAGCGACCGAACCGAAAATGCCGCCCTGCGCCTTGATCATGGACTTGCCGGCAGGGCCCCACAGCCGCCTGCAGGCGGGATACGTCGTTGCCGAGCGCTTCACCGAAGCCGCCGGGCTCGAGGAAGTCGCGCTGCATGTCGATAATCACCAGCGCCGCCCGGTCGAGATCGACGGAAAGCGGTGTCGGTTCGGCTTCGAACGTTACGCTTCGCATTGCAGGCCCCTTGCGCTACTAGGGCCACAGCCGTGCAAGAACAGGGCCAGCATGGCAAGAACCGGCATTCCGCGCCACGCAGCGGTGTGCTTTGCCGCCGCGCGCCACACCGCTCGCGCAGTGCTCTGTTACGGCTCTTGGCGGCCACCGCAACCCCGTGCGACAATCAACCAGAATCAAAGGCTTAGACGCGATTCCAGCCGGTTTGAGCACCGGCAAGAGGGCGAGGGACATGACATTCGGAGTTCTCGCGTACGGCGCTTATATCCCACGGCTTCGGCTTTCGCGGCGTTCCGTAGCCGAGGCCAATGCCTGGCTCAATCCGGCGCTGAAGGCGCAGGGCAAGGGCGAACGGGCAATCTGCAACTGGGACGAAGATGCCGTCACCATGGCGGTCGAAGCCGCGCGCGATGCGCTCATCGGCCGCGACCGCGCTTCGATCGCTTCTCTGCGCTTTGCTTCCACGACTTTTCCGTTTCTCGACCGGCTCAACGCAGGGCTCGTCCTCAAAGCGTTGCGCCTCTCTGACGAGATCGCGGCGGTCGATGTCGCCGCCACGCAGCGCGCCGGCACCTCCGCGCTAGCGGACGCGCTATCCAGGAGCGGTGAGACGCTCGTTGTCGCGGCGGAAAAGCGGCCGGCAAAAGCGGCAAGCCCGATCGAAATGTCGACAGGGGATGGCGCGGCGTCGCTCCTCGTCGGCGAGGGTGAGCCCGTGGCGCGGCTTCTCGCGAGCGCGACCTGCGCCGCCGATTTCGTCGACCACTATCGCACGATCGATTCCGAATACGACTACCAATGGGAGGAGCGCTGGATCCGCGACGCCGGCTATCTGCCGATCGTGCCGCCGGCGATCGCACGCTGCCTCAAGGCGGCGAAGATGACGCCCGCCGACGTCACCTCGTTTTGCATGCCGGGCGTTTTGCCCCGGCTCGCGAACACGATCGCCAAGGCTGCGCGGATTCCCGACGCCGCGGTGCGTGACAATCTGCACGCTAGCTGCGGCGAGACCGGCGCCGCACATCCGCTGCTGATGCTGGTCGCGGCGTTCGAAGACGCCAAGCCAGGCGATCGCATTCTGGTTGTCGGCTTCGGCCAAGGCGCCGACGCGCTGTTGTTTGAAGTATTGCCGGCGATTAGTCGGCAGCCGGCGCGGCTTGGAGTGAAGGGTCACCTGGCGCGGCGGCGCCCGGAGGAGAATTATTCGAAGTTTCTCGCCTTCAACGATATGGTTGAGATCGAGCGCGGCATGCGCGCGGAGGCCGACAAGCTCACGCCGCTGTCGGCGCTCTGGCGCAATGCCGATACGGTCACGAGCTTCATGGGCGGCAAATGCGCCAAATGCGGCACTTTGCAATTTCCGAAGAGCCGCATTTGTGTCAATCCCAATTGCAACAGCATCGACACGCAGGAGCCGGAACCTTTTGCCGACAAGATCGGGCGCATCAACTCCTATACCGCCGATCGCCTGACCTATTCGCCCGATCCCCCGGCCTGCTATGGCATGATACAGTTCGAGGACGGCGGCCGGTGGATGATGGATTTCACTGATATCGATGAAGCGGACCTGACCGTCGGGCGTGCAATGAAAATGATGTTCCGCATCAAGGATATCGACACGCAACGCGGCTTCAAGCGTTACTTCTGGAAGGCGGCACCGGCCGCTAGCGGGAGAGACTGACATGGCAAAAGGCATTCGCGACAAGGTCGCCATTCTGGGAATGGGCTGCTCAAAATTCGGCGAGCGTTGGGACATGAACGCCGAGGACCTGATGGTCGAAGCCTATGTCGAGGCTTTGGCCGATGCCGGCATCGAGACGAAACAGATCGACGCCGCTTGGCTGGCCACAGCGCTCGAAGAGCAGCATGTCGGCAAATCCGCCATCCCGCTCGCTGTGGCGCTGCGCCTGCCCTACATCCCGGTGACCCGGGTCGAGAACTATTGCGCGTCGGGCACTGAAGCGTTTCGCGGCGCCGTCTACGCGGTCGCTTCCGGCGCCGCCGACATCGCGCTCGCCCTCGGCGTCGAGAAACTGAAAGATACGGGCTACGGCGGCCTGCCGCAGCGCGGCCGCGGCACGCTCAACAATATGACGTGGCCGAACGCGTCGGCACCCGGCAGTTTCGCCCAACTCGCCGCCGCTTATCGCGCCAAACATAGCAGTGCGCCGGCCGACCTGAAGCAGGCGATGGGACATATCTCGGTGAAGAGTCACGATAACGGGGCGAAGAACCCCAAAGCGCATCTGCGCAACCGCATCACCCTCGATACGGTGCTCAATGCGCCGATGGTGGCCGAGCCGCTGGGACTTTACGATTGTTGCGGCGTCAGCGACGGCTCCGCTTGCGCCATCGTGACCACGCCCGACATCGCCAAGGGCTTGGGCAAGCGCGACGTGATCACCGTTAAGGCTCTGCAGCTTGCGGTGTCGAACGGCACCGAAGCGCAGCACAATTCCTGGGACGGCAGCTATTTCGCCACCACGCGCATCGCCTCCAAGCGCGCGTATCAGGAAGCCGGCATCGAAAAGCCTCGGGAAACGCTCAACCTTATCGAAGTCCACGATTGTTTTTCGGTGACCGAACTCGTCACCATGGAAGATTTGCACATCTCCGAGGAGGGCTCTGCGATAAACGACGTACTTGACGGCTTCTACGATGCCGACGGGCCCCTCCCCTGCCAGATCGACGGCGGCCTCAAATGCTTCGGCCATCCGATCGGGGCTTCCGGTCTGCGCATGATCTATGAGCTTTATCTGCAGATGCAGGGCCGCGCCGGCGAGCGTCAGCGCAGGGAGCCTCCCGCGATCGGGCTTACGCACAATCTCGGTGGCTTTCCACATCAGAACGTTTGCTCGATCTCCATCGTGGGTCGCTACGACGCGTGATCGGGCTCGACTGCGGCAGGTTTGGCGCCAAAGTTGACGGCTTACTTTCAGCGCGGGGCCCGGTGTCAGATACGGCGGCCCGCGCCCTTGCAATAGGGATCGCGCAGGCGGCGTTTGAAGATTTTTCCGGAATCTTCGCGCGGCAGGCCGCTGCGGATTTCGATGCGGCTCGGCACTTTGTAGCCTGCGAGGTGCTGATTCCATAAACATGGAGAACAATATGCTTGATGAACAAAAAGCAGTTATCGTCGGAGGAACTTCGGGCATCGGTCTAGCCGCGGCGATCGAATTATGTCGCGCGGGCGCGCAGGTTTGGGTGACCGGACGCACGCCAGACAAGGCCACGGCCGCTGCGGCTATGATCGGCGATCGAGCTACCGGGCACGCGGTAGATGCACGCGATGGCGCAAAACTGGAAGCTTTTTTCTCGAGGGTCGGGGAGTTCGACCATCTGATCGTCGCTCTCGGTGGCGGCAGCGCGATTGGCGCGTTCAAGGATCTCGATGAGATGAAGATGCGAGCCGGCTTCGATAACAAATTTTGGCCGTATCTCAACGCGATCCGCAATGGAGTAGATCATATTCGTGGTTCCGGATCGGTAACCTTGATCACGGGAGCGGCTGGGCGACGTGCTCTCAAGGGCACCTCCGGACTCGCCGCGGTGAACGGAGCGCTGCAAGCGATCATCGGCCCTTTGGCACTCGAATTCGCGCCGATCCGCGTCAATGCGGTATCGCCGGGCTTGATTGCCACTCCCTATTGGGATCGCATGCCGGAGGATGCTCGGCGAGCGATGTACGAGCGTTCAGCCGCGAGCGTTCCGGTTGGCCGCGTCGGTGCACCGAGTGATATCGGCCAGGCCGTCCTTTTCCTTGTCAGCAATGAATTCACGACCGGCACAATCCTTGACTGCGACGGTGGGGCGAGATTGGTCACTCAAGAGGCCGGGTTTATGAGTACGCGCCCTAGCACTACTTTGGCAGATTTACTCACGCTGCTTTTCCTCGCTGATCCAGGATCGGCAGTACGGACATCGCTGAGGACTTGATCGCATGATGAGGTCGACGATGGCGTGGCGGACCGCCGGC
>JBEKWO010000078.1:0-16375 GCA_049512975.1 Xanthobacteraceae bacterium | reverse complement strand
GTCGAGAGGATGCCGCGGTTCATCGGCACCAGATGCGGCGTGAAAGTCACGATCACCTCGCGGCCGGCGGCCCGGGAAAATTCCTGGTCGAGCTCGGCCATGTGGCGGTGGTGGCCGACGCCGTAGGCGTGAAAGCCTTCGGATACTTCCGGGAACAGCAAATCCTCGCGCGCCGCTCTGCCCGCTCCGGTGACGCCCGATTTGGCGTCGATGACGATCTCGTCGGCATCGATCGCGTTTGCTTTCAACAGCGGGATCAGCGCCAGCTCGGCGCAACTCGTGTAGCAGCCGGGATTGGCGACGAGCCGTGCCGCCTTGATTTCGCGCCGATAGATTTCGGTCAGGCCGTAGACGGCGTGCTGCTGCAGCTCCGGCGCGGCGTGGGCATGGCCGTACCAGCGCGCATAGGCGGCAGGATCGGCGAGGCGGAAGTCGGCCGAAAGGTCGACGACCTTGGTGCGCCGCGCCCGCGCCAGCAGATCCTTGATCACCGTCTGCGTCGTGCCGTGCGGCAACGCGCAGAACGCAAGATCAAGCCCTAGCGCCTGCCAATCGGCGTCGTCGAGCGCCGACAGCGTCGGCAAGGCGTAGGGTACGAATTGCGGAAACACCTCCGCCATCGCCTTGCCGGCCCGGCGATCGGCCGTGAGCAGCACGATCTCTACGCGCGGATGGCGGATGAGCAGCCGCACTAGTTCCGCGCCGGTATAACCGGAGGCGCCGAGCACGCCGATCTTGGCCTTTTTTTCTTCCGCAGGCATCGTTCAACCCTCGATACGATTGTTAGGGCTTGAAGCACAAAGCCAGCGTCCGCGGGAAGATTTTTGGGGAAGGCGGTGCCGCGGCGCCGGCGGCACGAGCTTTTACGCGCGAACGCGCGCTCGTGCCGCGACAAAACGGCGACGGCGACGACGAATTGCGCCGGCAATGGTCACAAAAGACTTTGTCATGCGCGGCGATATAGAGACCAGCCCGCTCAGCGTCAATCCGCTAAAGCGCGGGCCGCCATCCGGGGCTATGGCGATGACGCCAAGCGCGCCGCGGCCGTCCGCGCTTCGGCGAGACGCTTCGGCAAGATCGCGTCCGTGCGGCTTCTGACCTCGGCTAGAATTTCGGGCGGCGCCGTTTCCGGCCGCCCGGAATTGAAGGGCGGCGCCGGCGCATATTCCAGACCGAGCTGCAGCGCCTGCGCGAAGCGGGCGCCCGCAAGTTCGGCCGCAACCACCAGCGCAAAGTCCATGCCGGCGGTGACACCGCCGCCGGTAATGATATTGCCGTCACGTACGACGCGGTCGGCGTCGGGGATGCCGCCGAACAGCGTCAGCATGTCACGCCAGGCCCAATGGCAGGCGGCGCGCTTGCCCTGCAACAGGCCGGCGGCGCCGAGAACGAGCGAGCCGGTACAGACCGACGTGAGATAGCGGGCGCCGGCGGCGAGGCGGCGCACCTGCGTCATGAAGGCCGCGTTGTTGATCGCTTCCGTCACCGCGAGGCCGCCGGGGAAAAAGATCAGATCGCAGCAATCGATCTCAGCCAGCCGGCGCGTGCCGGCGAAAACAAGGCCGCCCTCCGATTCAACAGGCCCGCCGGCTTCCGAGGCGACAATCGTCTCGGTGTTGGGAATGCGGCTGAAAACCGTATGGGGTGCGGTGAAGTCGAGCTGAGTCATGCCCGGATAAATCGCTTCGACGATGCGGAACGGGCTGCCGGCCATGGGCACCTCCTTGGCACATTTGACGGCAACATCATCGCAGGTCTATTCTATGGCCGAAATGACAATAATCCCTCAATTTCAGCCATAACCACTCAGAATGACACGCCGGATCGCTTTTCTGATCTTTGACGGGTTTCAGATCCTTGATGCCGCGGGGTCCATCGCCGCCTTCGAGATTGCCGGCCGTTACTGCGGGGGCGCCTATGCGCTCGAAGTGATCGCCGCCGAGCCCGGCCTGACATTGAGTTCAGCAAGCGCGGCGCTTGCCGCATCCGCCTTCCGTCCAAGGGCGGCGTATGACACTTTGGTCGTGGCGGGCGGCGACGGCACCCGCACTGCTATTCAGGACGAGCGCATCCTCAAGTTCGTCCGCCGCGCCGCCGGTCGCGCGCGTCGCGTCGCCAGCGTCTGTTCAGGCGCATTTATCTTGGCGGCCGCCGGCCTGCTCGACGGGCGCCGCGCCACGACGCATTGGGCGCGCACGGCGGAATTCGCGCGCCGCTTTCCCAAAGTGAAGGTGGAGCCGGACCGCATCCACGTAAAGGATGGGCCGATCTGGACATCGGCCGGGATCACGGCCGGCATCGATCTGGCGCTGGCGTTGATCGCAGAAGACCTCGGCGAGGATATTGCCAAACTGACGGCGCAACAGCTGGTCGTTTATTACCGCCGGCCCGGCGGCCAATCGCAATTCTCGGCGCTGCTGGAGCTCGGCCGGCCGGACGCGCGCTTCGGTCCCCTCTTGGGTTGGGCGCGCGAGCGACTGCATCAGTCCCTTGGCGTCGAGCGACTGGCCGATCAAGCGGCGATGAGCCCGCGCCATTTTGGCCGTGCCTTCGCGGCTGAAACGGGGGTCACGCCAGCTAAGGCCATCGAGCGCCTGCGCGTCGAGGCGGCGCGCGAAAGAATAGAAGCAGGCGTCGAGCCGATCGACGATGTCGCAGCCAAGGTCGGCTTCGGCGATTCGGAGCGGATGCGCCGCGCCTTTCTTCGCGCTTTCGGTCAACCGCCTCAGGCGCTGCGGCGCATGGCCCGCGCCTAAGCGCATTCGAGCAGCGCAAACCAAGCCGCCTCATGCTTTTGCCATCCGCGTGGCATAGTCAGAGCTTGATTCGTCGTCCTTCGTCCCGACATCAGGGGCTAATTCCGTCAATATCGGCGCTACGATCAGAATTTCGCATGGGAAAAGCAGCGAAAACGCCGCCTAAAGCACCTGACCTGTTCGCCAATCTGGGCGAACCGCGAGCGGCAGCGCGCCGCGTTGCGCGCGCCGGCGGCGCCCCCTTGCGCGGCTCCGCGGCAGAAGCGGCCTATACCGCGCGCCATATAGAGGTTCTGGAAGGGCTCGAACCGGTGCGCCGCCGGCCCGGCATGTATATCGGCGGCACCGACGAGAAGGCGCTGCATCACCTGTTCGCCGAGGTGATCGACAATTCCATGGACGAGGCGCTTGCCGGCCATGCCGACTGGATCGAGGTCGAGATGGCGGCGGACGGCTTTGTCACCGTCACCGACAACGGCCGCGGCATTCCGGTCGATCCGCACCCGAAATTCAAGAACAAGTCGGCGCTCGAAGTGATCATGTGCACGCTGCACGCCGGCGGCAAATTCGACTCCGAGGTCTATGAGACTTCCGGCGGCCTGCATGGCGTCGGCGTGTCGGTCGCCAACGCGCTGTCCGAACGCATGGAGGTGGAGGTCGCACGCGGCCAGCGGCTTTACCGCATGGCCTTCGAGCGCGGTAAGCCGAAGGGCAAATTACAGGAAGCCGGCAAGGCGCCGAACCGCCGCGGCACGCGCATACGGTTCCGGCCGGACCCGGAGATTTTCGGCGCCAAGGCCCATTTCCAGCCCGAACGCGTCTTCAAGATGACGCGCTCGAAGGCGTATCTGTTCGGCGGCGTCGAAATCCGCTGGGCGTGCGCGCCGGAGCTGTTGCGCGGCGTCGACGGCGTGCCGGAAAAGGCTACGTTCCACTTCGCCGACGGGCTCAAGGATTATCTGACCGAAACGCTCGCCAGCGCCACGCCGGTGGCCGACATTTTTACCGGCAGCGCCGGCAAGACCGGTGCGCACGGCGCGGCGCAATGGGCGGTCGCCTGGACCGTCGACGCCGACGGCTTCCTCAACTCCTATTGCAACACCATCCCGACGCCCGACGGCGGCACCCACGAATCCGGCCTGCGCGCCGCGCTCACCCGCGGCCTGAAGGACCATGCCGAGCGCGTCGGCCAAGGAAAGCGCGCCGCCGCCATCACCTCTGACGACGTGATGGCGGGCGCCGCCGCCATGCTCTCGGTGTTCATCCGCGAACCGGAATTCCAGGGCCAGACCAAGGACCGGCTCGCCACCGCCGAAGCGCAAAAGATCGTCGAGCAGGCGATCAAGGATCCGTTCGATCATTGGCTCGCCGGCAATCCGGCGCAGGCCAACAAACTCTTCGACTTCGTGGTCGAGCGCGCCGAGGAGCGCATCCGCCGCCGCCAGGAAAAAGACATCGCGCGCAAGACCGCGGTGCGCAAACTCCGGCTGCCGGGAAAGCTCGCCGACTGCACCAACAGCGCGGCCGAAGGCTCGGAGATTTTTGTCGTCGAGGGCGATTCCGCCGGCGGCTCGGCCAAGCAGGCGCGCGATCGCGCTTCGCAGGCGATCCTGCCGCTGCGCGGTAAAATTCTCAATGTCGCCTCCGCCGGCAAGGACAAGCTTCAACAGAACCAGCAGCTCGCCGACCTCGCGCAGGCGCTCGGCTGCGGCACCGGCGCGCACTATCGCGAGGAGGATTTGCGCTACGGCCGCGTCATCATCATGACCGACGCCGACGTCGACGGCGCCCACATCGCCTCGCTGCTGATCACCTTTTTCTATCGCGAGATGCGCGGCCTGATCGACAACGGCCATCTCTATCTGGCGGTGCCGCCGCTCTATCGGCTCTCCCACGGCGGCAAGAATTTTTACGCCCGCGACGAAAAGCACCGGGACGAGATTCTGAAAAAGGAATTCCACGCCAATGCCAAGGTGGAGGTCAGCCGCTTCAAGGGGCTCGGCGAGATGATGGCCGCGCAGCTTAAGGAAACCACCATGGATCCGAAGCGGCGCATGCTGCTTCGTGTCGTGCTGGTCGCCGACGCCCGCGAGGCCACCGCCGATTCCGTCGAGCGGCTGATGGGCACCAAGCCCGAAGCGCGCTTCGCCTTCATCCAGGAGCGCGCCGAATTCGCCAAAGAGGATTTGCTGGACGTCTGAATCTTTATCTGCTCCGCTCGGCAACTGGATGCCGGTCCGCTAATGTCCAAATAGCAAACGGCCGAGCCTTCACGGCCCGGCCGCCGCAGTTATTTCAACAAACGCGATCAATTCGGCCAGCAGCGCTGACCATGCGGGCCGAGGTGATAGCCGGGCGGGCACGCGCGGTTCATCGCCATCGGATGGCAACGTCCGCCTGGACCGCGCCACCATCCGGGCCCGCACCCTTCAGCAACCTTAACGATGACGCTGTCGGGGTTTGTGATTGGAGCTGGAGTAACTCCGGCGCTCGCCGCCGTCGCAAAACCCAACGCCAGTGCGGCGCTCAACACAATTGATTTAATCATGGTCTTTCCTTCCTAGTTCTTGATCGCTCGCTCTCGCGCAGCGCCCGTTACTAAGGCTACCGACATCATGAACCTGGGCTGAACGGCTTGTTAGCCGTTAGCCGGATTACGCACAGGTGATAATCCGCGGCCGCGGGAAAGACGAGTTTAGTTCCAGCGCGATCACAATCCGCGTCAAATCCGTCGAACGGAAGCGCGCTTCGCCTTCATCCAGGAACGCGCCGAATTCGCCCAAGACGACTTGGTCGACGTTTGAGCGTATTTGTTATCCTCCGCCGCTTGCGGGGAAACTGCCGAATTCACAAAAAGTCCAGCCGCTTCTGGCCGCGTGATGTCACAACGCAGCGCTGCCCATATTTCGCGCCGGTGCTATTGACATGAATATATATTGGTGTCATCATTAATGACATGAAAAGAAAGAAGCGTCGTTATGCGATGGCGGCGCGCGCGGCGAAAGCCGAAGCGACCAAGACGCGCATCAGAGCGAGCGCAATGGAACTCTATTGCCAGCGGCCGATTGAGGATTTCACCCTGGATGAGGTCGCGCAGCGCGCGGGCGTCGCCGTGCGAACTGTCTTGCGCGCCTACCCGAGCAAGGATGAGTTGGTGTATGCGGCGCTCGACGAGCTGGCGGCCGGCGGCGTCTACCTCAAACCGACACCGCCGGGCGATATGAAAGCCGGGGTTTCTGCATTTTTCGACATTTATGAGACCGTCGGCGATCTGGTCCTGCAGCGCCTGAGCGACGAACGCCGCCGCCCCGGTCTGAAACCTTCCCTGGATAAGGGGCGAGAGAACCATCGCGATGGGGTGAAGGTCATCTTCGCTCCGCAGTTGCGGCTGCGCCGCGGCACTGCACGCACCGAGCTTTTCGATATGCTCGTCGTCATGACCGACGTTTATGTCTGGAAGCTGCTACGTCGCGATATGGAGATGAGCCGTCCGGCGGCCGAAGCTATTGTTCAAAGAATGATCTCCAGCATCATCGAAAGGGAGAGCGCCGATGGCACGGATTCTCTGGCTGAATTGGTCGGGCGGCGGCAACCTGCCGCCTAGTCTCGGTGTCGCGCGGGTCTTGACGGAACGCGGTCACAAAGTCGCGTTCGCCGGACGGCCGGAAATGGTGCCGCGGGTCAAGACCGCGGGCTTTCGGGCGATCGAAATCACCGAGGCCTATACGCAGGTCGATCGCTATCCGCAGGGCCATTTCATGACCCGTGCCGCCTGCTATCTGACCTCGCTCGCAGTCGAGGCGGAGGTCCAATCCATCGTCGCCGTGGAGGCGCCGGACATCGTATTGATCGACGCGATGTTTCCCGCCGCGCTGGCGCGCTCGCCGCAATTCGGGCGACCCTCGGCGGTGTTCGTCCACACCTTCGTGTTTCGCCAACTCGACATGTGGCGCCGGTTCTTCGGCATCTTCGACGGCATGCGGCAGCAGGCCGGTTTTGCGGGCTTGCCCTCGCTGGACGATCTGTGGCGTCCGCGCGAGCGCATCGTCGCGACCAGCCTTGGCGAATTCGACGCGCCGCCTGTTGCCGGATGGGATATGGTCCGCCACGTCGGGCCGGTGCTCGAAGATGAAAAATTCGCGGTGCCGACGACGTTGCCATGGCAGGAATACGATCCGACCCCGCTTGTCATGGTCAGCTTCAGCACCGGCTTCGAGCAGCGCAACGTCGATAAGGTTCAGCGCGCTCTCGATGCGCTGGCCGATTTGCCGGTTCACGTCGTCGCCACGACCGGCGGCATCGTCGCGCCGAATGAAGTTGCGGCGCCGCCTAATGCCGTCGTGCTCAACTACGCGGCGCACGATCCGATCATGCGCCGCGCGGCCCTGGTGATCACCCATGGCGGCCACGGCACCGCCATGCGCGCGCTGCGCCATGGCGTCCCGATGGTCGTCATTCCCGGTCCGGCGGGCGATCAGCCTTACGTCGCCGCCGCCGTTCAGGAATGGGAAGCCGGGCGGGCGCTGCCGGGCGATGCGACTGTCGAGGCTATTCGCGCGGCGGCACAAGAGGTGCTGGCCACGCCGTCATATCGCGAGAAGGCACGGCAGCGCTCCGTTTGCCTCACCGGCATCGACGGCGCAGCCAACGCCGCAAACGAGGTTGAATCGCTCCTCGCCGGGTGTCGCGATCGGTGCCAGCAGGTCGCGTGACGCAAATAGGCGCGTGATAAGCTCCGCTTACGACGCCATCCATTCGACCAGAGCCTGCGTCACCGCTTGTGGTCGTTCGAGCGTCGATAGATGCCCGCAATCGGGGAGGACGACGAGCCGCGCCCCGGGAAGAGCCGCCGCCATCTCTTCCGACAAATGCGGCGGCGTCAGTTCGTCGCCGTCGCCGACCAAAACCAGCGTCGGGCAGGCAATGGCAGCAAGGCCGGGACGCGAGTCCGGCCGGCCGATGATCGCCTGCTGCTGGCGCAGGAACGCTTCCGGCCCAGTCTCCTCGGCCATCGCGCGAACCAGACGCTTGAGCGCCTCGTCCCCGTGACGATCGCGATGCACGACCACGGGAAAGTGCATATCCACCGCTTCGGCGAACCGACCGGCCTTGGTGAGCGCGATGCGATGCCGTCGCCGTTCCGTCTGCTCGGCGGTCTCCGGACCCGCTCCGGTGTCAAGCAGCGCCAGTTTGACGACCCGCTGCGGCGCCTGCCGCGTCATCTCCATGGCGATGTAGCCGCCCATGGAGAGGCCGACGAGCGCAAAGCGCGGCGGCGCCGCTGCCAAAATACGGGCTGCGATGGCGGTCATCGAGCCGTCACGGGTGTGGTCGGCGACCGTCACCGGACCGAACCGCCACAGCGCCGGGATTTGCTCGGCGTAAAGGCGTGCCGAACAGTTCAGCCCAGGAACGAGAACGATCGGCAAGCCGTCCGTCAAAGCATCGATCCTTTCAGCGCACTCCCGCGCCTCATCGAAAAAGTAAAGCAATCCGTTTAACTTAGCGCAGGGCGGCAGGTTGACTTTCGCCCATTCGACCCTATGTTCCGCCCAGCAGAAGCAATGCAGATTCGCTTATTCTGCGTGTTTCCCCCGTTTTATCCATAGGTTGCCTGCGCCCGGCGCGGGCCCTTGACCCGAGGGTTTATGTCCTTTTCACATCTCGGCTTGTCCGAAAAAGTTGTCGCCGCCGTCGCGGCGGCCGGTTACCAGACCCCCACCCCGATCCAAGATCAAGCCATCCCCCACGTGCTCGCGCGGCGCGACGTGCTCGGCATTGCGCAGACCGGCACCGGCAAGACGGCGGCCTTCGTGCTGCCGATGCTGACCATGTTGGAGCAGGGCCGCGCCCGCGCCCGCATGCCGCGCACGCTCATCCTCGAGCCGACACGCGAACTCGCCGCGCAGGTGGAAGAGAGCTTTGCCAAATACGGCGTCAACCACAAGCTCAACGTCGCGCTGATCATCGGCGGCGTCTCGTTCGGCGATCAGGATGCCAAGCTCACCCGCGGCGTCGACGTGCTGATCGCGACGCCCGGCCGCCTGCTCGACCATAACGAGCGCGGACGGCTGTTGCTCAACGGCGTCGAGCTCCTGGTCATCGACGAGGCCGACCGCATGCTCGACATGGGCTTCATCCCCGACATCGAGCGTATCTGCAAGCTGGTTCCGTTCACCCGCCAGACCCTGTTCTTCACCGCCACCATGCCGCCGGAAATCCGGCGCATCACCGAGCAGTTCCTCAGCAACCCGGTCCGCGTCGAGGTGTCGCGTCCGGCGTCGACCGTCGCCGCCACGACGCAGCTGTTGGCCAAATCCGGCCGCGAGCCGGCCGAGAAGCGCGACACGCTGCGCCGCCTGATCCGCGCGGCGGACGGATTGAAGAACGCCATCATCTTCTGCAATCGCAAACGCGACGTGGCGACGCTGCATCGCTCGCTGCTGCGCCACGGCTTTTCGGTGCAGGCGCTACACGGCGACATGGATCAGCCGGCGCGCACGGCGGCGCTCGAGCAGTTCCGCAAAAATGAGGTTACGCTGCTTGTTGCCTCCGATGTCGCCGCGCGCGGCCTCGACATTCTGGAGGTGAGCCACATCTACAATTTTGACGTGCCAATTCACCCCGACGACTACGTGCACCGCATCGGCCGTACTGGCCGCGCCGGGAGGAGCGGCACCGCGATCACGCTGGTCGCCGGATCGAACGACGCCAAGGCAGTCGCAGCCATCGAGAAACTGATCGGCCAGCCGATCCCGTGGATGGATGTGCCTGGCGCTCCAGCAGCGGCTGTGCGGCATGCTGCGTCCGCGCCGCGCCAAGAAACGCGCCAAGAAACGCGCCAGGAAAAGTCGCACGGCCCGCACCGCCGCGGACGGCCGGATGGCCATCGCCAAGCGCAGCGGCCTGCTGCCTCCGCCTTGATCGCGCGCATACCGCAACGCCCGCCGCAGCCTCGTCCGCCGCAGCCTGCGCAATCTCGCGCCGACGACGGCGACGCCTCGCACCTCCCCGCCTTCCTGCTGCGGCCGGTGACGCTCAAGGCTTAGGCTGTTTACTGCTAATCACGTTGTCTGCTGCGTTCGTTTCAGGTTTGCATTTCCTTCCAATGCAGACGTTCGCCGGCACGTCTAGCAAGCCGGCGTACGGCCAATAGGCGACATCGAGCATCAGAGCGGCGATCCCGCTCCCGCGCGCCGCGAGGCTCAGCGTCTCTTCATCTTGAAATTTTTGGCGGACATTCCCTCGGCTCTTCGAAGCCGCGCGGGGATTTTTAGCTGTTTGCGGAACAGCCACGCCCGAGATTAGACTATCCAGCAGCGATCGCGGTCTGGTCGAAAACGACCGGGGCCAGGCATGCTCCTTGAGCAAGAGGATCATTCAATGGGCTTTCATCGTCCGGCATCCTGCCCATGCTGCGGCGGTTCGCTGCGCGGCGCATTCGATCGCCGCCGTTTCCTATTGGGCGCCGGCGGCGCTGCTGCGCTCGCGTTATCGCCGCGTGCTGCCTTCGCGCAGACGACACCGATTATCCCCTACGATTCCATCGCCAATCCGCTGCATCTGCCGGCCAATATTTATTTCGGCGAGGTTTCGGGCGTCGCGCTCAATTCCAAGGGTCACGTCTTCGCGCTGTCGCGCGGCAACACCAGCGGCCCGGCCTATGCCGCAGCGGCGACGCAACTCCTCGAGTTCGGGCCGGATGGCCGCTTCATCCGCGAGATCGGCCGCCACCTCTATGCCTGGTCGTTCGCACACACCGTCAAGGTCGATCGGCACGACAATATCTGGGTGACCGACAAGGGCTCGGACATGGTCATCAAGTTCACCCCCGAGGGCCGCGTCGACATGGTATTCGGCCGCAAGCAGGAGGCCGCGGACGAGGAGACCGGGCCCTTGAAGCATCCGAACCCGTCGCTGCCGGCCGAAGACGGCCGCTTCCGCCAAGTGACAGACGTCGCCTGGGACGCCGCCGACAACGCCTACATCAGCGACGGTTACATCAACTCGCGCGTCGCCAAGGTGGACAAGGACGGCAATTGGCTCAAGTCGTGGGGTGAGCGCGGCACCGGCTCCGGCCAGTTCCATACGCCGCACAGCATCGCGGTCGACGCCAACAACAATGTCTACGTCGCGGATCGCAGCAACCGCCGCATCCAGGTGTTCGACGGCGACGGCAATTTCCAGCGCCAGTTCACCATCGACGTGCCGGTGCCGCCCGACGCGCGGCCGGCGATCGGCAACATGCCGAACGAGGCGGCGATCGCCGCCGGCACCTTTGCCCCCGGCTCTCCCTGGGCGATTTGCATCTCGCCGGGGCCCAACCAGGTGCTCTACAGTGCCGACGCCTGGCCGGGGCGCATCTACAAGCTGACGCTCGACGGCAAGCTCTTGGGTATGCTCGGCCAATCCGGCAAGCAGCTGAAGCAATTCGGCTGGATCCACGAAATGGCCTGTCCGTCGGAAAACGTGCTCTACGTGGCCGAGCTTTTGAACTGGCGCGTGCAGAAGCTCGTTCTCCACGCCTAGCCTGAGCTTTCGCCGAACGCGCGACTAGCCGCGCTCCTTTCCGCGCGTCGGCGATAGCGAAATTCGGGTAGTGTCTCAGTTTAAAGAGGCGCGAAGCAGCCTAATTAAGAGCGGAAGAAACGCTGCCGAACACTGTGTTCAGGTTCGTGCCGAGGCCGTTCACGACGGCAATGACGGCAACCGCGATGCCGGCGGCGATCAGACCATATTCAATGGCCGTGGCGGCCGATTTGTCCCTCACAAACCGCAAAACGACATAGCGCATGGAAAACTCCCTCGACGACGATTATGTCGCCGTCCATGCCTAGCGGTCGCAACTTGACGATATATAAATCAAATCAGGAAGAATTACCGTAGCTTACAATTCAAAACCCGCTCAAATTTTCAAACTGAGACACTACCGAAATTCGCCGTCACGGTCAGAACTTGGCCGACTTGCGCTTGTGACGGCCGAGTCGCGTGGGTGCTTGCGCGTAGCGTGCTTTGTTATAGGGGCTGATCCAGCCATAGTGTGTCGCCGCACGCTTGTCAGACAAATATTCACAAACGGCGCACAGGACGGTCCCTTTGCCACTGCACTTGGCGCAACGCTTGCGTTTCATCTGAAGCTTTTGCTGCTTGGCGCCGCCGCCGCTGTCCGCCTCGCCGTGCTGACCATTCTTGCCATGTCGCGGTTGTCCAAGACCGGTCCGCTGCGAATCGGACTTTATGCGATGATATAAAATCGAGCGCCCGTTGGCGAGAAAGCGAATGCCTGTTCAGACCGGCGCACGCCGGCGCGCGCTTCCAGGGCCGCCACCTGGCGCAGATCGCGGCCAAGCTGAAAGGCTGAGCGGCCGCGACCGGCAGGCGATAACGACAGCGAAGCCTCGCAAGAAAACGTCAGGATCAATCGGTTAGCAAGCAGGCGATAGTCCTAGCCGATTTGCGCGCTGCGAGTTCAAGCCGCGACGCCGCGGGTCGTCCCATGAGACTCGGTCATGGATCGCGTAAACCAACCCTCTGCCGCCACGGCTGCCACGATGGCTTCGAAGGTCCATTCGACATAGTCCCCTGTCTCCGCAGCGATGACCAGCAAAAGCGCTGCCCGCACCCAATGCGGATGCTTCAAATACCCCTTGGGTAATTCTTCGATGAGGGCCCGCCTGGCATCGCGGAGAGTCTTCATCCTGCGCAGCGGGCCGCTTTTTGGCGTAATCACGTAAGTTAGAGGCCGGTCCCATCCGTCCATCGTGGTCGCTGAAATGATCGCGCGTATGCGCGCATTCTCTATGTTATTCGGCAATCCTAATTCACGAATTCTCAAGACGTTACGAAGTCAGGATCACGAAGACCCTGGCGTCAGATCTTTGCGCCATCGCCCGCACAGCAATCGCAACAAATAGCAATGCTGCGATTGTCTGATTCGAGCAACAGGATTCCACGAACGCAGTGCCGGAACCTAAACGATTAGCGCATGGTCGAGGACAACCGCGCTCCAGCCGGAATTCAGCCTTCGCGATATTTGGGGGGAGCGTAAGCCTCGGGTCCAGGCTGCCGCGTTTGCATGGGTGGTGAGCGGCTCGGTACTGAAGGGGCAGCCCTTTGGTCCCGCTCTAGCAGAAGCAGCCGCAGATATTTCTCTGCTTGATCGGCGATATCCCTATAGTGCCGGACATCAGCCTTTAGTTCCTCTATTTGTGCATCGGCGGACTGAAGCTTGCGCGAAAGCTCTTCGGCAATGCGCCGCGCGCGCCCGATCTCCTCTTCGGCAAGATGAGCGGCTTGCTTCAGGAGGTCAAAAAAGGATTCCCGTTCGCCGTCCAACGATCGGCACCTTTCAGAACGACAATTGGCTCCGAATCAGCTAGCTTCCGCTGCATCAAATTAGGGCAGTGATAAAAATGAGTACCGCGCGGTACAAGTTATCCACAGAAACGTTGGTAGAATAGCAACCACCCTGGCGATGTTTTGGACGTCCGATATGAGTAAATGGCCTTAGCGCCAAAGCGTAACATATGGCCATGCGCTCCCGTGGCCGGCACTGCAAAGAGTCCTAAAGTGCTTTGGCCGGCCATTAGAGTAACTATGCTGAGAATTTGACCGTCCTCGCAAGGTAGAGGGGAAATGAGACTTAGCTTTGTCGACGAGTTACTAACAAAGTGAGTAAGACGGCGGCGTGTCGTTGTCGGCTGCCGAGTCCAGCCATCGCCTCTGTTCACCGTCGCCTTCTTGCAATCTAAAGAGGTTATCCACAGGCCGCATATTGCGTTAGATTGAAATTTGATTCGGAATGTACGCTGACTCGTATGGTGCAGCGGTTCAACCGTGGATGCTCATTAGCTATGGATGGTCGGGTCGCCTACATTTTCTCATCCACGTCAGCGTCGAGCACAGCAGGCCCGGACACTGCCGATCCTTTGAACAGCGCCGGGAACGCCATTTTAAATGCGGCTCGAACGTTGTCGATTCAGCTCCACGACGCCGAGCAGCGGATCATCGCCCTTGAAGCTGACGTTAAACGCTATCGAAGTCGAGCCGAGTGCGCCGAGAAATGGCTGTTGCAAATTTCAGAGGAACTTGAGAGTCACCTTCTGGGGGGTAACAATAACCGACCTGAGCGGAAAAATGTGGATGAGCTACGCGAGCGCTTAGGCCTGATGGCAAAGGCTTACTCGCGTTAGTTCCCCGGATTGAACCGCCCGACAGGCAGTAGGGAAATCAAATCATGATCGGGACTCCCGATAAGTGTCTTCCCAGATCAAGCTTGGTCGCAGACTCGCTCATGCAACGCCGTTGGGCTCACTGTGAGGAAGGTTCTTCGAATGGCTGAGCGCGCGCCAGAAACCGTCGTTCCGTTTCCAAACGGCCCCGATCCTGTGGAAAGTGCCGGCCAGTCGGTATTGGGCCTGCTCGAACGGGCAGCCGGTATGGCGGAAAAAAACATCCAACACGCTGTCGTAGTTGCGCAAAAGCTTTCGCAAGAACTGCAATCGGCCGAACAACGGATAAGGGAACTTGAGGAGGATGTCCGGTACTACAAGACTAAGGCCGACCGGGCGGAGAAATGGCTGCGCCATATTTCATTGCAGATCGAACAAAGGTTCTTTGGCGCGACTAACAAACCGTCCCAGCAAGCGCCAACACGGCAAAGAGGTCCCGAGGACTACGCTCCACGCAGAGATCAGCGGGCATCTGGGGCGTACTGATATGGCGGACGTTGGCGGCCGGCCCGGTGCTTGGCCTCTTGCTCAGCGGGCTGGAGCGATTTGCTGTGGATAACTCGGTCGCACGGGAAATATCCGCGTGACAGTTTTGTTACCACCTTTAATGGTTTTTTTCTACCGCTCAACAGAGGCACCCCCATGAGTGATGCGCCCCGCGATCTTAGATGCGACCTGCGTGTCCGATTGGACATTGTCGTCAACAGGTTCGCCGAAGCGGTCTCCCAATACACCAAGAAAAAAGAGGAACTTGAGAAGGACTATACGACCACCCTCGCAGAGCTTGAAGCCGAACGCATGGCGACAGAGCAACTCCTGGCCATCGAGGAAAAGCGGTGTGGCGCCTCGCAGGCGAACACCACCCCCGGAAAAACGGCGAAGCTTATCGCCCTTGAGGCGCTGGACAAGGTGTTCGCTGCCTGACCGTCGCGGCGGTCCTGTCTCGACGTTCAACGAATGCAGAAGGCTTGGCCGACGTTTGCTCGGCTGCTATGCCTCGGCGCCGGTCTCGCCGCGCACCGGTTCGAGCTGCACCGATTCGCCGCAGCCGCAGGCCGCCGTCTGGTTCGGATTGTTGAAGACGAACTGGGCCGAGAGCTTGTCGATCTTGTAGTCCATCTCGGTGCCGAGCAGGAACATCACCGCCTTGGGATCGATCAGGATGCGGACGCCCTTGTCCTCGAGCACTTCGTCGAGCGGATTGATTTTTTCTGCATATTCCATGGTATAGGCCATGCCGGCGCAGCCGCCGTTCTTGACGCCGACGCGCACCGCCACGATCGGGCGTTCGGCTTTCGCCATCACCGTCTTGATGCGTTCCGCGGCGGCGTCGGTGAGCCGCATCACCTGAGGTCTCGGCCGGGCAGAGCCCATTTTCTGCATCCTTCTCGCGTCCCCTGTTCAAGAGGCACGCATCACAGTTAGGAACCGGAATAATTTAAACTACTGACGACCTCACCAAACTTGATGTAGTGCGCCGACCCCGCGGCGACAACTCGCCCGCGGCAGCCTCACCACATATTGAGCACCGCGCGCGCCTCGTCCGACATCCGGCTTGGGTCCCACGGCGGGTCCCAGACGATGTTGACCTTGGCCTCGCGCACGCCCGGCACGCTGGCGACCGCGTTCTCGACTTGAGTCGGCAACTCCGCCGCCGCCGGACAGTTCGGCGTCGTCAGCGTCATCTCGACATTGACCAGGCGGTCGTCGCCGATGTCGACTTTGTAGATGAGCCCGAGCTCGTAGATATCGGCGGGAATCTCCGGGTCGTAAACGGTCTTCAGCGCGGTGACGATCTCGTCGGTCATCCGCGCCATTTCATCGGCCGGAATGGCCGACGGCCGTTCCGCCGCGGCGGCCGCGGCAGTATCGACCGTTGCCACGCCGCTGTTGTCTGGGTTGGGTTCGTCGATCATGCGAAAAAGTCCTGAGCTTTGAGAAGCGCCTGCGCCAGGCAATCGACCTCCTCGCGCGTATTGTACATGGCAAAGGAGGCGCGGCAGCTCGCGGTCACGCCGAAGCGCGCCAGCAACGGCATCACGCAATGGGTGCCGGCGCGCACCGCGACGCCCGAGCGATCGATGATGGTCGCCACGTCGTGCGGATGCGCGCCCTTCATCTCGAAGGAGACGATCGGCCCCTTATCCTTGGCGCTGCCGAAGATGCGCAGCGAGTTGATTTCCCGCAAGCGGTCTTGCGCATAGCGCACCAGGCCCGCCTCGTGGGCGCGAACGCGCGCCTTGCCGACCGAGCCGACGTAATCCAGCGCGGCGCCGAGCCCGATCGCCTGCACGATCGCCGGCGTGCCGGCTTCGAACTTATACGGCGGATCGCCGTAGCTGATGCGGTCCTCGAACACTTCGCGGATCATCTCGCCGCCGCCGTTGA
>JBEKWO010000077.1:0-16585 GCA_049512975.1 Xanthobacteraceae bacterium | reverse complement strand
CGATCAGTTCGCGGTCGCGCCAATCGAGTTCGGTGCGCACGATTTCGACGCGCAGCGTCGAAAGATTGACCAGCAATTGCGACAACAGGGCGCGGCCGACGCCGCGGTCTTGGTAATCCGGGTCGACGCCGATCGTGTCGAGGACCGCCGCCGGCTCAAGGCGGCCGAACTCGCCAAGATCGACCCGCGCCATGATGAAGCCGACAGCCGCGCCATCGAGCTCGGCAACCAGCGACACGCGTACATTGGACTCATGCAGTGCGTCGGCGAACTTGCGCCTGAAATAACTCGAACGGTCCCGGCCGGTGATGCGGCTGTCGATCGCGATCAGGGCCGGTAGATCCTTTCCGTCCATCGACCGGATCGGAATTTTGTCACGCCGCAGCGGGCCGAAATCCGCGGCCGGGGGATTCCCGTAATTGATCTCCCGGGCATCGCCGACGCGTTCGGGGATCGTGATTGCGGATTTGCGTGCCATCGTATTCGCCTCGCAGAAAACTCTCACACCTCGTCGACTTCTTCCGCCAATAGATCGACCGCCGAGCGCTGCAGGACGAGCCGCGGCGCCAGTTCGAATTTGGCGGCATCGAAGAACCGCAGCAAGTTGTGGTTCGTCCAATCGGCCTGCGACTGCAGCGATCGCACGCTTTTGCCGCGCAGCAACTCGACCAACCCCTGCATCAACGCCTGTCCGATACCGTGATCGCGGCTGTCGGGGGCGACACCGACGGCGTCGAGCGTGGCGCTGGCCTGCTCGCGGCCGAACTCGCCGTGCAGCAGGTGCGCAAAAGCGTAGCCGGCGAGCGACTTGCCTTCGTCGACGCCGACGAGCACGTAATCGTCGGCATGCGCATTGGCGGCAGCGAACCGCTTCTCGAAGAAGCGACGGCGCGATTGACCGGTGTAGGCGCGATCGATCGCGATCACCCTTTCGAGATCGTCGACGCGAAGCGTGCGGGCGCCTCCTAGGGGAGCGGTCGTGGTGCTGGTCATGGCTGAGCTCTCAGCGTTCTCGACATGGTCGTGACAGCGGCGCGCGCTTCGGTTTTGCCATCCATCATCCCGGCGGCGGGCAATATCAGCCGTGCAACTGCTGATACTTGGCCAGCAGATCGTCCTGGCTCTCGACCCAATCCGGATTCGGCACGATACAGTCGGCCGGGCAGACCAGCTTGCACTGCGGCTCGTCCTCGGCGCCGACACACTCCGTGCATTTCATTGGGTCGATGACGTACATCGGATTACCCGCGGTAATCGCCTTGTTCGGACACACCGGCTCGCACGCATCGCAAGCGGTGCATGTGTCGATGATCAATAGCGCCATAGCGTCGTCTCCTTGCCGCGTATCGCGTCATGCGGCCTGCGGCAGATTGCCCGCGGCTGCGAGTTTATCGAATCGATAGGCGCCCCACAAAGCCGCGCCGATGGCGCCGGCATAAATCGAGTCGGCATGGCTGCGCACGACGCATTTCATGTCCTTGATCGTGGCGATGTCCTCTGTCAAAGCCGCGACCAGGCCGTTGTCGAGCGCCAGCCCGCCGGTGCACATCACGACGCCCTGCGTCGCGCCGATCGATTTCAAGAGCTTCGACAGCCGTGCCGCCATCGACAGGTGGATGCCCTTGAGAATGTTCGACGCGGTGATGCCGCGCGACACCATGTTGATCACGTCGGTCTCCGCCAGCACGGCGCAAATGCTCGACACCACTTCCGGATTGTCGGCCTCGCGCGACAGCGCCCCGATTTCCTCTTGGGCGATGCCGAGATAGCGGGCGATATTCTCCAAGAACTGCCCCGATCCCGATGCGCACTGGCTCGTCATCTTGTAGCTCAAGACCTTGCCGCGCTCGTCGACGCTGATCGCACGCCCGTGCAAGGCGCCAATGTCGAGCGCCGCGCGCGACTCGGGATCGAGGTAGATGGCGCCGCGCGCGTGGGTAGTCATCGAGTAGAAGTGTCCCGTACTGAACGGCGCGCTCTCGCCCTCGCCGGTGGTAGCGACGTAATCGACCTCATTCGGCGCCAGCCGCGCATCTTCCAGCGCGTTGTCGTACACCACCCGGGCCAGTTCGATGGGATCGCGCTGGCGCATCCGCAACGTCGACCGCGACAGCCAGGTTTCCTTGCCGTCTTCCACCTTGAAGATCGCCGCCTTGACGGCGCCGGTGCCGACATCGATTCCGGCTGCAATGGTCATGTCTGGCTCCCATCGGCATGGCCAAAATGCGCCCGCCGCGCAAATTCCGCCGCACCCAGTGCGCCGGTATAGATCGAGTCCGGATTGATGTTGATCGTCACCTCCCCGTAGTTCTCCTTGATGACCTTGCGCAGCTCGCGCACGGCAGCCTCGTTCTTGGCGACGCCGCCGGTGAAGGTGAATTCGTTGGTCACGCCGCCGGAGCGGGAAATGATCGAGATCGCGCGCAGGATGATGGCGCGATGCAAGCCGGCCAGGATGTCCTCGCGCTTCTCGCCGAGCGAAAGGCGATCGCGCAGCTCGGCGCCGGCGAATACCGTACAGGTCGAATTGATGCGCGCCGGTTTGTCCGACTTCATGGCCATCGGGCCCAATTCGTGCAGGCCCATGTTCATCTCGTCGGCGATGTAGCCGAGATAGCGGCCGCAGCCCGCCGCGCAGCGATCGTTCATCTGGAAGTTTGCCACGATGCCGTTGGCATCGACCTGGATGCCCTTGGTATCCTGACCGCCGATGTCGAGCACGGTGCGCGTGTTCGGATACATCATATGCGCGCCGAGGCCGTGGCAGAGGATTTCCGAGCGAATGTGCTCCTTGGAAAACGGCAAGGTGACGCGGCCGTAGCCGGTGCCGACCAGGTAGGTTTCCTCCAGCTCGATCGCCAGCGCATCCTCGATTTTCTGCTGGATATTGCCGGCCGCTGCCTGGATCGAGGGTTCCACCTGCAGGACGCGGGCCAGCGCGCGGCGGAACTTGTCGCTGAGATTGCCCTGCGGCGGCCGGTTCTCCACGTCGATGATCGACTTGTCATAAACGTTGAGCAGAAGATCGTAGGGCGCGTCGGCGGCACGCGCGACCTCCTCGGCGTGGATGTGGTAGCGCGAGCCGGCAATATCGCGGAAGAAGTCCGACTTGCGCTTGGCGCCGGGGGCATAGAGCGCCGGCGCCTCTTCGCGCAGCCGGGCGAACACCTGGCCGAGCGCCTCCTTGACCCCGGCCTCGACCTTGCGGAAGCGTTCGCCTTCGATGTGGCTGCGGCAGGTCTGTTCGAGGTCGCCCAGCTGCTCGATGAATTGCTCGTAGCGGAAGGCCCGCTCCAGCGCCCCGAGGAAGCTGTCAAGTCCGCCGTTGAGCCCGCCCCCCTGGGACAGCGCGCGGCGGAACAGTGTGAAGCGGCCGTCGACGCCCGCTTCCTGGCCGGCGACGCGAGCCGCCGTGCTGTAGTTCGAACGCGAATTGGTGATGCCGCGGCCGATCACGTCGCAATTGTCGTCGAGCAGCACCGCCTTGGTGGTGGTGGAGCCTAGATCGATGCCGACGAAGGTTTTCATCGTGCATCTCCTCACGCGGCGGCACGGCCGGCGGCGCGCTTCTGTTCGATCATCTGAAAATAGCTTTCCAGCCGGTTCTTGATATTGGCCGCGGAGAAGTAGCGCGGATCGACTAGGTCCGACTCGATGAACGCCGCGGGCTTGCCGGTCCGTTTCTCGACCTCGCGCATCATCAACAGCTGGCCGGCGGAGAAGCTGTTGCAGCTCTTGATCGAATTGATCAACAGGCCGTCTGCGTCGTATTCCTTGATATATTTCGACAGCATGTCGATGCGCATCGGCAGGCTGCGGTTGGTGTAGACGCCGAGGCAGTATTCGGCCAGCGTCTCCAGCGGCTTATCGGGGTCGTGGCGGAAGCCGAGATCGTAGACGCCGCCGACCTTGGTGTAGCTCGAGGCGACGACGACGGCGCCCTCGTCATAAAACATCTTCCAGAACTGGCGGAAGCTCGTGTAGTTCGGCGGACCTTCGACGACCAGGCGATATTTCTCCTGGCCCATGTCGCCGTCTGGCGTAACCGGACCTTGACCCTTGGCGAGGCGATCCTCGACCTCCTCGCGGAGGAACTTGTAGTAATCGATGGCGTCCTCGGTGCCGCGGAAGGCGCCGAAGATCGGGCCGATGTAATAGATGCCGCCGAAATAGGCGTCGATCGGCGACGGCTTGTGCTTGGCGCTCTGCAGAACCCGGACCAGGTCGTCCTCGGCCTTGACCGATCGTTTTAGGTTCTCGCGCAGCCGATCGATGTCGAACTTGACCCCGGAAACCTGTTCGAGCTTGGGGATCACCTCCTCTTTCAGCTGCTTCACCATGTAGTCGACCATGTTCTTGGTGATCTTGCCGTCGCCCATATAGGGCGTGTGCAACATGATCGTCTCGCATTTGTACTGCTCGCGCAGCAATTCGAACCACTTCATGAAGGTGAAGCAGCCGGTGTAGGACAGCAGCAGGACGTCGGGATTGGGGAACTTCTTGCCGTTCGGCGCGATATTGCCCTTCGCCATCATGCCGATATCTGACTTCACGTAGGTGCAGACGTCTTCCGAATGGCCGATCTTCTCGGCCTCGAGCACGAAGGCGCCGCTCGTCCGCCGTAGTCCGTTCTGGATGGCATTGACCTCGGGCAGATTGTTGACGAGGCCGAAGCACATGATCAATTCGTTGAGATTGCCGGGCACGAAGGTGGCGGCGATCTTCTCGCCGGTCTGCGGCGCGCTGGTCAGGCGATCGTAATGCGCGGCCATCATCTCCTTCTGCTTCACCATCGAAGCGTCCTTGACGACCTCTTTGGCCGCCGCAGTCTTGGGCGTAACGATTACGGCCGTCATCTTCCGCTCCATAGTTTGATCGAATCGGCGAAGGTTCCGGCCTGTTCCCGGATCGGCTGCATCTGCCCGGAATTCTCCGCGTATTTGAAGGCGATGAAGGGAATGCCGGCGTCCTTGAGCACGTGCTGCAGCATCGGCCGATCGAGCAAAGCCGGGTCGCAGAAGCTCGGCGCCGCGAAGATCACGCCTTCCGCTCCGGAGCGCTGCACCGCGCGCACGAGGTACTGGCCCTTCTCCTTCAGGTCGGGTTCGTACTTGGCAGCCGTCGATTCCGAATGATGCAGGAAGGCCAGCGCCAGGTTCTTCAGCGGATCGCCCTCGGTCGGCACGTCGCCGGTCAGCCAGCGGGTGACCAGCAACAGATCGTCGTCGACCACGTAACAGCCGGACAGCTCGAGCGACTTGATGAGATTGAGCGGCGGCTGCTCGCAAAAGGCGCCGGTCAGCACGATGCGGCAATTGTCGCGCTTGGTCCGATCCTCGGCCCGGGCCGCGGCGAGATAGTCGCGGATCATCGCCGAGTGTTCCTCGACCGGGAGCACCATTCCGGCCCGCAACACCACATAGACTTCGGCGGCCGGCGTCTGCCACGGCCGCTCGGCTCGCAAGGCATAGAGCTCGCGCACCAGCCGGCGATTCTCGTTGTACAGCGCGATGGAGCGGTTGAGCTCGGCGTCGGTGATCGGGGCGCCGCGGAGTTCGCCGAGATCGTGGCGGAGCTCGGCAAGCTCGTTGATGTAATAATTGCCGCCGATGTCGTCGCGGTAATTCTGCGGCACGTCGAAGTAGCGGACGTAGACGTTGGGAAACATCATCTTCCACATGCCCGACAGATTGCGGATCACATCGCAGATCGAGGGGAACAGCATGCCGTCGACGAAGTCGAGCCGGCCCGATACGCCGAGCTCGATGGTCGAGCGCGGAATGCGGCAGATGTAGCTCTGGTAATAGGCGTCGCCGTGGATGACCTCGAGCTGATCGCCACCGCCGAGGACGCCGAGCGGCAGCATGTTGGCGGCATGAACGATCTCGCGCGGCACGTAGATCGGCATGTAGCCGACGACCTTGCGACCGGTCGTGGCGGCTTTCCATTCGCGGGCCGCGGTGAATGACAGATCCTCGAACAGCGCAGTCGCGCGCGCGACGATCGCGGCCGTAGCCGGAATGTTCAGCGATGCATCCATTGTGCCGGTCTCTTCGCGATAAAGGCCTCGAGCCCCTCCACCGCATCGTGTGTGGTCATCAATTCATTGAGGTAGAGCCGCTCGACGGCTTTCAATTTGTTCTTGACGCGCGCGACATAGTCGATCCGCGCGGCCTTGACGGCGAAGCGCAGCGAACTCGCGCTCTTGGTCTTGAGCTGCTCTTCGAAGTAAGTGAGCGCCGCGGCGTTGGGATCGACGGCGGCTTCTCTGGCAATGCCGAGCCGGGCAGCCTCGGCTCCGGTAATGCTCCGTCCCGACAGCAGCAGATCGAGCGCCGGCATTGGACCGGCAAGCTCGGGCAACAGGCAGGAGGCGGCCGGCGCGAACACCCCGAGCTTCATCTCCGGCTGGCCTAGAGCGGCATCCGGCGCGACGAACAGGATGTGGCCGGCGAGCGCGACTTCGAGCCCGCCGCCGAGACATTGCCCGCGCACGGCTACCAGAATGGGAACCGGCGACTCGACCATGCGCAGGATCAGGCGATGAAGGTCGCGCAGCATCGCTGCGCACTGACCGGGCAGATGCTCCTCGACACTCGCGCCGAAACTGAAATGCGGGCCTTCCGCCTCGATCAACACGGCACTGAGACCGGGGTTGACCAAGTGTTGCGCCAACGCGCCGTCCAGCGCCGCGATCATGGCGGCGTCGATCAGATTGGCCTTCGGCCGGTTGAGCGACAGGCGCAGCAACCGGCCTTCCGCGTCGAACCAGACCTTCAGCGGCGCTGTCATCGTTTGTCCTTCGCCCGCGGCATGATGCTCTCGGTGAGTTCGTCGCTCCACGGCGTGTTGGCGGCGAGCGCGCGGCGTAAAGCGACGAAATCGATCTCGCGGCCGGTTTCGCGGGTGCCCTCGTTGAAGGCGCGAAAACCGGCGCGTGCCTCGGTCATCATGTTGAGCGCGAGCCACGCCCGCGAGTTCTCCTTGTTGCGATTCCAAGCATCGAGCTTCGGCTTGCGCAGTTCCTCGACGGTCTTGGTCATGCAATCGGGAAACGTGTAAAGCAGCTTGCTGCACAGCGCCTCGACTTTTTGATCGAGCAAATCGAGGTCGACGGTGCCGCGTTTCATCAGTTCCTGGCCCGCCTTCAAGGCGTCGCCGGTTTTCGGCTTGCCGAACACCAGGCGGCCGTAATCGTCGACGATGCGGGTGGTTTCGACCAGCGGATTGGCGACGTATTTGCCGTCCACTTTCAGCGCCGGCGCGATATCGCTGATCACGCCGGTGAAATAGGCTTCGTGCGCCGAGAACGGCTCGCACAGCACGCAGGCCACCATCGCCCGTTCCGCGCCGATGGTCACCGGCAGGAAGTCGGTGGCGCCGCCGATCGGCGCCGAGCCGTGCTTCGGACCGGCCTGACCGAAGCGCGCCAGGTCCTGCGCGATCGTGAAATCGCAGGCCATGCCGATCTCCTGGCCGCCGCCGATGCGCATGCCGTTGACGCGGCAGACCACAGGCTTGTCGCAGGCGAGGATCGCCGACACCATGTCGTTGAACAGTCGCATGTAGCCGCGATATTCCTGCGGATTGCCGGCGTAGTATTCCGCGTATTCCTTGGTGTTGCCGCCGGTGCAGAACGCCTTGTCGCCGGCTCCGGTGAACACCACCGCGACCACGTCGCGGGCGGCGCTGGCCTCGCGGAAAGCGAGGATGACGCTCTTGACCATGTCCGTCGTGTAGGAATTGAATTGCGACGGATTGTTCAGCGTGATCCAGGCGTTGTAGAGGCCGGCGACCGGCTGGCCGTCGCCGTCTTTGACCGCGCGCTTTTCATAGAGAACGCTGCCCTTGGCAACCCTTTCCCGCACCTCGGCGGGGACCAACGAATGGTCTTTGGCCTCGACCGCGGCGAACGAACTAACGCGGGCTGCTTCGGCGTTCATGGACCTTCTCCTCATCAACAAGGAACGAGAACGGCCCGGCGCTTCAGTGCGCCGACGTGGGCCGATTCGAAAATCTGATTGATTTCATCGAGCGGATGTCTCTCGACAAACGTGGCCACCTTCACCCGGCCGTTGAGAACAAGCTCCAAGGCCGCGGGGTAAAGTTCGGGCGGACATCCCCAGTTGCCGAGCGCCCGGGCATGAAAGGCCATAAGGTTGGACAGCCGAACCTCGACCTTGTCCATGGTGAAACCGACGATACACAACGTCGCACCGTGATTGATGAGGCCAAAGGCGGTCTCCTGACCGGCGCGCGTTCCCGAGCATTCGAAAATGATCCACTCGGTTTGACGCAGGTTGCGCTCCTTGGCGAAAGCCTGAATCGTTCGCTTGATTTCGCGGAGGTCGAGCTGGCGCGCGTTCAATGTCAGCGCGACGCCGCCACCCTCGGCAATGGCGTTTAGCTTGTCTTGGCTCACGTCGATCGCCACCACCGTACCGCCTTGGGCTGCCGCAATCTGCGCCGCATAGCCGCCGACCCCGCCGACCCCGTTGACGACGACGAGATCGCCCGGGGCTACACCGGCCTGTTTGACCGCCTGATAAGGCGTCGTCACCGCGTCGGCGATCACCGAAAGATCGGCAAGCTCGATTCCGGCAGCCTTGAGTCTCGGCTCGTCGACGGCGCAAAGGCCGCGCGCCGGCACCACGATGTGCGTGGCAAAGCCGCCGTGGATGTCGTTGCCCGGCATTTTCTGGTTCGGACAGATGGTCGATTTGCCGCGCTTGCAAACATCGCAGGTTCCGCAGGGAATGACCGCCGGAACGATGACCGCCCTGCCCTTCCAGGCGACCGCATCCGCGCCCGCGTCAACGACACGGCCGCTGATCTCGTGGCCGAGCGTCAACGGCAAAGCATGTTTGGTGCGGACCCCATCGTAGTAATAACCGAGATCGGTGTGGCAAACCCCGCAACCCGCGATCTCGACAACGACCTCGTCCGGCGCCGGCGGAAATGGATTGAACTCGGCACGGATGAGAGGTTGGTCCTTACCCGTCATCATCCAGCGGATCGGCGCGGTCGACATTCCGAAAGCCTCCCTCCGTCGCGGTTTTTCCACCGCACTGAGCGCAAAATACTTGATCTGGCCGGGGATTCCTTGATCTAAGACAAATGCTCCGAGGCCGCTGTCCGTATGTTTGTAGTGCCTGAACAAGGCCCTGCAAGCGTGGGGAATCTGACGTGACGGAAGTCGAAAACCTCTCCATCGCCATCGTCGGCAGCGGCGGCGCCGGCGCGCTCACTTCGGGCAACCTGTTGCTCGAGGCCGCGACCGCTGCCGGATGGTATGGCCTGCTCACGCGTACCGTGGGTCCGCAAATCCGCGGCGGCGAGGCGGCGGCGCTGATCCGATTGGCAAGCCGGCCGGTCGAGTGTCTTGCGGATCGGTTCGATTTGCTGATCGGCATCGATTGGCTGAACGCCAATCGATTCGGCGCCGAGATCGAGGTCGGCCCGCACAGCCTGGTGATCAGCGATCCGCGCGGCGGCGACTTGCCCGATTTCGTGAAGAACTCCGGAGCGCGCGTCGTCGAAATTCCGATGAAGGAGATGGCAAAATCGATCCTCGAAGGGCGGCCCAACATGATCGCGCTCGGGATCGTCGCCAAGCTTGTCGGCCTGAACCAGGAAGTTTTCACCGCGCTGATCGAGAAGCGGCTGGCGGAGAAGGGGCAAGTCGCGTCGCAGGGGAGTCGGTTGGCGCTGCAGGCCGGCGTCGCCGCCGCCGCTGCCGTGCAATTTGATAGGCGTCTGGCGCCGGCGGTCGCCGGGAAAAAAAGATGGCTGGTCTCAGGCAACGAGACGACGGGTTTCGGTGCCATCCGCGGCGGCGTCCGTTTCGCCGCCGCCTACCCCATAACGCCGGCGAGCGAAATTCTCGAATGGTTGGCGCCCAGACTTGCCAAGGTCGGCGGTGTTTTGCTGCAAGCCGAAGACGAGCTGGCTTCGATCAATATGATCATCGGCGCTTCGTTCGGCGGTACGCCGGCTTTAACCGCGACATCGGGGCCCGGTCTTTCGCTGATGATCGAAGCGCTCGGGCTCGCCACCGCGGCGGAAATTCCGATCGTCGTCGTCGACGTGATGCGCGGCGGACCGTCGACCGGCATTCCGACGAAATCGGAGCAAGCCGATCTCAACATCGCCATCTACGGTTTCCACGGCGACGCGCCGCATCTAGTGCTGGCGCCGCAATCCGTCGGCGATTGCCTGTTCACGACGCAATGGGCCACCTACCTCGCTGAGGCGCTGCAGGCTCCGGCCATCGTGCTGTCGGATCAGTTTCTCGGCCAAACCGTCGCCGCGATCGAACGGCCGGCGGATGTCGCGTTTATCGGCGAGCGGATCAGGCACACCGGCAGCGAAGCTCCCTACCAGCGCTATGCGCTGGCGGCCAACGGCATTTCGCCGATGGCGATTCCCGGCATGCGCGGCGCCCAATACACCGCCGAGGGATTGACGCATTCCGAACGGGGAACCCCAACCAGCGGCGCGGCGGAGCATCGCCTCCAGCTCGACAAGCGTCGTGACAAGCTCGAGCAATTCACCTTCGGCGATCATTGGGCCACCCTCGAGGGAACCGGCGACGTCGCCGTGGTCACCTGGGGGTCGCTGACCGGCGCCGCACGCGAGGCTATCGAGCTCGCGGGCCGCGACGGCATCGCGGTTCGGCTGGTGGCTCCGCGGCTGTTGTTGCCCGTGCAAAATGCACGCTTTACCGCGGCGCTCGATGGCGTGAAACGCCTGCTGGTCGTCGAGCAAAGCCACAGCGGTCAGTTCTACCGCTATCTCAGGGCGCATTACGACCTGCCGGGTGAAACAAGGGTGCTGCACCGGCCCGGACCTTTTCCCATTCGTCCGAGTGAAATCCATCAGGCGATCGCGGAATGGAGGAGCTGATAGTGACGCCCGACACACAGCTCGCTTGCAAGCCGAGCGACTACAGATCCGACCTCAAGCCGGTGTGGTGTCCCGGCTGCGGCGATTACCACGTGCTAATGGCGTTCACGCGCGCATTTGCCCAATTGGCTGTGCCCGCCGAGCAGATCGCCGTCATTTCGGGGATCGGCTGCTCTTCGCGGATTCCCGCCTACACCAACTGCTACGGATTCCATGGTGTTCACGGCCGTTCGCTTGCGCTTGCCTCCGGCTTGAAGGTGACGCGGCCCGACCTCACGGTCGTGGTGGCAAGCGGCGACGGCGACGGCTACTCCATCGGCGGTAATCATTTTCTGCACGCCTGCCGGCGAAATATCGACATGACCTACGTCGTGATGGACAACCGCGTATACGGCATGACCAAAGGTCAACCTTCACCGACCACCGAACCGGATTTCGACACCGCGATTTCGCCCGGCGGCACCGGCCTCAGTCCGTTCCATCCTCTGGTCAACGCGCTCGCATCGGGAGCCAATTTCATCGCCCGCTGCTTCGCCGGCGAGCCAAACGAGACGGCAGCTATCCTGGTCGAGGCCATCCGCCACCCGGGCTTTTCCTTCGTCGAGATTTTGAGCCCGTGCGTCACCTACCGGCCGGATCAAAAGCAGTGGAAGGACCTCGTGCATCCGGCGCCGGTCGCCGCCACCAACGACCCGGCCAAGGCGGCGCGCCGCATCATGACCGACGACGGTTTCAACATCGGCATTCTCTACCGCGGCGAGCGGCGGCCGTACCAACCGAAATTCCAGCCGCAGAGCCTCGACCCGTCGGTCCTCGAGCAGGAATTCGAAATATGAGCAAAACCCCGGGTGCCCCGACGGTATCCACGCTCGCGGACCTGTTCGGCGCCGCCTATCAGATCGAAATTGATGCCGTCGAACGCTACGCGATGCTCGCCGATCAGATGGAAATACATAACAACCCGGAAATGGTCGACGTATTCCGCGATCTGGCGCGGGCCGAAGGAATTCACGCCGAGGAAATCCGCCGGCAGGCAGGAGCGATCGACGTCGTGGCGCAGGCACGTCGCATCGGCAAGTGGACCAAGGGCGAGAGCCCGGAGGAAGTGGATCTGGCCGCGGCGCACTACATGATGACGCCGTGGCATGCCCTGCAAATGGCGCTGGCCGGCGAGAAGCGGGCCGTGGCCTTCTTTACCCACATCGCCGAGACCGCGAAGGACCAGAAAGTCGTGCAAATGGCCGCGGAATTCGTCGAGGAGGAAACCGAGCACGTCAATCTGGTGCACCGCCTGTTGCGCAAATATCCGGCGCCACCCGAATCATGGCGGCAAGATCTCGATCCGCCGATCTCGCAAGAATGACGCGGACCTGGCCGGGATGGCGCTGAACGCCGGCCCGCCGCCGACCGCAACGGTTCAGCTGTCAGTTCGTCTTGTTCCGCAGATCCCTGACGCGTACGGCTTTACCCTGCGAACGCGGCAGTTCGCCCGGCGCCTTGACGGCGACATGGCAGGTGACGCCGATCAGCGATTTGATGTGCTGCCGTACTTCTTCGGCTTTGCGGCCGCGGCCGGCATCCGTATCGCGGGAGCCTGACGCCAGCTCGATCTCTATCGTCATGGTGTCGAGCGCACCTTCCCGCGTCAATACGATCTGGTAGTGCGGCGCCAGCCCAGCGAACCCGACCAGCACGGCTTCCACTTGCGACGGATAGACGTTCACCCCGCGGATAATGAGCATGTCGTCATCGCGACCGGTGACGCGCATGATGCGAACATGGCTGCGGCCGCACGGACACGGTTCGTTGCTCAGCCGAGTGATATCGTGCGTCCGATAGCGAATCATCGGCAGCGCTTCCTTGGTGAGCGTGGTGATGACCAACTCGCCGGTTTCGCCGATCGGCAGCGGCTGCAAGGTCTCGGGATCGATGATTTCGAAGACGAAGTGGTCCTCCCACCCGTGCAGGCCTGATTGCGCCACGTGGCATTCGCAAGCGACGCCGGGCCCCAGGATTTCCGACAAGCCGTAGATGTCGATGGCCTTGATGCCGAGCCGCTCCTGCAGATCGCGGCGCATCGCGTCGCTCCACGGTTCGGCGCCGAAGAAGCCGACGCGCAACGAGGAACGCCGCAGATCGATCCCTTGTTCGAGCGCGACCTCGGCGATGTTGAGCGCGTAGGACGGCGTGGCGCACAGGACATTCGCCCCGAAGTCCCGCAGCAGCACCACTTGGCGCTCGGTGCCGCCACCAGACACCGGAACGACGGTGCAGCCGAGGCGCTCGGCACCGTAATGCGCGCCAAGCCCGCCGGTGAACAGGCCGTAACCATAGGCGTTGTGCACGATATCGCCGGGCATGGCGCCGCCGCAGGCGAGCGAACGCGCCATCAGACCGGCCCAGCGGTCGAGGTCGCCCTTGGTATAGCCGACGACGGTCGGCTTGCCGGTCGTTCCCGACGACGCATGGATCCGGATGACCTTGTCGCGCGGCACCGCAAACATGCCGAACGGATAATTATCTCTCAGGTCCGCCTTGAGCGTGAACGGAAACCGCGCCAGGTCGGCGAGCGATTTGAAGTCGGCCGGCTTGACGCCGGCGGCGTCGAATTTCTTGCGGTAGGCGGGCACGGCCGCATAGGCGTTACTCAATGTCTGCTTCAGGCGGGTTGTTTGCAGCCCGCTGAGCGCCTCGCGCGACATCGTCTCGATGCCCGGCTCGAACATGAAAATTCCGGTTTCCTGAATTGCTGATTGTGTGCTCATCGTTGCTTTTGTCAGGCCACAGACCATCCGGGTCTAATTGGCTGTTCGGCGACGCATGCGCCGTGAACGGCGGTGTGTTCGACTGCGTATCCTTGATTGTAGGCGGCGCGCCTGATCAGGGTGAACTTCAAGACCCATCCGCTGAAGAATGCACAAAGGCCGCCGAGCGCAAACAGCGGAACGGCAGCACCGGGCATGAAGAAGCCGACCGCGGCGAGTGTAATCGGCAGAACAAAGCCAAACAAGAACAGCCGGCCTCTTGCCGCCTCGAGTATTTGCAGCGTGCGGATCGGCGCGCCTTTCACGCGTAGCGCATCGAGATAGGCCCGCCACGCGAATGCGCGAACCGCGACCAGAACCGCGACCACCGGCGCCGCGATTTGCGAAACCAAGAGCGGCGCCAGCAGCGCCGTCGCGGCCACGAACAGGCCGCCGCCCTCGACCAGTCCGGTGACGATGATGAGGGGAACGATCAACGGCTCGCGCCACGCCGGAATGCCCTTTGCCCCCTTCAGCATCATCGCTTGTGACAACAGGAACAGCAAGCCCGCGACGGCGGCCGCGAGCAGCGCCGGACGCCAATCGAACCAGAACGCGAGCGCGGCAAGCGGGAAAAAGATCAGCGCCAACCATGCCTCCCGCGCCATCCACGAGCGCTGCGGCTGGCGTAGCACGTAGGCGAAGCGCCACGGGCGGCCGATCTTGAGCAGGACCAGAAACAAGCCGACGGCGACGAGCAAAATGGCAAGCGGAGCCAGCGGCAGCGGCGGCGTGCCGAGAAAGGTCGCAACCGCGGCAAACGTAAAGAGCCCGATGCCGGTGCCGCCGCACAAGAAGTTGCCGGCCGCCTTCCAATCCCAGGACGGCTGATGCCAAGGCTCGACGCCCTTGGTCCGAATTGCTCCCGCCGCCGCCGTCGGCGAAGACAGTTGGTGGGCGCCCGGCGATGTCAGCTCGTCGCCATCCGTCTTGTCGTAAACATAGTAGAAGCCCGGTTCGGTACCGATCTCGGCGTGCATCCGGAAGTGCTTCTGCGTGCGCAGCAGGCGCGAAACGTTGCTGTTCGGGTCGTCAATATCGCCGAAAGACAGCGCGTCGGCGATGCAAGCATTGACGCACGCCGGAGTCGCCTGCGGGTCGACGCCGGGAATCATGCCATTGTCGAGCCCGAAATCGATCCGATCCGAGCAAAAAGTGCATTTTTGCGCGACACCAATTCGATGCGGGTCCTCGCGCACGGTTTCGTTTTGCATCGCGGACCGGCCATAGGCAAAGCTAGGCGCATCGATCTTGAACCGTGCCTGATAGGGACAGGCAACGGCGCAATAGGCGCAGCCGATGCAGATGTCGTAATCGATGGTGACGATCCCATCGGCGCGCCGCCGCGTTGCCGTCGAAGGACACACGTGCATGCACGGCGGATCCTCGCAATGCTGGCAGCCGACGGGAACGAAGGTTCGGCTGACGTTGGGATAGCTGCCAGCCTCGATATCGAGAACTCTGCGCCATTGCACGAATGGCGACGTGGCATTGGCCTGCTTGCAGGCCGCGGTGCAGGTCTGGCATCCGACGCAGCGTTGCAGGTCTGCCACCATCACCCAACGTGTCATTGCGCGTCCCTCAATCGCGTCACCTTGACCCTGACCAGGTCTGCGCTCGATCCGGTGGCATCCGTGAGATCCAGCAGCATCGGCATGAGCGCATTCATGCTCGGCGCCGTAAAATCCTTGGCGAACGGCGTCGCCCATTGGTCGAACTGACCGATCATCAACAGCGTATCCGGGCGGATACCCTCACACAGCATGACGCGGCCCTTGGTGTGGTCAAGCGGCGAGCGCACTTCGACCAGATCGCCATCGGCGATGCCGATTTTCTCGGCCGCGCCGTGGTTCATGATGACCTTGCCGTGACCGGCAACGTTCTCGGCCACTTCCCTGATGAATTGGAGGCTGACGTTGCCGCCCCAGGAGTACTGCATGCTGTGCGTGGTGATCAGCCAGAATGGATAATCACCGATGCGGACGTCGAAGTGGCGCTCGAAGGCGCCTTCCCATTTCGCGCCGAGATCCCGCCAATGCGGCATCGGCTCGTATTCCGCGAGTTGCTCATCCCACCAGTTGATGCCGTGTTCGTGCAGTCGCCGTCCCAACTCCTTGCCGATGCGGAACAAACGTTCCTGATACGGCTGCTCGAAGCGCAGGCCGGAGCCGATGAGTTTCGGATAGAGGTACCACTTTAGCCGCGAGAACGGCTTCACCCGAAAACCGTGCTCGCGGAAATAGTCCAGACCTTGCGTTTCCTTGCCGTCGGTGAGCTCGGCGCTGGCGGCGCGGCATACGGCGTTCCAGATCGCCTCGGTCTCGTGCACTTCCTTTGGATCGATGGAAAAGTCGTAATTAGGGCCTGTGAGTTTTACGCCGGCGGCCCCGCGGTTGATCGCAGCGTTGTACTCCTCCAACAGGCCGGTGCGTCTGGCGAGTTCGGTGGTGATCCAGGTGAAATCCTTCGCCTCGCCCTGCGCCTGGACGGCCGGATCGCGCAGCGCGAAACCCTGGTGGTCCCAGAACTGCTCGATATATTTCGTGCCGCCGATCCGCAGCAATTGCAGTCCTTCCAGATCCGTGCAGTCCGGCAGCAGCACGTCGGCCATGTAATTGGTTTCGTCTTGCGTGTAGGCAAAGCAGACGGTGAAGGGAAAGCGCGCCATCGCCGCGCTCAGGGCCTTGCTGTCCCAGTACGAGATCGCCGGGTTGGAACGGTACACCAGCCACACGTCAGGCTGCGTGGCGTGCGGCAGATGGTCGAAATCGTGGGCCTGCATCATCCAGGCGAGATGGGTCGGGCCGAGCGCCGGGCTCCAGGGCGAGTTGCCGACCAGCGGCACCAAGGTCCGATAGGCGTTGCGCACGGATGGA
>JBEKWO010000076.1:0-16667 GCA_049512975.1 Xanthobacteraceae bacterium | reverse complement strand
ATCCCGTAACGACGATGCCCAAAGCTCAAGCGTCGTCTCGACCGATGCTCCCGCCATCCATGATCCTCCGAATCATGGTGGCCCATGGATTCAGAAGTCAAAAGAAAACGCAACTGTAATGCTAGGGGCGTCCTATGAGGCGGAGCGGGATGCGGCGCCTGCGCGCGGATTCGCAACCCGCGCCCGGGCGGCTTCGGGCATCATTCACGCCGGTACTACGGCCGGTGCGGGAGGTGCAGTCCCTGGACTGGGACAGGAAAGGGCGGGTAACGCCTGCCTGGACCGCGTCCCAGGAAGCATGGCCTGGAGCTGAGCCAAGGGGTCAAAGCCTTGGCGAGTGCCGCAGTGGAGCGCCGGAAGGCGAGCGCGCCCCGACTTTTGGCGCGCTTCCGCGCCCCGCGCACATTCAAGCGGTGACGTTTGGATGTGTGGCGCGGACATTGGCTGGATGCGCCTCTCGGCGCTCCGCTCCCCTCGGCTTTTTTCGAGGGGGACTGAGAATTTGCTTCGTGGTTAGCAAACCTCGGGCGCGTCCGCGCCGCGAGAATGGAATTCTTTTATCCGCCCCCCCGAAGCGGGGAAGGGCGACCATACGAAGCGAAGCGAGGGCGCGCACGCGCCGCGAGGACGCGTTTTATTTCACCGTTGCCGGATTTGCCCCGGCAATCCATGCTGCAGCGACGACGCGGAAGCCGTGCGGGGAGGGCCAACAGTGAACGACAAGACCGCGGCAAAGCCGGCCGAAAAGAAGTTCATCTACCAGGTCAATGAGGATTGGCTGGCGTTGCGGCGCGAGGAGCCGATCGATCGTCACCTGCCGATCATCGATCCGCACCATCATCTCTGGGATCGCGGCTTACGCTATCTGTTCGATGAGCTCAAAGATGACATCGACACCGGCGGTCATAATATCCGCGCCACTGTTTATCTGCAGTGCGGCTCCATGTACCGCGCCGAGGGCGACCCCAACCTCGCGCCCGTCGGCGAGACGGAATTCGTCAACGGCGTGGCGGCGATGAGCGCCAGCGATCTGTATGGGCCGGTGCGTTTTTGCGCCGGCATCGTCGGCTTCGCCGATCTATTGCTCGGCGCCGCGGTGGACGCTGTGCTGGAGGCGCACCTGCGGGCCGCGGGCGAGCGTTTCAAGGGCGTGCGTCACCCTTCCGTGTGGGACGCCGACCCCTCGATCCGAACGACGCAGGTTAAGTACCCGCAAGGGCTGTTGCTCGACGCGAAATTCCGCGCCGGCTTTGCGCGCCTGTCGCACTACGGCCTGTCCTTCGAGTCGTGGAATTACCACACGCAAATCGCGGAGCTGGCCGATCTCGCCCGCGCTTTTCCGGAGACGACGATCGTGCTCGACCATATCGGCGCGCCGCTTAGCGTCGGCGCCTATGCCGGCCGGCGCGACGAGGTGTTCGCTGATTGGCGGCGGAGCATCCGCGGCCTCGCCGAATGCCCGAACGTCTGCGTGAAGCTCGGCGGCATGGGCATGCGCATTTTCGGATTCGGATTCGAGGAGCAGCCGCTGCCGCCGTCCTCCGACGATCTCGCCAAGGCGTGGCGGCCTTACGTCGAAACCTGCATCGAGGCGTTCGGGCCGCAGCGGGCGATGTTCGAGAGCAACTTTCCGGTCGACAAGGTTTACTGCAGCTACGGCATCCTGTGGAACGCGTTCAAGAAGCTGACGGCGGCCTGCAGCGCCGACGACAAGGCGGCGCTTTTCTTCAATACCGCCAAGCGCGTCTATCGGCTGCCGACAACCTCGGGCGCATCTACGCTGCAAGAACGATGAGCATTTTTTTGCAAACGCTTTTTAAGGAGTCACTTTCTCCCACACCAGGATGCTGCGGCCCTCGCGGCCGTCCACGGGATTTCGGTTGGGTGCGGAAGTGATGGTCAGGATGTTGCCCTCCAGCTTGTAGAACCGGACTTGATCGGTGCCCGTCCAGATCTGATTCCATGAAATATCGACATGATGGATCACCTTCTCGGCATCCATCGTGTAGGTTCCGGCGTAGGAAATCATCGTCCCATATAGTCTCAGTCGCTCTTCGTTGGCCGGAACCACATCGTGAGGATTGGCGCGATTGTCCCAGGTGATCATCGCGTACATGCGGCCATCCGCGGCGTAGCCGAGATAACCGTTCGGGTGTTCTCCTCGCTCGTTGTCGCGCTCTCCCGTCGCCGCCACCTCACGCACAAAGGATTTCAATTTCCATGTGCCCAGAAGCGGATTTTCGCCGGCAATCGCAGCCGTTACAGACAGGATCAACAATGTTGCCGCTAGGGCGCCGACGACTCTCGCCATGTGAAGCTCCCTGGTGTTTGAGTGAGTTATCCCTCGCCGATCTCGCGCAAAATTTCGGCGGTGTGCTCGCCGAGCCGCGGCGAGGGGCGTTCCGCCGCCATCGGGGCGCCGTCGATCATGATCGGCGTACGCACGCCGGGGATGGTCCCGGCCTTGGCGGCCGTGCTTGGCACCTCGAGCTGCATGCCGCGATGGATCACCTGAGGGTCGGCAAAGACCTGGGCGAGATCGTTGATCGGGCCGGCCGGCACGCCGACGGCTTCGAGCTTGTCAAGAAGGTCGGTGCGCGAGAAGCGCGCGGTCAGCTTGCAGATGCGCTCGACCAGTTGGGCGCGGTGCGCGAGCCGCGCCGTGTTGTCGATATAGGCCGGATCCTTGGCAAGGTCGGGCTCGCCCAGCACGGCGCACAGTTTGGCGAACTGGCTGTCGTTGCCGCTGGCGATGATGATGTGGCCGTCGGCGACTGGAAACACCTGATAGGGCGTGATGTTCGGGTGGGCGTTGCCCATGCGGTGCGGCACCTTGCCGGAAATGAGATAATTGAGCGCCTGGTTGGCAAGGACGCCGACGGTCGAGTCGATCAGCGCGGTATCGACATAGCCGCCGCGGCCGGTCTTCTCCCGCCGCGCCAGCGCCGCCTGGATGCCGATCACCGAATAGACGCCGGTGAAGATATCGGACACCGGCACGCCGGCGCGCAGCGGCTCGCCGTCGGGGTTGCCGGTCAGATCCATGAAGCCGCCCATGCCCTGCGCCATCAGATCGTAGCCGGCTCGCCCTGCATAGGGACCGGTCTGGCCGAAGCCGGTCACCGAGCAATAGATCAGCCGCGGGTTTTCCGGCGCCAGGCTTGCGTAATCGAGACCGAACTTGGCGAGATTACCGACCTTGAAGTTCTCCAGCAGCACGTCGGAGCGCGCCGCGAGTTTCCTGACGACGCGGCGGCCGTCTTCGCTCTCGAAGTCGAGCTCGATCGAACGCTTGCCGCGGTTGGTACCGTGGAAATAGGCGGCGCCGAGATGGCCGCCGTCGGCGGCGGGAACGAAAGGCGGGCCCCAGCCGCGGGTATCGTCGCCGGCGCCGGTGCGCTCGACCTTGATCACGTCGGCGCCGAGATCGGCCAGGATTTGCCCGGCCCACGGCCCGGCCAGGATACGGGCAAGCTCCAATACTCGCAGACCGGCCAATGGACCTGGCATGGACGGCTCCTCAACGCTTCGCGGCCGCTTGCCGCGCGTCCGTTAACTGACAAAGCAGCGCCAATTTGTCTACCGACGCTCCTGCGATAGCGGCCCCGCACGCGGCGCAGGGTGGGAGCAGGGGACTAGCTTGTGTCACGGCTTGCCTTGGCCGCCGCCGATCATTAGCTGTTTCATACCGGGCGGAAGGGCTGACGGGATGGTTGCGCTGAATACGTCGTTCTTCGGCGAGTTGTTGCAGAGCATTGCGGACCGCAGCCGCGCTTTGATCCGGCGCGAGCCGGTGCGCGGACGCTTCGACGGTTTGGCCGAGCTTTGCGAGGCGCTGCTTTCGGGCCGCGGCGAGGCCTCCGGCGTGGCGTTGGCCAATGAGATTCTGGCGAACTATGCGGCGCTGACCACGGGGCCGCGCATCGCCTTCTTCGAGCAGTTGGCGAAAACCTTCGGTCACGATCCCGCCGGCATCGATGCCGCCGTTGCCGCCTGGCGGCAGTCGCCGTCCTCCGATACCGCGAACGAACTGCATCGCTCAACCGAGCCGCGCCGGCTGGAACTATTTCGCCGGCTCAATCTGGCGCCCGGCGGCACCGCGGCGCTGGTGCGCATGCGCGAGCAGCTAATCGACGCGCTCGATCATCGCGACGATCTCGCCGTCGTCGACAACGACTTTGTTCATTTGTTCTCGTCATGGTTCAACCGCGGCTTCCTGGTGCTGCGCCGCATCGACTGGTCGACGCCGGCGCTGATCCTGGAAAAGATCATCCGCTACGAAGGCGTCCACAAGATCCGCGACTGGGACGATCTGCGCCGCCGCATCGACCCGCCCGACCGCCGTTGTTATGCCTTCTTCCACCCGGCGCTGGTCGACGAGCCGCTGATCTTCGTCGAGGTGGCGCTGACCCGCGAGATTCCGGCGGCGATCGCGCCGATCCTCTCCGACAGGCGCGAGGCCGTCGTGCCGGAACGGGCCAATACGGCGGTGTTCTACTCGATCACCAATTGCCAGCGCGGCCTGGCCGGTGTGACCTTCGGTCACTTCCTCATCAAGCAGGTGGTGGAGGAAGTCTCGCGGGAAATTCCGCGCATCTCCACCTTCGTGACGCTGTCGCCGGCGCCGAATTTCGCCGAATGGCTCAAGCGCGAGCGCGGCAACGCCGCCTCGCCGGCGCTCGACGAGGAGGATCGCGCCGCGCTCGCCGCGCTCGATCACGCCAACTGGTGGCGCCAGCCGGATCTGGTCGAAACCATCCGCGCGCCGCTCTTGCGCGCCGCCGCCTGGTACTATGTGCGCGCGCGCAACGGCCGCGGCTTGCCGGTCGACGCGGTCGCCCGCTTCCATCTCGGCAACGGCGCGCGGCTGGAACAGCTCGACTGGCCCGCCGACACCTCCGACCGCGCGCTTGAGCAATCCTACGGGCTGATGGTGAATTACCTCTACGATCTCGATTACATCGAGGAGAATCACGAGGCCTATGCGCAGCAGCACGCCGCGGTCGCCGCCGGCGCCGTGACCCGGCTGCTGCGCTCGCCGGCGCGCGAGGTGGTCCCGATCTCGGGGTAAACGTCATGCCCGCACTTGTTGCGGGCATCCACGTGTATAAGTCAGAGTCGAAGCAAAGACGTGAATGGCCGGGACATAGGCGAGCGAAGCGACGCGTCCTGCGAACGGCTATCCCCGGCCATGACGACTTGGATTACGCGTCAAGATTGTCGCCCATGCCCAATCTGCTCGGCGTTCTCGAAACCTCGCTCTATGTCGAAGAGTTCGAGCGCGCCTGTCCGTTCTACGAGCAGGTGCTCGGGCTCAACAGCATCTACCGCGATCAGCGGCTGTGCGCTTACGACGTTGGCGGACGCGGCGTGCTCTTGTTGTTCCTGCGCGGCCGCTCGTTCGAAACGGTGCAGCTGCCCGGCGGCACCATCCCGCCGCATGACGGTCATGGGCCGGTACACATAGCGTTCTCGATCGCTGCCGACGAGCTGGCGGCATGGGAGGAGCAGCTGGCGGCAGCCGATATCGCCATCGAAGGCCGCACCAAATGGCCACGCGGCGGCGAAAGCGTTTATTTCCGCGATCCCGATGGCCATCTGCTCGAACTGGCGACGCCGGGCTTGTGGCCGGGATATTAGCGCATGAGCCCGAAAAGTGGATGCCGGTTTTCGGACAAGATCATGCTCACAGCAAAAATCTACGACTTCCCGTACACCGGCACCACGGCGCCGCGGGTGATGCGGTTCTCCGGCGAAGCAAGGAACAGGATGGTCGCGGCGATCTCCTCGACTTTCGGCCACAAACTGTAGTCGGCCTTGGGCATGGCGGCGCGGTTGGCCGGCGTATCCACGATCGAGGGCGCCACGGCGTTGACCAGGATGCCGTCCTTGGCGACCTCCTCGGCGAGCGCCACGGTCAGCGCTGCGACTGCCGCTTTGCTCGCGGTGTAGGCGGCCATGCCGGCGCCAGTTCGCCATTCGAGCGCGGCGCGGGCGGCGACGTTGACAATGCGGCCGCCGCCTGCCGCGTTAGCGGTCATGGCGTTGACCGCGGCGCGGCAGCAGAGCAGGCAGCTGACGAGGTTCATCTCGATCTGCTGCTGCAGCGTCGCCACGCCGGTCTCGGCGAGTCGTGCCGCGGCAAAGCCGCCGGCGAGGTGGACCGATGCCCAGAGCGGCGCGATACCCTGGTAGAGTCGGGTGACGGCCGTCTCGTCGGCGAGACTGCCGGTGACGCTGAGCACGACGTGCTTGTGGTCGCGTAGCCGAAAGCGCTGCGCCTCCGCGTCGTCAAAGCACGGCACGTGGCAAATGGCGCCGGTCTCGACCAGCGCCGTGACGACGGCGGTGCCGAGCGCGCCGGCACCGCCGGTGATGACCAGGTGACGATCGCGAAAGTCCATATCGCATCATCGCTGATCCCGGGCCGGAGGCAAGGCCGTGACGAGGATTTGATATTCTGCGGAGCGCAATCAAGGCGCCCGCGCTCGGTTTGTCGACCATTGGGAATCGCGTTACAAAGGCGGCGGGGTTTTCCCGCATGCTGCGGCTGAAGAGGAATGCACAGCGCCGGATCGAAACGAGACTTTGCGCCGTGGACCGATCCCAATCAGCGTCCGCTGCTGCGCATCGAAGTCCTGACCAAACGCTTCGGCGGCACCGCGGTCGTCGATCATCTATCGCTCGACGTTTATGAGGGCGAGTTCTTCGCCCTGCTCGGTCCCTCGGGCTGCGGCAAGACCACATTGTTGCGTCTGATCGCGGGCTTCGAGCGGCCGAACACCGGCCGCATCCTGCTCGACGGTGCCGATCTTGCACCCGTGCCGCCGCATCGGCGACCGGTCAATATGATGTTCCAGAGCTACGCGCTGTTCCCGCACCTCACGGTCGAGGGGAACGTCGCCTTCGGCCTCAAGCAGGAAGGCCTATCCAGGCACGAAATCGCACAGCGCGTTGCCGACATGCTCGCGCTGGTCAAGCTCGAACGCTATGGCACCCGCAAGCCGCACCAGCTTTCCGGCGGTCAGCGCCAGCGCGTGGCGCTGGCGCGTTGTCTGGTCAAGCGCCCGCGCGTGCTGCTGCTCGACGAGCCGATGGCGGCGCTCGACAAGAAGCTGCGCGGCGAAACCCAGTTCGAGCTGATGGAGCTGCAGCGCGAGCTCGGTCTCACCTTTGTCATCGTCACCCACGACCAGAGCGAAGCGATGCTCGTCGCCGACCGCATCGGCGTGATGGATCGCGGACGGCTCATGCAGGTGGCGCCGCCCGAGGCGATCTACGAGCGGCCGAACTCGCGCTGGGTCGCCGACTTCGTCGGCGACGTCAACCTGTTCGAGGGCCGCCTCGGCGACGATTGTCAGAGCGTCGAGGGCACGGCGGCCGGCCGCGTGCGCGCCGCCGCCAAGGTCGACGCCGAGCCGGGCAAGGTGGTGTGGGCCGCGGTGCGGCCGGAGCAGGTCCGCATCGCGCGCGAGCCGCCGTTGCCGGGCCTCTACAATTGCGTCCCCGGGACGGTCCTCGATATCGGCTATCTCGGCGACACCTCGATCTACCAGGTGCGGGTCCGCGACGGCTCGCTGGTCAAAGCGGCGATCGCAAATGTCGGCCGCGGCGCCGGGCGCGCGGTTACCTTCGACGATCAGGTGTGGCTGAGCTGGCCGCCCGAGGCCGCGATCGTGCTCACGCAATGACGACGAAGCTGACGCCATGAAGCGACACCACGGACGCTCGTTTTGGCAAAGCCTGGTGGTGCGGATTCCGTATCTTTGGCTGCTCGCTTTCTTCCTGGTGCCGTTCCTGATCGTGCTCAAGATCAGCCTGTCGCAGACGGCAATTGCGCAGCCGCCTTACGTACCGGTGCTCGATCTTGCGGCGGGTTGGCCCGGCCTGAAGGCTTTTTTTGCCGCGCTGTCGTTCGACAATTACGTCCTGATCGGCTCCGATCCGCTGTACCTCTTGTCTTATGTGAAGAGCGTGGAGATCGCCGCGTTCTCCACCCTCATTCTCATCTTCATCGGCTATCCCATCGCCTACGCGATGGCGCGCCTGCCGCGGCGCTGGCAGGCAGTGCTGGTGGTGCTGGTCGTGCTGCCGTTCTGGACCTCGCTGCTGATCCGCATCTATGCCTGGATGAACATCCTGCAGCATGACGGGCTGCTCAACCAAGCGCTGATGGCACTCTCGATCGTGAAGGAGCCGCAGGCCTGGCTCGCCACCGATACCGCGATCTATATCGGGGTGGTCTATTCCTATCTGCCGTTCATGGTGCTGCCGCTCTACGCCACGCTCGAGAAACACGACGAATCGCTGCGCGAGGCGGCGGCCGATCTTGGCTGCCCGCGCTGGAAGATCTTCTGGCTGGTCACGCTGCCGCTGTCATCGTCCGGGCTGCTCGCCGGCGTGCTGTTGTGCTTCATCCCGATCGTCGGCGAGTTCGTCATTCCCGATCTGCTCGGCGGCTCGCAGTCGCCGATGATCGGCCAGACGATCTGGACCGAATTCTTCAGCAACAAGGATTGGCCGGCTGCCTCGGCGGTTGCCGTCGTGCTGGTGTGCCTCCTGGTCACGCCGATCCTCGTCTATCAGAACCAGGCGATGCGGACCTTGGAGCGGGAATAATGCGCAAGGTGTCCGCCTTCAATCTGTTCGCGATCCTGCTCGGCGCCGCCTTCCTCTATCTACCGATCGTCGTTCTGGTGATTTATTCGTTCAACGCCTCGCGGCTCGTGACGGTATGGGGCGGCTGGTCGACGCATTGGTACGCCGCGCTGATCGACGATGCGCCGCTCGTCGAGTCCGCCTTCATCAGCCTGCGCCTGGCGCTGGTTTCGGCGACCGTGGCGACGCTTTTGGGGACGCTGGCGGCGCTGGCGCTGGTGCGTTTCGGGCGCTTCCGCGGCCGGCTGCCGTTCGCGGCAATGGTCTATGCGCCGCTGGTCATGCCGGAGGTGATCACCGGGCTATCGCTGCTGCTGCTGTTCGTCGCCGTCGCCGTCGATCGCGGTTTCTGGACCGTCGCCATTGCGCACACCACCCTCGCTATGTGCTTCGTCACCGTGATCGTGCAGGCGCGGCTCATCGACTTCGACATGAGTCTTGAAGAGGCGGCGATGGATCTCGGCGCCTCGCCGCTGCGCACGTTTCTCGCGGTGACCTTGCCGCTGATCCTGCCGGCCATTGCCGCCGGCTGGATGCTCGCCTTCGCGCTATCGCTCGACGATCTCGTCATCGCCAGCTTCACGACCGGGCCGGGCGCGACCACGCTGCCGATCCGCATCTATTCCGAGGTCCGCCTCGGGGTGAAGCCGGAGATCAATGCCGTCTGCAGCATCATGGTCGGCGTGGTCGGCATCGCGGTGATCGCCGCTTCGCTGCTTGCCAAGCTCAGCGGCACGCGGGGCGCGTCGGCGCGGGTGCGAGTGCGATGATGAGCTAGTTCGGACTGTTGGGTGTCGCCGGCTTTGGCGCGGTGGCGGCGCCTGGTGCCGCAAATAGCTTGTCGATCACCGAGCGGACCGCGGCGCCGGCGTTGCGGGCCTTGATGGCGTCAAGCAGCGGCGCGGCCGCCCCCGAGCGGCGGATCAAGCTCTGCGGGTCGGGCAGCATGATCGGGTCGTCCCATTGGCCCTGGACGACGAACGGCAGGTCGAACTCGTTGGCGGTTGCGTTCGAGACCAGGGTCGCGACCCCCTTGAGATCGAGATCGCGCGCGGGAACGGAGACTTGCCCGCTGACCGCAAGCCGCACCGCCGGACCGTCGAGATGCATGTCTTCGATGGACACCTCGCCCTGTTCGATCTTGAGGCTGAGCGTAAGCTGGTCGAACGGGGTACGCCCGCTGCGGAAGTCGCCATTGCCGGACAGCGGCCGGCGCTCGAGCCGGCGCAGCAATTGCTCGACGTTGATGCCGGCGAGCGCGCCGTTACGGGCCGTGAGGCTTGCCGTGCCGTTGAGCGAGTTCGTCACGCCGAGCACGGAGGCTCCCGATCCCTCGATGTTGAGCGCCAGATTGCCGCGGCCCGCGAGCTTGCGAATCCCGAATACCTGGCCGAGACAATTTTCGAGATCGACATCGACGAATTGCAAATGCGAGGCCACCGCGACGCCGCCATTGGCGCTGGCGAGCCCGAGCGAGCCCTTGGCGATGCCGCCGAAGGCTTGCGACTCTCCGATCGTCAGGTCGAGTTTGCCGTGGCGGATATTGGCGGCGACCGCTGTTCGGCCCAGTTGCGCGTCCGCGATCTTGACGCTGGCGGCAGAGAGCCGCAGATCGAGGTCGACGTCGGCGAAGCCCTCGAGCGCGATCGGCAGTCGATCCCAGGCGCGTTCGTTCGCGGCCAGGAGGCGAATTCCGGACACATAGGGCGTCAGATCGAGCGCGTCGACCGCGAGCGTGCCCTGCACGTTACGATTGTCGGTCGAGAGCGTGATCACGCCTTCGGCGGCATTACCGTCGAGTTCGACATTGACGCCGGAGAGCGAGATCAGGCCGCCGGCGAGGCTGCTCTGCGCCCGCAGCGCGAAGCGCCCGAAGCCGCCGAACGGCAACTCGCTGGTCCCCATCCAGCGCAAAGCGTCGCGCAGCGAGGGAGCTTCCACGCTCAGCGTGCCGTCGACCTTGAGCGTCGGCTGATCGCTCGTGGTGCCGTCGAAGGCGAGTTTCACTGGCGCGCCGGACAGCCGGAGCTTGACGCCCGAGCGCTCGCCGTTCAACGCCGCCAGGAAATCGCCGAGGGTGAGGCTCGCGTCGACCGGTTCGCCATGCCACACGAAGCGGCCGTTGGCGCCGAAACTGCGCGAGATCGATGGCCAGGCGAGCTGGAAATCCACGCCATCGAGCCGGTCGGTGAAATCCTTTCCGGCGTGTTCACCGTGGACCACGACAGTGCCGTCGTGGATGCCGATCTCCGAGAACGATCCGGTGCGCCCGGGATTGGGTTCGAGCGCGCGGGCCAGCGATCGCATCAATCCCGACCAGTTCGATTGGCCGTTGGGCAGGAGTGTTACGGTGATCGCCGGGCGCACCAGCGCCACGTCGGCAATCTCGATCCGCCCGGCGAGCAGCGGAAAATAGCGCAGATGGGCGATCAACTCGTCGGTAGTCAGAGCGGACTCGCCGGTCTGGTCGTCGCCGAGCAGCACGTTGTGGAAACTGACGGTGCCGGAGGGAAACAGCGACACCGCGATGTCGCCGCGCAGCACCGGATCGAGGCCGGTGACCGCGTGGATCTCCTTGGCGACCGCGTCGCGTACCGATGCGGCCGGGATGAGAAAGGACAGCGCCATCAGCGTGAGGAACACCGCCGCGACCACGGTAGCAACGGCAATCGCGAGGCGTTTCAAGCCAGTAGCCGCGGTCACAGGATGCGTTTCCGATGTTCGCTGGGCCGATCGAATAAGCGGTTCGGCAGGTGAGTGGCAACCATGCCCGACATCTGTGTCGCTTTCGTGGCCGCGGCCGCGGCGGGCCGGGTCAAAGTGTTGCTGCAAAAGGCTAAAAGCGGCCCACCCGAGACGCCGCCGGGGGCTGCCCAAGGCCGCCTGGTGCTTGCGGCGGACCCCGGCCGTCAACGCACCGAGGCATGAAGCGATGGCCTCGCGCCCGCCTGTGCCACCTCGGCGATCATCTTCTTGACGATGGCTCGGCCGAACGAGTTGAAGTTTTCCGCCACCAGGACGAAGGCGCCGGGGCCGCCGATGACATTGTTGCGATAATAATTTTGCAGGCCGCCCGGTGGATTGGTGTGGTCGGGATTCCAAGCCAGTGGCGTCTCGCTGAGGATGACGAGACCGTTGATGGTGACGCCTTGGGCAATGGCTTTGTCGCGCGCCACCGTCACGTCCCCGCCGGCATTGTTGGTGCCGTCGCCGGAAATGTCGATGGTGCGGCGAGCCGGTTCATAGGGGGCGCGGGCGAGCTGCCCCATGGCGAATTCGATGGCGCCGCTGATCGACGTGCGATCCGCGAACGACCGTGGCGCCTCCAACAGGCGGTCGCCGAAACCCCTGGCCGATTCGGCATCGCCGATGGTCGTCCAGTCGATCAGGACCCGCTGCGAGCCGACGCCCGACCACTCGACGAAGGTCAGTCCGACGCGGCCGTTGCGGCCCGAGCGAATGGCATCGAGCACGCGCGGATCGGAGATGGCGGCGGCATAGCCCTCGCGTTGCAGCTGGAATTTGGCGTTGTCGACGCTGCGCGACACGTCGGCCGCCAGCACCAGCAGGAGATCGACTTGCTCGGCTGCTGCTGCAGCCGCCGGCACCGCCGCGGCGCCGGCCAAGATCAGCAGCAGGAGGGTTCTGACAGTGCGCATCCCCGCACCTCGCCGTCACGCCTCGGCGGCGGCATGGATGGCGGCGCGGACGCGCTGATAGGTGCCGCAACGGCAGATATTGGTGATCGCTGCATCGATATCGGCATCCGTCGGCTTAGGCTTCTGTTTGAGCAGCGCCGCCACCGCCATCATCATTCCGCTTTGACAGTAGCCGCATTGCGGCACGTCGAATTCGAGCCAGGCCTTCTGCACCGCATGCAGCTTGCCCTGCGCCGCCAGCGCCTCGATGGTGGTGATCTCCTCGGCGCCCAGCGTGCCGACCGGGACCTGGCACGAACGCGTGGCGACGCCGTTGATGTGGACAGTGCAGGCGCCGCACTGGGCGATCCCGCAGCCGTATTTCGTGCCGGTCAGCCCGATCGTGTCGCGCAGCACCCACAGCAAGGGCGTATCGGGCTCGACGTCGACCTCGTAGGTTTTGCCGTTGATGAACAGTTCCGTCATGCTCGGCGTTCCGTGGCGCGGCCGGCTGAAAGTCGCGGTGGCGCCCCCCGCTGGCAACAGGTGATTTTAGCCCGTTGCAGTGCGAAGCCAAATCGAAAATCCGCCCGGAGCGACGAGAGACAAAGAAAAAAGCCAAGCCGGCGCGGCAGAAACAGACCGGCAAGCCGGTCACATCTGCCGATAGACGTAAGGCGCGTCGTCCCGCACCGCCGCGAGCGCGGCGACTTCATCATGCCGCGGCGAGAGATGGCAGACCGGGTCGGTTGCGCGCGCGTCGCCAGTCAGTGCGAAGGCCTGGCAACGGCAGCCGCCGAAATCGATATCGCGGCGCGCGCAGCTCCGGCATGGCTCCTGCATCCAGTCGGTGCCGCGGAAGGCGTTGAAGGCCGGCGAATCCGCCCAGATGTCGGCCAGCGAATGCTCGCGTATCGACCAGAATTCGAGGCCGGGGATCGACTCGGCGGCGTGGCACGGCAGCACCTTGCCCGCCGGCGTCACGTTGAGCGAACGCCGTCCCCAGCCGCCGACACAAGGCTTCGGCAGCCGCGCGTAATAATCGGGGATGACGGCATCGATGACGATCTCACCGTGGTGCCGCCGGCGCAGCTCCTCGACCGCGGCTGCCGCGCGCTTGACCTGCTCGGCGGTCGGCATCAGCGTGGCGCGGTTCTTCAGCGCCCAGCCGTAATATTGCGCATGCGCGATCTCGACGCGGCTGGCGCCGAGCGCAAGCGCCAGCGTCACCATATTCCCGATGCGATCGATGTTGGCGCGGTGCATCACGGCGTTGATGGTCAGCGGAATTTTCAGGTTGACGACTTCGGCGGCGAGCGCGCGCTTGCGCGCGAAGGCGCCTTGGTAGCCGGCGATGTGGTCGGCGGAAGCAGGCTCGCTGTCCTGGATCGAGATCTGCACGTGATCGAGGCCGCCTTCGGCAAGCTGCCGCAACGTTTCCGCGGTGATGCCGACCGCCGAGGTGATGAGATTGGTGTAAAGGCCGGCGGCATGCGCTGCCGCCGTGATGGCGGGAAGGTCGCGCCGCGCGCCCGGTTCGCCGCCCGACAGATGCACCTGCAGCACGCCGAGCGCCGCCGCCTCGGTGAAGACCCGCGCCCAAGTTTGCGTATCGAGCTCGTCGGCGCGGGCATCGAGCGCCAAGGGATTGGAGCAATAGGGACAGCCCAGCGGACAGCGGTGCGTCAGCTCGGCCAGAAGGCCGAGGGGGCTATGCAGAGCGGCACCGTTTCCGGCCATGTTGAAGACTCATCCATTTGGCCGGGTTTATCCCGGCCATCCACGTCTTCCTGCTCAGCGAGTTATAAGACGTGGATGCGCGGCACAAGGCCGGGCGTGAGGGGCGGTGGTCACAATTCCAGGAGCCTTTTGTCGGCAAGCCCGCGCAGCAGGGCGGTGACGTCGGCGAGGATGCGCTCGCGCGGTGCCGCAAAGGTTTTCGCCAGATCGTCGACGATGGCGGCAAAGGTCGCCTCGCCGGTGCAGCGTTTGACCACCTCGGCGGCAATGGCGTCGGCCTTGAACACCCGCTCGGGAGCAAGCAGCACCCATCCGCCCTGCGCCGCGCTGTGGACCAGCCGGACGCCGTGCGGCAGGCGCGGACGCGCGTCGGTGGAGATTTCGGGTGTCGTCTCGGCCACTGCTACTGCCTAATCGTGCGGGACAAACGCGCCGGGCGGAACTTGCTTCGGCGCGACATAAGCGTGATACAGCGCGTCGAGCATCGCCCACAGCACGTCGCATTTGAATTCGAGCGCGGCGAGCACGCTGTGCTGGGCTTCCGGCGTGCGCGCGTGTCGCTTGACGTAGTCGAGGGCAAACCGCGAGTCGCGCTCGGCTTGCGGCGGGCGTTGCGAGAAATAGGCCAGCGTCTCCGCCGTCACGAAATCGTAGCTCTTCAGCATGCCCTCGATGCGCTCGCCGATGATCTGCGGCGAGAACAATTCCGTCAGCGACGAGGCGATCGCTTCGAGCAAGGTCTTTTCGCGCACGAAATGCACGTAGGCGTCGACGGCGAAGCGGGTCGCCGGCAAAATCCCGCGCAGCGACACGACGTAGTCGCGCTCGAGGCCGAGCCCGTCGGTGAGCTTGAGCCAGCGCGCGATACCGCCTTCACCCTCGCGGGCGCCGTCGTGATCGACCAGGCGGCTGCGCCATTCGCGGCGGACCGCAGAATCGTCACAGCGCGCCATCAGGCTTGAATCCTTCACCGGGATCATCGCCTGATAATAATAGCGGTTGAGCGCCCAGGCCTGGACCTGGCCTTTATCGCAGGCGCCGCCATGCAGGAGCTTGTGGAACGGATGCAGCCGGTGATAGCGCCGCGCGCCGATGTCGCGCAACCGGCCTTCGAGTTCTTCGGCGCTCAGCGTGTTCACAGCACGATCTCCATCCCGTCCTCCGCGATCTCGATCCCGGCATCCTCGACCTTGCGCCGCTCGACGGAACCCTCGATCAGGATCGGGTTGGTGTTGTTGATATGCGTCAAAATACAACGGCCGGGAAGACCGGCGAGCGCGGCGAGCGTGCCGTGTTCGCCATCGACCGGCATGTGACCCATGCGCCGGCCGGTTTTGCTGCCGGTGCCGGTCGAGATCATTTCATCATCGACGAACAGCGTGCCGTCGAACAATACAACGTCGGCGCGGGCGAGCCGCGCGCGCAAGGCTGCCGTCATGCCGGCGGCGCCCGGTACGTAAACCAGCCGCCGCGCCCCGCAGACCAGTTCGACGCCGACATTGGCGCCGGTTTCGGCGGCGAGCGCGGGATCGTCGCCTTCGAGATAGAGCGCCACCTTGCCGGGAACGGCGAACAGCTCGGCATCGAGGCCGCCCGGCAGGGAAAAGCTCTCGTCCCGCGCCACGGCCTTGCGCGTCACCAGATCGGCGGCCAGCACCCCGAAGATCGGATTGGCGGCCAGCGCCGCAAGCGTGTCGGCGGTGGCAAACACGGTGAAACCCTGGCGCTCGCGCAACGTCAGCAGCCCGGCCACCTGATCGACCTCGGCACCGGTCAGGACCATGGCGCTGATCGGACTGCCGCGCGCGCCGGGCCGCGGCTGCAGGGCAGGTGTTGCCAAGAGCTGTGCGCGCAGGTCTGGCGAGGCGTTGAGCAAAATCCAATGCTCGCCGTCAGCGGTGACGGCGAGGCTTGCTTGGGTGCACGGCTTTACGCGCCGGTCGCCGGTCCAGGCGAGACGGCAGACCGGACACTGACAATTCCATTGCGGAAAACCGCCGCCTGCCGCAGCACCGAGTACGATGGCGGTCAGGCGCCCCATTCACGGGGATTGCGGTAGACGAAAGCTGCGGATCAGAACTCGGCCGGCAGATAGCCGTTGATCTCGAGGCCGATGCAGATTTCGACGAGGGTCGGAGTGGTCCAGGCCATGGTCGTTTCCTTTTTTTCATACACGAGGAAGCGTTGACGAAGCCGATCGCGCTGCCTCGAGCAAGGGCATAGTAAATGGAAGCGGCCCCTTCGACAAGGGGTGGGGCCCCGCTCGGGAGCCCCTGTGTGCGGATAGCGCGGCGTCGCCTGCCGACCCGGATTTGCATGCACGAGCCGCGCATTACGGGTTGTCGCGATGAGGAAAGTCGGGTCAGCTCGCAGCATCGTGATGCCGGGGAGCTGGCTTGGAGGGCGAGCTGACCAGCGCCAGGCGAGGTTCAGGCAAGGCTCACACTTCGAGCCAGGCTTGGCGCACCTGGGAGTCGGCGGCAAGATCGGCCGGAGTGCCCTCAAACACCATGTGGCCGTGGCCCATCACATAGACGCGGTGCGAGATACGCATGGCGATGGTGAGCTTCTGCTCGACCAGCAGGATGGAGATGTCGCGCTCCGCAATCTTCTGCAGCAGGTTGGCAACGC
>JBEKWO010000075.1:0-16741 GCA_049512975.1 Xanthobacteraceae bacterium | reverse complement strand
TGCCGCGTTCACCGTCAGGAGCCTCTGCAAGGCCGTCGCCTCGTGTCTCGATCAAATCTCTCGAGCTGAATGCGCTGCATACCTCGCGAATTCAGGATATGGTCGACTTAAACGGAAACCGCTCTAATGGATGGTTAACGGCGCCGGCCGCTGCCGTGCTTGGTCTCTCTGGATCTTTTGAAGGCTCGCCAAGTTCGGCAGGCGTGATCTAAAGGTGGAAGACCTCGCGCGACGACTGCCGCATGAGGCAATCGACCAATCCGCGACTTCCGAGTTTGGCCCATCACGACGTATTGCACCGCGGTCGCCAACAGTCGCTCTCGGGGGAAAGCTGACTCTCGTGAGTCGTCCGCTCCGGCGCATTTATGAGTTCACGCACCTTGCGAGCAAATCACAGCGCCTCGCCGTTGAGCCAGCGCGCGCCGCGCTCGTAAAGTTTATCGAGCTCCCGCCCTTCGATGCCTGGCATATCGGTTTTGACCTGGTAGCCGATCTTGGTCTGCAGATAGGCAAGATGGCGGTAGCCCTCCGGGAACCGCGCCAGCAGATCTGGGTCGAGCGCGAGCTTGGCCGCCGGATCGACCGGGTCGAGCCGGTCCTTCTCGTAGATCGGCTGGCGCAGCACCAGCCCCCAGCGGCCGTCGCGTTTTTCGAAGAAGTCGTAAAGGCGGCCGCTGCACACCACGTCGCAGATGACGCCTTCGACCGCCGCGCGCTGCGAGATCGTCATCTTGGTCTGCGCGATCGCGCGCTGGCCGGCGACGTCGATCGAACTGCCGCCGAGAAAATGCAGGATGCGCACGCCGCGCGCCCAGCCTTCGTCGTTGACCTTGATGAAGTCCTCGAAGCCGCCCTGGAACCAGGTCGCCATCATGCGGCCGTCGGCGTGCCAGACAGTGCGGAAGCGATCCCACAGCCGCGCGTCGCGCCACACCGCCCAGTTTTCCACCAGGTCGCGGATGGCTCGCTGTTCGGCGGCGACATCGGCCATGGCAATATGTCCATCCGTCGTCAGGGCGCTAGGTGGCAATGGCAACGACCCGGCGGATGCCGTCCGCCGACTCGATCTCCGTCAGCGCGCCCCGCCGCAGCATATAGTTCACGTGCGCCAGCACTTCGCTGAACGCAAACCCCATCTGGTGCGGATCGAGCCGGCGCATGAACACGAAGGGGACCAGTTCGGCGGCGGAACGCGGCGCCGTGCGGCAGGCCTTCAGAATCAGGTCGCAGCGCGCGTGGTGGTGCGCGATCAACTCGTCGATGCGCGTGTGCAGCCCGATGAACGGCAGATTGTGCCCCGGCAGCACCAGCACATCCGCGGCGATGGTCTGCTTCAGCGCCGCGAGCGACCGCAAATATTCGCCGAGCGGATCGCCTTCCGGATCGACCGCGGCGACGCTGACATTGGGGGAAATCTTGGCCAGCACCTGGTCGGCCGAGAAAAACAGCTTCTCCGCCCGGCACAGCAGCATGACCTCCTCCGGCGAGTGGCCGCCGCCGGTGAGCACGTCGAAGTCGCGGCCGCCGATGTGCAGCACGTTGCCGCCGACAACACGGCGGTAGGTCGGCGGCAGCCCCGACACCAATCGGAGATAGGCATGTCCGCCGGTGACGACGCGCTCGGTGGTCGCGGCATCGAGACCGTGCTCGAGGTAGAAGCGGCGGTAATGCTCCGCTTCGAGCGCGCCGGGATCGAGGTGGAGATTCAGACTGATCAGGTATTCGGTCGCCGACATGTACAGCGGCACGCGAAACCGCTGCAGCAAAAAGCCGACCGCGCCGACGTGATCCGGATGCATGTGGGTGGCAATGATGCGCGTCAGCGGGCGCTCGGCCAACAGGCCGTCGAGCAGCGGCTGCCAGGCCGCCTGGGTCGCCTTGTTGCCGAGGCCGGTGTCGAGCAAAGCCCAGCCATTGCCATCGTCGATGAAATAGATGTTGACGTGATCGAGCAGGAACGGCAGCGCCAGCCGGGCCCACAGAATACCGGGTGCCACCTCGATCGTCGTGCCGGGTGCCGGAGGTACGGTGTGGGCAAAGACGATCGGCGCGGTGGCAAGTCTCTGGATGGCGGGCTTGGTCTGCATCGTGCGGGTTCTCATAATCCTTAGAAACGACGTGTCGTCAATCAATGCGTACCCCGGACGCGAAACCTGGTCGCGCGCAGCGGTCCTTATTGGGGAGGTTAGCGACGGCTCACCGCTGTTGCGCAAGATCCGCGCAGCCGGTCCGCAGCCGTCACGGGAAGATCACATCAGATGTCGCGCCCCTCGACCTTCTCGCGCAGCGCCTTCACGACGTCGGGAACATGCTCCAGGTGGGGATCGATCACGAGCGCCTTGCGATAGGCTTCGAGCGCATGTTTGTCATCGCCGATCTCTTGCAGGATGAGACCAAGGCCGGACAAGGCGCCGAAATGGCGCGGCTCGTGCGTCAGCACCTCGCGAATGTCGGCGAGCGCCCGCCCGTAATCGTTCTTCATGTAATAGATCGTGGCGCGGCGATTCCAAGCTTCGACGTAGTCGGGCTTGATCGCAATGATGGCGTCAAGGAGCTTGACGGCGAGGTCGTAATCCTTGGCGTCGGCCGCCGCCTTCACCCGGCCCATCAGCAAATTGCAGGTGTCGCTGCCGGACACCATCCACACCGCCCAGATCCGATCCTCGATCGCCTTGGCGGTCTCGGCGTCCGGCGCAATTTTCAAGGCGTCGAACAGCGTATCGAGATTGAATGTGCGCTCGCCGCGCTCGGGCCGCCGCGCATCGCGGGGCAGATCGCTGGGGGGCGTGACCCAGCCGGGGCCGGGCGTGATAGCGGGGCCGGTCTGCGCCAGCGCCGCCGCCGCCGTGAAAGCCGGCGCCAGACAGGCGGCACCGAGAGCCAGAGCGGTGAGGAATCGCAGCGCCATGACGATAGAGTCTAAGCCCGGCACGAGATGCAGCAAGCCCCAAAAATACTCACAGGCGCGTGAACAGGCGGCAGATAAGTGGTGCCGGCGGCCGGCCAGCGGCCTAGTCCTCAGCCTTGTCGGGCCTTGAAGCGCCGATGCGTCTTATTGATGACGTAGACGCGGCCCTTGCGGCGCACGATGCGGTTATCGCGGTGGCGGCCGCGGAGCGATTTCAATGAATTGCGGACTTTCATGGGTAAATATCCCGGCTTTTGCCGGTTGCTTACGGATGCCCTGCCGGCTTGTCAATGACGCCGCACGCCGCCGCTGCGCGGCTAGGCGGATGCGGCTTGCGCGCCCGCGGCGGCCATGGCCGGACGCCCGGCAAGCGTGCGCCCGGCGGCGGAAAAGCCGCTGAGCCGATGGATCAGATGGTTCCACGCCTATCCGGTGGACCGGCGATCGGCCGCCGGCCGCAGGCCGCCGATCCGCCGCGCGTGGCGACGGCGGCGTTGCGCCGGAACCATCGCCGTCCGCCGTTCCGCTTTGCGGTCCTTGAGATAGACGATCCAATTTTCATAGACGCCGAGGGCGGAACAGCGCCAGGTGTTTTCCAGCGTGGGCTCCAGAGCGGCAAACGGGAAATCGGCGATCAGGCTGGCGCGGCGGTCGCCGACGGCGCGCGCGCGAAAGTCATCCACCAGCGCGGTCGCTGCGTCGTTGAAAAAGCCCTCCGGCGCCGCCGGGTAGTGTTCTTGCTTGCCGCGCAGAAAGCGGCCGACGTCGCGGCGGTACTCGCGCGCGAGCGTGTCGGTCTCGTATTCCGGATGCCCCTGAAAAAAGACGAATAAAGAACCGCCCTGCTCCTCCCTGACGAAGGCGTCGGCGCCGGCCGCGGTTGATCGGGTAAGAAGGCGATAGCCGCCGGCGGCAAGCGCGCGCTCGGGCAAGTCGTTGTAGCGCGAATGCGGCACGGAGAGCCGCGGCTTCATGCCGGTCGTCAGCGGATGCGCTGAAACGATCTCGCAATCGAAGACGCCGAACTTCTTCGCGTTCAGCGGGCGGCGCGCGATGCCCTCGGCGTAGAGAACGGCCGCATGCGCCGCGAGGCACGACCAGACGGTCGAAATCGTATTTTGCCGCGCCCAATCGACCAGTTTGGCCAGCGTCGCCCAATACGGCTCGTCCTTGAGATTCGCGGCGCGCGGCTCGGTGCCAGTCACGATCAGCCCATCGAGACGCGTGTCCCACAGCTCGGCATTATCGCGATAGCGCGCGGCGAGCTCTTGCCGGATAGGACCGGCACGCGGAACATCGGCCATGGAAAACAGCTTGACGTGGACCACGGCGTTCGCTGTCGCCGCCCGGATCAGATCGAGGAATTGCCGCTCGGTCGCTTCGTAGGCCGCATCGGGCATGTTGTTGACCACCCCGATGGTCATGCAATTGGCGCCGTGCAGCTCGACGGCGGCGCCGGATCGGGCGGTGTCAAGGAGAAGCGGCATGGCGCTGGCGCTCCGCGAACCCTATTCGGCCGCAAGGAGCGGCGACGCGCGGCGCGATTGCGACGCGGCGAGCGCTTGGTCGAGATCGGCCAGAATGTCGTCGATATGCTCGATGCCGACGGAAAGCCGGATCATCTCCGGCCGTACCCCGGCCTTGTCCTGTTCCCGCGCCGACATCTGCCGATGCGTGGTCGAGGCCGGGTGACAGGCGAGCGACTTGGCATCGCCCATATTGACCAGCCGCTTGAACAACTTGAGCGCGTCGTAGAACGCCTTGCCCGCGTCGAGGCCGCCGACGATGCCGAAAGTCAGCAGCGAGCAAGCGCGCCCGCCGAGATATTTCTGCGCCAAAGCGTGATGGGGATTATCGGCAAAGCCGGCGTAGTTGACCCATTCGACCCGCGGATCATTGCGCAGGAATTCGGCGACGCGGCGCGCATTCTCGACGTGACGCTCGACGCGCAGCGCCACCGTCTCGATGCCTTGCAGCAGCAGGAAGGCCGACAACGGCGCCAGCACGGCGCCGGTGGTGCGCAGATAGACGCTGCGGCAGCGCCCGATATAGGCGGCCTTGCCGAAATGCTGCGTGTAGATCAGTCCGTGATAGGACGCATCGGGCTCGTTGAACATCGGGAAGCGCCGCGCGTGCTCCTGCCACGGGAAGCGGCCGGAATCGACGATGGCGCCGCCGAGCGTGGTGCCGTGGCCGCCCAGGAATTTCGTCAGCGAATGGACGATGACGTCGGCGCCGTAATCGATCGGCCGCAGCAGGATCGGCGTCGCCACCGTGTTGTCGACGATCAGCGGAACGCCATGGCGCTTGGCGACCGCGGCCAGCGCCTCGATGTCGCAGATGTTTCCCGCCGGATTGCCGACACTCTCGCAGAAAACCGCGCGGGTTTTTTCATCGATCAGCTTTTCAATCGCGTCGGCGGAATCGGATTCGGCAAAGCGGACATTGATGCCCTGGCTCGGCAGAATATGGCCGAACAGCGTATACGTGGTGCCGTAGAGCTGCGGTATCGAGACGATATTGCTGCCCAGTTCGGCGAGGTTGAGCACCGCATAGTTCAGCGCCGCCTGCCCCGAACTCACGCACAGCGCTTCCAGCCCGCCCTCGAGTTGGGCGACGCGGCGTTCGAGCACTGCGGTGGTTGGATTGCTGATGCGGCTGTAGCGATAACCCGGGACCTCGAGGTTGAACAACGCGGCGCCGTGGTCGGCGCTGTCGAACTCGTAGGCGACGGTCTGGTAAATGGGGACCGCGACGGCTTTGGTCGTCGGCTCCGTTTCATAGCCGCCGTGAACGGCCACCGTGTCGCTTTTCATGCTTACCCGCCGCGCGATCTTTATCCCTCGCCGATGCTACCCTTATTTGGTTTCTTATCCGTGGCGGCTGCGGCCGGCAACGCAGGCGCGCGTGATTAGAAGGAAATAACCTTAATTCGCCGCGCGTGCGGCAAATCCGAACATCGGCAGTGCCTTTAGCTAAAATTTTAGCCAGTGTTGAAGCGAAAGATTGACGTTATCGGGCGATCATGGCGACCATGGCTTTAATCGAGACGGAACGCGCGACGCCGGCAAGCCGCGGCAAGGACACGGCGCTGCGCGACTGGGTGCGCGCGCTCGAAGCCACCGCGCCGATTGCCGCCAATCCGCATCGGCTCCTTCCCGGCATTATCGAGCAGATGGCGCAAACTTGCGGCGAAGCGCCGGCACTCCTCTCAGCCGGCGAAAGCCTGACCTACCGGGCGCTGGCGGCGCGCGCCAACGTGTTCTCGCGCTGGGCACTCGATCAGGGTCTCGCCAAAGGCGAAACGGTTTGTCTGATGATGCCGAACCGGCCCGAATATCTGGCGATCTGGTTCGGCCTGACCCGCGTCGGCGTCGTCGTTGCGCTCGTCAACACCAATCTGCGCGGTGCCGCACTCGCCCATTGCATCGACATCGTGGCGCCGAAGCATGTCATCGCCGCCGCAGAATTCGCCGCAGAGGTTCGTGCTGGGCTCTCACAATACGCGGCAGTCCCGAAAATCTGGGCGCATGGCGGCGGCAGCAGCGGTGAATTCGACCGCATCGACCGCGCCGTCGAGCGATTGTCCGGAGCGTCGCTGGCGCCGGCGGAACGCCGCGACGTGACCATCGCGGATCGCGCGCTCTTGATTTACACCTCCGGCACCACCGGCATGCCGAAGGCCGTCAATGTCAGCCATCGCCGCGTTTTGCAGTGGAGTCTTTGGTTCGCCGGCCTGATGAATACCGGCCCCGACGACCGCATGTACGATTGCCTGCCGCTGTATCACAGCGTCGGCGGTGTCGTCGCCACCGGCGCCGTGCTCGTGCGCGGCGGCTCGGTGCTGATCCGCGAAAAATTTTCCGCGCAGCGGTTCTGGGACGATGTCGTCGATGGCGGCTGCACGCTGTTGCAGTATATCGGCGAGCTCGCCCGCTATCTGGTCAACGCGCCGGAAGACCCGCGCGAGCGCGCGCATCGTCTGCGCATCTGCTGCGGCAATGGGCTGCGCGCCGACGTCTGGGAGAAATTCCGGCAAAGATTCGCCATTCCGCGCATCCTGGAATTTTATGCGGCGACCGAAGGTAATGTCTCGCTTTACAACGTCGAAGGCCAGGTCGGCGCCATCGGCCGCGTTCCGCCCTTCCTCGCCCATCGCTTCCCCCTGGCACTGGTGAGAAGCGACGCCATCTCCGGCGAACCGGCGCGCGATGCCGACGGCTTTTGCATCCGCTGCGCAAGCGGCGAGGTCGGCGAAGCGCTCGGCCGCATCCGCGGCAGCGCCTCTGCCTCGGGCGGCGACTTCGAGGGCTACACCAGCGCCGGGGATTCCGAGCGGAAAATCCTGCGCGACGTGTTCGAACGCGGCGACGCCTGGTATCGCACCGGCGACCTGATGCGCATGGACGCCTCCGGCTTCTGCTATTTCGTCGATCGGATCGGCGATACCTTCCGCTGGAAGGGCGAGAACGTGTCGACCACGGAAGTCGCCGCGGCGATCGCGGCGTTCCCCGGCATTCTCGAGGCGAACGTCTACGGCGTCCGCGTGCCCGGCACCGAAGGCGCCACCGGTATGGCCGCGATTGTCAGCGAGGGCGCGTTGGATCTTGCGGAATTGCGCAAGCATCTCGCGCGGTTTCTGCCGCCCTACGCGCGGCCGCTCTTCCTGCGCATTGTGGACCGGATCGAGGCGACCGCCACCTTCAAGCACACCAAGAATGATCTGAAGCGAGAAGGCTACGATCCGGCGGCGACAGGCGATCCGATTTTCTTTGACGATCCAGCGCGCGGGGCCTTTGTGCCGCTCGACCGCGCGCTCTACACACGCATTCAGGCCGGCAAGGTGCGCCTTTAGAGCATGATCCGGAAAAGTGGAAGCCGGTTTTCCGAAGAGATCATGCTCCACCAAGGAATCTAGAGCGCCAATCGCTTCAACCTGAAGCGATTGCGCTCTAGGCGCGCGCTCAATGAGCCGTCCACCGGCAAAATCTACCTGCCGGCCGGCAAGATATCCGCGTGTTTTTCGGCGCGATGGATGTCGGAGCTTTGCTCGCGCCCCTTGGCGAAATGATACCAGGCCACGGCGGGAAGTTCGACAATCGCCGGCAACGGGTCATCGAGGGCAAAGCTCGCAAAGGCCATCGGTTTGCGCAGGCCCGCCAGATAATCACGGAGTTTGAGAGAGCCGCGCGAAAGCTCCTGATAGGCGGCCACGATATCGCGGCTGGCATGCATCCAGCCCACGCCGGTCCTGGCGCGGCCGGGCGCGACAGTTTGGCCAAGCGCCTGCCGCCAGGCCAAATAGGGAAAGTCGGCGCCGGCAAGCGCGCCGATGCCGTTCCAGGTCCAGAAACGTCCGTTGACGTCGAGAAGCTTGTACTGCCGATCGCGCCGGTCGTATTTGAATTCAACTTCGACCACCCCGGTGTAATCGATCGACTTCAGGAACCGGCAGGCCAGCTCCTCGACCTTATTCTGCTCCACGGTTTCGACGAACGTGCTCGATCGGCCAAACTCGATCGGATGCTGCCGCGTCCGCCGGGCGACCAGCGAGACGACGGCTTCGCCGCGGTTCCATAAGCCGGCATAGGAGAATTGCGCCTCGCCGCTACCGGGGATCCACTCCTGGATGATCACCGCATCGCCGCCGACCAGCGCCGCGGCGCGCTGATAAAGCGCGAGCAACGCGTCGCGGTCTTCCGCCTTCCAGGCCTTCGCCCGGGTGAATTCGTTCAAGCCCTGGCGGTAAGCCGGCTTGAGAATGACCGGGAAGCTGCAATCGAGCCGCTCGGCTTCATGCAAATCGCGCGGGTGAAAGCTCCGCGGGTAATCGATGCCCAGCGCCGCCGCGCGCTGATAGGTGAGGCGCTTGTCGTACATCCACTGCACGGTGTCCCAGCTCGCCGTCGCCACGCGAAACTGCGATGCCAACAAGTCATGATTCTGCGCGATCAGGCGCATATCCTCATCGCCGGTTGCGAACAGCACCCATCCGGTCAAGCCGTAGCGCGTGGCCATATCGACGATCGATGCCGCAGCATCCTCGTGGTCGGCGCCGGACCAAGGGAAGCTGCGCCGCACATAACGCGAGAATTTCGGCAGCGGATGACCGGCGAGGAGCCACACCGGGATGCCGTGTCGTCCGAGACTGCGGGCAACGCCAATGCTGACGTGAGCGCCGCCGACAACCAAGGCACCGGGCACCGCGTCCGGCCGACCGGCGGCTGGCGGTGCGGCGAAGCTCATGACCGCTCGCGTTCTGCAGCCAGCGACAGCGGTCTTTCTTGGCGGAACGAGCCGATGCGATCCTCGGCGTGGCGGCGTGACCCGCGGCCGCGGCCGACCACCGATCGCGTCACGCGCCGCGCCGCAAATCCCGCACCGGCAATGAAACGCAGCAGCGGCCCAAAGCTCGCGACCGCGGCGGAACCGACGAAATGCAGGCCGCCGACGCTCGATTCAAACCCGGCGGATAGAATCGGCAGGCCGCCATGCCGCGCAATGCGGCCGCGCAAACCGGGCTCCAGGATATTCATTTTCTCGACATCGATCCGATAGCCGGTTGCCAGCAGAACATCATCGACGCGCCGCGTGCCGCCATCCAACGTCAAGGCGATGCGATCACCGTCGCGCCGCGCGTCCAGGATACGGGATGTCTCGTGGACCGGTACGTCCTGCAAGCGCGGCCGCAGCCAAAGCGCCGCGGTGGCACGCAGGCAGTGTTCGTTCAGCCGGTCGCGCAGCCGCGCGGATAAATAGCTCACCCCGCCCGGCGCCTCGACCAGCCAGTTGAACGGAAACGGACCGACCTGCGACGGCGGGATCAGCGCGTCGCCAAGCAACGCACGTACCCTCTTGCGCAATGTGCTGCGTTCGTCCGGGTCTCCGTTCCAGGCAAGCTTACCCCGGCAAATGATCTCGACGTCGGCGCCCGCCTCATGCAGCAGCGCCGCCGACTCGCAGGCGCTCTGGCCGCGGCCGATGACCGCAACTTGGCGCCCGCGGAAACGATCGGAGTCGGCGTGTTCGCAGGAATGACTGACCAGAGCGCGCGGCAACCCGTCGAATTGCGCCGGACGGTACTCGTGATGCAAGAGGCCGGTTGCCATCACCACGCGCTTGGCAAAGAAGCTTTCGCCGTCATCGAGGAGGAGACGAAAGCCACCGTCGCCGAGCGCGACAACCTGTATGACCCGGCGGCTGTCGGGATCCGGCGCCACGCGTTCCTGGAACCACATGCCGTAATCGATGAAATCTTCGACCGGCAGCCGGTCTGGCAGCGGCAAGCCGGCCTCGCGGAAATAATCGTCGAGCAGATAGCGGCTGAGCGGATCGGCAATATGCGTGGCGATCCACGGCGAGCGCAGCTTCATGCCCTTCGGCATATTGCGGCGCCAGAAGGCCATCGCCTCGCCGAACACGCGGACCGGGACATTGGCGGCGCGCAAATGCGCGGCCGCGGCGAGGCCGTAAGGACCGGCGCCGATGATGGCGACCGCGCAGTCGGCAGTGGCATGGATGGGGTTGACGGCAATGTTCATGGTGGAGCCATCGGGCGTCGCGCCCTGCCGGCGGACCATGCAACCCTAGCGGCCGTTCGTTATGAGTTTACCAATGACGCGCGGTCGGCCGGCCGAAGACGTGCCAATTTGCAACAGCTGCCGCGGTTTCCGCGCGAATCCGAAAGGTATCCTGAATCACCCGTTACCCGGTGGAATGCAGCGCGGCGGCGATGGCGGCGGCGGCGAGCGCGAGCCAGGCGGCGATCAAGATGAAGCCGCCCGTCGGCGCGGCAAAAGCAAACAGGCGATGTTCGGCGAAAGCGCGCAGCGCGATGTCGCCCGAGAATAGCGCAGCGCCGACCACCCATGCGATCAGGACGGCAAGCATCAGCGGCCGCCACACCAGGCCCTGTTGCATGACCGCAGCGCCGCCGAGCAAGGCCGCCGCATGGAACAACAGCATGTAGGCGGCGCTGTCGAGGCCGGCATGCGGCGCCGCGTGCGCGCCGGCGGCGGCGAGGATGATACCGCTTGCGCCCATCAGGCCGGCGAGTACGATCAAGATCGTCAGAGCCACGGCTTCCAATCCTTTTTGAGGGTGTCCGCCCGAATGGTCCGGTCACTGATCATACTTGAAATACTGACAGCCGGACGGCTATTCGTGCAACCGCGCAGCATTGCCGGCATCTGGTAAAGCTTATAGCCTCTTGCCGGCCGTCAGTTGGACGCGCCAACGTGGAATGTTTGGAGAAAAAATGAAAGCGCTGCTGCTGCTCATCGGACTATTGGTTTTGGCCGCGGGACTTCTCTTTGTCGGCCAAGGTTCGGGATGGATTCAATGGCCTGCCGAGAGCTTCATGATCAGTCAGATCAGGTGGGTCTATTACGGCGCGGCCATCGCGGCGTTTGGGGTTGTGCTGATCATCCTCGCGCGACTGTGAGGCCCGGTTAGGGTCAGCGCTCCTGCGCAGATCGCGGTCCTTTGCTGAGACCTTCACGCCGCGCTGTGCGTGCGGCCCGCGATCACCGTGGTCGCCGCCGCAATGAGCGCCGGCAATCCCAGCGCGACAAACACCCCGTTGGTCGACAGCCCTGTGGCCACGAGCGAGCCGACGGCGAGCGGGCCGGCAAACGAGCCGACCCGTCCCATGCCCATCGCCCAGCCGACGCCGGTCGAGCGAATGGCGGTCGGATAATAGATCGCGGCCAGCGCGATCAGGCCGGAGCTGCCGCAGCCGAGGAACAAGCCGAACAATCCCTCGAGCGTCGTCACCAGCTGCGCCGAGGGCGCCGCGTATCCGACCAGTCCCAGGGATACCGCGCTGCCGAGCATCACGATCGGCAGAACAATGGCGGCGCCGATGCCCATGACCAGCCAGCCGGCGACTACGGTGCCGATCATCGCTCCCAGATTGTACACCGCCATCGCCAGCGCCGATTGGCCGATGTCGATACCTTCGCGCTTCAGCAAGGTCGGAGTCCATGCCGAATTGGTCACCAGCATCATGAATACGATGAAGAAGCTGATCCAAAGCACCGTGGTGCCGACGGCGCGTCCCATGGCGAAGAGGCGCAGAACCGACACGCCGCCGGCGCGCTCCTCGTTAAGAACGAATTTGGCGTCGGCCGGCACCGAGGCGCCGGGATAGGCATTCTGCAGCAGCCGCCGGACGCGATCTGCCGGCGCCGCCGTAGCGACGAGAAAGCTGATCGATTCCGGCAAAGCGAATACGAGGATCGCGCCGACCAGGAGCGGCAGCACACCGCCGACCCAGAACACCGATTGCCAGCCCAACGCCGGAATGATCCACGATCCGAGAAGACCGCCGACAACGCCGCCCAGCGGAAAGCCGGTCCAGAGCAGAGCGATAACCGGCGCGCGCAGGCGGCGGGGCACGTATTCGGACGTAAGACTGATGAAGCTCGGCATGGCGCCGCCGAGGCCGAGCCCGGCGCAAAACCGATAAACCAGGAGCACGCCGAGATTTGGCGCCAACGCCGTGCAGATCGTGAACACGCCAAAGCAAACCGTCGCGCCGACGAGCACAACCTTTCTTCCCACCCGGTCGGCCAATAGGCCGAAGCTGAAGGCGCCCAAAGCAAGCCCCGCCAATGCCGCGCTGAACACGGCGCCAAGCGACGAGGGTCGGATGTGCAAATCGGCGATCATTGCCGGCGCCGCCAGCCCGATCGATTGCAGATCGAGGCTATCGAGCAGCGCAACAACGGCGCAGAGCGCGACGATCCGAATTTGAAAGACGCCGAGCGGTTGCGTGTCGATCAGTTCGGATACGTTGAACGAAGGGCTAGCCGGCATCTTGCCCCTCGCCGGGCACGGTTCTGCCCGCCGCTTGCGTCACGGGAGTCGTGGCGGCGCCGAGCCGCGATAAAGCGGATGCTCTCATTGCCGCGACATTAGCGAAAGACCGCGTCGAGAGCCAAATTGGGCAGGCGGCGACCGCCGTGGTCGCTACGCGGTGGCGCCGGCGTCGACGGTCATTACCGTGCCGGCGATGTTGCGCGCCTTGTCGCCGAGCAGATATTCGACTGCGTTCGCCACGTCGTCGACCTCGGCAAAACGCCGCAACGCGGTGCGCCGCATCACTTTCTGCATCTCCGTTCCGCCGAGCCCATGGGTCATGTCGGTCGCCATAAACCCTGGCGCAACGGCATTCACCGTAATACCGAAGCGCCCGACCTCGCGCGCCAGCGAGCGGGTCAGGCCGATCATCGAGGCCTTGGTCGCCGCGTACGCCGCAAGCCCGCTGTAGCCGGTGAAGCCGATGATCGACGCAATGTTGACGATGCGGCCGGCGCCGTCGGCCATCATCCCGCGCACCACGTATTTGGTGAGCACGATCGGCGCCAGCGTGTTGACCCGCACCATCGCTTCGATCTTTGAATTGTGCATCATCGCCAGCGCGCCGTCGGTGCCGAGCGCGGCGTTGTTGACGAGACCGAACAGCGGCCCGAATTCCTTGCGCAGGCCGCTCACCAGCGCCGGAATCTCCTCGATCTTGCCGAGGTCGAAGGCGACGAAATGCAGCGCGCCCTGCCCTTCGCGTTCGGCTTGCGCGATCGCGGCGGTCACGTCCTTGCTCTTTTGCCGCGCCACGGCGATCACGCGGTAACCCGCCGCCGTGAGTTTTTGGGCGATGGCAAGGCCGAGGCCGCGGCTGCCGCCGGTCACCAAAACATTGCGCATCGCTGTGAGCTTCGGCTCAGCCATCGCTCAACCCAGACGGCGCGCGAGCTTGCCGGTGGCGGCGACCGGGAGGCTGGGCACGAAGCTGATCGCGGCCGGCACCTTGTGGCGCGGCAGCGCCGCGCGGCAGAATTTGAGAATGTCGTCCTTGACTTCGATTTGCCCAGCGTTGCCGGCTTCGTCTTGCGACTTCAGCACGACGTCGGCGACCACGATCGCGCCGGTGATGGGGCTCCGCTTCGGCCGCACCAGCGACATGCGCACCTGCGGATGGCGGTTGATCACTGCCTCGATCTCTTCGGGATGAACTTTCAGGCCGCCGATATTGATGATGCCGCCCTTGCGGCCGGCGAAATAGTAGCGCTCGCCGCGGCACTCGACGATGTCGCCGGTGTCGACAAAGCCGTCGGCGCCGGTCAGCGCTTGTCCGTTGCCGACGTAGCGCGACGCCGCCCCCGGCGAGCGGATGCGCAATGAGCCGTCGACGATTTTCATCTCGACGCCATCGCGGATGGTTTCGGCAAACGCGGCGGGAAAGCCGGCGCGACCGTCGTTGACGGCGAAGGCGACGCCGGCTTCGGTCGAAGCATAGGCGTGGCCGATGGCCGCCTGCGGAAAGACCGCGCGCAAGGTGTCGAGGATGGCCTGATCGGCAATCTCGCCGGAGAGCCGGACATAGTGCGGCGCGATTTTCCCGATCGCCGGGTTCATCAGCGCGCGGCGCCAATGCGACGGCGTGCCCGAAAGATGCGTGACGCCGTGTTGCGCCAAACGCGCGAGATGATCGGCAACCAGCTCGCCGGCGCCGGAAAGAACGAGCGAAGCGCCGCCGAGCATCGCGCGCAGGAAAATCTGCAATCCGCCATAACGGCGGATGTCGTAGAACGTGCCCCATATCGCCGCGGCGTCGGCGACGCTGCGGCTGGTGATGGCCGCCGTGAGCCCGGCAAGGTCGTGCACCACCATCTTCGGCACGCCCGTCGTGCCCGAGGTCAACAGCACCCATTCGGTGCGAACGGCAACCGGCGGCGTCTCGTCGCGCGGAACGATCGACGGCGCGCAGGTGACGCGCACGGGGAGCGTGAACGCCGCATGCGGTCGCGCACCGTCGTCGGTCACAATCGCATCGATTTCGGCTGCTGCCATCACGGCGCCGAGATGATCGGCCTCGATATCGGGCGGCAGGATCACCAAGCGCCGCGCGACGCCGTCAAGCTCGATCAGCGCCAGCGCCGTCGTCAGCTGGCTCGCGGTCGTCACCAGGACCGAACGGCGCGCTAAATCCGCGAGTCGGCCGCCGAGGCTCGTGCCGCGAGCAAGATCGGTGAAACGAACGGAAGCGGCGCGGTCCCAAATAAATCGCGCCGCCGGTGCGTTCGCGACATAGGCCCGCAGCGACGGCGCCTCAACGCCCGCCATGTTCATAGACTTTCACGAAGTCGCCGAGCGTCACCGGGAAAAAAGCGTCCTCGGCGGCCGTGAACGGATCGATGCCGAGGCTATCTTCCAGGCGCGCCACGAGCACCGCGAAACCGAGCGAGTCGAGGCCGCAGTTGGCGAGCACCAGCTCGTCGTTGAGCGGCGCCAAAATCCGGCCGTGCTCCTGCGCCACCTGCTCCATCTGCTGCATTATGGTTAATTTTACCGACATGGTTCGGGCCTACAGTTTGTTCATTCCGCCCCGGTATATTCGCGCAACACTTACGATCAAGTTCACGCAACGATCGTGGTCAACGCGATGGTGCTTGCCATGACGGGACTGCGCTGCCGTCAGATCGAAAAAGCCGATATTGACGCCGTCGCCACGCTGCTGGCGCAGGGATTCCCCAGCCGCACGCGCCAATTCTGGCTGCACGCCTTTGCGCAACTGACCGCGCGCGAGCCGCCGCCCGAATTGCCGAAATATGGTTACCTGCTGGACAGCGGCGGCGCCGTGGTCGGCGCCATTCTGCTGATCTGCTCGACCATGCGGTCGGGCGGCGCGGTCGCCACCCGCTGCAATCTTTCCAGCTGGTACGTCCAACCGTCGTTTCGCGCCTACGCGCCGCTCTTGGTGTCGCAGGCGCTCCGCCACAAGGATGTCACCTATCTGAATGTCTCGCCGGCGCCGCACACCCGGCCGATCATCGAAGCGCAGGGATTTTCGCGCTATTGCGACGGCATCTTCATTGCGGTGCCAATGTTGAAGGGATTGTTCGGCGGCCCGGCGGTCGAGCTGTTCGATGCGCAGCGGCGTCCCGCGGTCGCCTTCGACCCCGCCGACCAGGAAGTGCTGCTCGAGCACGCCGCGCACGGCTGTATCAGCCTGTGGTGCGCCACGCGCGAACGCGCCTACCCCTTCGTGTTCCGCCCTCGCCTGGTCAAGATCGGCGTGCCCTGCGCGCAGCTGATCTACTGCCGCGACATCGGCGACTTCGTCCGTTTCGCCGGACCGATCGGACGCTTTCTGGCGCGGCGCGGCAGGCCTTTCGTCATTGTCGACGCCAATGGTCCGATACCCGGCCTCGTCGGCTGGTTCAGCCGCGACAGCATGCCGAAATATTACAAGGGCCCGCAGCGCCCGCGGCTCGGCGATCTCGCCTACACGGAATACGCGGTGCTGGGAGTGTAGAACTAGTCATCTGGAACGCAAGTTCGCCACATTATAGAAGAGCGCTCGGAGCTTCGAAAGGAGAGCGCTTATGGCGAATGCAGGTGTGAGAGGCCGGCCGATCGCGCCGTTGGTGCTGAGTGCGCAGGAACGTGGGTATTTGGAGAGGCAAGTTCGTCGTCACCGTGTTGCCCGGTCGCTATCTGAGCGATGCCGCGTCATTCTGCGATGTGCGGACGGCTTGGCGAGCAAGGATGTGGCTGCCGAGCTCGGCCTCCACGAACACACAGTTGGCAAGTGGCGTCGCCCATTTTTGAAGGATCGCTGCGATGGTCTGCTTGACAAGCGCTGTGGCGCGGCGGAACGGTGAAGCGTTTTTAGGACTCTTGAACTAACCAGCTTAACGTAATAGGGACATCGGCGCGAAATCCTACGCCTTTCCGGTGTCACGTGGTCGACCCATCAGCAATGGCTGAAACAGCACTGCGGCGAACATGGTACAGGCGAGCGTGAGGGCCATCAGCTTCCCCATGCTG
>JBEKWO010000074.1:0-16815 GCA_049512975.1 Xanthobacteraceae bacterium | reverse complement strand
CGCGCTTGCCGCTCACTACGAAAAGGAAACAAACAACTCCGCTCTTGTCCAAAACGCGAAAGCCGCTTAACGTCATTCACGGCAACGCCCGCTTCACAAAGTTCAACAAAGACCGGGGCGATCCCCTAGATGCTGCGACTCCGCGTTTGCGAGCATATCTCTGACGCCAGGCCCGCCAGGGACGCCCTAACTGCGGTCGCGCGGCGAGCGAAGGCCCCTGGCTGCGATCCAGTGAAAGTGGTGGCGGCGGCCCGGAACTTGCATGATTATTGGGCAAATAGGCGGCAACCGTCACAGCATGTCAATCCTGGTCGGGCTCCATCACGCCACGCGCTACGATTATGACCGGCCGATCAGCCTCGGACCGCAGGTGGTGCGGTTGCGGCCGGGACCGCACTGCCGCACCCGCATTCCGAGCTATTCGCTCACGGTCCAGCCGGCCCATCACTTCGTGAACTGGCAGCAGGACCCACACGGCAATTGGCTCGCGCGTTTCGTCTTTCCGGAGAAGACAAAGGAATTTTCCGTCACCGTCGATCTGCTTGCCGATATGGAGGTGATCAATCCGTTCGACTTCTTCGTCGAGCCGTATGCGGAGACCTGGCCGTTCGCGTTTCCGCCCGAGCTGCACGAGGACCTTGCCGCTTTTGTCGAACCGGAGCCCGCCGGCCCGCTGCTGAAAGACCTGGTACGGTCCATCTCGCGCGAACCGCGCAACACCGTCAATTTTCTGGTCGATCTCAATCAGCGCCTGCAGCGCATGACCCGCTATCTCATTCGCATGGAGCCGGGCGTACAGACACCCGAGGAGACGCTCGCGTCCGCCGCCGGCTCCTGCCGCGATACCGCATGGCTGCTGGTGCAGCTGCTGCGGCACATCGGCCTGCCCGCCCGCTTCGTCTCCGGCTATCTCATCCAGCTCAAGCCGGACATAAAACCGCTCGAAGGCGCCGCCGGCACCGATCACGACTTCACCGACCTGCACGCCTGGACCGAGGTCTATCTGCCGGGCGCGGGCTGGATCGGGCTCGACCCGACGTCGGGACTGTTGTGCGGCGAAGGCCACCTGCCGGTTGCCGCGACGCCGCACTTTCGCTCCGCCGCGCCGATCAGCGGCGTCGTCGAGCCAAGCGGGGTTCGCTTCTCCTTCGAGATGAACGTCAAGCGGATCGCCGAACGGCCGCGGGTGACCGCGCCGTTTGCCGATGCGGCCTGGACCGGGCTGAATGCGCTCGGCGAGCAGGTCGACGCCGATCTTGTCGCGTACGATGTGCGCCTGACCATGGGCGGCGAGCCGACCTTCGTGTCGGTCGACGATTATCAGTCGGCGGAATGGAACACCGCCGCGCTCGGCCCGGTGAAGCGCCTGCGCGCCGACGATCTGATACGGCGGCTACGCGACCGTTTCGCGCCGGGCGGGCTCATGCATTACGGCCAGGGCAAGTGGTATCCCGGCGAGCCGCTGCCTCGGTGGGCGTTCTCGCTCTACTGGCGCCGCGACGGCGTTCCGATCTGGCGCGACGACAGCCTGATCGCGCGGGAAGCTGCCGCGCAAAAGCCATCGCCCGATGCCGCGCGGCGACTGGCCGAAGGCATTGCCGCATGCCTGGGAATCATGGCGGATTACGTGCAGCCCGCTTATGAGGACCCGACCGACCGCATGCTCGAGCAAGGTCTGATCCCGGAGGACGTCGATCCAAGCGTTGCCAAGATCGACGATCCCGATAAACGCGCGCGCATCCTGAGCGTGTTTGATCATCAACTCGGCCAGCCGGCAGGCTTCGTGCTGCCGCTGCGCCGCTGGACGCCGGCGAAGCCATGGCTGAGCGAGCTGTGGCAGACCACTGCCGGCCGGCTCTTTCTGATGCCGGGAGATTCGCCGCTTGGCTTCCGGCTGCCGCTGCAGTCGTTGCCCAAGGTCGATCGCGCCGACTATCTGCATCTCACGGCCGACCCGTTCGCCGAACGCCGGCCGTTACCCGACGCCAGCGTCAGCCATCCGCGCCGAGCCAAGGCGACTTCGACAAGTGAGGAGATATCACCGCCGCTCGCGCCCGAGACGTTGGTGATAAAGCGCGCCAGCGCGGCGGCCGAACCCGATCGCTCAAGGGTGCCGGTGCGTACGGCTCTGACAGTCGAGGTGCGGGACGGACGCTTGTGCGTCTTCATGCCGCCAGTCGAAACGCTTGCCGACTATCTCGATCTGATCGCCGCGGTCGAGAGCACCGTCGCCGAGCTCGGCGTGCCGGTGCACATCGAAGGTTATGAGCCGCCCTTCGACCCGCGGCTCAATCTGATCAAGGTGACGCCCGATCCCGGCGTCATCGAGGTCAACATCCATCCGGCATCGTCCTGGCAGGAAGCTGTCGCCATCACCAGCGGGCTTTACCAGGAGGCGCACCTATCGCGGCTCGGCACCGACAAATTCATGATCGACGGCCGGCACAGCGGCACCGGCGGCGGCAACCACGTCGTTCTCGGCGGCCGCGAAGCCGCCGACAGCCCGTTCCTGCGCCGGCCTGATCTGCTCAAAAGCCTGGTACTTTATTGGCAGCACCGCCCGTCGCTGTCTTATTTCTTTTCCGGATTGTTTATCGGACCGACCAGCCAAGCGCCGCGCATCGATGAAGCGCGCCAGGACATCCTCTATGAACTCGAAATTGCGCTCGGCAAGGTACCGGCGCCAGACGAGCCGTCGCCACCGTGGCTGGTCGACCGCCTGTTCCGCAACATCCTGGTCGACGTGACCGGCAACACGCACCGCACCGAAATCTGCATCGATAAGTTGTTTTCGCCGGACGGACCGACCGGCCGGCTCGGTCTCGTCGAGTTTCGCTCATTCGAAATGCCGCCGGACGCGCGCATGAGTCTCGCCCAGCAATTGCTGCTGCGCGCGCTCGTTGCCTGGTTCTGGCGCGCGCCGCTCGACGGCCAGCCGGTACGCTGGGGAACGGCCTTGCACGACCGCTTTATGCTGGAACATTTCGTCTGGGAGGATTTCCTTGCGGTCTTGGATGACCTCGAGCGCGCCGGCTACGCCTTCGACCCGGCCTGGTTCGAAGCGCAGCGGCAATTCCGCTTCCCGGTCTGCGGCAGCGTGCAGCACGGCGGCGTGCGGCTCGAACTGCGCCAGGCGATCGAACCCTGGTACGTATTAGGGGAAGAAGGCGTACCGGGCGGCACCGTGCGGCTCGTCGACTCTTCGGTCGAGCGGCTGCAGGTCAAGGTCGAGGGTTTGAGCGAAGGCCATCACGTCGTGACCTGCAACGGCGCCCGCGTGCCGCTGACCCCGACCGGCCGCGCCGGCGAATTTGTCGCCGGGGTGCGCTTCAAGGCCTGGAATCTGCCCACAGGCCTGCACCCGACCATCGCCGTCCATGCGCCGCTGACCTTCGACATCGTCGACACCTGGAACCGGCGCTCGCTCGGCGGCTGCGTCTATCACGTGGCGCATCCCGGCGGACGCAATTACGAGACCTTTCCGGTCAACTCCTACGAGGCCGAGGCACGCCGCCGCGCTCGTTTCCAGGATCACGGCCATACCGGCGGGCTGATCGACATTCCGCCGCTCGACGTCTCGGCGGAATATCCCACCACCCTCGATCTGCGACGCTTGATGTAAAACATTCCCATGGCAACGCAGCTCGACACAAACGTCGAACAAGAGACCGCCCGCCTGGAACAGTTCGTTGCCAGTTACCGGCCGCTGTCCGGCATTTTCGACGAGATGATGGATGGCGATGGCCAAGTGCGCGCGCACTGGCAGCCGTTCCTGGCGATGCTGTCGGCGCTCGGCGCCGACGAGATCAATCGCCGCTTCGCCGCCGCCGACCGCTATCTGCGCGGCTCCGGCGTCTTCTATCGCGTCTACGAGGATGCTGCCGGCATCGAGCGGCCATGGCCGCTCAGCCATGTGCCGCTCATCATCGAGCCTTCCGAATGGAAGCTTTTGGAGGCCGGGCTGATCCAGCGCGCCGAGCTTCTGGAAGCCGTCCTCGCCGATGCTTACGGCCCGGCGCGGCTCAATCGCGATGGCCGCCTGCCCGCCGCATTGCTCGCCGGCAATCCGGAATTCTTACGTCCGCTGGTCGGTGTCGCCCCTCCTGGCGGCGCGCATCTGCGCTTTTATGCCGTCGATATCGGGCGCGGCGCCGACGGACGCTGGTGGGTGCTCGGCGACCGTGCCCAGGCGCCCTCCGGCGCCGGCTACGCGATCGAGAACCGCTTGGCGCTGTCGCGCGCCATCCCTGAAATCTATCGCACCACGCGCGTCGAACGCGTCGCCCCGTTCTTTCAGGCCTTGCAGGCCGAGCTCGCCGCCCTCACCCGCCAGGACGACGCGCACGTCTGCCTGCTGACGCCGGGACCGTTGAGCGAAACCTATTTCGAGCACGCTTATCTTGCGCGTTATCTCGGGCTCCTTCTGGTCGAAGGCGAAGACCTGAGCGTGCGCGACGACGGCGTCTTCGTCCGCACCGTTTCCGGCTTGCAGCGCACCGAGGTGTTACTGCGGCGGATCGACGCCGACTTTGCCGATCCGCTTGAACTCAATGCCGCCTCCCGCCTCGGCGCCGCGGGGCTGCTGCAAGCCGTGCGCGACGGCAAGATCGTCATCATCAATGCGCTTGGCGCTGGGCTGGTCGAGGCGCGCGCGATGCTGGCGTTCCTGCCGGCGCTGGCCCCGGTCGTGCTCGGCGCCGATCTGGCGATACCGAACGTCGCGACCTGGTGGCTCGGCCGCGCCGACATGCGCGAAGAGATGCTCGAAAAACTCGACCACATGGTCATCGCCTCCGCCTTTGAACCGCCGACCGACGCGCGCAGTGCCAGCGAGGTGCTGGGAGCCAGGCTCGACGAGCCGCAGCGCCGGGCGCTCGTGCAATCGATCCGCGACCGCGGCGTCGACTACGTGATGCAGGAAGCGGTGACGCTTTCGAGCATGCCGATGTGGCGCGACGGCCGTCTGCAGCCGCGGCCCTTCACGTTGCGGCTGTTCCTCGCCAAGGTCGGCGAGCGCTGGCAGGTCATGCCCGGCGGCTTCGTGCGCATCGCCGAGAACGCCGATGCGCGGGCCGTGAGCCTGCAGCGCGGCGCCGCCACGGCCGATGCCTGGGTGCTGGCGCACGGTCCGGTGGCCGAGACGACGCTGCTGCCGACGCCGGAGCGAATTCAAGTCCAGCGCGCGACCGGCCTGCTGCCGAGTCGCGCCGCCGACAATCTGTTCTGGGTCGGGCGCTACGTCGAACGCGCGGAAGCGACACTGCGGCTTACTCGCGCCGTGATCAACCGGGTTGCGGAGGCGGACGAAACGGCCGCGCCGGTCATCGCCGGCATCGGGGCGCTGCTCGAAAGCTGGAACGCACTGCCGAGCGACACCGGCGGCGCACCAGCCGCGTTTGCCGCGCGCGCGGTCCTCACGCGCGAAGATTTAGCCGGCTCGCTGCCGCATCTCGCCGGCGCCGCGCGATCCGCCGCCTCCGTCATCCGCGATCGCTTCTCGCCGGACGCCTGGCGCGCGATCAACGATCTCGCCACCATGATCGCCATGCCGCTCACGATCGGTCCGGTAGAGAGCGCGATGATCGAGCGCGTCGAGGCGGCGCTGCGAATCATTTCATCACTCTCCGGCCTGGCGCAGGAAAATATGACGCAGCTCGCGGGCTGGCGTTTTCTCGAACTTGGCCGCCGCATCGAGCGCGCCATCCTGACCGGCCGGCTGGTCCGCTGCTTTGCACCAACCGGCGCGCCCGACGGCGGCCTCGAATTGCTGCTCGAACTGGCCGACAGCCAGATCACCTATCGGCAGCGCTACGTGATGGTCGCCGCCCGCGCGCCGGTCATTGACCTGATCATGCTCGATCCCAACAATCCGCGCTCCGTGGCGTTCCAGCTCGACCGCATCGAGACGCATCTTGCCGCCTTGCCGGGACGCAACGCCGCCGGCCGGCTCTCGCCGGTGCAGCAGATCGCCGCCGCGGTCGCAACGCGCTTGCGCACGGTCGACGCCGCCGCCATCGACGACGCGCTGATCATCGACATCGAGCAGTCGCTAATGAAGCTCTCGGATGCGATCACCGCCGCCTATCTCACCACCAACGAACGCTCCGAATCGGCGTGGGAGGCGCTGGCGTGATCTACGACGTTCGGCAGACGACGACCTGCAGCTACGCCACGCCGGTTGCGCAGGCGCACCATGTCTTGCGCCTGATGCCGATTCCCCGCCGCGGCCAGCGCGTGCATGTCGCAGCCTTGCAGATCGTGCCGGAACCGCGCCACCGACGCGAAGGCCAGGATTTTTTCGGCAACCGCCTGACTTGGGTCGAAATCGAAGAGCCGCACAAGAACATCACGGTCAAACTGGCGGCGCGCGTGGCCGTCGACGCGGCGGTCGAGCTCGACGCGATGGCGACGCCGGCCTGGGAAGCCGTCCGCGACGAGGCGTTTGCCACGAGCGACATCGGGCCGCTGTCGCCCGCACATTTCCTATTTCCAAGCCGCATGGTTTCGCTCGATCCGGAGATCCGCGACTATACGCGGGAGAGTTTTGCCGCCGGCCGGCCGCTGCTCGACGCCGCCATCGAGCTGATGAACCGTCTCAAATCCGATATCACCTACGAAATCGGCGCCACCACTGTCACCACAACGCCGCCGATGTCGTTTGCGCTGCGCCGCGGCGTCTGCCAGGACTTCGCGCACATCATGATTTCCGGGCTGCGCGGCCTCGGCCTGCCGGCCGTCTATGTCAGCGGCTATCTGCGCACAATGCCGCAGACCGATCCGACGCGATTGCAAGGCGCCGACGCCATGCATGCATGGGTGCTGGTATGGTGCGGATCGGAAGCCGGCTGGATCGGGCTCGATCCGACCAATGCGGTCATTGTCTCCGACCGGCACGTGGTGCTCGCGATCGGACGCGACTACACCGATGTCGCGCCGATGGATGGCGTCATCGTTGGCTCGGGCGGGCAACGGATCGATGTGGCCGTGAGCGTGGTGCCCGCCGAGTGAAATATGCGTAGCGCCGGGAGGAAAGGGATATGCGTGCCTATCAGCTGCCCAAGGGCGGTGCCGGAATCGATGCGCTCACCATGACCGATCGGCCGCTGCCGAAGCCGCTCTACCGGCAGGTGCTGGTCAAGGTCGCCGCCTGTTCGCTCAATTATCGCGATCTCCTGATTGTGCGCGGCGGCTATCGCGCCACGGTGCGCGACAACGTAATTCCGCTTTCCGACGGCGCCGGCGAGGTGGTCGAAGTTGGTCCGGGCGTGCAGCGAGTCAAAGCGGGCGACAAGGTCGCCGGCTGCTTCTTCCAGCGCTGGCCGGGCGGCGAGCCGGACCCGCATATGCATGCATCGGCGCTGGGCGGTCCGATCGACGGCCTGCTCGCCGAATATGCCGTGCTGGAGGAGGACGGCGTCGTCAAACTCCCCGAGCACCTGTCGCCGGAAGAAGGCGCGACGCTGCCTTGCGCCGGCGTCACCGCGTGGTACGCCATGATGCACCATGCCATGCTGATTGCCGGGCAGACGGTGCTGCTTCTAGGCACCGGCGGCGTCTCGATCTTCGGACTGCAATTCGCGCACGCGATGGGCATTACGGCGATCATCACTTCGTCGAGCGACGACAAGCTTGAGCGCGCCAAGGCGCTCGGCGCGGCCTGCGGCATCAACTACAAAACCACCCCGGAATGGGACAAGGCGGTTCGCGGCTTCACCGGCGGGCGCGGCGTCGACCATGTGCTCGAGGTCGGCGGGGCAAGCACGTTGACGCGCTCGTTCAGCGCGATCCGCACCAGCGGCAAAATCAGTATCATCGGCGGCGTCAGCGGCGCCGCGACTGAATTCAATCCCGGCCTGATTTTCATTAAGCGCGCCAACGTCCAGGGCATTTCCGTCGGCTCGATGCAGACGTTCGAGGAAATGAACGCCGCCATCGCAGCGAACAAGATCAAGCCGGCAATCGATCGCGTGTTTGGCTTCGACGAGGTGCAGGCGGCCTTCCGGCACATGGCGGCAGGCGCGCATTTCGGCAAGATCGTCGTCCGGGTGGCGTGAGCGAAAGCCGCGCCGCAACACTCACCGCCGACCGCTATCCGGTTTAGTTTGCTGGCAGCTATTGCCCGACGACGCGCGTCGGCGGAAATGCGACCTCGACCAGGGTGCCGGCGTTCGGCGCGCTCTTGATGCTAAAATGCGCGCGGTTGGCCTCCGCCAGTGCCTTGGTCAGCGGCAGACCAAGACCGGTCCCGCCCGAACCCCAGCTTCCGGAAGTCGCCGTCTGCCGGAACGGTTCGAGCGCCGCCTCGACGTCTGTCTCGCTCATGCCGACGCCGGTATCCCGCACGCGCAACACCGCCTCGCCGCTGTCGGCAAACGCCGTCGATACGATCACCTGGCCGCCCGGCCCGGTGAACTTGATCGAGTTCGAGAGCAGATTGAGCACGATCTGGCGCAGCGACCGCTCGTCGGCAACGACCTGTGGCATCCCGGGCGTGAGCGAGGTGCGAATGATGATGCGCGCGCGGCTGGCTTGCGGCTGCATGATGCCGACGCATTGCTGCGTCAGCTCGTTGAGGCTGACATTGGCGAATGTGAGATCCAATTGGCCGGTCTCTATCTTGGAAAGATCGAGCAGATCGTTCAACAGCGAGACCAAGTGCATGCCGGCGTCGTGGATGTCCTTGAGATATTCGCGGTAGCGCTCGTTGCTGATCGGCCCGAAGCGCTCCGCCATCATCACCTCGGCGAAACCAGTGATGGCGTTAAGGGGCGTGCGAATCTCGTGGCTGACTTTGGCGAGGAAGTCCGCCTTGGCCGCCGCCGCTTTTTGCGCCTCCCGCGTGGCAGCCCGCAATTCCTCCTCGGCCTCCTTGAAGGATTCAAGCCGAGCGGTCAGCTCGCGGATTTCATCCTCCGCGGTGCCGAGCGAGAGCGCATCGGCCCGCCGGCGTTCCTCGGCTTCGGCGTCGGTCAAGATCAGCGCGAGCGCGGCCCCCCCGTTCCAGGGAACGGTGAACAGGCGTCCCTCAACCGGACGGCGGTCGCCGCCGGCGCTCACAATCGACAGCGATTGCGCACCGTTGCTCTGAGCAAGAGCGCCGGTGCCGGGCTCGGCGAAAAGTGTGCCCAAGCCGCCGGCCGTGGCAAGCGCGTCGAGGCTCTGGTAGCCGCTCAATTCGAGGAAATGCCGATTGGCGTAGAGCAGCGCATCGTGCCGGTAGATCAGTACGCCGACTGGAATGCGCTCGAGCAACACCGGCTCGACGGCGGCCAAACCCTGCCGCCTCGTCGCGTCCTCGTGTTGTGCGCCGACGTCAGCCACCGACGCGGGCGCCGGATGCGCAGCGTTGGGTTCCGTCGGACTTGCCTCTCCCTCGGGCGGCAAGCCACTGGCGCCTCCCTCGGCGATGGCAGCCTCGCTTCCTCCCCGCAAGCGCGCCGTCAATTCTTGCGCCAGTTCGCGGAACGCGCTGCGCTCCACCGGGCTGAGACTCGGCGTCCTCGTTTCGGGCGGCGTCCCCGGGCGAAACGGCACTACATTGGCCGCAGTCGGCGAGACTCTTGCGGCATGGATTGCCATTTGGCTCGCGGCTGCGGCCTCGGCCTCAGCGACCGTCGCTATTGGCGTCGCAGCGGAGGGGGCGCCCTCCGCCGACGTTGCCTCGGGCTGCGCCATGAATCCGAGCGGGCGCTCCCGACGCGCGCGCGCCAATTGGTTGATGCGGGCGATGTCGCGACAGACGCCGAAGCCGCGGTAGCCGCGAAAATTACGATCGCGATCGAACACCGGAAGGCCCGACAGCTCCACCGGCAGCCGCTCGCCGCCCTCGTCCACCGGCCAGGAGACAACGATGCCGCTCCATGTTTCATGCGTCGCGACCGCGCGCGCCACCTGATTTTCCGGATCGAGCTTCAGTTCGGCGACAATCTCGCTCCACAATCGGCCGAATGCCGCCGTGGTTCGCGGCCCGATCAGCTCCATGAACTCGTCGGAGCCGACAACGAAGCGGCCGTCGGCATCCATCTGCCACACGAAGCGGAGCGGATGGCGCCGCTCCGCCGTGGAGTCACTTTGTGCAACGCTTCCGGAGATTTGTGGCGGCGCGGCTTCCGATTCTGCGGCTGGCGAGGGTGTTGGCGTTGCCGGCTCGGCTTCGGGTTCGGTTGCGGCCGCCGAAGGCGTCGGTGTTTCCAGCTCGGCTTCGGTTGTCGCAGGCGTTGGCTTGCTCTTTGCCGGAGCGCTCTCGATTACGGGAGCCTCAACATGCGGCGGCGCACCGAACCTGACCACCAGCACGGCCGATGCATCGCGGCCAAGACGCTCGATGGTGACCGGACCGTAACGCGTCGTTCCGCTGGCGCGGCCGGTTCCCAATGCTTCGGCCGCGAGCGCAGCGATGCCGAGGGCAGACAGCGTCGATGTGCCGGCAAGGCGCTTCTGCGCCGCCTCGGTCGACCAGAGAGAAATGCCGTCGGTGGAAAAGACCGCGAGCGCCTGCTCGGCATCGGGGAACAGGCGGCGGACCCGCTCGCGAAGCGGCAGCGCCGGTCCCGCCTGCTCGGTTGCGACAATGAGGACCGCCGCCCGGCCTTCAGGCAAAACGATGCGCGAGCAGACACAAGTGAGCGCACGGCCGAAGCTCGCGCCCAAGCCGCGCAGTCGTTCAAGCCGCGGTTGCCCGGTTGACGGCAAGGTTGGCGCCAGCCGCCTGATCGCCGCGGCGCCCGGGTGCTTGGCGTCGAAGCGGCGGGTGGCGCATTCGCTGACATTCGCGGCGCCGAAGATGGCGGCGCCTACCGCATTCGCCCACAGAATCCGCGATCCGTCCGTGCTCCATAGCCAGACCGGCGATGCGCTGGTCGCGTAATCTGCGAGCTGCACCGCTAGTCGCGGGTCGCGCGACAGGTCGAACTCTGACGCCACAGTCGGCATGCGACAAAACTCATTGCCTAACAAATTCTTAATAGTGCGGGCCGTCGGTGCCGTCCATGCCGCGGCCTCGACTTCAGCCGGGCAAGGAGGGATAACCTTAATCGCGCTGGGAACTTGACGCAGCGCCGAAGAGGGGGACTGCACGCTGACGTTGATTTCAGGCTAGGATGACGGATCAGACATAGAGGAGCATGACCATGGCCAAGGAACCCTTCGAGCAATTCGCAATCCCCAACGAGGTGCGGGCATTCGCCGAGCAAAGCGTGGCGCAGGCAAGGAAGGCCGTCGACGGTTTCATCCAGGCGGCAAACAAGGCAATGGGCCAGATGCACGGCCACACCCAGGCGGCCCAGAGCGGCGCCACTGAAATCGCGCACAAGTCGATGGCTTATGCGGAGCAGAATGTGGCGGCAACGTTCGATTTCGCCCAGAAGCTGATGCACGCGAAGGACGCGACCGAGGTGATGGGTCTGCAATCCGAGTTTCTCGGCCGTCAGATGCAGGCGCTCTCAGCTCAGGTGCAGGAGCTCGGACAAAGTGCTGCCAAATTAGTCATGGAAACTGCAAAATCGAAGCCGTGATTCGCAGGCGTGCATGGCGGGAAAATCAAAACATTTTCAATGCGTTAAGTATTTTTTGTGCAATGCAATATTTCCTATTGCAATGCACCAAAAGTGATGTTATATAAGCCATCGGACGGCCCGAGGCCTAAGTGGTGCTGCGTTCGGCTTGCGGGGTCCATTGAAATACGATGCCTCGCGCGATGGGCGGTGAGGCGACTGAAATTTCCCAGGTGAACAGCCCAAGAGCAGACGAAAACAAGGACGAGTGTCATGGCGGAAGCCACAACTACTGCCCCGAAAGTAAAGACGACGAAGCCGGCGACGGGTGTGTTCGAAATGCCGAAATTCGAAATGCCCAAGTTTGACATCCCGAAGGTCGAGATGCCGGCCGCCTTCCGCGAATTTGCGGAGCGCGGCGTCGCCCAGGCCAAGGATACCTACGAGAAGATGAAGGCCGCCGCCGAAGAGGCGACGGATGTCCTCGAGACCACCTACTCCACCGCCACCAAAGGCGCCTCCGACTACGGTCTCAAAGTGATCGAGGTGGCGCGCGTGAATACCAATGCCGCGTTCGATTTTGCCGGCGAAGTGATGGCGGCGAAGACGCTGTCGGAAGTCGTCGAGCTCACGAGCGCGCATGCGCGCAAGCAATTCGAAGCGTTGACGCAGCAGAGCAAAGAGCTCAATGCGCTCGCGCAGAAGGTTGCGACGGAGACGGCGGAGCCGATCAAGAGCGGCATGAACAAGGCGTTCAGCAAGGTTGCCTAAGCGGCGCTTTCGCATCGCTTTGCCACTGCTGCGAAGGAAAGCCCGGGTTCTTGCCCGGGCTTTTGCTTGCCGGTTTGCCGGGGCTTGCGGCGGTAGGGCCGAGGACTTGCCGCCGGCCTTGCCAAACTGAGACGATCCACATAGCTTTCGCGCGCTTGCCGACCCGCGGGCCCGTGCAGCTGTAGCTCAGTTGGTTAGAGCGCCTGACTGTGGATCAGGAGGTCGGTGGTTCGAGTCCACCCAGCTGTACCAACAAAATCAGATACTTAGTTATTTTCTCGCCTGAGCAAAAACCTCCGTGTCCGCACTGTGTCCGCAATGACAATGGAGATCGGGTGTCGGTCAGCACATTTTGTTGATCAGGAAGGGCGCTTGCCGAAGTGCGCTGCGGAGTTGAGGCTGCCCAGCGCATCGCGGTATGCGAGGTAGTTGTCTGCAAACGGGCCGGCCACCGCTCCTGGCAGACAAGCGGGCTGACAAGCCCACCAGAACCACCCGGCGCCACGCGTGCCGAAGGACGTGGCGAGCGCGCGGTCAGCGTAGAAAATTTCGACGCTGGCGCCAGTCTGCGGATCAATGTCGTACAGCGGTTCGTCGGCTGTGCGTCGTTTTGGGTCGGAAATCACTGCCCGTGCCACAGATGCCTCCTGCGACGGAAGGATGGACAGGGAACTGCACAAACCGCGCCATGGCGCCATGCGACCGTGTTTTGCGCACAGCCGCGCGCCATATCCGCGTCGAGCAACGGTTTCTAATTTTGCAGCTTGATGCGAGGCTCCGGGGGCTGGCGGACCCCCGGGGTATGCTGGACAGGCCGGGTAGTCTCGCGCGAAGAAACGTCGCTCGCGCAGATAGAACCGCCAAAAAGTAATGGTTAAGAAATCGTAAACAGCGGCACCACCACATGCCCTGTGTGCTCTAGCATCATCTTGAGAAAGACGCTTGGGAGACACCGCGCGCTGTAGCAGCGAGGCAGTGTCGTGAAATCCGAAGGGCCGGGGACCTAGCCGCCCTTTGCGGTCATGTCGGCACTCAATTTTTTGAGCCGCTCCTCTGTCTGTATCAGCGCCAGCTCCACGTGAAGCAACATGAGGACGGCAAGGATGAGCGACGAGCGGGCGCGTTCCTGGCTTTTCGAAACTCCAGCGTCGTCAAAGCGCATGACGCCATTCTCGCTGAACGTGCCGAAATACACGACAGCGCCGAGCCCATTCGGGTGGACGATGTCGGACAGATGGTCATAAGCGGTTCTGTAGTCCGGATAGCGCCGGTTCATTTTTGTCGATTTGGTTCAAGATTTGCGGCGCTTTGACTTCTTCGCCGTATTCTTCAATGAACGCCGGAATACGCGTGGTGAAAGCTGCTTTGGTCACAAGCGCCTCAACGCCAGCGTAATCGACGGCTTCGCAAAGGGGTTTCAGTTTGTCGGTAAAGTCGCAGATGGTAGCAGCGTTCTCATAGATCGCGCGGGTGCAAAGTTCGGCAGCAAGGGGTCGGTTGGCATCCAGTTCGGCGGCGCCCGCCTCAATGAAGGTGAGGCAGCGCCGGATGTGTGCCTGGGGGTAGCAACGGACACGATTGGGCACACGCAAGCCAGTGCTAGGCTCCGGTAGGATAATCTCGGTAACCTTGCGACGCTGGAGGCGTTCGACGATCGCATTCGCGCCGTCGATGACTTCAGGTGGTATATCGGGCGTAGTCTTAATGCGGTCGAAGAGAGGCATTCGATTTGCACGCCACGCAAGCTACGGAACGGGCTGATCCTCGCCGTCCGTCAGAAAAAGGTGGTCGTTCATCGCGCGCTCTATCCATAGCTTGCGCCGAATGAAGCCTGGTGTGCAGATTTCGCACCCTAGAATGAGTCGTAGCGTGCCCAGCGGGTCTTTTGTTGTCACTTAAGCCGCCTGGTGGCAAGGACAAGCTCGGCACGCTTGCGTGGGGCGTTGTGATGCCGGCAGGTTCGAATTCCTTTGCGTTCGGATCGGTCTGGTCTCGCTGTACGGCAAGTCCCTCGGCGCCCGACCAAGCCGCGAGTCTTGCGATCGGGATTTTGCCCTATCACCGCCGCCAACGATATCAGTTTGCGACACAATGGGCCGCTACTTCGGCGGCTTCTGTCCTCGTCCGCCACGCACCGCTTGCTCAACGACTCCCGGCCCCGGGGTAGCTAGCGTGTGTACCCGGACATTCGGAATCTCTCGAAGGAAGGCAGTAGCCGGCTTTCCCTGCCCTCGCGCCCTTCGCACAGCAGCTTGAACCTCTTCCGCGCGCATCGGCTTTCCTTTATCGGCGACGACGAAGTGATCGAGCTTGACCAAGCCATCGGCTTCGTTCTCCACAGCGCTCCCGGAAATGGCTAGCTTCTCCACCGCGTCATCTTTGAACACGTCACCCATGCCAGTGCCACCGGCGAAGCGGCGCGTCACGTACTCGGGCGCTGCCTTCACCGCCTCCATCGTAAGAATATCTCGGCGATGCAGCGGGATGTGGAAGTCGTTGTAATCGATGTAGCGTTTTCCATCGATGCGCATCTGGAAGTGATAGTGTGGGTGCTTCGAGTCCTCCGAATCAGTTTCGTGACCGTCATAGTCGCCCTGGCCGCACGAGATCGCCCATTCCAGGTTTTTGTACTTGGCCGTTAGCTCGACGAGCTTCCCAGTGCCCTCATCCGCCATATCATTGATGTTCTTCGCGAATGCCTCTTGGTTCGCAGCGCGGCGCATGTAGAGCTCTACCTGCCCCATCGAGAATTCGTTGGTGACGCGGAGGAGGTCCGACTTCTCGAATCCGTCCGGCTTCAAGAGCCAGTGCAGGCACGGCTTCTCCTTCACGTAGGACGAGAGATCGCTTTTGCACACGGAGCACTTCCCCGCCTTGAACGCCTCGGTGAACTCTTGGGCTTCTTTCTCTGCGCAGGCGCGTCCGCGTTTATTGTTGTCCTCTACCACCTTTTTTGGAAGCAGTCGGAGGTATTTCGCGTAATCCTGTCCGTCTTTTTTCCAATCTGCACTCATGGGGAATATCCGCCGGCTGGAAACCCAAAAGACCTCCGATGGAACCCTACAACCAAGGCGGAAACTTGACTCTTGCGCTTGTTGCCGGCCAGAGGCCGCCCAGTAGGGCGGCCTCGTCTTTTGTCTCCGATACTTTCTTCGGAGGAAGATCCCCTGTGTGCGCTCTACTGGCCCTTTTTGCGCACGGGTGCGCCTGGTCAATCCGAAAACCGGAAAGGTACTGGGAATGGCCAAGATTACGCAGTCCCGCCGGCGTGGCTATTGGGAACTCGTAAAAGAAAAAAGCTGATTGGCCGGTAGCAACGCGACAAACTAAGACGGCCGAACGCTATACGCTCGAAGGCGGTAGCGCCGTTGCGGCCTCGGCACAGGAGACGCCGCAGTGGTGCTCTCTTGACTCGTGGCTTGGCTTCGCCGATCTCGAATTATGGGCACGAAAATTCCTTACCCGTCCAAGCTTTATCAGCCGCTGAACCGTTGCGCCTATTGCGCTTCGGCGGACGGTTTGTCCACGGAACATATCATTCCCTATGGGCTTGGCAGCGACCTGATCTTTCCGAAATCAAGCTGCGAAACCTGCCGTAAGGCCACGTCCAAGGTCGAAGACTTCGTGCTTCGCCGATACCTGTGCCCGCTGCGTTCATACCTCTCGCTTCCTTCCCGGAAGCCTCTGCAACGACCGGACAGCTACAAGCTCACATTGAAACGCGGCCCGCACACCTGGACGCGCAAGGTCAAGCTTTCCGATCATCCTGGTAATATTCGCTTCGTGATGTTCGACCCACCAGGGCGGATAGCGGGGCGGCCAGCGGAACAGTCAACATTTTCCATTCGCCTTATCGAGGCGAACATTTTTCCCGATTGGGAGCAGCGACTTGTACGTCTTGGAGCAGATACGGCGGAAGATAAGGTCACAATGAACGCTATGGCTTTAGCCAGGATGATAGCGAAGACGGCGCACTCTTTCGCCATTGCAGAGCTAGGCCACGAGGCCTTTGAAGAAACATATGTCAATCGTCTGGTAAGGGAGGATGCTCCCGATTGGAATTACTGGGTCGGTGGCCATTATCGGGGTCGGGAAATTAGTGCTCCCACATTGCACGAATTGAAATTTTTGCGGCGCGGACAGGAGCTTTCGGTGATCGTACACCTGTTTGTACCGTATTGCCCAAGCGACGCTTACGAAGTGATTGTTGGGCGCCTTCGGCCGGAACAGGAAATTCCGTCGCAACTGCTGTTGGGGTAGCTAAGGCGACGGCGAACGGCAGCGTGTGGCGACAAAACTGAGACGACCGAACGCTACGCCCCCGTGACACGGTGCGGGGTCGGCGTCACGCTCGGGCGCCGGGTAATCAAGGGCTTAGGTCTCCTGGGTTTAGCCAAATCGGCTGGTTATGAGCGGCGGAGAGTACCTCAATCGATTGTCGAGGAGCATTATTGCTCCTTATAAAGGAAGCCGAAGGCGGCAGATCGATTTGGACAAAAAACGGCCAAAACCTGTTGAAGAAATAAAATACAAACGGATTACCAGCACCTTC
>JBEKWO010000073.1:0-17398 GCA_049512975.1 Xanthobacteraceae bacterium | reverse complement strand
GTTCTGGAGCGCGCCGAGTTTTTCAATGTCTCGGCATCCCTCGGACAATGTGGAAATTCCAACCGCCCTAATGGAAAGACTCACCGACGCGCTATGCTATGCGGCCTAAAATCCCCAAAGTCGAGCTAAGAGGCCGTTTTGAAAGTCAATGCTGGTGACTTTCAAGCGGGTGCGCAGCCGCGACTTGCTTATAATGTATATACTGACACTCGTTTTTCGCGGCTTTGGGTTTTACAAAAGGATTTTCGACGAGGGCTTCAACCGAGATTAAGGGAGGTTGATGTGAGGAATTTCTTGATTGTTGCGGGTGTTTGCGTTGCCGTCACATACGGGGTGGACGCGCTTTGGTTCAACGGCCAGTATTACGATGCTCTAATTCGCATGCTGTCCGACATCTATCGGTGCTTCCGTTTAGGAACCGTTCCTTTTCGTGCGTCTGCGCCGCGGTGTACGGCGCCCAATCGTGCAACACGATTTTCATTCGGTTCTCGATATCCGCCTCAACCCGAGCCATCGCGGGGTCACCTGCGGCGTTATTGTCTTGCCATCGAACGGAACCGGGGCGTGAGTCGAGTAGCCGGGGGCGATGAGCGTTTCGGGCGGGTCCTTGCTGCGACGCCAGATCGTCATCCTGCCGCTCCGCGCCAACAAGACATAACCGTCCGGCGCCGCAGCATCCGCAGGCGTGATCCAATGGCTGGCGAAAAGCTGCGGTGTTTGGCGCACGCGGGCCATATTGGTCGCCGGCAAATCGTCGCGGTAGAGCGGCGCCGCTTGATGCAGATAGTAATAACCTCCCAAATACAGCCAATTTCCTCCGCTGTCGTCGATCACGCCGCTCACATCGGGGAGTCGCGACAACGTCAGGTAGGCTTGGCGGACGTCTTTGCGCCCGAGCTTCATTCCCGTGGCGAGGACAAAAATCACGGCTGCCGTGCAAACGACAAAAATCGCCGCCACCAGGGCGGCAAAAGCCGGCGCCACGAGCGGGCGCAGGCGCCGTCCATATGTGGCAAACACCACGGCGGACCCGATGATGTAGATCGGATCGAGCGGCATCAGGAAGCGCCACTCTTTATGGCCAAAGAAAGAAAGTGCGGCGACATAGGCGGCGCCCATGATCAAGAGTGGCGACGTTTTACGCCAGGACAGGGCCAAGCCTAATGCGCCGAGATAACCGAAGCCTGCGGAGCGCACGCCGAGCTCCACTAGGTAGTAATAACCTGGGGCGGTGCCGAAGCCGTCGCTGACGTGCGCGAAGACTTGCAGCGCGACATTGGAAATAACGGAACTGAACCAGCGTCCCCAGGTGTAGGCATCGAGCGCGCCCGCGGCTGCGATGACCAAAAGGAATCCAAGGAGCGCCGGCCATCCGCGCCAACGCCAGCGCAGCGCGGCGGTGAGCATCGCCACTCCGACCATCGGTGCGAGTTGGAATCGCAAGGCGATGGTCAACCCGGCCAGAATACCGAAAGCAAGGACCACACCGCGCCCCGGACGACCGAATAAGAATGCCAGCGCCGCGAAGAAGGCATAGGCCCCCAGCGCATCCGGCATCGGCGTTGGCGCAAAAAAGATCAGCTCGTACCAACACGCAGTGCCTACCAAGGCGAGCCGCGCCGCGCCTTCATCCAACAACGCCTGCGCGATCCGATAGACGCTCACCGGCAGCGACAGACTGATCGCGCAGAAGACCAGCCTGACGGTCGGCACATAGATGTCCGGGCGGTCGAGACCGAGCGCGGCAAGGCATTTCAAGATCAGCGCGACAAAGCCGGGGATGATCCAGGAACGAATCCCGTAGGCGTATTCCCACGTCACAATTCCCTGTCCGAAGACAAGACGGTGCGCCGGTTCCAGATATTCAAATATCTCATCCGGACGCGCGACGTAATCCGTGGTCAGGGCGAACGTTGCCCGCAGCACAAAAGCGAGACCCAATATAAGCGGCAGGAAGTGCGGAGAACGGGCTGCGGTGCTCGCTTCGTCCACCAGGGACTTGGCAATCGTCTTCACCAACATTTCCGCATCAGCTCCGTTCAGGGGGTGTGCGCCAGGGCAAGCCGCGGCGGAGATCGCGGCAATCGGCGCCTGCGGCCGTCGCAATAACTGTCGGCATTTCCAATAGTAACCCGCGCTCTACCATTGCGAACAACTGTCGACGACGAGCTTGAACAGGATTCGTATAAATGGACGCCACTGGGAACGGGTTTGAGTAATTGGCATCGACGTGATTCCAAGGGAGTGCCGACAAAACCCCGGAGTTGCCATGTGGACCCCAACCAGCCGCAAGCAGCATATTCGCAATACGTCTCGATACCAAACGGATGTGACGGATCAGGAATGGCGCGTGATTGAGCCTCACCTGCCTGTGGCAAGTAGCACGGGACGGCCGCGTGGCTGGCCCATGCGCGAGATCATCAATGGCATTTTCTATGTGATGCGATCTGGCTGTCCATGGCGGCTGTTGCCGAGCGATTTTCCGCCTTGGAGCACGATGTATCGCTGGTTTGCGAAGTTCCGCGACGAAGGTCGATTCGAGAAGATCAATCACGCCAGGATCATACTCGATAGTGAACGCGTCGGCCGTGAGGCCAGTCCCCACGGCGGCAATCATCGATAGCCTGAGCGTCAAGACCACCGAGACTGGTGGACCACGTGGCTATGATGCTGGCAAGAAGATCAATGGACGCAAGCGCCATGCGCTCGTCGACACCGACGGGCGCGGCCTCGTGCTTGAACCGCACCCGCCGAGCATCCAAGACCGCGATGGTGGCAGACCGCTTCTGCAAGTCTCGCGGCGCATCTTCCCGTTCATTCAGCGCGTCTTTGCCGACAGCGGATATGCCGGGGAGAAGATCACCACGGCCACGTTGATTGCCGTCGAAATCGTGCGCAAAAATCCCGACCAAATCGGCTTCGCTGTAAACCCGCGCCGCTGGGTCGTTGAACGGTTCTTCACCTGGATCGGACGCAATCGGAGACTGGCAAAAGCCTTCGAGGCCACCATCGACTCAGCGCGTGCTTTCCTCTACGCCGCTTCCGTCATGCTCCTCGCGCGTCGGATTGCCCGCGCCTCATGATTTTCGAAACCGACTCTAAGGCGTGCGCCAGACAAAGGCGGCGCTCACCGCGAAGTTCCACACCGTGCCGATCAGCGCGCCGCCGAGTCCCGCGACCCACCACACGCTGTGGTAATCGTAGATCCAGGTGGCGATGCCGACATTGGAGATCGCGCCCACCGCGCAAATGAGCTGAAAACGGATGAGGCCGGTCACGAAGCGCCAGCCGGAGAGCCGCTGGTCGCGATAAGTGAACAGATTGTTGAGGACGAAATTCCAGGTGATGGCGCCGACGGTGGCCAGCATTTGCGCTGCGCCGAAAGCCAGCGTGACTGCCAGCAGAAGGCGCAACAGGCCGAGATGGATGCCGATGCCGGTCAAGCCGACCACGCAGTATAGGAGGAAGCGCGCAGAGACGGCATTATTGGTGAGCTTTGCCGTCACCAGCGCGGCAAAATCGAGCGCGATCTTACTGTCGAGCTTGCTCTCGCCATGTTGGCGCTGGCGAAACGTCGACGGCAGTTCGACAACGCGCAGCCGGCCGCGCCCGGTCGCCAGAATGTCGAGCAGGATCTTGAAACCCTGTGAGGAGATCGCGGCGGCCAGCGGCTCGAAGGCGTCGCGCCGAATCATGAAATGGCCGCTCAGCGGATCGGTCAGGTCGATGCCGAGGAGGAACCGCACCAGCGCATTCGCGGCGCGGCTCATGCGCGAGCGCTGCGTCGAGAGGCCGGCCGCCGAGCCGCCGGAGAGATAGCGGCTGGCGACGACGAGATCGGCGCGTCCCGTGCGCAGCTGGTCGAGCATGGCGACGAGCAGCCCCTCGTCATGCTGCAGGTCGGCATCCATGACCGCGAGGTAGCGGGCTTGGCTGGCCAGCATTCCCTCCAGGCAGGCGCCGGCCAGACCGCGCCGGCCGAAGCGGCGGATGCAGCGCACGCGGCTGTCGGTTTCGCCGATAGCACGGGCCACCGCCGCCGTGCCGTCGGGAGAATTGTCGTCGACGAACACGAGTTCCCAGTCGGCGGAAGGCAGCAGCCGCGACAGCCGTTCGACCAGGATCGGAACGTTAGTCCGCTCATTGAAGGTCGGCACGACAATTGAGAGTTCCGGCGCCGGGCGCACGGCCGGAGCCGTGGCGGCGCGCGCAACGGTGGCCGGCGGACTTGCTGGCGAAAGGCTCTCCATCGGGCAATGAGATAACGCGATACGCGCTGCGATTTCAATGCGCAGCTTGAGTCCGGGCGCTGGCGAGCGTTGCGCCGCCCCGCCGGCGCGCATCGCTGACTCAATAGCGATACTGATCCGTCTTGAACGGGCCGCTGACCGGGACGCCGATATAGGTCGCCTGCTTGTCGGAAAGCTTGGTCAGCTTGACGCCGATCTTGTCGAGATGCAGCCGTGCGACCTTCTCGTCGAGCGCTTTCGGCAGCGTGTAGACCTTGTTCTGGTATTTGCCGGCATTGGTCCACAGCTCGATCTGCGCCAGCGTCTGGTTGGTGAAGGACGACGACATCACGAAGCTCGGGTGGCCCATGGCGTTGCCGAGATTCACCAGCCGGCCCTCGGACAACAAGATGATGCGCTTGCCGTCGGGGAACTCGATCTCGTCGACCTGCGGCTTGACGTTGTGCCATTTCAAGTTCTTCAGCGCCGCGACCTGGATCTCGGAATCGAAGTGGCCGATGTTGGCGACGATGGCGCGATGCTTCATCTTGCGCATGTGCTCGAGGGTAATGACATCGACGTTGCCGGTAGCGGTGACGAAGATGTCGGCGCGCGGCGCGGCGTCCTCCATGGTCGTCACCTCGTAACCTTCCATCGCCGCCTGCAGCGCGCAGATCGGATCGATCTCCGAGACCATGACCCGGCAGCCGGCCTGGCGCAGCGAGGCCGCCGAGCCTTTGCCGACGTCGCCGAAGCCCGCCACCATTGCCACCTTGCCCGCCATCATGACGTCGGTGCCGCGGCGGATACCGTCGACCAGCGACTCGCGGCAGCCGTAAAGATTGTCGAACTTCGATTTGGTGACGCTGTCGTTGACGTTGATGGCGGGGAACAAGAGCCGGCCTTCCTTGGCCATCTGATAAAGCCGATGCACGCCGGTGGTGGTTTCCTCGGTGACGCCGCGGATGCCTTTGGCGATGCTGGAATACCAGCCCGGCTTGTGCTTCAGCCGCTGCTTGATGGCCGCGAACAGCACCTCTTCCTCTTCGTTGGTCGGGTGGTTGAGTATGGCGAGGTCGGCCTCGGCCTGGACGCCGAGATGCAGCAGCAAGGTGGCGTCGCCGCCGTCGTCGAGGATCATGTTGGGCCCGCCGCCGCCGGACCATTCGAAGATGCGATGGGTGTATTCCCAGTAGTCGTGGAGCGTCTCGCCTTTGACCGCGAAGACCGGCGTGCCGCTGGCCGCCACCGCAGCCGCGGCGTGATCCTGCGTTGAGTAGATGTTACAGGACGCCCAGCGGACGTCGGCGCCGAGCGCCTTGAGCGTATCGATCAGCACGGCGGTTTGAATGGTCATGTGCAATGAGCCGGCGACGCGAGCGCCGCGCAGCGGCTGTTCCGTCCCGTATTCTTCGCGCGTCGCCATCAGGCCGGGCATTTCGGTTTCGGCGATGGCGATCTCCTTGCGACCCCAGTCGGCGAGGCCGAGGTCCTTGACGACATAGTCCGGCGACGAAGTGCGGGCTTTGGCCGATGTACTCATGGTGCTCCTTTGGCAATCCGCTGGAGTGCTTGGGCTCTCTAGAATGGCGCTCGCCAACGCTCGCAGCCTCTTTGCCGGCCGTCGGCGCGCGGCACTAAAGACATAAAGATACCTTTATGTCTATGCTTGAGCCATAACGGCGGGAAGGCATTCTGATCCCATGGCGACGGAACCCGCAGGTCCGATCAAATCGCTGCAGCAGCTCGCCGCCGCCGAAGCTGACTGCACGCGCTGCCCGCTCTATCGCGACGCTACGCAAGCGGTGCCCGGCGAAGGTCCGCGTCGCGCCGCCTTCATGTTGGTTGGCGAGCAGCCGGGCGACAAAGAGGACATTGCCGGCAAGCCGTTTGTCGGTCCGGCCGGCCGCGTCCTCGACCAGGCCCTGCATGACGCCGGCATCGCCCGGGAGGAGACCTTCGTCACCAATGCGGTCAAGCATTTCAAGCATGAAATGCGCGGCAAGCGCCGGCTGCACAAACGTCCCGACAATTACGAGATCGAGCGCTGCAGGATCTGGCTCGACGCGGAACGCAGCCTGGTCAAGCCCTCGACCATCGTCGCGCTCGGCGTGACCGCGGCCCGCAGCCTGACCGGCCGCACCGTCACCATCGGCAAAGTGCGCGGCAAGCCGTTCGATATGGAAGACGGAACGAAACTGGTCGTCACCGTTCATCCCTCGGCGCTGTTGCGCATCGAGGATGAGGAGGAGCGGCACGCGGCCCATCGAAGTCTTGTCGCCGATCTCAAAGTCGCGGCCGCGGCAAATTCTCACGGGGCGGCGATCAGTCGTCCTCGCCGAAACGCGAGTTGATGAGAGCGGTCAAGGCATCGATGACTTCGGCCGCGTCCTTGCCGATGGCCTCGACGGTGATCGAGGTGCCGGGCGACGCCGCCAGCATCATCAGGCCCATGATCGAGGTGCCGCCGACCGTCTCGCCGCAGCGCATGACGCGCACGTCGGCGTCGAACTTTTCCACCGTTTGCACGAACTTGGCCGACGCCCGCGCGTGGAGTCCCTTGCGATTGCAGATGGCCAGCTGGCGGACGATGGCGCCGTCGCGGAACGGCTGCTCGGGCCCACATTCGTCGCTGCGCTGCGCCGGTGCGCTCATTTTCCAGTCAGTACCCGGCTCGCGATGGTCACATATTTGCGCCCGGCGTCCTGGGCGGCGGCGACCGCCTCCGCCAGCGGACACTCGTCGCGGACCTTGGCGAGCTTGACCAGCATCGGCAGATTGATACCGGCGAGCACTTCGACCTTGGGCCGGCTCATGACCGAGATGGCGAGGTTCGACGGCGTGCCGCCGAACATGTCGGTCAGGATGGCGACGCCGTCGCCGCTGTCGACGCGTTTCACCGCTTCGATGATGTCCTTGCGGCGCTCCTCGACGTCATCGTCAGGACCGATGGTGACCGCCTCGATCTGACCCTGCGGCCCGACGACGTGCTCCAAGGCTGCGCGGAACTCGACAGCCAGCCGCCCGTGGGTCACCAGCACAACACCAATCATGAAAGTCCCCGCGGGCGCGTCCCGGTTGCACCGCACGAAAGGGTGCTCATGTTGACCATCCGAAGCCCAAGCGCAAGAGGCATTCTCGGCGGATTCGGGGGGATGTTGCATTGCGGTAGCGCAAAGTCGAATGCCCGACACCGCCACGACCCGAAGTGAACCCGGCCACGGCAGCGGGACGACAGGGTAAGTTTACTGGCGTTAAGGTTACCAATTTCCAACCAACTCTGAGGGGGCCTGTTGCAATCTGAAAACCGGGAGGAGGTCGGAATCGGCACGGATGGAACGCTTAAATCCAGCTTTCTTGGGATGACTTGATGAAGGCGAGGACGAGCGGCAAGGCCGCCGCGCCGGGTGCGACAGCAAGTCGCGGTACTAAAATACCGTCGATGTCGGCCTTGCGCTTGTCGGGTTCCGGCAAGCGTGTGGCATCCGCCGCGGCGAGGTCGACGACGAACCCGACAACCGCACTGGGCTCATGAGCCATCCGCAGCAGCCCGACGCCGCGCACTTCGATCAGGCCCGCCAGCGCCGCGGCGGGGCGCGCCAGCAAACGGCCGCCGGCAATTTCAAGATGGACGCGATCGTCGGCGACCAGTCGCGCGAAGAGCAAGACGCCGGCGCGGGCCGCTTCGATCAGTTCGAGCGCCAGCCGCGATTTCCCGGATGCCGACGGCCCGCGGATCACTACCGCGCGCGCACCCACCAGCACGGCGGAAGCGTGGATGGTCGTCGATCCTGCCGCCATCACATCGCCGGGAGGCGCACGATAAAGCGTGCGCCGAGCACGGTCGGTGTTCCGTCCGCGCCCGGCATACCGATCCGATTCTCGACCCAGATCGCGCCGCCGTGGGCCTCGACGATCTGCTTGGAAATGGAAAGGCCGAGGCCGGAATTCTGGCCAAAGCCCTGATGCGGCCGATCGGTGTAGAAACGCTCGAACACCTTCTCCAGCGCGTCGGGCCGCACGCCCGGGCCGTCGTCATCGACGCAGATTTCGATGTTGCTCTTGTGCCGCCGGCAGGTGATGCGCACCGTGCCGCCCGACGGGGCGAAGGAGCGCGCGTTCTCGATCAGATTGTCGACGACCTGGCCGAGGCGGGAATCATGGCCGGGCGCCTGGAATGTGCGCATCCCGCCGCCTTCGAAGCGGAGCGTGACTTTGACGCCGTCGTCGCGTTTGACCTCGTTGGCAACTGCAACCAGCGTACTCAGGAGCTTCGCGAGGTCGACCGGCGCAGTCTCCTGGCGCTGTAGCTCGGCATCGAGGCGGCTCGCGTCGGAAATGTCGGAGATCAGGCGGTCGAGCCGTTTGACGTCGTGCTGGATGATGGCAAGCAGCCGCGCCCGGCTCTCGTCGGTCTTGGCGACCGGCAGCGTCTCGACCGCCGAACGCAGTGACGTTAGCGGATTTTTCAGTTCGTGCGAGACATCGGCCGCAAAGCTTTCGATCGCTTCGATGCGGCTATAGAGCGCGTTGGTCATGTCGCGCAGCGTGCCCGACAGATGCCCGATCTCGTCGCGCCGGCGGGTAAAATCCGGGATTTCGACACGCGACCGGATTCGCCGGCGCACGCTCTCGGCCGCGTCCGCCAGCCGCCGCACCGGTTCGGCGATCGTTCCGGCCAACAGGATCGAGAGCACGATGGTCACGGCGGCGGCAACAAGAAAGACTTTCAGGATGGCGAGCCGCTCGGCCTCCACCATGTCGTCGATATCCGCGCCCTGGGTCGACAGCATGAGCGCGCCGCGCACGGCGCGGAAGCGCTGCACCGGCACCGCGACCGAAACGATCACGTCGCCGCGGTCATTAATGCGCACCATGCTGGCATTCTGGCCATTCAAGGCCTGCGCCACCTCGGGATAACCCCGCCCGTTGCCGGCGCCGAGCTCGCGATAAAGCGGCAGATCGCCGCGGCCGAGCCATCGACGCACGGCAATGAAGGCGCGTTCGAAAAGACCCGGCTTTTCGGCGTTGGGCGGCGGCAAGTCGAAGCGCAATACGTCGCCGCGGCCGAACAGATTGCGGCTGTCGACCAAGAGCACGCCGTCGCGATCATAGATGCGCGCGCGCGTCTTGGTCGGCGATACAAGGCGCCGCAGCACCGGAGCGACGCGCTCCGGATTGATCGGAAAATTGATGCCGTAAAGCGCTTCTTCGGACGGTCCGTAGCTTTCGCCCGGCTGCAGCCCGAGCAGTTTATCCGGGTCAAGGGTGATCGATGAATCGGTTTCGACGGTCGCCGAGGCGGCAATCGCGCCGGCGATGATTTGTCCCTGCACCAACAGGCTCTGAACGCGCGCGTCGATCAGGCCGGCGCGGAACTGGGAAAGAAAGATAATGCCGATGGACAGCGCGAGAAGCCCGGCGACGTTGAGCGAGACGATGCGCCGGGTCAGGCTGGAGAAGCTCTGGGCGATGAAGAACTGCCAGGCGCGCTGCAGCCAGCCGCCGATCCTGGCGAGACCGTGGGGCCGCACAGGCGGGGCCTCATCGATGGCGGCGGCCTCGATCGGGCCCTCGACCTGGGTCGAAGCGTGGGTCTCCGTGGCGGCCCCTGCGATTTCTGCGGTTCGATCGAGCACGTGGTCTGCCGGAGTTCCGATCATGCCCCGCTTCTCGCGGGCATGGACGCCATTACTACCGCACGCCAGCCGTCCCAGTCAGCGGCCCTGGCTCAGCGCTTGGATCGGTGGTCCAAGACTCGGCAGTCCATGGCCTGTTGCGCACAACCAGCGCTTAGACTTCCTTGAACCGATAGCCGACGCCGTAAAGCGTCTCGATCATATCGAATTCCACGTCGCTTGCCTTGAACTTTTTGCGCAACCGCTTGATGTGACTGTCGATGGTTCGGTCGTCTACATACACCTGGTCGTCGTAGGCCGCATCCATCAATGCGTTGCGGCTTTTCACCACCCCCGGGCGGCCGGCCAGCGCCTGCAGGATGAGAAACTCGGTGACCGTGAGCGTCACCGGCTCGTTCTTCCAGGTGCAGGTGTGTCGTTCCGGGTCCATGCGCAGCAGTCCGCGCTCCAAAACCTTGCTGTCGGCTTCCTTCGGCGCGGCGCCGTCCTTCGGCGCGGCGCGGCGCAGAACAGCCTTTACCCGCTCGACCAGAAGACGCTGGGAAAACGGTTTGCGGATGAAGTCATCGGCCCCCATTTTCAGGCCGAACAATTCGTCGATCTCCTCGTCCTTCGAGGTCAGGAAGATCACCGGCAGGTCCGACTTCTGCCGCAGCCGCCGCAACGTCTCCATGCCATCCATGCGCGGCATCTTGATATCGAGAATGGCGAGGTCCGGCAGGGCCGTCTTGAAGCCGTCAAGTGCGGAGGCACCGTCCGTGTACGTCGTGATGCGATAGCCTTCGGCCTCGAGCGCGATGGACACCGAGGTCAGGATATTGCGGTCGTCATCGACGAGAGCGATTGTCGGCATGGCGGCCTTCTAGCATGAATCGGCCGCAAGCGTTATCTGCCCCGGCCCCTAAGCCTTTGAAAACCCATGTAGGGGCGGAAGTGTGACCAGACAAGGCAAAATCGGGGCAATTACTGCGACAGAGGCGCAACCGGAGAAAACAAATGGCAAAAGCCGACGATGCGGCCGCTTTACCGGGGTTCATGCCGAATCGCCTGCCCGAAAACGCGCCGGCGGCGGACTTCGACGCCAAATCGGTCGCCAAGGCGCTGTTGCGGACGACGCGGGCCGGCGCACTTGGGACTATCGACCGTCACAGCGGCCATCCGTTCGCCTCGCTGGTTAACGTCGCCACCGATACCGACGGCTCTCCGCTCATCCTGGTCTCCCGGCTTTCCACCCACACCGCCAATCTCGAGATCGACGGCCGCGCCTCGCTGCTGCTCGCAGCCGCGGGCAAGGGCGACCCGCTCGCCTATCCGCGGCTGACAGTGCTCGGCACTTTTGCACCGATCGGACGCGAGGATCGCGAGGAACCTCGCGTTCGGCGCCGGTTCCTTGCCCGCCACCCGAAATCCGAGCTTTACGCCGGCTTTGGCGATTTTTCGTTCTGGCGGCTTGCCGTCGTGTCCGCCCATCTGAATGCCGGGTTCGGCCGCGCGGCAGATTTCAAAGCTGACGAGGTGATAACGGACATCACCGGCGCTGAGGATTTGATCGAAGCAGAAGCGGACGCGATCGCGCACATGAATGCGGACCATGCCGAACCCGTACGGCTCTACGCGGTCAAGCTATGCGGCGCCGAAGATAGGCCATGGCGGCTGACCGGCCTCGACCCTGAGGGGCTCGATCTGGCGCTGGGCGACGCCACGCTGCGCTTGCCGTTCCCGGAGCGCGTCACCACCGCCGCGCAGTTGCGAAAAGTGGTGGTGGATTTGGCTGCCAAGGCGCGGGCCCAATAGGCGCACCGGGGTACGGTCGCTGCCGCTCGATCAAGCGTTTGATAAATGCCGTTGTTTGTTGCGCCGCAACGCGGGAACGTATGCGTTCTTGTCCGATTAGCCTCGAGGTGGGAGTCCATCTTGGCAGATGCTAGGATGCCCGATATAGGGTCGCACGCCCGCAGCAGGTGGGCGAATTCGGCGTCACACGGTGGCGGCACGCCGGACGAGTTGCGGAGGCAAGCGTGAAGGAAAGCGGTCTGCGGAATGGCGCGCATGGCGCCGAAAAATTCGGCTTTAAAAACCTCGCCGCCGTGCACTGGAATTTGCTTGACACAGCTTTAGTCGAGCACGCGATCGCCAACCGCGAAGGCTGCCTCGTTCAGGGCGGTGCGTTCTGCGCCGAGACCGGCGCGCATACCGGCCGCAGCCCCAAGGACAAATTCGTCGTCGCCGATGGACAGACCGAAAAAGCCGTGTGGTGGGAGAAGAATGGCCGCCTCGCGCCTGAAAAATTCCAGTTGCTGTTCGACGATTTTATTGCCCATGCCGACGGTAAAACCTTGTTCGCCCAGGACCTCTACGGCGGCGCCAATCCGAGATACCGCATCAAGACTCGCGTCTATAACGAGCTCGCCTGGCACTCGATGTTCATCCGCGCGTTGCTGATCAGACCGGAGCGCGCCGAGCTTGCGCACTACGTGCCCGATTTCACCATTCTCTGTCTGCCCTCATTCAAGGCCGATCCCAAGCGCCACGGCGTGCGCAGCGAGACCGTTATCGCGATCGACTTCAGCCGTCGCATCATCCTGATCGGCGGTACCTCATACGCCGGCGAGATGAAGAAATCGGTGTTTACCACGCTGAACTACTATCTGCCGGCCGAGAGCGTGATGCCGATGCACTGCTCGGCGAATGTCGGGCCTGGGGGCGACGTTGCGCTGTTCTTCGGCCTCTCCGGCACCGGCAAGACGACCCTGTCGGCCGATCCCAAGCGCACACTGATCGGTGACGACGAGCACGGCTGGGGTCCGCAGGGCGTGTTCAATTTCGAGGGCGGCTGCTATGCCAAGTGCATCAGGCTCTCCGCCGAGGCAGAGCCGGAAATCTACGCCGCGACGCAGCGCTTCGGCACCGTGCTCGAGAACGTGGTGTTCGAACCCGATACGCGCCGCTGCGACTTTGATGACGACTCGAAGACGGAAAACACGCGCGCCGCTTATCCGCTGGAATACATCCCGAACGCTTCGCGGACCGGCCGCGCCGGACAGCCGCGCAACATCGTACTCCTGACCGCCGATGCTTTCGGCGTCATCCCGCCGATCGCCAAGCTGACGCCGGCACAGGCGATGTATCATTTTCTTTCCGGCTACACCGCCAAGGTCGCCGGCACCGAGAAGGGCCTGGTCGGCGTGCAGCCGGAATTCTCCACCTGTTTCGGCGCGCCGTTCCTGCCGCGCCATCCTTCGGTATACGGCAACCTGCTGCGTGAACTGATCAGCGTGCACAGTGTCGATTGCTGGCTCGTCAATACCGGGTGGACCGGCGGCATCTACGGCGTCGGCCGCCGCATGCCGATCAAGGTGACGCGCACCTTGCTCGGCGCCGTGCTCGATGGCTCGATCAAGAACGTTAAATTCCGCACCGATCCGTATTTCGGCTTTGCCGTGCCGACCCAGCTCGCCGGCGTCGAGCCGCACCTGCTCTATCCGCAGAAGACCTGGCAGAACAAAGCCGAGTTCGACCAGACCGCGCGCAAGCTGGTTGCCATGTTCCAGAAGAACTTCGTGCAGTTCGAGGAGCACGTCGACGCCGACGTGCGCGCCGCCGCGCCGGAAGTCCGCCTCGCCGCGGAGTGAGTTACTGCCACGCCCGCCAGGGCGTCTCGGCCACCGGCGTCAGCGGCGGTTTTCCCGCAGCCCAAGCGAGGATGTTGTCGACGACGAGCTGATCCATCTTCTCGCGGGTGAAGAGGGATCCCGAGCCGACATGCGGCAACAGCACGACATTCTCCATCGTCAGCAATTCCGCGGGCACCTCCGGCTCGTTGGCGAATACGTCAAGCCCGGCAGCCATGATCTTTCGCTCCTTGAGCGCCTCGACCAAAGCCGGCTCGTCGACCACCGAGCCGCGCGCCACGTTAATGAGAATACCCTCGGGGCCGAGCGCCGCCAGCACTTCGGCGTTGATCATATTCCGCGTCGCCGCGCCGCCGGGAACGATGACCATGAGAACATCGACGGCACGCGCCATGTCGATAAGACTGGGATAATGGCGGTAGGGAACCCCCTGCCGCGGCTGGCGCGCATGATAGACGACCGGCACGCCGAACGCTTCAAGCCGCCGCGCGATGGCGGCGCCGATGCGGCCCATGCCGACCAGGCCGACGGTGCGGTTGCGGAGCGTCGCCCGGCTCAAGGGATAGTGTCGCTCGCGCCATTTGCCGGCGCGCAGATGCCGTTCGGCCTGCGGCAACTCGCGCACCGTGCACAGCAGCAGCCCGAGCGCGGTATCGGCGACCTCCTCGGTGAGCACATCGGGCGTGTTGGTGACGATCACGCCGCGCCGGGCGGCGGCGTGGGCGTCGATATGGTCGTAACCGACGCCAAAGCTGGCGATGATGTCGAGATGCGGCAGGCGCGAGAGCAAGGCGTCGTCGACCGGCACCATCGCCGTGACCGCCATGGCGCGCACATGGCCAACGAAAGCGAGCAATGCGTCGCGATCGGCGGCCGGCAGGTTGTGCACGGTAAAACCCGCGAGCCCTCTGGTAATGACGGGCCGCGACGGCCCGGCCAGCAGCACGTCAGTTCGTTGGTCCGGCAATGATTCTCTCCTGCAACGTTCAGCCCGAGACATTGTTGGTCGCGCGGACGCGGCCGATGCAAGGGATCAAGGCCGGCACTTCCGCCCGATAGCGAGCATATTCTTTGGGAAAGCTTTCGCTCATGAAGCGCTCTTCGACGCGCAGTTTGAGCAACAGCGAACCAGTAAGCAATGCGAAGGCCAGCAAGCCGCGCCACTCGCCGAAGGCGACGGCGGTTCCCAGGATCGCCAACAGCAAGCCGGTATAGATCGGGTGACGGACCAGGCGGTAAGGGCCGCTGCGAATAAGCTCGTGATTCTGCTTGACGGTGACCGTGCCGCTCCAGTTGCGGCCAAGATAGTGGCGCGCCCACACGGCAAAGGCGATGCCGACGGCGAGCATGAGCAAGCCGAGCCAATAGGCGGCCATAGTCGGCGGCAGAAAACGCTCGTCGAGCCAAGGCAAGCGCCGATCTGGAAATGCCAACAGCGCAGCAGCCAGCACCGATAGCGCAACGTGGCCAAAGCGCGTGGCGAAAGCTTCCCGGCGCCTGACGGCTTTGACGTTGCTTGCGGCGACAATCCAGTAGGCGAGCCACGCCAGCCACAGCACGGCGAACGGCGCTTCATAGAGCCGATAACTCACGCGCAACTCCGCCAAACTAAACCAGCATGGTCACGGGGGCTTCGATGAGCGCCTTGACGGCGGCCAAAAGCGCGGCGCCGAGCGCACCGTCAACCACGCGATGGTCGCACGACAGCGTCGCCGTCAGCATGCTGACGAAGATAACGCCGCCGTCCGCCATCTCGACCGCCTGCCGGCGCGCGGCGCCGACCGCGAGAATCGTGGCATGCGGCGGGTTGATGATGGCGGTGAATTCGCGCACGCCGTACATGCCGAGGTTGGAGACCGCCGACGCGCCGCCCTGGTATTCGCGGGGCTGAAGCTTTTTTTCTCTGGCGCGCGCCGCGAGCTCCTTCATTTCGCTCGATATCGCGCCGAGCGTTTTCGTTTCGGCGCTCCGGATCACTGGGACGATGAGGCCGCCATCGAACGCAACCGCAACGCCGATATCGGAATGACGGAAACGCAAAATGCGGTCGCCGGCCCACACCGCATTCGCCGCCGGCACGCGTTGCAGCGCCAGCGCCAGCGCGCGGATGATGAAGTCGTTGAGCGAGAGCTTGAACGCGGGATTGCTGTCGCGATCCTTCGGGGCAGCTTCATTCGCCTCAGCGCGCAGCGCCTTGAGGCGGTCGATCGCGATGTCGGCGGTCAGATAGAAATGCGGGACGGACTGCTTGGCCTGCAGAAGCCGCGCCGCGATGGTGCGGCGCATACCGTCGAGCGTCATTTCCTCGTAGCTCCCCGGGTCGTAGAGCGCCTTGATCTCTTCGGCCGTGCGTCCGTCTGCTATCGGGACGGGCGGAGCCTGCGGCGCCGATGGTCGCGGTGCGTTCTCGACATCGTTCGCGACGATGCGGCCGTGCGGGCCGGAGCCGCGCAGCCGCGACAGATCGATGCCAGCTTCGGCGGCGAGCCGCCGCGCCAGCGGCGTGACCGTCACGCCGCCCGGCAGCCGCGCCGAACCGAAATTGCGGTCGGGCGTGCGCACTTCGAAGAACGGATCGAGCTTGATTGGTTGCTGCGGCGCTTTGGACGGCGGCGGCGCTGCGCGGTCCGCAGCGGGCGGGATCGCAGCGCGCGCGGCGGGTGTTGCCGGTGCAGGCCTGGACGGCGCGCTCGCGGTAGCGCCGGCCGCATCGCCGATGACGCCGACGATCGCGCCGACCGGCACCACCTCGCCTTCCAGCACGCGGATTTCGCGCAAGATGCCGGCTTCCGTCGCCGGCACCTCCATCGAGGTCTTGTCGGTCTCGATCTCGAACAGATTATCGCCCGGCTTGACCGTGTCGCCGGCCGACTTGAACCACTTGGTGATCTTGCCCTCGGCCACCGTCTCGCCGAGCTGCGGCATGAGGATGTTCATCCAAAGTCCCAACGGCCGCAATTCACCAGCTCACCGAGATGTACTGCGTCTCCAAAAATTCCATCAACCCCTCATGGGCGCCTTCGCGGCCGAGGCCGGACTGCTTCGTGCCGCCGAATGGCGCGGCGGGATCGGAGACGAGGCCGCGGTTCAATCCGATCATGCCGTAGTCGAGCTTTTCAGAGACGCGCAAGCCGCGGCTCAAATCCTTGGTGTAGAGGTAGGCCACGAGCCCGTATTCGGTGTCGTTGGCGCGGGTGATCACCTCGTCCTCGGACTTGAAGCTCTGCAGCGACGCCACCGGTCCGAAGATCTCCTCGTTGAGCATTTTGGCGTCTTTGGACACGTTGGTCAGCACGGTGGCCGGGTAGAAGAAGCCGGGCCCGCCGGGTGTCTTGCCGCCGGTGAGCACCTTGGCGCCTTTCTTCACCGCGTCGTCGACCAGCTCGATCACCTTGTCGCGACCGTCCTTGTTGACCAGCGGCCCGAGCGCGACGCCGTCGTCGAGGCCGTTGCCCATTTTCAGCCCCGCCATCTTGGCCGTGAGCTTTTTGGCGAATTCGTCGTGCACCTTCTCGTGCACGTAGAAGCGGTTGGCGGCCGTGCAGGCCTCGCCCATGTTGCGCATCTTGGCGATCATGGCGCCGTCGATCGCGGCGTCGATGTCGGCGTCGTCGAAGACGATGAAGGGCGCATTGCCGCCGAGCTCCATCGCCGGCCTCAGCACATTGTCGGCGGCTTCATGCAGGAGTTTTTTGCCGACCTCGGTCGAGCCGGTAAACGACACGACGCGCACGCGCGGATCGTGCAGCATCGCGCTCACCACCTTGCCGGAGGAGCGCGAGGGAACGACGTTGACGACGCCAGCCGGCACGCCGGCTTCCTCCAGGATCGGCATCAGAGCGAGCATGGTGAGCGGCGTATCGGAAGCGGGCTTCAGTACGACCGTGCAGCCGGCGGC
>JBEKWO010000072.1:0-17403 GCA_049512975.1 Xanthobacteraceae bacterium | reverse complement strand
GGTGGAATTGGTCGGTGCGGACGGCTGTCTGTGTGTGCATGGCCCTTTACCTCCGAGAGCTTCGGGAGGTGTTGGTAACCCTCGGGCCGGAGGCGAAAAATTCAGATAATGCCCCTAAGGGCTATCCCGGAGGGGCAGCAGGACGCGCATCATTGACATTTCAGCACATGGCCATCATTGCAGTTGCAGTGGCTTTGGTGCTTCGCCTCGCACTGCCATCGGTTTCAGGGCCTCCTTTAATCCCTTCCACCGCCTGGGTTCCCCCGTCTGCGCTTCATCCGGCCGCCGAGATCTTCACCAATACTTCGCCGCGCCCGGGTAGTGCAAGCTCGACCTCGTCAATGGTCAGCGGTCGCGTTGTCGCGTACGGCGGCTCGCGCCCTATTTCTTCCAGGATCGCTGCACGTATTTTCATGCTGTCACCTATCGGATGCAACATTGAGAACAGCAGAGTGCGGCGTCACCACGCCGCGCTCGATGACATAGAGGCCATCGATGAGATCGCTGGAATGCACGTAGTCGGATTCCGAGAGCAGCACAGACACGCCGGTTGCCTTGAGCGCGGCGATCGCCTCGACCAGCCGGCGCGCCAGAACGGGGGCAACGCCCTCGAACGGCTCGTCTAATAGCAGCAGATGCCGTCCGCACATCAATGCGCGGGCGAGTGCTACCAGCTTTTGCTGGCCACCAGAGAGCTGGACCGCGCGGCGCGGCGCCATGCCCCTCACCTCGGGCAGGATGCCATAGACGAAGCCGAGCCGCTCCGCTACGGCTGGATCGCCGTTTGCCCAAGCTGGTATGAGCACGTTCTCCTCGACAGTGAGTTCCGGCACGAGGCGGCGATCCTCAGGCATGTAGCCGATGCCGAGGCCAGAACGCGCGTGCGGCGGCGTCACGCGCAGGTCTTTATCAAGAAATTTCACCTCGCCGGCGCGGACAGCCAGGAGTCCCATGATCGCACGCATGAGCGTCGTCTTACCGGCGCCATTGCGGCCGACGAGCCCGATGAACGAGCCCGGCGTAATCGACAAAACGACATCCGTCAGCACCGGCAAGCCCGCGATCTCGACCGAAAGATGTCGAATGTCGAGGGCCCCGCTCATGCCCGCACACCTTCCGCCCGGCGATGCAGCTCCGCGCCGACGACGTAGCGCCTCACGTCCGCGTCCGCGAGCACAACGGCAGGGACTCCGTCCGCGATCACCCGTCCCTCGTAGAATGCGATCACGCGTGGCGCGTAACGCTCGACGACCTCCATGTCGTGCTCGACAAAAAGCACGGCCGCGCCTTCCGCGGCGACCGCCCCCATCACGAGGTCCATCAGTTGCAATTTTTCATTCGCACTGATGCCGCTTGTCGGCTCGTCGAGTAACAGCACGGCGGAGCGGCCTACCATCGCGAGTGCGATGTCGAGCAGCTTGCGCTGGCCCTGCGGCAGTTCCGGCGTCGGGCGATCGGCAAAGTCCTCAATCCCGAGGCGGGCAAGAATCTTGTTCGCCTGCGTAAGCCGAGCCGGCGTGCGTAGAATCGTGGTCGGTGTCGGCCGTGTTTGTTCGGCGCAGACGAGCGCGACGAGCGCGTTGTCGCGCACCGACAAATTAGGGAAAAGCTGCGCCACCTGGAATGAACGCCGGATGCCGAGGCGGGTCACCTCCCGCGGTGGCATTGGAGTGATATCAACGCCGCGGAACAGAATGACGCCCTCGTCGGGCTTAAGGTATCCGGTGACTATGTTGACGAAGGTGGTTTTGCCCGCACCGTTGGCGCCAATGATGCCGACGGTCTCGCCAGGCGCGATTTCGACCGTCACATTGTCGACCGCAACGACCGCGCCGAAGCGCTTGTACAATCCCCTCGTGGCGATCAGCGGCGCGTTCATGCAGCTCCTCGCGCGCGGCGCCGCGGGGCGAACAGCGACCAGAGCCCGGAGGGCAGGAACAGGATCACCGCGAGCATGGAGATGCCGACCACCATCTGCCACGTGTAGGGCGCATATTGGAAGGCGAAGCTGCGGATTGCCTCGAACACGGCCATACCAAGCAGTGGCGCCGCAACATGGCCGATGCCAGACAGGATCGCCACGAACACGAACTCGCCCGATGTGGTCCAGTAGGCGAGATCGGGATCGATGTGGCCGGCCGCGATCGCGATCAGAGCTCCACCGAGCCCGGCCGTCGTCGCCCCAATCACGTAGGTGAGGTGCAGCACGCCAGTGACCGACGTGCCAAGATATTCGACCCGGATCTCGTTCGTCAGGATCGCCTCGCCGATCACGCCAGCCGGCGAATTGACGAAGCGGTGCAACATCATGGCAGTGCCGGTCGCCATGACTACGGTCAGCGCATAGACAAGCAAACGTCCGGCCGGCCCATTGACAGCGAATCCGAAGAAGCTCGGTTGTGGTAGATTGAATCCATCGGTCGAACCGAGCGCAGCCGAACGCACCAAGATGCCGTAGAGGATCATCGACAACGCGAGGCTCAGCATCGCGAAGAAGATCTCGCGATAGCGCACCATGACGAAGCCGAGTACATAGCCCGCGATCGCCGACACAAGGCCGCCGAGAGCGACCAGCGCGATGGCATCGGTAATTCCGAAGAAATTGGTGGTAAGCCCCGCCGCATAGGCACCGAGGCCGTAATAAAGTCCTTGACCGAACGAGACGAGGCCAGCGCGCATCATTACCAGGAGGCCAAGCACGACGAGCGCTTTGGCGAAGGCGATGGTGAGGAGAAACACCAGCCACGACGGGATCAGCGGCCCAGCGACGAGCAGTACGGCAAGCAGTACTGCAAGCGCTACAAGCGTGCGCATGTCAAATTTTCCGCGCGGACGGCCGGCCGAACAGGCCCTGTGGCCGGAAAGCGAGCACGATCGCCATGACCCCGTAGATTACGAACAACTCGGCCTCGGGCAGGATATGGACAGCGAAGGCGCGGGCGAGCCCAACAACGAGCGCACCGATGGCGGCACCTGCCACGCTGCCTAGTCCACCGATGATGCTCACAGCGAACGCAAGCACGATCACGTCGACGCCGATGCCGGGCACTACCGAGATCGCCGGCGCCGTAATTGCTCCCCCGAGCGCGCCAAGCATCGCCCCAATAACGAAAGTCGCGGTGAACATGCGCGGCACGTTGATACCCATGGCCGTTGAGATCTCGCGGTCATGAATCACCGCGCGCAGGAGCTTTCCCGATCGCGTGCGCTCCAGCGCCCACCATGCCGCAATGCCGATGACGACTGCGAGTGCGAACAAGCCGATATCATAAACGGCGAAGGCGATCCCGCCGATCGATACGCGGCCGAGCAGCTCATAAGGCTGATAGGCGAAGTAGGGATCGACACCCCAAATGAGTTTGATCAGATCTTCGAACACCAGAAACGCGGCATAGGTGACGAGCACCAGAACGATCTCGTCGCGCCCGTACATGGGTCTCAGCAGACCGCGCTCGACCAGAAACCCGACAATGCCGCCGACAGCGATCCCGGCTAGAATGAGCAACAGGAAGCTGCCGACCGGCGGGTAGTGTCCGGCGAAATAGACGCCTACGGCGTACGCCGCCGTGTAGGCACCAAGCGCATAGAAACTTCCGTGCGCGATGTTGAGAATTTTCATCACGCCGTAAATCAGTGTCAGCCCCATCGACACAATGAAGAGCCACGAGAAATAGATCGTGCCGTCGACGAGGATCACATAGAACTTCTGCATGGACCCCCTCCGCCCGGGCGCGCTCGCGCCCGGGTCGATGGTTCGTCATGTCGTCAACACTTGGCGCCTTTGAAGCCGCCCTTGATCCAGTCCTCGCTCTTGGCGCCCTCCGGCGGGTTCACGCATTCGGCCGGATAGTGCACAACGTCGACCAACTGGGGCTCGCCCTTGGCGGCGTCGAACTTGAACGTGCCGTATGCCGTGGGTTGAATCGCCTGGTGGCCCTTACCGAGCCTCATGTCCACCCGGCCGCTCGGCGTCTCGTATGAGAGCCCCTCAAAAGCGGAAATCACGACATCCGTCGCCGGTTTCTCGGGCTTACCCGCAGCACCCTTCTCAATCGCTGCTTTCAAGCCGAGAATCGCTTGCACCATCTTGTACGAGGGGTACACCGCCGGTGTGCCGTAACGCTCCGAATACGCCGCACGAAGCCACTTGTTCAATGCGTTATCCGGAGCGAATAAGCCGTGCGGACCGCGCGCGCCGATCACCGTTCCGGTGGGGATCTGCGTAGCCATACGGAACATGGCTGGCTCGCCTGCGGTCAGCACGACGGTGCGACCCTCAAACACGCCGCGCGCCTTGCCCTGCAGGACGAACGCCTCCAAGTCGCCGCCCCAGAAGCTTGAATGGATGACGTCTGGCTTCTCCACGAGAAGAGATGAGATCTCTGCTCCGTATTGCCCGGCGAGCAGCTTGGGAAACTGCTCGGTCGCGATCTTGATGCCCGGCTTGAGCGCCTGCATCGACGCCTTGAAATCGTTCCAGGAATCGGTTCCCCATGAGTAATTCTGATTGATTCCGGCGATAGTCTCTATGTTCTTGTTTCGCGCGAGCAGGTAACGTGCGGCGGCAACGTTATCCATCGTGGCGTGTGCGCCGGTGCGAAACAGATACTTATAGCTTGCATCCTCGAAAATGCGCGGCGTGCCGCAATCGAAAAAGATGGTGAGCTTCTTCAACTCGTCCGCAACCGGCGCGATGGCAAGACAGTCACCGGACGAGATGTAACCGATAATTGCATCAACGTTGGCGCGCTGGACGAGGTTTCGGTATTCGGTGACCTGTTTGGTGGTGCCGCCGGCTTCATCCACGATCACCATCTCGATCGGCTGCCCGTTTATACCTTTCTTGTCGTAGGGCGCGGGCATCTTGCCGGCATTGAGCGTTTCGATCGCCAGTTCCGCCGCGTTGCGCGCCGGCACGCCGAAGGGACCCGCCGCCGCACCGGACAGGAACGTGACGATGCCGAGCTTAAAGGTTTCCGCCTGCTGGGCGGTGGCCGGCTGGGCGACAAATGCCGCGCACGCGACCACGATATTGAGACTGAACTTGTGGATGGTGGATGTCATGCTTACCTCCCTGGTTGTCGAACATCGTTCCATTTGCCGAAGTGCGCGTAACATTCGATTGCGATTTCTATGCCGCGCCGCGGCGGCGCGCGATCTCCTCGTTCGACGGTAGCAGGTGCTCGGCGGGTAACTAAATCAGGATTCCCCAGTTGACTCCCGAACTGGCGTGAAGGTTAGCGCTTTTTCGGCTTCCCGTGGAAGACCGATATATCGTTCGAACGGCGAATGGCACCTCGGGCGGCCCGAACGGTGATCGAGCTTGGCATTGGGACGCATTCGCTTTGGGAGCCGTTTAACCATGGGCTAAATTCCATTTCGTCCCGTGGAGACCCGCGACAAAATCATTCCAATACTCCGCCTGATGCACGCTTCAAGCATTGCTGCGCGTGGTGGAGCCCGGTTCGCGCGTTGCGCGGCGAGTCTGACCCATTTGAGACAACCCGTCAGTATTGTTGCCGCCGGGCAATCATGTTTACGGACTTTAACGTCATCACAACCTCCTCGGCCTGATTGAAAACTTCGATAAATGAAGTGACCGCGCCGCGATCCGGCTTGGATTTTGATGGCGTAGCTTTGAGAACGGTCACGCGTACAGACAGCCGGTCGCCCGGTCGCACCGGCTTGAGCCAACGCAACTCGTCGAGGCCAGGGGAGGCAAGGCTCGCGACGTCGGTCAGATAGTGCTCGACATAAAGCCGCATCATCAGCCCAGCGGTATGCCAGCCGCTAGCGATGAGGCCGCCGAACGGCGTCTGTTTGGCTGCCTCTGGGTCGATGTGAAAACGCTGCGGATCGAACCGTTTCGCGAAGGCAATGATCTCGTCCGCCTCGACCGCGATGCTGCCGAAGGTATGAACGTCGCCTTCGACATAGTCCTCGAAGTAGCGATCGTCGATGGGATGCGAAAAAGCCATGAGTAGTCCTGGGCCGGAATTTCCCGGATACCTCCAACTGGCGCAATTCTTTGAGCTTCATTGAGGTCTCTGCTCGCGGGTGTCAATCAGGGCCACGCCATTGGCAATCATACGAAGTGCCGCTACGTCAGCTCTGACGGTCGCTACTAGGGGTAAAGCGGAGAAGGGGTGAACGAGTCAAAATCGACGTGAATAACTCTGAACCGACTTGCCGTTGGCGCAATCGCATACGGCAAGGTCATCCCCTACATAAGCGACGGCGCGCGCGGACAGGCTGTCTCTCAAAAGAACGAGCAATTCGCCGACGTCACGGATGGTGGGGATATTGCTCATGTTGGGACGGAAATCACTCGTGAGCCGGATTTGGGTTGACGCTATGGCACGCGCCAATCTGATGCGGCTTTAACGACAGCGTTTGCCACTTTCTCAGCGTCTAAGTAGCGCTTGGAAAGGATGCTTCTGATCAATAGATATCTTTCACGGAACATTTCGCCTCCCTGCTCGCGGTGTAACAACAAGTAGGGCTTCCTTGTTGAGACCGGAAAGCCGATAGTACATCTGAAATTCTGATCATGCCATATTTTCGGGTATAAAATAAATCCAAAAGCGTGTTCCGTGATAGAATTGTCCTCGCGCTCATGATAATACCCTGGGCCCCACGACTTCCATCCGGTGAATTTTGATTTTGGAAGCTTCTCCCGCACAAGGCGCTTCACGTCTTTAAGTAGCTCGATGCAAGCGCCCGCGACCTTGAAGGAGGCGCGGGGAACCACTCCGCCGTCGTCTTCCGATGACGCGATCCGCTTCAACAACGACTGAACGTCCAATAAATCGCTTTGGCTAATGCCTTCCCGGTAAGCCATATCGGACTCCTCTAAATACGTCGCAAACCTGTCACAGAGGAAACGATTTTGTTGTCCATGACATTTGGTTTGTCGTAACTCTCGACAGATGTCCTGCCAGCGTAGAGATTTAACACGGTTGCGCTTCAGCCACGCTTGAGAAACCTCCGGCCAATTTTTTGTGATAGCGACCAAAACCTCTGTCCCGTGTTCCTTGTACCGCTGAAGCTGTTGTTCTGTAAGCGGGCTGCCGACCTTGCTTTCGAGAAAGATCGGCCTTTGTATTGCCTTCGTCCGCAATCCCGACGGTGGCATAAGGCATAAGTCTAACCGACCACCGCCGTGAACCGGCGTAGCGGGTTGGTAGTTGCATTCCCACCCATCGGCCTTAGGTGCTGATCCGGAAAGCCCGGCCTCTCGCCAGATTGTCGTCAATACAATCTGGGCAAACACGGGCGAGTTCAAAAAGCAGGCGCGAAAGAAACGAGAGAGGTCATTCTCTGAAGCATTCTGACCAGCGATGATTTTGAAGAACGATTTATGCTGGTCATTGGGTGAATATGTCTTTTTGCCCGCCATCGTATTCGACCTGCCCGCTCAACGAAATATTCCTGCGCTATTTTATGATCATCTGCAATCGTCATAAGGCAGTTCCTGCGGTGAAAAATGTCGCTAATGGCCCACAGGCGCAAAGCGGAAATGGCGCTATCATCACTCCCATGCGCCGCTTCCCGCCGCCGTGGACGATCGAGGAGCACACCGGGCAAGCAGCTCGGCTATCTTCGACGATGAGCGGCAGCGCCACTCGGCGACCAACCGGCTGACCCGCGACGAGGCGCGGCGGCTGGCGGCGAACTTCGCTAAGCTGCCAGAGCTGTTGCGCGAAAAGTAGAGTGAGCGCGTAGCCCTTCCGCTGTAACCTTAATCTCAAAGCGCGGTGGAATGATGGGAAGCGGGGTGCTCTGGTCCGCTGGGGCAGTGCGTCTTTATTTCAACCGCGTTACTGACGCCTGCCTGGGCCCCAAGCGTGTGCGTCGCCTCGCCGCGCTTGGGGTTCCTATTGCCCCGTCACCGCGCGGCTGACCCGCGACGAGGCTCGGCGGATGGCGGGGAACTTCGCCAAGCTGCCGGAGCTGCTGCGCCGAAAGGCCGATAGCTCATAGACGGCCCCGCGCCGCCCAGCCGTGGCGCCGGTTCATCCACAGAGAACTATCAGGGCGTGCGCCGCTTCTCCGGCCAAACGATCTCTCTGCCGTGATCTCGGATGACGTAGCGCCGATCGCGCCGCAGCGTTCCGACGTGCGCTACTGCCTCGTCGAGGGTGTCGAACGACGCCAGCGTTCTAGGAAGGAGGCCCTCCACATCTCGCATCACGCGGAAACGCTTATGGCCCGACGGTTCGCCCTCGATCGTCATGTTCATTGGCGGTGGCGCCTAGTTGGATGCTCCTACAGTAACAGACTTGGGCCGGAAAGGGCCCCGCGGCGCCCCAGCCGCGGCGCTGGGTGCGTTCTGCCGTGGTATCATCACTCCATGCAGGCCGCTCGCCGCTTCCCGCCGCCATGGACGCTCGATGAGGCGAACGACGCCTGCTTTATCGTTCGCGACAGCACCGGGCAGGCGCTCGGCTATTTCTATTTCGAGGAGGAGCCCGGTCGGCGCTTGGCGGCCAAGCTGCTCACCCGCGACGCGGCCCGCCGCATGGCGGCGAACTTCGCCAAGCTGCCGCAGATGTTGGCGCGCAAGCACACGCTAAGGTGACGGGAGACCTCACGCTTGGCCCGCGTCTTGAACTAGCGCTTGCGGGCGCGAGGCTAGGGAGGTCATCAATGTCATCACAGAAAGGTCCGCCGATCGCCTTGAAAAGAGCCATTTCAGCGGACTGAAATCCGTACGTCGGGGGCGGGCACCCATCCCAAAGGGTCTCATTAGGATTGGTCTCGCTGGATTCAGGGACGGGGGTCAGCGATGGTGTGCGCGCGCTGGGCAGCACAGTCCGGGCTTCGGTATGGACTATTTGGGCTGGTCACCCTCCTGGCGGGCGCCAGCGTCAGCATTGATCCAGCCGACGCTCGACATCATTGGAGCGGTTACAAACATGCTGCTCACCATCGGAACGGTCACAAACACGTCGCTCACCATCGGAACGGTTACCGGCACGTCGCTCACCGCATCGCTCGCGCGGGACGTTCTGCCCATGTCGAGAGCTATTCGCCGTCATCGGCTTCAATCGTAATAGACGGCAATAGCGGTTTGGTGCTCCAGGCATTAAACCCGGATGCATTGCGCCACCCGGCTTCGCTCACAAAGATCATGACGCTCTACCTGCTGTTTGAGCAGATCGAGGCGGGCAAAGTCCGGCTTAACACTCCGCTGAGCGTATCCGTGCACGCATCCGAGCAGGCACCAACTAAGCTCGGCCTCAAGCCGGGCGGAATGATCACGGTCGAGGACGCTATCAAGGCGATGATAACCCGGTCGGCGAACGACGTCGCGGTCGCGGTCGCCGAAAACCTTGGTGGCGACGAGGGCCAGTTCGCTTTGACGATTTTTGTTCCGGTCTAAAATCCTGCGCCGTCGGCCGCTGTCTAGCAATGGCGGTGGTGACACATGTCAGCGATGCCTGAATTGAAGCGTCGATGACGGCGGCGCCGGCGGCGATGGACAGAATCAGCTACGGGGTCTCCACCGCGCTCGCCAAACCACAGCACTGATCACGTACATCGCCCTAATTCCTCGCATGGGTCCCCTGTTTTTTTCCGGAAACAGGGAGATTTTCCAAAAAAACAGGGAGGCGATTGAGCACGAACGGGCAATCACTGAGAGGGATTAGGGACTTAGATTCTCCAAAAGCAATAACAGAGAGAAAACAGGGAGATGACTCTTTGGAAACAGGGGCGTCCGCTGTTCCCGTTCTTGCCCGGCTTCGGATCATTTGTGGATCCGCCGGCAATCGGCATCGGCGGCGTGCTGCCGATCGGGACAGCGCTCGTTACCGAGTTTGCTCCGACCATGATCGTCATGGGCGTCGTGGGCGTAGCGCTGGGGGGCGGCTTGGCCGGCCTCGTTGCCGCACAATTCATGTCGATTTATGGCTCGCACGACTTCATCAGCCCGGCGACCTTCAGCGCATGGGTGATGACGGCCTGCACGTCGATGACGCGGGTGCGTGGGCTCGTCGGCTTGGGCGCGTCGCTCACAGGGTCGCCCGCAGTGCCCGATGTTTCAGCGGTCGCACGGTCCTGGCGCGGCGGGGCGGGGACGATCGAGGCGGATTCGCTCCGTTTGGTCGGGACGGCGCGCGGATGTCCGGTCAGACCCCAGAATTTCGCGATGTGATAGGAGGACGAGATGCCCACATCGAGCAGAAAGTCGCCGGGCACGCCGACGTGCTCGTCGGACGACCCCGTCGCGAGCGGCGTGCCGTGCGCCATGGCGGGGATGGTGTAGGACTCGATCACGCTCTTGCCCGCTGGATTACGCCAGACCTGGCGCGGATATCCGTCGACCCGCTCGGTCGAAGTCGGCGCGAGGTCGAGACCGTGCACGTCGGTCCACTGCTTGATGATCTCGTCGGCGTTCTCCGGCTTCACCACCGGATCGGCGCCGCCGTGCCACACCGATACACGCGGCCACGGACCCTTGTGTGGCGACGCGGCGCGCACGAGATCGCCCCATTCGCGCGCCGAGCGGGCCCGCACCTGACCCATGCTCCCGAACGCCTCGTTGACATTGGTGGCGGTGCCGTAAGGCAGACCGGCGATGATGGCGCCGGCGGCGAACGCGTCGGGATAGGTGGCGAGCATGACGGAGGTCATCGCGCCGCCGGCGGAGAGGCCGGTGACGAAGACGCGGCGACGGTCGATCCCGTGATCGACGATCATTTTCTCGACCATGTTGCGGATCGACATCGCCTCGCCTCGCCCGCGCTCGATGTCGCCGGCGCGAAACCAGTTGAAGCAGTTTTTCGCATTGTTCGCGCGCTGCTGCTCCGGCAGCAGGAGCACGAAGCCGCGGCGATCGGCGAGCGTCGACCAGCCGGCGCCGAAATCGTAGCTCGCCGCCGTCTGCGTACAGCCGTGCAGGACGACCACCAGCGGCGGCTGCGGGTCCGCCGGCACGTATTCGAACATGCGCAGCGCGCCGGGATTGGAGCCGAATCCTGTCACCTCGGTCAGATGGTCGAACGCGGGGTCGAAGTCGCGCGCGAGCGACTGCGCGCGAGGCATCGAGCGCAACAGGGTTTCCCACCGGCGGCGCTGCCGGGCGAGGCTGGCTATGGTGGTTCCGAGACCGGGCAAGTTGATCGTCCTTTCTCGATATTGATCGTAGTGATCAACGGGCGAGCTTACCTTGGGTTTGTTGCGATGCACAAAATTTGCTGCTTGCAGCATATGGGGTCGACAGGGGCGATTTGCCCACCAACCGGGGCCGCCTGTAAAATCGCGCGTAATATTGACCTGTCCCTACTCAAAACGCTGAAAATCGCAGAAACTCCCGGATTCTTTGGCTTTCGGCGTTTTGATTAGGGACAGGAGCAATGATCAATTTCCGCGTCCGTAGTCTCACATAGCCACTGTTGCGGTCTCACAGAGCCACTGTTGCGATCACGAATTGTAACCATTTGGCGAGGCCATATTGCACTGCAGCATTTGTTAATTATATGCGGGTTTCAAGCGATCGCATTGGTGCTCCAAAAGCGGCTCCGCCGGCTGCGATCTAAGAGGCATCCGACCAGCGTCCAGGGCGTCGCGTCCGGAAGTCCTCAGCAGGAAACGCCCTAAAGGATTAGTGCCATGTTGGACTCGACAACCAAAACCACGACTACGAAGCCCGCCAGCTCCGCCAGGATGGATGCTACGCAGGCGTTCCGCGCGACGGCCGAAAACGGCTCCGCGCAAGCCAAGGAAGCTTTCGAGAAGATGGGCGCCGCCACGGCTGAAGCTACTGGTCTGATCAAGAACAGCTATTCGACGGCCGTTAAAGGTGTGCAGGACTACAACACCAAGTTTATCGAATTCGCTCAAACCAATACCGAGGCCGCCTTCGACTTCGCCCAAAAACTGTCGGGCGTGAAATCGCCTTCAGATTTCATCGAATTGTCGACCGAACATTCACGCAAGCAGTTCGAGACGCTGACCGAGCAGACCAAGGAACTCGCAGCGCTGGCCCAGAAGGTCATGCTCTCGACCGCGGAGCCCCTCAAGACGGGCGTCACCAAGGCATTCAGCCAGTCCGCCTGAACTGACCCGCTCCAAACTTCAGCGTTCTTCGAAGCCCGGGTTGTCGCCCGGGCTTCTTGCTGAAGGCCGAAAGGAAGTGGCGTTCATCCGCATCACCCACCCAATTGCGTTGCCAACTTTCTCGGCGTCGCGTGCTTACCGTAATAGTTTTGAATGACTTGCACCGACGTGCCCATATTGCGCGCTACGTCGAACACGCCAATTCCCCGACGCAATGACAGCACAGCGTAGAAGTGGCGCAAGCTGTAGAGCGTGTATTGTCGTCGTGGCTGTTATGGGTAATGCCAGCCAGATCGAGAACCTTATCAAACTGGTCAATCAGCGTGACCACACGGCTGCCATCACGCATCATGAACAGCCAATCATCGGCCCCCCGCCGCAAAGGCGCCTTCGCTAAGGAAACGCCACCCCGCTGCGTCCGCCGCACCCCGGTCATCTGGCGAGGCGTATGCTCGTAGTGAGTGGTCGTTGCCAACCATCACGTGCTCCTCCGCCGGAACGTATTGCTTGATCACGGCAAGAAAGTGAGCCTTGTCCGTTCCGATCAAGCTCGGCCCAATAAAGGAGAGTATCCGGTGCCATTCGGGTACTTGCAACGTGACCGCAGCCCAGTTGCCGCACAACCCCAGCACGTGGCCTTCCGCTCGCAGCGCGACCAGCGCCTCCCACTGTACCGGCCCGTGAGAGAGGTACAGCGTTTCGTCCACATCAAAAGCGTACACCTTCATACAAATTTTCCGCCTTTCGCCCCACGCCCGAACGGGAAGTTCCACGCCTGCCGCCGCCCCCATACCAAGCCATCACCCACCCAGCGGGGTCTAAGACCATCCACCGGCTGCTGGAGGTCGACCCCAAGGGCGGCGGCTTCAAACGCGGCGACGACAACCCACTCGACTGTGACCTGTTGGTAGTCGACGAGACGTCTATGGTCGATGTCATGCTGATGCAAGCTCTCATGGAGGCGGTGCCGGACAAGGCCGCCCTTTTGATCGTTGGCGACATCGACCAGCTTCCCTCGGTTGGGCCCGGCCAAGTGCTGGCCGATGTCATCTCATCCGGCGCGGTGCCAGTGGTGCGCCTCACCGAAGTATTGCGGCAGGCGGCCCAAAGCCAGATCATCGTCAATGCCACCGCATCAACCACGGAGTCACGCCTGATCTTCGCAAACCCGAAGCCGAGAACGACTTCTATTTTGTCGAGGCTGACGATCCCGAGACCGCGGTTTCGCGCATCATCGAGTTGGTCAAAACCCGCATCCCGCGCCGCTTTGGTCTCGATCCCATCCGCGATGTTCAGGTTCTCTGCCCGATGAACCGAGGCGGCGTCGGAGCACGCTCCCTCAACATTGAACTCCAGGCCGCATTGAATCCGGCGGGCGAGCGTAAGGTCGAGAGATTTAGCTGGACCTTTGCGCCCGGCGACAAGGTCATGCAGATCGAGAACGACTATGACAAGGAGGTCTATAACGGCGACATTGGGTTTGTGTCAGACGTTGAGCCTGAGGAAGGCAAACTCACCGCCAGCTTCGACGGGTGCTCGACCACCTATCGCTTTGGCGAGCTCGACGCCCTGGTGCCGGCATACGCCGCGAGCATCCACAAGAGCCAAGGCTCGGAATACCCAGCCGTGGTGATTCCGGTCATGACGCAGCACTACGCCATGTTGCAGCGTAATTTGCTCTACACCGGTGTCACCCGAGGCAAGCGGCTGGTCGTTCTGGTCGGGCAGAAGAAGGCCATCGCCATCGCGGTGCGCAACGTCTCGGGCCGGCGGCGTTGGTCAAAGCTGCAGGAGTGGCTGCGTCCCGGCCCGTCCCTCTCGCGACCGATCGGCGCATCGACCGCGCCGGATATCGGACAGCGGCCGCTGGATCGAGCAGCAAGACCCGGCGGCAAACCCGCGTCGCTTGGTGAATAGAGCGACCGATGCCACGCGACCTTGCCAAGGTTGGGGTCGTGGGTTCGAACCCCATCGCCCGCTTCAAACAAAATCAAACACTTAGTACGGGTCAGCCGAGCGGCCCGATTTTCTAAAGGTAGCCTACGGGTAGCTTTTCCAAGGGGTAACCATCCACAGCGGTTTTCATCAGCGTGTGGATGCAGTTGCAGCCCGGCGCGGCAAGATCGGCCGCGAGTGGGGGAATGTCGCCACGCCCAAGCGAGCATACGTTATGAGCACGTTGGCGAGGCCCGAAGATTACGTGTGCGGGATGCTGCGAAATTTGTACGATTGCAAGCGCGAGCACGGCCTCGCTTATGCGACTCGTCTCAAATGGCGCGATCTCGACGACGACCATAGCGAGCTGTTGCTCACGAAGCCGGAAAGGGTCATCGCCGTTGTCCTGCGTGGCAACGCAGAGTCGGGTCTCAGCCGCAAAAGCCTACCCCGGCGCCGCCGTCTAACGGCCAACCAATAGATAACCAATAGAACGCCGCAACCAAACGCGAACATTCGTGAACGAACGTGCGCGAAACCGCCAATATCTATTGATTATTCCGGTGAAGGCACGGCGCTCATAACCGCTTGGTTGGAGGTTCGCGTTTCTGCATTTTGAGCGAGACGATCCTGCCGAAGGCAGCAGCCGAAAGCGCTTCCCGTTTGTCCCTGGCTCAAGGCAGTGGGGATTTTGGGACAGTGATGACACTTACCTTTGCAAGGCCGTTTACCCCTGCACGGCCCTTTGTTGCGAGACTATCGAAACCCATTGGCGTGTATAAAATACCACAGCTCCGCGAATTAAAGCTGCCTCGAAAAAACCGGGCTTGCGGCAAAGAAAAACCCCAAGCAGTCTACACGCTTGGGGTTCGGGGAGTTTGTTGCCTCAACTTAGGCTCATTGGGCCGGGCGGCAGGGTGTCGGGGGATGGGGAGCCGCCCGGTCGGCCTTAAACTAAGGGTATGCAGCGCGCTCGGCAGTTGCAATGCTGCATCATGCCGCAACGTTAACCGCTGCGGCCACGTATCCACCCAGACTGAATAAGTGGCGGTCGCGCAGTTCTATTCCACTAGCGATGGAGCCTTACACACCGACCCAGTACTCGTGCCGGCGTCAAATTCCGAGGAATGGGCAAAGCTCCCCAAGGACCTCATCAAGTTTGTCGTGATGAAGCCAGTGTCCTGCCCCCACAATCGTCACCAAACGGACCTGTCTGAAATGTGCGAGAACACCCGCTGTTTCCGGATCAGGAAGGAAACTTTCCTTCCCGCGCAGCAATAGGGTATGGCAAGTAATGCGCGACCAGAGTGCGATATGGTCATCCGGGGACAGGCGATACGGCGCCCTGGCCCTCTGATATTCGTCAAATTTCCAGCTGTAGCTGCCGTCGGCGTTCCGTTTGACGCCGTGGCTCGCGAGATGTAGCGCCTGCTCGGGCGTTAGTCGTTTGTTGTGCGCCGAAATTCGCTCGGCCGCTTCGGCAATGGTGCGGAAGTAGCGTTTTTTCCGTTCCGCAATTTTATCGAGTTGCGTAACCCACTTCGTAAACCGTTCGTGGATCGGTGTTCGCGGTAACCCAGGCAGGACCGTCGCACCGTCTAGCACGGCAAGATGCGATACTTTGTCCGGATAAGCCCCGGCATACATCAGCCCGATCATCCCGCCCATCGAATGCCCGACAATTGCTGTTTGGTGAACTGACGCTGATCGTACCAAACATGTCAGGTCGTACACGTAGTCGGACAAACTGTAGCTACTGCCATTCGCCCAATCGGAATCTCCATGACCACGGAGATCGGGGGCCATAACGTGAAAATGCGGTTGCAATGCACGAGCGACCGCATCCCAACTACGGCAGTGGTCGCGGCCGCCATGGATGAGGAGCAACGACGGCGCCGCCTCATTACCCCAGTCGGCATAATGCAGCCGCAGACCTTGCGATTCATAGAAACGGTCCTTCGGGTCGGCCGATGACGGCGGCGGCGCGGGCGCGTCAATTGAGGGAGAACTGCTCATCACGTAGACGCACCTACGTAGTTGCTAAGTAGTTGCTAAAGATTCCTCGCATGGATCATTTGCGATGAGCTCGAATCGCGCGGTCAGAACTTGGCATCTCATGCTTCCTACTCATCGTCGCCGTGCCAGGAGCTCGTATCGACTTCCATTTCGGTCAAGTCACTGAGGAAATTGAATGGCTCAATCACCTTGGCGACTATCGTGCAGGTGAAGGGGAAATTTACGTCAATCTGGACGGGGTCTGACTTGCCACCGTAGTGCAGTTGAACATCTACCGTCCCGGTAACTCGGTAGCTAATGAATTCGGAGCCCATTTCGACCACGTTCGACTCACCAAAAAGAACGCCCTCGGTGGTGTACCGACCTGCAATAATGTCTAACTCGTCGATGGTCTGCCGTATAAAGGCTGATGCAGCTTCGCCTTGAAGGCTTGGGGCAATGGCTTGTTCGATCTCATGACGGACATCATCGATGACGTCGAAAACTTCATCTAACGCGCTTATCGCAAGGTCTGCGAATTCTTCGATTTTTGCTGGGTCGGTCGGAGCGGAATTAGGACGGACATGCGTTTTTGCGCTCAATTCGTCAAAAGCGTCTTTAAGTTCCTGGTGAAATTCGTCTGGGTCGAGTTTCAGTGTGTCACGAATGAAATCGTCTGATAAGCCTCCCCGGCTCAAGTACAGCGCGCGCTGGCGCCGGGTCGGACCCCGAGTTCCTTGCTCTTGCTTATACCAGACGCATCGCCGCACATCATCGTCCGACACCCGGGAAGATAGGACATGTCCGAACAGCTCTCGCATCGTGACAGCGAAATGCTGGACGCGTTGTCGGTTATCGCCAGCGAACGCTGCCAATGCATCATCAAACATCTTTATGTGCGCATCGTCAGGTAGACGACGGCGAACGCTTTGCACGAACGCATCGTTTGGCATTCGACCCCTCCGTACCGAACGGAAATGTTGATCTGATATTCCTCAAGCTGAGGGTGTGTTGTGGACATAATAGCAGGATTTGGTTCTCCGATTGGCTTAAACCTTCAGGGTGTTAAAATGGATGGGCTGGGCGAGCCGCTTGAAATCTGCTCGATCAAGCCGATGACAGGCGTTTGTCGGGACGGCTTCTGATGTTGTGCGACCGGGCGCGGGTGTTGGCAAGGTCTGACCGGCCAGAGACGATGCCATAGATCGGAGCTACCAGTGGATGCAATGCGAAGGGTCGCTGAGGAAGCGCTCGCGACGCTAACGCGGCTTCGGTCGTCGATGGATCGTAAGCGGTCTTCAGATCACACGGCTCTGGCGGCTTGTTTTTTCTGCGGAGGCTTCTCGCGATTTGCTGCGTTACGCCGCGAGCCTATTGGTGGAGCGCTCGGCCACCCAGGTCCAGGGCATG
>JBEKWO010000071.1:0-17551 GCA_049512975.1 Xanthobacteraceae bacterium | reverse complement strand
ATCGCGCGGTTGCCGGCCGCGAGTGCCGCGACCAGCGGCACGATCGCAAGATTGAACGGATAGTTCCACGGACTGATGATGCCGACCACGCCGACCGGCTGATAGATGATACGGGCGCCCGCCGGCATCAGCTCGAGCCCGACCGACACTCGCTTCGGCTGCATCCAATGGGCAAGATGGCGTAGCGTGTGGCGGATCGATGCCTGCACTGGAAAGATTTCGGCGAGTTCGGTTTCGTAGCGCGAACGGTTGCCGAAATCCGCCGCGATCGCATCGGCGAGGCGGTTGATGTTTTGTCGGATCGCATCCGCAAGCTTCGCCAGATCGGCGCGGCGCTCCTCTAAAGAGGGCGCTCCTGCCTGCACAAATGCCGCGCGTTGGGTGTCGAAGATCGCGCGCATTTTTGCGGCAGCGTCCGGCATTGTGGCAAGCGGGTCGCTCATAGCTGCGGCCGCGCGGGATAGTCCGGATCGCCGGCGGCGATGCGACGGGCTATTTCGCGCGCCGAGAGGTTCTGCAGCCGAGCCGTGCGCGGCGCCGGTGCGGCGGTCGAAATGTCAGTGAGCGTCATGATTTGAGCCCCGAGACTGCGCATCGGGCGCATGCCACCGCGCAGCGTCGATTCATTTCTGCCATTTGTCAATTTGCCGATGCCGCCCTGGTCGGCGCGCAGAGCAGCCCGGCGACACTCTAAACGCCGAGATGGCGGTGCAGCGCGTCGGGCTGGCCGCGCACTTGCTGGGCGGTCAGCGTCTCGACGATGTGGCCGTTTCTGATGAAGTAGACGCGGTCGGCGAGCGTCATCGCCGCGGAGATGTTCTGTTCGACGATCAGGATCGTCTGCCCCGCCTTGGCTAGCTCGCGGCAGGTGGCGAGAAGGTCGCGCACGATGATCGGCGCCAGCCCCTCGAATGGCTCGTCAAGCAGCAGAATTTTCGGCTCGCGCACCAGCGCGCGGGCAATCGCCAGCATCTGCTGCTCGCCGCCGGAGAGGTCAGTGCCGCGGCTGTTACGCCGTTCCTTGAGCCGCGGGAACATCGCGTAGATGCGTGCGAGCGGCCAGCGGTTCGGCGCGGTCAGACCGGCAAGGATGATATTTTCCTCGACGTTGAGGCTGCCGAAGATGCGGCGGTCTTCGTGGACAAGCTGCATGCCGGCCTGCGCGATGGCATGGCTCTTCCTGCCGGCGATCTCGACGCCGTCGAGCACGATGGAGCCGGCGCGCGGCGAAACGACGCCCATCAGGCTCTTCAACGTCGTCGACTTGCCGGCGCCGTTCCTGCCGAGCAGCGCCACCACCTCGTTGCGCTCGACCTCGAGCGCGACGTCGAAGAGGATGTGGGAGTCCCCGTAATAGGTGTTGAGGCCCTTGACCTCGAGCAGGCTCATGCTTGCACCACTCCGCCAAGATAGGCTTCCTGTACCGCCTTGTTACCCTTGATCTCCTCGGGCGTGCCTTCCACCAGCACGCGGCCTTCCTGTAGGACGGTGACGCGTTCCACCAGCTCGAACAGCGAATCCATGTCGTGGTCGATGATGATCATGGTGCGGTCTTGGCTAATCGATTTGAGCAGCTTGACCATTTCCAATCGTTCAAGGGGGCTCATGCCGGCGAGCGGTTCGTCGAGCAGCAGCAGCGTCGGCGACGTGGCGAGAGCGAGACCGACTTCCAGACGCCGCTTCTCGCCGTAGGCGAGCGCCGCAACCGGCGCGTCGGCGCGGGAAGTGAGATCGACCAGCGCCAGCGTGTGTGCGACCTGCTCGGCCAATCCGTGGATCGCCGCCATCGATCGCAGCATGTCGAGGCGAAACTTGCCGCGTAATTCTGCGAGCGCGGCAATGGTAATGTTCTCGCGCACGGTCAGCCGTGTGAACAGCTGGTTGACCTGATAGCTCTTGGTCAAGCCGAGTTGGCAGACGTCGGTCACGTCCATGCCAGTGATGTCGCGGCCCTCCAACACGATCGTGCCGGAGGTAGGATGAATCTCGCAGGTCAGCATCTTGAAGAACGTCGTCTTGCCGGCGCCGTTGGGACCGATGATGCCGCGCCGCTCGCCGCGGCTGACCGCGAAATTGATGTCGCTGTTGGCGACGAGACCGCCATAGCGCTTGCTGAGGCGGGTCGCCTGGAGGGCCGGTTTCGAACCGTCGCTTGGTTGCCGCCGCCGCGCCGTGATCGCGGCCGCCGCCGCGTTGGCGGGAGTTCGAGGCGCGGCGTTCAGCTCGTTCACCGTCGCGGCGCTCAGAGACGCCGTCTTCGGTTCATTCCGCTGCATAAGGTGGTGGAGGTATTCGCCGAGATCCTTGGTGCCGCCGATCAAGCCGCGGCGCAAGAAGCAGACAAGCAGCACAAAGACCACGCCCAGCACCAGCTTCCAGGTGGCGCCAAGATGCAGCGTCGTCTGGAGGAAGTCGCTCAGGTACAGCCACACGGTGGCGCCGACCAGCGGCCCGAACAGCGTGCCAGTGCCGCCGATCGCGGTCTGCATGACGAGCTGGCCCGACGTGTCGAAGGTGAATGCCTCCGGTGGCATGAAGCCCTGCATCACGCCGAGCAACCCCCCGGCAAAGCCGGCATAGGCCGCGGCGATGACGAAGGCGGTGAGCTTGTAGCCGTGGATGTTGTGGCCGACCGCAGCGGCGCGCAACGGGTTGTCGCGGATGGCGCTGAGCACCGCGCCGACCGGCGAGCGCACGATGCGCAGTGCGATCACGATGCCGACGAAATACCAGAACGCGAAGAACGCATAGAGCGACCAATCGGTGTTGAAGTGAATGGTGGTGAAGCCGAGCGGAAGCGTCGGCGTCGGCACGCCGGGTAGGCCGTTCTCACCGCCGGTAAATTCCGAGAGTGGATTGAACTCGACGAAATAGAAGACTTCGGCGATCGCGACCGTGATCATGGCGAAATAAATGCCGGTGCGCCGCAACGCGATCAGCCCGACCAGATAGCCGACGATCGCTGCCACGATCGTGCCGGCGATCAGCGCCAGCATCACACGGTGAAAACCGACGATGGTGAGCAGATAGGCGGCGACCATGCCGCCGGTGCCGTAGAACGCCGACTGGCCGAACGACAACAGGCCGGTAAAGCCGAACAGGATATCGAAGCCGATGCCGAAAAGGCCCCACACCATGATGCGGCTCATGGTCGTCGGGGCAAAGCCGAGATGGGGCAGGATGAATGGCGCGGCGAACAGGCCGATCGCCGTCAGCGCCTCGATCGCAAAAGACCTTCGCCTGCGCATCAAGCGTTCGCGCATCATTCGCGGCCGGCTGTGCCGAGCAGCCCGTAGGGACGAAGCACCAGCACCAGTGTCATCGCCACGAAAAGCATGACGTAGGAATAGCCGGGATTGAACATTGAGGTAATGCTGATGATTTCACCCGCGATGAAACCGCCCAGCACGGCCCCCGGAAACGATCCGACGCCGCCGATGACGACGACCACGAAGGTCTGCACCAAAATCGCTTCGCCCACGTCCGGCGCGATCGAGACCACCGGCGCATTGACGATGCCGGCGAAGCCTGCGGCCATGGCGCCGATGCCGAACGCTACGATGAACACCTTGTAAACATCGATGCCGAGCGAATCGACCATTACCGAATCCTCGATGCCGGCGCGCACGATCATGCCGATGCGGGTGCGATAGAGCGCGATGTAGAGCGCGATCAGCGCCACCGCGACAATGCCGAGCAGCGCCAGCCGGTAGGTCGGATAGAACATGAAACCGATCGAAGTGATCCCAACCAGGGAGGGCGGCGCCGGCACCGCCTTCGACAGGCTGCCGAAGAAAAAGCGTACGGTCTCCACGAACACGATGCCGAGACCGAAGGTGACCAGGAGTTGGTCCTCGTGCGGGCGGGAATAGAAGTGGCGGATGATCACCAGTTCCATCACCACCCCGACCAGCATGACGAACAGAGTGCCCGCAATGACGGCGACGATAAAGGAACCCGTGTAGCTGTAGGCGACCCAGCCGGCATAGCCGCCGAGCATGAACATCGCGCCGTGCGCGAGATTGAGGACGCCGAGCGTGCCGTAGATGATCGTCAGGCCGGACGAGATCAGCGCCAGAAGCGCGCCGAGCACCACCCCGTTGAACACCTGCGAGATGAAATTGCCCCAGTTGATCACGCTGTCGTCCGCAATCCGTTGGGATGCAGTTTCGCCGCTGCCCCGGTCGTCTTCTCGACATTAATGCCGAGCGTCGGCGCCGCCTAGCATTTTGCAATCGGCCGGACCGAAAGCAGCGAAGAAAGTGCTTCGCGCCTTGGACCCGGCCATAACTCGACAAAAGTGCTCTCTCCGCGTCATCGACGCGGAGAGAGCGTCAAGTGCGTCAGGCGTAGTCGCCGAGATTGCAGCCAAAGGCGTCCGGCTTCTGCATCAACGGCTCGCCGGGAACGACTTCGAGCACCTCCCAGTAGTCCTCGGAGTTTTTCATCTCTTTCGGATGCTTGCCACGAACGATGACGACGGGACGGACCAATTGATGATCCTCGGGGCGGAAGTGGACGGGCCCGACCATGGAGTCGAAGGTTTCGCCCTTCTCATAGGCCTTGATCACGTCCGGCGGGTAGAAGGTGCCGGCCTCGGAGACCATGCGCGCCCACATCGCGATCGACATGTAGGAGTTCTCGGCGCCCCATTCGGGCCGGTAGTTGTGCTTTTTGTAGAACGCTTCGACGAACATCTTGGCGAGCGGATACTTGTCTTCGAGCGTCCACCAGAAGTCGGTGGCGGCGAGGACCCCGCCCATGATCTCCGGCCCCACTTCCTTGGCGAGGAACGGGATCTGGTAGGGAATGACGAGCGTCATTTTGGGAATGATGCCGAACTGATGTGCCTGCTGCGTCGACAGCACCGCATCGCGGCCCCAGTTCACGTTGATCAGGAATTCAGCGCCGGAATTGGCGATGTTGGTGAGGTACTGGCTGTAATCCTGGGTGCCGAGCGGCGAGACCTGATCGGTCACCTGCGTCCAGCCGGCGTTCTGGGTCAGATAGTCGTTCACCGACTTGGTCACGGTGTGACCATAGGTGTAGTCCGGCGTCATGAACGCCGCCTTGCGGTTCTTGCCGAAATTCTTCACCAGCACGGGACCGATTGCGGCGGCCGCGGTCTGGCCATAGAAGTCTTGGCGGAAGCCGTAGCGCACGCAATCCTTGCCGGTGGTGTCGTTCGAGCCGGAAATGCCGGTGACGTAGAGGATTTTTTCGCGCTGGGCGAAATGATTGGTCGCGACCGCGACCGCCGAGGAGGTCGATCCGGTCATCAGTACGATCTTGTCATCGTTGATGAAGGTCTGCTGTATCTGTACCGCATTGTTCGGTTTGGCGCCGGAGTCGGCGGAGACCAGTTTCACCGTCTTGCCGAGCAGGCCCTTGGTGACCTTGGGCGCGATTTTCTTGATCAGCTCATTGCCGTCGTTAAGGTGCTCGACCGCAAGCTCCCAGCCCTTCAGCTCATCCGCGCCCGACTGGGCGTAAGAGCCGGTCAGCGGCACGGCGGCACCGATGGTAACGGTTGGGCCTTGCGAGCCGGCGGGCCAAGTGCCGATCGGCGGTTGGTCCGCCGCGAAGGCGGCAGGCATAAACCCGAACGGCGGGGAAATGCCGGCGGAAAGGGCCCCGAGGCCGGCGCCGGTTGCGACCGCTTGCCGCAGGAGGTGGCGGCGTGAAACGCCATTGGATGAAGGCTTTTTATCAATGGTCACATGAACCTCCCTGGTTCGTTAATTTTCGGACATACAGTGTGACCGTCTTTCGTAGGGGTAGCTTTAATCGTGCTTATTGATCCAGATTACGAAAATGAACGACGTGTCCCTCAGGACGATCGCCGCGCACGGATCGGCCCACGCGAACAAGGATATTTGGCGTGACGATCCTTTCATCACGCGGCTGAGAAATTTCGTCGACCTCACGCTGCCGGATCTGCAAAATCTGCGCGCCGTGATCGAGACCGAGCTGACGGTCAAGAAGCGGCGTGATCTGGTCCTCGACGGCTACGAGTTCAACAAGTTGTGCTTCGTCAAGGGCGGCTTTGCCGCCCGCTACAAGCTGCTGCGCAACGGCAAGCGTCAAATCGTCAACTTCGTGCTGCCGGGAGACGTGGTGGGGCTGCCGGGCAGTTTTCTCGACCGTGCGGCTTGCTCGGTCATCGCCGTCACCGACATGGAACTGCAAGTCTGTTCGCTCGCTGCGTTCGTAGGCCTCTGTTACCGGCAAGCGAAATTCGGTCTGGCACTGAGCTGGCTCGCCGTGCAGGAAGCGGCCGTCTACGCCGAGCACGTCATCAATATCGGTCGCCGCACCCCGATGGAACGGCTGGCGCATTTCCTGCTCGAAATCCATTGCCGGCTGGTCATGGTCGGGCGCAGCGAACAACTCGCCTTCGACCTGCCGTTCACGCAGGAAATGATGAGCGACGCGCTCGGTCTGAGCGTGCCGCATCTGAACCGCACGATGGGTCAGCTTCGCGCCGAAGGCTTGATTGCGGTGAACGATCGCCGTGTGGAGTTCGTCGATCTCAAGGCGATGCGGTTGCTCGCGCAGTTCCAGCCGGTCCATCCGGCGCGGATTCCGATTGCGCCTTAGGCTCTGCCTTCTGGGCTTGCACATGCGGCTGACTGCGCCGGGGCGGGTGAAAATCCCCGCCGTGAAATAGCTGTCTCACGCGAATGACTATTTTTTGGTCTAAGTCAGTTGTGCTGATTTTGTAATCAATCGTTGATTGTTTCTTGCGCAAATTGAGAATGAGGATCATGCTTGGCTTGGGGCTGACCCAGACCCCGAAGGAAACCCCGAGATTTTGCACGAACCAATGGAGGGTCTGATGTGCAAGAGCCTTGTTACGATCGCGGCTGCGCTCGCGATCTTGTCACTGGGATCGCTCGCATCCGATCGCGCACAAGCCGGAGGAGCGACGAGCGCGCCATCGAAATACAATAATGCGAGCCATACCGCGAACCTGGTACAAGTTCGGCATCATCAGCGCGTGCTGACAGCCGAATTCGGAATTACGGAATTCTCCTCCTCTTCGGCCAAAACCTCCGTGCCAAAGCGTTGAGGTAGGAGCGGCTGCGAAGCAGCGCGCTGTCTGACGTGAGCGTTGGACACGTGGCGGGATCGTATCCTTGCCGCTTTTCAATTGTTCCGACTCCGATCGCCCAGCGCCGGGGTATGGGGCCCGCTTCTATCGGGGCGGTTGGTCGCAGCCATCCCTCTCGAATTGCCGTCCGCCACCCACGCCCGCACTGCCGGCAAAACTTCCGGCAGCAGCTTGTCAAGATCGCCTTTGCTCATTCCTGGCCGAACCCGCGGGTCGTAGAGGATATTGAGCAGGTATTGATCGTAAACGTCGAAGAATCCCATCTGGACGTTGTCGTTGAACATGGTCCAGGGCACTGAACTGTCATCATTGATGACCCCCAGTGCTTGCAGCAGTTCTTCATAGGCGCAGTCATAGAAGGCAAATTCTCCGGCATCGACTGGCAGGATCACCTCGGCGCGGCGGATGCGAAAGCTGCGATCCTTGCCGATGCCTGAAAGGCACTGCGGATGCAGCGATTGTTCAATTTGCTTCGCCCTGTCTGCTCCGTAGCGCGCGCGGATCGTGCGTGCCAAGTCGCGGCTCTGCACCAGGGTTACGACGAAATTGGCGGCTTGGCGGTCATCCGTCATCGCCAAATCGAGATGGTCCACATGGGCACGGATGTCGGCGATGATCGTCGCGATCTCCGCACGGCGATCCGGCGCCCCGCGACTGATTACGAAGACCCGGACCGGCTCGTCGAATTTACGGATACGCTCGCCGCGGCGGTCGAATTGCAGCTCGGCATGGAACGCGGTCTTGAAGAAGCCGTCCATGATTTCGTCGTCGCTGAAGCTCGTTCGTTCGGATGAGTGCCGAATGCTGACGTCGGAATTGTCAGCCTGCGCCGCACAATGCAGCGTTCCGCCGACCATGATTGCGGCCGCGGCGAAGACCACGCCGGCGTTGGCGGAGGAAATGACCGAATTTTGCAGTCCGCGATTGAGCACAACCGCCTCCCCGCATTCGCCTTGGCGAAGGGTTGGTGCAAGGCCTGTACCAGGGCCAATATGCAGGCGACGGCATATGAATTCGAGATTGAAGCAAGCCGGTAGTTATATGAATTAAATAGCCGGGAAGCAGAATAACGGGATCGTGCCGTTATTTATGACAGCGTCGTACACATTTCCGCGCTCGGATACATTCGCAGAATTTCGTCCGCGGAGCTCGGAGGAAACCCATGAGACGCTCGGCCCTGATCGTTATGGCCATGCTCACCTTGGCGGCCGGCTCGCTTGCAATCATAGCGACAGGACCCCGTGCCATGAGCAAAGAGCCCCGCTTTTCGCAACTGACGATGGATCAACTCACCGACCAGCAAAAACCGCTCGCCGAGCAGATCATGAAGGTTTCGAGCGTCGGTATCGGCGGCCCCTACAATCCGCTGCTGCGCAGTCCCGTGCTCGGGCAAAGAATGTTCGATCTGCTGCATTACCTGCGCTGGGAAACATCGGTGCCTTTGAAGCTCAATGAATTTGCGATCCTCATCATCGGGCGGCAGTGGCGCTCCCAGGTGGAGTGGCTTGCGCATGCGCCGCTCGCTATCAAAGCGGGGCTGTCGCCGGACATCGTCGCCGAACTCAAGGCTAATAAGCGGCCGTCGAACATGCCGCCGCAGGAGTCAGTGGTCTATGACTTCGTCACCGAGCTGACGATCCAGCATGCGGTCTCCGACGAGACCTTCAATCGCGCGAAAGAGCTGCTCGGCGAGCAGCAGGTGGTCGATCTGACGGCGGTCGCCGGCAGCTATGTGGCGGTGGCGATGCTGTTGGCGATGAGCGAAGAGGGTGTCCCGTCCGGCAGGGAACCGCCATTCAAGCCCGGCGAGCCGTAGTATCGCCGGGGATATTGCTCTGCCAGTTAGGCGACTTTGGCTGCCGGTAAGGCTACGGCTGGTGTCGGGTGGACGGGTCAGGACAGGGCCATGGGGAAAGATCGTCTGGCGGCATTCAGCGACGGCGTCATTGCCATCCTCATCACCATTATGGTGCTGGAACTGAAAGTACCCCACGGCGCCGATTGGGCGGCGCTCGTTGGACTGGTTCCGAGCTTACTCACCTACGTCATGAGCTTCGTCTACTTGGCAATTTACTGGAACAATCATCATCATCTTCTGTACACCGTCGCGCGGGTCGATGGGCTCATCCTTTGGGCCAATTCGCACCTGTTGTTTTGGCTTTCGTTGATCCCGGCTGCGACTGCCTGGATGGGCGAAAATCTCTCGGCTCCGGTACCGACCGCGGTCTATGGCGGCGTACTGTTGATGCCGGCGATCGCCTACTATTTGCTGCAGAAGGCGATCGTGCGCAGGCAAGGTGCGCATTCCATGCTTGCCAAGGCGCTCGGCAGCGACATCAAAGGTAAGATATCGCTGATACTTTACGTCGCCGGAATCGTGCTGGCCTTTGTCAGTCCATGGATTTCGATCGCGATCTACGCTGGTCGCAGTGATGTGGCTGGTTCCCGACCGGCGGATCGAGAATACCCTCGGTCGCGAGTAGTAGCCGCTCCGGAATTGGCTGATGCACCGCTCGTGATTGCCCTGCGGTCACCCGCGCCAGTAACGGTCTTCCCAACTGCGCGACAGCCGCATGGCGGAGAGAATGAGCCCGGCCATCGAATAAGTCTGCGGGAAATTGCCCCACAGCTCGCCGGTTCGCGGATCGACGTCCTCGGAGAGCAGACCGTAACGATTGCGGTGATTGAGCGCGTCGATGAAGAGGTCGCGCGCCGCCTCGCGCCGTCCGAGCGACCACAAAGCGTCGATCAGCCAGAACCGGCAGATCAGGAATGCGGTCACCGGCAGGCCGAAGTCGTCGGCGCCGGCGTAGCGCATGACGTGTTTTTCGCGCACCAGTTCGCGCTCCATGGCGGCCACGGTCGACGCGAAGCGCGGATCGTCCACTTCGACGACGCCGAGGTCGGCGACCAGGAGCACGCTGGCGTCAAGATCGTCCGAGCCAAACGCGGCGGTGAAGGCGCCGCGCTTTTCGTTCCAGGCGCCAGCGAGCAGCGCGGCGTGGATCGGCTCAGCGATCGAATTCCAATATTGCGCGCGATTGTCGAGGCCGATGCGCTTGGCGATCGCCGCAAGCCGCTGACAGCCCGCCCAGCACATCGCCACCGAGTGGGTATGGACGCGCTGGCGCCCGCGGTATTCCCAGATGCCGGCATCCGGCTCGAACGCCTTCTTTGCCGCCTGCTCGCCGAGTGATTCCAGCAGATGAAACAGTCCCTCGTCGCCGGGGCGAGGCAGACGGCGGTCGAAGAACATCGGCATGGCGGCGAGGATGACGCTGCCATAGGCGTCATGCTGGATTTGATCGACGGCAGCGTTGCCGATGCGCACCGGTCCGTCGCCGCGATAGCCGGCAAGGTCGGGCGCGATTCGTTCCTCGATCGCCGTCGTCGGGACCACACTGTAGACCGGACGAAGCTCGTGGTCCGATTTCGATGCGATCGAGATCGTAAACGAGATGAATTCCTCCATCGTGCGCGTCGCGCCGATGCGATTGAGCGCCTGGACGACGAAATAGGCGTCGCGCAGCCAACAATAGCGATAGTCCCAGGTGCGGCCGGAGGCGGGCGCCTCCGGGATCGAGGTGGTGTGTGCTGCGATGACGCCGCCGGTCTCGTCGAAATTGCTGAGCTTCAGCGTAATGGCGGCGCGGATGATGGCCTCCTGCCAATCGTACGAGATCGACAGCCGGCGCACCCACTCCATCCAGTACTCGTGCGTACGGTCGGCGAATTCGCGGCAGGTCGTCTGCAGATCGCCCGGGAACGGCTCGTCCGGGCCCAACACCAGATGCAATCGGCGCGTGAGAACGAACGGCGCCTCGTCGTCAATCAGCGACAGCGGCGCGTCCGTCGTCAGACGGATCACGGTGCCTTCGCTGGAATAGCGGATATGGTTGCTGCCGAGCGAGCGCTGCCGCAGCGGTTTGCCGTATTGGTTGGTCGGCCGCATCCTGATGGTGATGCGCGGCAAGCCGGCGACCGGCTCGAGGATGCGAAAGATTTGCGGCGGCCGGAAGACGCGGCCGAATTGATGAAAGCGCGGGGCGAAATCGGTGATCCGCAGCTTGTTACCGTGCCGATCGGTGAGTACGGTCGACACGATCGCCGTGTTGCGCAGATATTCGGATTGAAACTCCGCCATGTCGTCGAGCACGACATCGGAGAATCCCTTCTCCTCCTTCCCCGCTAACAATCGGCAGAAGATGGGGTCGCCGTCGAAGCGCGGGTAGCACCACCAGACGATGCGCGAACAAGGATCGACCAATGCGGCGGTTCGCCCGTTGCCGATGACGGCAAGATCAAGCCCGTGGTCCTTCATCCCGCATGGTCCCCGCGGTCGGCCGCGATCCGCGCCAGCCACGAGCGAACGTCCTCGGGCTTGTCGAAGTGGCCGTCCACCCCGGGAACGATCCGGCCGACGGAAAAGCCCAGGCCGCCGAAGTTCGGAATGACGCCGAATACCGGCTCGTCGGTGGTGTCGTCGCCGATGAAGATCGGATGGCGGTCGGCGAACGGCGGGTAATTCATCAGTTCGCGCACCGCCAGGGCTTTGCTGATTCCCGCAGGCTTGATCTCGACCACGGCTTTGCCCGGCATAATATCGACGGTGCCCGGCGACATTTGCGCGCAAATGTCAGCCACCGCCGCGCGCAGCGCCGGCCCCAGATCGGGCGCCAGCCGATAGTGCAGGGCGAGCGAATAACCTTTGTCCTCGGCCAGGATGCCCGGACCAAGTGCGGTGAGCGCGGCGAGCATGCGCTTTAATTCGCCGCTGAGCGAGCCCGCTCGGATCTGCGGCTTGGTCCCCGGAACCGGCCGCAGTTCGGCGCCGTGGCCGCCGATTGCGGCGAGCTGCAGCGGCGCAAACATCAGGTCGATGTCATCGAGCTTGCGGCCGCTCACCAGCGCCAAGGCGCCGCCGGTCAACCCCTGCAGACGGCCCAGCGTGTGCCGCAGCGTCGGCGGCACCCAGACTTCCTGCGGGGCCGGCGCGATATCGAGAATGGTGCCGTCGATATCGAGCAGGATCGCACACTCGCGCAAGTCGGACGTCAGCGATGTGGTGGCAATTTCCATGGCGAGGGTCGCAAGGTCTATCTGGTTCCACACGTTCATATCCCATCATGATTCGATATACGACAAGGGCCGAGCTACCGCCTTGAGCGGTTGGCGCTCGGCGGCGACGCCCCAGAGTGCTTCGACGACCGCCGCCGCAATCATCAGGAGCGCACTGATGAAGTAGCCGATGGTCGGTCAGCCAGCCGAGGAACACGGCGCCCAGCACGCCGCCGGCTTGATCGAGTCACAAGACGCCGCGTCGAATTCCCGATCGACCACTGCGTGGGGTGCATACCGAGCCATTGTCAGATCGCCCCAAGCGCAGTCTCTCTCCATGGAAACGCCGAGTGTGATCAAGGGGTTCCAGGTCGCGTCCGGCGGGCGCTATATGGTGAGTTCGGCCCCCCGACGCGCGCCCGGCGTGCGTCTGTCGGGACTGTTGCGGCTCGATCCGATGGTGGCGATCTCCGTGCCGCTGGCCGGCGGTCTCGTGTTCGGCGTCGCGCGCGAGCTGATCGCGAGCTGGCGGCCGGAGCGGGAAATCGATCCGATCGAAGCCAATGCGCTGCACGGTGGGCGGATGTCGCTGCTCGGCAGTATCATCGTCGCCGCGGAGACGGTCTGGTCGAGCGGCGTCGGCGCCTCGGTCGGCCTGGAGGCCGGCTATACGCAGTTTGCCAGCGGTATCGCCTCGCGCATCGGCATGGCGTTTCGGTTGCGGCGCGCCGACCTGCGCATCCTGGTGGGTTGCGGCGCCGCTAGCGGCATCGCCGGCGCGTTCGGCGCGCCGCTCGCCGGCGCCTTCTACGGCTTCGAGCTCATCATCGGCGGCTATTCGCCGAACAGCTTGGCGCCGGTCGGCGTCGCGGCGCTCATCGGTTATCTCGTCGCGCATGCGCTGGCGCCGGCCGACATCGGCCTCGTTGCGCCCGAGAAGATGACGATCGCGGCCCATGATCTGGTGATCGCGGCCACGATTGGCCTCCTTTGTGCCGCAGCCGGGATCTTTCTCATGCGCGGGGTGGCGCTGTGTGAGGCCGTGTTCGTACGCTTGCAGCTGCGGCCGGCGCTGCGCACGACCGTGGGCGGGCTTGCCGTCGGGCTTTTAGCCATCGTATCGCCGCAGGTGATGTCGTCCGGTCACGGGGCATTGCGCCTTTCCGGAATGTTCGACCTGTCGCTGCGGACCGTCGCACTGCTTTTTGTGCTGAAGATCGCCGCCTCGATCGTTTCCATCGGCTCCGGATTTCGCGGCGGCCTGTTCTTTTCCTCGCTGCTGATCGGCGCCTTGGGCGGCGATCTCCTGGCGGTCGCGCTGACCGCGAGCTGGCCGAGCGGCTCGTTCGATTCCAACGCCTACGCGGTGATCAGCATGGGTGCGCTCGCGGCCTCGGTGATCGGCGGCCCGCTCACGATGACCTTCATTGCGTTGGAGACGACGGGCGATCTGTGGCTCACCACAGCGGTGCTCATCGCCGTGATCATCTCCTCGCAGGTGACGCGCGAGGTGTTCGGTTATTCATTCGCCACCTGGCGTTTCCACCTGCGCGGCGAGACGATCCGCAGCGCCGCCGACGTCGGCTGGATGCGTGACCTGACGGTCGCAAAGATGATGCGCCACGATGTCCGGACAGTGCGCGCCGCGGCGAGTATCGGCGCCTTCCGCGAAGCCTTCCCGCTCGGCTCCCCCGCCCTTGTCATCGTCGTCGACGAACAGGAGCGTTATGCCGGCATGGTGCGGGTCGCGGATGCGCACGCTTCCGAGGTCGCGCCGGATAAGCCGGTCAAGGATATTCTCCACAATACCGAAGATATGCTGCTGCCGGGGATGGCGATCAAAGAAGCGGTGCTTGCGTTCGATCGCGCCGAGGCCGAGGCTCTCGCGGTCGTCGATTCCTACGTCGACCGCCGCGTCCTCGGACTCCTGACAGAGGCTTATGCGCTACGCCGCTATGCGGCAGAGTTGGAGCGGCGGCGGCAGGAGCTTATCGGCGAGGGATAGCGCGCGCCGCCGCGAACGGCCGGCCGATCACTCGCCCTTGCCGCTCAGCTGCTTGAGCTTGGCGAACACGGCCTCGACGTTGAGTTCTTCGGTTTTCTTCGCGGCGGCCGGTTCCTCCGGCTCCGCCTTCGGCGCCGTAGTGACGGAGGCGGGAAGCAGCGTGGCTCCCTGCGCCTCGACCGGAACCGGCTTCTCCTTGGCGGCGCGCTGCACCTCGAGGTCAAGGTCGATCTGCGAGCAAAGACCGAGCGTCACCGGGTCGAGCGGTGTCAGGCTGGCCGAGTTCCAATGGGTGCGCTCGCGGATCGCCTGGATGGTCGATTTTGTGGTGCCGACCAGACGCATGATCTGGCTGTCCTTGAGTTCCGGATGGTTGCGCACCAGCCATAGGATGGCGTTTGGCCGGTCCTGGCGGCGCGATACCGGCGTATAACGCGGACCCTTCTTTTGCTTGGCCTCCGGCAGGCGGACTTTCGGGTCGGCGATATGCAGCCGGTGGTTCGGATCGGCCTCGGCTTCGGAGATTTCTTCGCGCGTTAGTTGCCCGGTCTGGATCGGGTCAAGTCCCTTGATGCCCTGCGCGGCGTCGCCATCAGCGATCGCCTTCACTTCAAGTGGATGCAGGTTGCAGAACTGTGCGATCTGGTCGAACGACAGAGCCGTGTTCTCCACCAGCCACACCGCCGTAGCCTTCGGCATCAGGGGCGCGATAGCCATGTGCAAATCTCCTCTGTGCTCCGCCCGCCCGGCGGGGCGGAGCCACTCACGTCATCAGCGATGACTGAAAAGCTGACAGAATATAGGCGGCCCGCAAGCCCCGTGCAACCGCTGCGTGGATTCTTGATCCGGATCGCCCGCACAGCGCGCCCAGCCAAAGCGCGCATGCCCATTGCGAAATGGTCCGGATTTGGCAAAAAGGAAGCGGCGAACGGTAACCGGGCCCACCTGTCGCACCAACACGGAGCCTCACGTGACCGAAACGGTCGCCGAAATCCTCGACGCTTATCGCCGCGGAGCAGTTCAGCCCGGGGATATTGTCGCGCGCAGCTTCGAGCGCATGCGCGCCCATGATGACCCGGCGATCTTCATCGCGCTACGCGAAGAAGCAGACGTCGTCGCCGAGGCGCGCGCGTTGGTACGCGGCGGCGATAAAACGTTGCCGCTCTACGGCATTCCGGTCGCGGTCAAGGATAATATCGACGTCAAGGGATTGCCGACCACCGCCGCGTGCCCGGCTTACAGCTATCGCCCCAACAAGGATGCCACGTGCGTCGCCCGGTTGCGGCAGGCCGGAGCGCTCGTGCTCGGCAAGACCAATCTCGATCAGTTCGCGACCGGCCTGGTCGGCATGCGCACGCCCTATGGTATCGGGCGCAATTTGTTCGACCAAAAACTCATTCCCGGCGGATCGAGCGCCGGCTCCGCGCTCGCGGTAGGGGCCGGCTTGGCGCCGCTCGCGCTTGGCACCGACACCGCCGGATCCGGGCGCGTGCCCGCCGCGTTCAGCAACATCGTCGGGCTCAAGCCGAGCTGCGGTCTTGTTTCCACGGCAGGCGTCGTACCGGCGTGCCGCACGCTCGATTGTGTCTCGGTCCTTGCACTTACCGTCGATGACGCGATGGCGATGCTGCGCGTAATCGCCGGTCCCGACCCGGCCGATCCGTTTTCACGACCGCGGCCGGTGCATGCCGTCGGGCCGATGCCTGACGGGCTCAAGCTCGGCGTGCCGCTGCCGGGTCAACGTCTGTTCTTCGGCGATCGCGCGTCGGAAGCGGCCTACGACGCAGCGCTGGCGCGGCTCTCCGCGCTCGGCGCAAAAATCGTGGAGATCGACGTCGAGCCGTTCTACGCGACGGCGCGTTTGCTCTACGAGGGACCGTGGGTGGCCGAGCGCTACCTGACGGCGCGCGCGCTGATCGCCTCCTCGCCGGAATCGCTGCATCCGGTCACGCGGCAGGTGATTCTCTCCGGCGCGCACGGCACGGCGGCCGACGCCTTCGCCGCCTTCTATCAGCTCGAGGAACTACGGCAGGTGCGCGATCGAACGCTCCGCGCAATCGATGCCTTGGTGTTGCCGACGGCGCCGACGATCTATGCGATCGATGAGGTTCTCGCCGATCCGATCGGGCTCAACAGCCGGCTCGGCATCTACACCAACTTTGTCAATCTGCTGGACATGTGCGGCCTCGCCGTGCCTGCCTCCATACGCCCCGACGGCATTCCGTTCAGCGTGACCTTGCTGGCGCCAGCGGGCGACGACGCGGCGCTCGCCGCGATCGGCCGCGAATTCCATGCCGCGACCGGCCTGCCGCTCGGGGCGCTCCAACATCCGCAGCCGCCGCTGGCCAGGCTTCCAGCTGCGCCGGCCGAGGGCGAAATTCCGATCGCTGTCGTCGGCGCACATCTCTCCGGCATGCCGCTCAACGGCGAATTGCGCGCCGCCGGCGGCCGGCTGATCGAGCGTACCGCCACCGCGCCGCACTATCGGCTCTATGCGCTTGCCGGCACACGGCCGCCGAAGCCGGGTCTTTTACGCGTGCAGAAGGGGGCCGGCGCCGCCACCGAGGTCGAGGTCTGGGCGCTGTCAGAAGCAGCATTCGGCCGCTTCGTCGCCGCGGTGCCGTCTCCTCTCTCGATCGGCACGCTCGAACTGGACAGCGGCCGCTCCGTCAAGGGCTTCTTGGTCGAGGCCGAGGCGGTCGCCGGTGCGCGCGACATTTCAAGCTTCGGCGGTTGGCGCGCTTTCATGGCGCAGGAGAAGGTGACGGCGTGACGATTACTTCAGCTCCTCGATGAAGCTCACGTGCGCCGCGACGACGCGCCAACCTTCCGGGAAACGCACCCAGGTCTGCATCTGCCGTCCGATCTTGCCGGACACGCTGGCGCGGCGAATCAGCGTCGACGCGACGGCATGATCGCGGCCATAGGTGCTGATGACGGTCTTCGACAGCGTGCGGGCGAGTCCGGCTGGCGAACGGGCGACACGAAATGCCTCGATCTCCTGATAGCCGTACAGGTTCTCGGTCCCGCCGTAGCGGATGGTGCGCGGGTCGTTGCGGAACATCGCATTGAGCGTGGCAACGTCATTCGCTCCCAGCGCCTTCTCGTAGCGATCGAATTCGGCTCGTACTTCGGCAACGACCTCCGGCAAGTCAATATCCATCTTCAATATCCATCTTAATGAATCGCGTAGAAGCCGAGAGCACGAGTCGCATCAACGGGTTACGTTTATGACTCCCTACCCTAGCTAGCACTACTTTGGCAGATTTTTAGCGGCACGGGATTCCCAAATCAGTTTTTCAATGATTCATGGGTGGTCGGCTTTTGGAGGGCCGACCATGGTAGGCACAACGTCGAATTGGGAAGACGAGCTT
>JBEKWO010000070.1:0-18496 GCA_049512975.1 Xanthobacteraceae bacterium | reverse complement strand
TCTTCGCCGTCTCCACGGAGCGCGACCACGTCGCCCCTTGGCACTCGGTCTTCAAGCTGCATCTTTTGACCGAGGCTCCGATCACTTTTGTCCTGACAAATGGTGGACACAACGCGGGGATATTGTCCGAACCGGGACACCCGCATCGGCATTTCCGCATGGCTGTGCGCGGGCACGGCGAACCTTATATCGATCCCGACAGATGGCTTGCCGAACATGTGCCGAACGAGGGTTCATGGTGGCCGGCGTGGAGCACATGGCTTGCCGCGCGATCCGGCGAGCCGGTTCCACCGCCGCCGCTCGGCGACGCGGCAGCCGGCTTTGCGGCGATTGAGGATGCACCGGGACGCTACGTCTTCATGAAGTAAGCAAAAGGAGACGCTCGGAAACGCGAACAGTCGCAACCGCGAGAATTGAAACAGTCTCGAAGCGTCAAATGGAATTGCAAGGCAAAGTGATCGTAATCACGGGTGCGGCGCAAGGGCTCGGCCAAAAGATGGCGGAGATCATCGCCGGTCAGGGCGCCAAGCTCGCGCTGGTCGACCTTGATCACGCAAAACTCCAGACGACGGTACGGCTTTGCACGAAAGCAGGCGGCAAGGTCAAAGACTACCCAGCCGACGTCACCGACGAGCCGGCAGTCGAGGCGCTGTTCAACAGCGTCCGCAAGGAATTCGGCAGCGTCGACGGCCTCATCAATAACGCTGGCATCACTAGCGACGCCCTCTTGGTGAAGGCGGTCGACGGCAAGGTGAAGAAAAAAATGTCGGTGACCGAATTTCATCGAGTGATTGCGGTTGACCTCAGAGGCGTATTCCTGTGCGGCCGCGAAGCCACCGTGCAGATGATCGAAAGCGGCCACGGCGGCGTGATCATCAACATTTCCAGCATTTCTCGCGCCGGCAATGTCGGACAGACCAACTACGCTGCGGCCAAGGCCGGCGTCGCCGCCATGACAGTGACCTGGGCCAAAGAACTCGCGCGCTACAACATTCGCGTCGCCGGCATCGCTCCGGGCTTCAGCGAGACGCGCATGGTGGCAGCCATTCCGCCGAAGGTCAAAGACAGGATCGTCTCGACCATTCCGTTGCGGCGGTTCGCGCGGCCCGAGGAAATTGCGCGCGCCGCGCTCTTCATCTTGCAGAACGACTACTACGACGGTCGGATTCTGGAGATCGACGGCGGGCTGCGGCTATGACGGCTGTGGCGCGAGGAGTGTGTAGCGCTGAGCGAAAACAGCGAGGAGGTCGCCAATGATCAAGCAGTTCACGGACTTTCCCGGCAATGTCGTCGCGTTCGCTTGCCAGGGCCGTGTGACCAAAGCTGATTATGACGCAGTTCTGGTGCCGGCTGTTACGAACGCGCTGCGCACGCACAACAAGCTCCGGCTCTACTACGAACCAGCGCGGATTTCCCTCTCGACCCCGGCGCGGCCTGGGAAGATTTCAAAGTTGGAATGCAGAGTTTCACGCGATGGGACCGCATTGCCTTCGTCACCGATGTCGAATGGATCAAGCACATCGCCCATTTCTTCGGTTTCCTCATGCCCGCGACGACGAAAGTCTTTTCGCTAGCTGACGCCGCGCGGGCGCGGGAATGGATACTTGCAAATTGAACACGGGTGGATCGCCGCGGATCTACACCTAGATATTAGAGACCGCCGCAGTGCATCTCGAACAGGAGTGACGGAAATGGCCATGCGTGAAATCGTCCTTTGTGAAGCCGTGCGGACCCCGATCGGAACCTATGACGGGAGCCTGAAAACGATATCGGCGCCGGACTTGGGCGCGATTGCCATCAAGGCGGTACTCACCCGCTCGACACTTGATCCGGCGAAGGTCGGAACGGTGGTGATGGGCAACGTGATCCAGGCCGGCAACAAGATGAACCCGGCGCGGCAATCCGCCGTCAATAGCGGGATACCGGTCGATGTTCCCGCCATGACGGTCAACCGCGTCTGCGGCTCCGGTGCGCAAGGGATCGCCTCCGCCGCACAGGAGGTCATGCTCGGCATGTTGGATAGTGCGGTCGCCGGCGGCATGGAGAACATGGATATGGCGCCTTACCTGGTGGCTAATGGACGCTGGGGCTACCGAATGGGCGACGGGCAACTCTACGACAGCATGTTGCGCGATGGCCTCAACGACGCGTTTTCCGGCGAGCATTCAGGGTGGCACACGGAAGATTTGGCAAAATCTCACCAAATCACCCGCGAACAACAAGATCGCTGGGCATTGCGGTCGCAGCAGCGTTTTTCGGCAGCGCAGGCGGCCGGTAAGTTCAAGGAAGAGATTACGCCGGTGGAGATTCACGGCCACAAGGGGGTGAAAGTCTTCGACCAGGACGAAAGCAACAGGCCTGACACCACGCTGGAAGGTCTCGCAAAACTCCATCCGGCGTTCCGCAAGGACGGGACAATTACCGCCGGCAATGCGCCCGGTTTGAACAGCGGAGCCTCCGCCATGATCGTCGCCGAACGCGCATGGGCCGAGAAGCAGGGCCTCAAGCCGATGGCCCGACTTGTGTCCTACGGCATCGGCGCGGTCGAGCCGGGAATGTTTGGGCTCGGGCCCGTTCCCGCCGTGCGCCAGGCACTCTCGCGCGCCGGCTGGAAGATCGCCGACATTCAGCGCATCGAGATCAACGAGGCCTTCGCCGCGATCGCTGTGGCGGTGACGCGGGAGCTTGGCCTCTCCGAGGAGATCGTGAACGTCGAAGGTGGCGCCGTCGCGCATGGTCATCCGCTCGGCGCGACCGGCGCGGTGCTGACTACGCGTCTGCTCTATTCGATGCAGCGTGATGACATCAAACGCGGCGTTGTCACGCTTTGCATCGGCGGCGGCCAGGGCATCGCGCTGACGCTGGAGGCTGTGCACTGATGGGGCAACTAAAGTGGTGAACGCGGAACGCATCGGCGCTGCATGGGTGCACCACGCCGGTCAGCATCGGCTTGAGACCCTGACAGCGTTCGACAAGCCCCTCGAGCCGATGCTCCGCCACCTGGTGTCGCTGCCGCGTCGTCGGTGCCAGAACTTCCTCGATCGCGGTGGCGAAAACCTGACCCGCCGGATCGGTGCACTGCCCGTCCAGCACGGCGATCCCGTGATCCGACCGGTTCTCCCGCACGACGAGTCGCGCCGTCATGGCCGCGCCGATTGGCAGCGCACCCTTGATTTGCACCGGGGTTGTGCGGATCGAAGTCCCGGGTCCCGGGAGGGCTGAACCAACCAGCGCGGTCAGGATGGCCGTGACAATGCCGACGGCCCCCCTGGCTCTCGGCGGGGCTGGCGAGCATGTCCACATCGCCGAAGGCGGCGGCCCAGGCCCGCACATCGCCGGTCTGCAACGTGCGCTGGACCGTCGCGGCATCGCCGGAAGCAATTTCTTTGAACGTCTTGTTCACGATGGTCTGTATTGCTGCACATACGCCCCACAGGTCCAGCCGGGCCCTCAACGAGATCGCGCAGGCGCGGCCACGCCCTTATGTCGCTCCGGTCCCATGGTCGTACAACCGAAAAAATAGACAAGGTCGAACCGAAACGGCGTTGCTCACGCTTAATGAACCCCGGTCAGACCTCACGCGTTAATCGTCCTGTGTCGCCTCCTTGAGTGCGCGTATCACGTCCTCGCGAGAAATCATTCCTACCAATTGGCGATCGGGCCCGATAACCGGAAAGCTCCGGTTCTTAAGCCTCACCATCAATTGGAGAACTCGTGTCAATGGTGCTGCCGGTTCGACATGAACAACGGCTTCGGTCATCATTTCGGCGACCGGTCGTCGCATCAACTCATCGTAATGGGGCACCATCTGACCGGTGGTGAAGGCAAAGGCTCGAAGAAAATCGAATTTTGCAACGATCCCCAACATCTTCCCTTCTTCCATTACGGGGAAGGAATTAAAATCGTGTTTCTCAAATAATGCCTCCAGCTCGCGCATGGTTGTTTGGCGCGTCACGGTCATTACTGCACGTGTCATATATTGATCTGCTGTGCCCTCGAGAAAACGGTACATAATTCCGCCTGCAACGGCACTTGTTTGTTTATTCGCTTTTTCCGATTGGCTACGACCTGATCTGTGGTTACGCCGAACTTTTTGTGTTAGAGGAATGCGCATTAAATAGACGTTCCACTCATCTGGATTGTTGCCAGCATCCAGGTCAATTTCCCCGTCGCTAATTGCTTGGTCGCGAGACTGCTTCCATCCGGCGTGTTGTGCCGCCGTCGCCTCTCGCGCCTCAATGGCGGACTTCCCGTCCCATGGCGGCTTTCCGTCTGTACCAAGGAGCACCTTCAGATCAGATCGCATGCTGCCTTCCTGGTCATCGATCATCGCGCGCGCGTCATCGTCATCCTCAGCACGAAATGCCAAGATCGCTTTCCCGCCAATAATGGCGACGTACGTGTTCATGGTAAACTCCGTTTTTAGACTGGAGCACTCAGGATCATCGCAAACTCTGGGGGTTGCTGCAGCAGGACAGAATCCTCCTTTCACTTCTTCGTCCGACGCCAACGCCTTCCGCACATTCGATTGGGAATTCCCGAAGTGTCGAGCAATCCGTGACGGCGTGATGCCAGCCTTGAAGGCTGCGCGAACGGCATTCACTTGACCACGCGTTAGCAGGACTTCAGTGATGTCCACTTTGACGAACCGCCTTGCGTTTCGTTAGTAAGTCAGATGGGCGTCGAGACGATGTGGATTCTGCTCCAATACTCCACGGCAGCGCCGAGTGCTTAATCTTGACGCAACTCGGCGAGCGAGAGTGTCATAGTCCCTCGTTCGAGCCTACTTGCACCAAACAGCTCGGAGACCGACATCATTCAGCATTCGTCGACAGTAGAAACTTCGAGTGAGGCGAACGCAATACGCAATACAGGCGATCCACGATATCGGCGGCCTGGCCGAAGTCGAAGCGGCGCGGCGCCTCGCCGATCGGCGAGAACGAGCTTGCGGAAAAGCGCGCTAGCCCGGCTCGTCAAGCTGCCTTCGTGTTTCTGGGGGCCAATCCCCTGGATGAACTGCTCAGAAAGGCTTGGATCGCCAACGGGCACAGCATCGCCTATGGCGTGATCGCGCCGACCGAGCATAACATCGATCAATTCAACAAGGCCAATGTGCCGGGCATCTACGCCATCGGCGGCGTTTCCGGTCCGCCGATGGTGGCGCACAGGGGCCGAGCACGAGGGCGTCGACTTAGCGATCTGGCTGTTTGGAATAACCGTAGTGTCGCCGCTTCGGTTGCGAATCCGCGTCGCCCGCCAATTGATTTCGATGGCTTGGCCCTCGTTGCCTCCGTCAACGGTTATCCGATCACCAGCACCGAACGGGTCTTCGATGTTTAGTGCAATTCCCGAGAAAAGGTCTGCCAACGTACTTTGCAGGGCGAGACCGAGCACCAAGGCTACGATGCCCGACGTCGCCAACAGTCCCTCAATCGGCTGGTCGTCGGTTGACATCTTTATAGCGCCGTAACTTTTGCTTTGGCGGCCGCCGCGCCCAACGCCGGAAGCCTTGCGGACGCTGCCTTTTGGCTTCCGGCTACCCGAGCAGAATGCTATCGTTCACGCGACTTCCTGGTCATCGGGGGATGTCGGTTTAACGATCAATCAGCTGACCTCAACGCTGACTGATCATCGCTTGCCCGGTGATACCGTAACCGTCAGCTCGAGATCGTTTCACAACAGCAAGGATGTCGGCGATGAAAGCCTTCGTTTATCAGGGTCCGGGGAAGAAAGCCCTCGAACAGCGTCCCAAACCGGACATCGCGGCGCCCACTGACGCGATCGTCAAGATGGCGAAAACGACGATCTGTGGCACCGATTTGCACATTCTCAAGGGCGACGTCGCGACCTGCCAGCCCGGCCGCATTCTGGGGCACGAGGGCGTGGGCATCGTCGACAAGATCGGGCCGGCCGTCACGGCGTTCAAGCCAGGAGACCGGGTTATGATTTCCTGCGTCAGCGCCTGCGGCAAATGCGTTTATTGCCGGAAGCTCATGTTCTCGCATTGCACCACCGGCGGCTGGATCCTCGGCAACAGCATCGACGGCACGCAGGCCGAGTTCGTCCGCATTCCCTATGCGGATAACAGCCTCTACCCCATCCCCGCCGGCGCCGACGAAGAGGCGCTAGTGATGCTCAGCGACATTCTGCCGACCGGCTTCGAGTGCGGCGTGCTCAACGGCAAGGTTCAGCCGGGGAACATCGTGGCGATCGTCGGCGCGGGGCCGGTCGGGCTCTCGGCGCTGCTCACCGCCCAGTTCTACTCGCCGGCCGAGATCATCATGATCGATCTCGACGCCAACCGCCTCGACGTGGCGAAGCGTTTCGGCGCCACCAGCACCGTCAACAGCACCGACGGCAAGGCCCAGGAGACGGTTTTGAAGATGACCGGCGGGCGCGGCGTCGACACCGCCATCGAGGCGGTGGGCATTCCGGCCACCTTCGAGCTGTGCGAACAGATCGTGGCGCCGGGCGGTACCATCGCCAATATCGGGGTGCATGGACATCCGGCGGCGCTCCATCTGGAGCGCCTGTGGGACCGCAACATCGCCATCACCACGCGGCTGGTCGACACCGTCAGCACGCCGGTGCTGCTCAACATTCTGCGCTCCGGGAAGATCGACCCCAAGCTCTTGATCACGCATCGCTTCAAGCTCGACCGCATCCTGGATGCTTACGAGACCTTCGGGCATGCCGCCAGCACGAAAGCGCTCAAGGTGATCATCGAGGCTTAGCGACTTAGTCGGTCGGGAGGCGGGTCGGTCTCGCGGGCGAATGGGCGACCCAAGTGGTCAACGCGAGCACAGTGCCGCGGATTTAGCGATCGGGGTGTTGTCCAAGCCTGCCCGGTTGCTCGGGCGGCTGGGGTCGGCGGGGCTGGGGTCGGCGGCGGCTCGGGCGGGATTCGGAGCGCAGCTCGCGCGCGCGTAAGGCGCAGAAAGATGGTCAACGCGGCTGGATCCGCGCTTCGGAATTGCCGCAATCCGCGATGTCGGCGAGAACCCGGTACGTGAAAGAGATCTGGACCGAAATGACTCACTTTTTAGCCGGTAAGGCCAGAGAACAGAATGGGCAGCCGCGGAGATGACCTGCGAAATCGATCTCTTGCTTGCCATGGGCTAAGCTTGGGACTGGAAACGTCTACCGAAGGAGGAAATTATGCAAATCAGATCTTTGATCGCGGCGATCCTGTTGGCCGCCGTACCCTCGATCGCGCTGGCGCAAAGCAAGCCGGTTAAAATAGGTGTGCTCAACGACCAGTCGTCGGTTTACGCCGACAGCCAAGGCTTCGGGTCGGTCATCGCCGCCCGGCTTGCGGTTGAGGATTACGCCAAGAAGCTCGGACTCACCGTGGAGATCGTCTATGCCGATCATCAGAACAAGGTAGACATCGGGGCCGGCATCGCGCGCGACTGGTACACAAACCAAGGCGTCGACATGATTATCGACGTGCCGAACTCGTCGGTCGCTCTCGCCGTCAACACGCTGGCCCGCGATCTCAACAAGGTGATGATTGGCTCTGGCGCCGGAACCGCAGCGCTGACCGGCAAGGCATGCTCGCCCAACACTGTGCACTGGACCTACGACACCTGGGAGCTGGGGAACGGATTCGCCAGAGCCATCTTCGAGCGCGGCGGCAAGAAATGGTATTTCATCTCCGCCGACTATCAGTTTGGCAAGGATCTCGAAGCGGCGGCCAGCGAGGGCGTCAAGAAGCTGGGTGGCCAAGTCATGGGTGCAGTCCATGCGCCACTCGGCACGTCTGATTTTTCTTCCTTTCTTGTCCAGGCGCAATCGTCCGGTGCTGACACCATCGCCCTCGCCAACGCCGGAGCAGATCTGTCGAACACGCTGAAACAGGCGGCCGAGTACGGCTTGGCCAGCAAATTCAAGCTGCCTGGCTTCGTCTTTCAGATCAACAATGTGAAGGCGCTCGGATTGCAGGCGACGCAAGGCGTTTTCAGTTTGATGCCGTTCTACTGGGACCAGAACGATGCCAGCCGTGCTTTCGCCAAGCGGTTTCAAGAGCTGCATCCGAACAAGATCATGCCGAACGACATGCAGGCCGGGGTCTATTCCGCAGTGGTTCATTACCTGAAGGCGGTGGCCGCGCTCAAGGATGCCGGCGACGGCCAGGCGGTGGTCGCCAAGATGAAGGAACTGCCGACCGACGATCCGCTTTTCGGCAGGGGCACGATCCGCATCGACGGCCGGAAGATTCATCCAGTCTACCTTTATGAGACCAAGAAGCCGTCAGAGTCCAAGGGCGAGTGGGACTATTTCAAGCTGGTCACGACGGTTCCCGCCGAGCAGGCTTTCCGTCCCTTATCGGAAGGAGGCTGTTCGCTCGTCAAGGGATGAGGTCGCCGCGTTGCCTTCGACGGCATGAAGGCTGCGATCAAGGCAATCCCCGCCGACCCGCGCGACAGGATCAACGGCGGCGGCGCGAAGTATGCCGTGCGAGAGGTCCGCGATCATGTTCAGGGCAACCGCTTCGTACTGCGGACGGACGTGAAGTCCTTCTATGTTGGCATCCTGAATCAGTTCCCGGAGTTTGTGGCGTTTCGTTCCAAGCATCCCCGGAGGCGAAACTACCTCGACCGCGGTCTTGGTGGCTGCGAGCTTAAGTGGGTCGCGCTCGGAACGATCGGATACAAATCAGCAAGGCACGCGTTTAATTGCACGTTGCCAGTGCTGCGTTGCACCGAACTCTTGCAGCCAAACGACGTTAAGGGTCTTGGTTGTGTACAGCGACCGAATGAGGCGATCGATTTCGAGTCCGCTTTGACCTCAACTCCAGACATATCGCTGCACCGCACTATCCGAGGCAGTGGGCCAGAAACAGACATGGCGGCAAACTGCTCGACCAATGCCGACCACAGACGCCAACTTTCATTGGAACTCTCAAGCGCCGTCTGAACCATGACGAGCTTAGAGCCCGGATCGACGCAAATGTGCTGACCATTTGCGCCTACGAGCGCAAATTGACGCCGGGCGCCGGGAAGCAGCCACAGAAGATAGCCATAGCCGAAATTGCGGAGGCGGCCACAAGGGCCGCCCATACATCCGGCGCCCCAGGGCCGCCCTTACCGTGGGTGACGGCAACGACGGCGGCAGCGTGATAGACCGTTCCTCGCGAGATTCGCCCCGGACCGACCATGGCGTCACCGTTGAATGCTGCGCTCTGCGCGCTGCTGGCGACTGCGTTCTGGACCTTGCTCGGCACTGCGCTGGGCCGCCGCCTTTTGCCGCGCGCGCTCGCCCGCGGCGCCGCGCCGGTCATCGGCTGGGCGGTGCACAGCGCCGTGATGCTGCCGATCTACGCTTGGATCGGACCTTGGATCGGATTTTCCCCGATCGCGGTCTTTGGTGCCGGCGCGCTCTGCGTCCTGGCTAGCGGGTTTTCGCTGGCGGGGCGTGCGCCGCAGAGCGAAGCCGAAGACGCCGCGGACATTCCGACCTGGGCGTTCGCCGCCGCGGCCGTTCTCGCGCTCGCCCCGGCCGTCGCCATTCTGCCCAAATTTTCCGGCACCGCCGTGCAGCTCGCCGATCCGATCTTCGATCATTCCAAGATCGCGATCGTCGATGCGATGGCCCGGCTCGGCCTGCCGCCGGTCAATCCGGTGTTCGGCGAATTCGGCGCGCCGGGCCACCTCGCCTACTATTATCTCTGGCATTTCAGTGCCGCCGAGCTGGCGCTGGCGGTCGGCGCAAGCGGCTGGGAAGCCGATATCGGACTGACCTGGTTTACCGCCTTCGCGTCGCTGAGCCTGATGATGGGCGTTGCCGTCTGGCTCAGCAAGCGCGCCGCCGCGGCAATCTGGGTCGTCGTCCTCGCCGCCGCAGCGTCGCTGTGGGTGACGCTCGACTGGATCGCTGGCGCCCGCGATCTTACGCCGTGGCTGTGGCCGCCGGTTGGAATGGCCGGCTGGCTGTTTCAGGCGACCTGGGTCCCGCAACATCTGATGGCGGCATCCTGCGCGGTGACGGCGATGCTGCTCGTCAGCTGTTTCGCCCAGCGGCAGAGCCTGGCGCTGCTGCTGGTGCTGGTCCTCGTCGTCGTCGCCGGTTTCGAAAGCTCGAGCTTTGTCGGCGGCGCGACATTTGCGATTGCCGCCCTCATCGCCGCGCCGATTCTGCTGGTCGGCACCGAGCCGGCGCAGCGCCGACGCTTCGCGCTGGGATTGGCTATCGCCGCCGCGCTGGCGATCTGCCTCGCCGCACCGTTCGTTCTCGATCAACTGGCGGCGGTGCGCGCGCGCGGCGGCGGCAGCCCGATCGTTATCGAACCTTACACCGTGTTCGGCGAGGCGTTGCCGTACACGCTCCGCCGCGTGCTCGATATCCCGGCCTATTGGCTGATCCTGTTGCCGATCGAATTGCCGGCCAACTTTATCGCCGGTGCGCTCGCGCTGACTGTGGCGTTGCGCAGCGCCATGCCGCGGCCGGAGAAACTCGCGGTGGCGGCTCTGGCGTGTCTCGCCGGCACGGGTCTTTTGGTCTCGTGGCTTCTGGTCAGCACGCTTGGCGAAAACAACGATCTCGGGCTTCGCGCCATCATCCCCGCCGAAATGGTTTTGATCGTCGCTGCGGCGGCGGGATTTTTTCACGCGCGCTGCCGCGCCGCGATCGTCGCGACGGCGCTGGCCGGGCTCCTGCTCAGCCTGCCGGACACCTCGGCAACGATCCGCGACGCCATCACCGGCCAGCCAAGGCCGGGCGGCAAAATCTTTGCGCAAACGCCGGAGCTCTGGGACGCGGTGCGGCGCTACGCTCCGCCCGGCGCCCGCGTCGCCAACAATCCGCTGTACCTGCGCGACGTCACGCCGTGGCCGGTGAACATTTCCTGGGCTTTGCTCGCCGACCGCAGCTCCTGCTTTGCCGGGCGCGAATTGGCGCTCGCCTTGGCGCCGCTGCCGCCGCCGCGCCGCGAGGCGATCAATGCGCAGTTCATCCGCGTCTTCGCCGGCGAGGGCACCGCGCCCGACGTCAGCGACATGGCAACGCGTTATGGCTGCGAAGTTGTCGTCCTCGTGCCGCAAGACAAGGCCTGGGACAACGACCCCTTCGCCACGAGCCCCGCTTATCGCTTGGCGGAAAATCGCGACGGTCGCTGGCGGATTTATGTAAGGGGGAAATGATAATCCTCCAGCCGTCATTCCGGATCGCCGCGAAGCGGCGAGTCCGGAATCCATATTCATGGACGGTGGTTATGGATTCCGGGCTCCTCGCTTCGCTCGGCCCCGGAATGACGAATCAAATCCCGGCGAACCAGTTGAAACCCTGTTTGCTCCAGAACGTCTCGGTGAAGCTGTTGGTCACCTCGATCGCTTTGATCCATTTCGCATTCTTGTAGCCGAGCTTGGTCGCGGTGCGCAGCCTTAAGGGATAGCCGAACGGATCGGCGATAGTCTCGTTGGCGTATCGCGTGGCGAGGATGGTCTGCGGGTGCAGCGCCGCCGCCATGTCGATGCTCTCGGTATAGTCGTCGGCGCAATGGCAGTAGACGTATTTGGCGGTCAGGTCGGCGCCGACCCGCTGCAGGAAGCTTTTCAGGTTCACGCCCGACCATTGGCCGATGTAATCCCAGCCCTCCACGCAGATATGGCGAATGATGATTTCCTGCTCGGGCAGCGCGTAGAGCTGCTGCGCGGTCCACGGCCGCTTGTCGTCGATGCGTCCGGCCAATTCCAGCTTCCAGGTGGCGCCGTTGACCGGCTTGACGTCCTCGATGTCGTAATAGGCGTTGAAGCGCGGCGGCTTGACCACCTGCGCGGCGGGAAAGGTCGGCGCCAGATGATCCGGCCGGAAGATCGCCGCCTGCACGCGGTCGTTCCATGCCGACACTGCGCGCAAGGCTTTCTGCACCGGCTCCTCTTCGCTCACGTCGCAGCCGGTCAACAGCGTCAGCGCGCCGAGACTGATGGCGCCGCGCAGCACGCCGCGCCGGTTGACGGCGTCGACCAGCGCCCGGTGTTGCGTCAGCACGCGCTGGTCGATCGGCTTCTGCGGCCGAAACAGCGATGGCGTCCGGGTGCGAAACGACATGATGTTCACCGCGTCAGGGAGTTGCTTCGGCCGCGGCGTCGGCCGCCGCCGGCTTATCGTCGACGGCCGGGCCGCCGGTCAGCATGGCGACGAGGCTTTTCGGCACCAGCAGAGCAAGCGTCACGTGGATCAGCAAAAAGCCAACGATCGCCGCCATGCAGAGGAAATGAACGAGCCGGATGGTCTGGAAGCTGCCGAACAACGACGCCAGCTCGGAGAACTGTACCGGCTTCCACAGCGCCAGCCCGGAGATCACGATGAGGACGCCGACCGCCATGATGCCGAGATAGAGAATCTTCTGCACGGCGTTGTAATGCGTCAGATCCTCGTGCGCGAGGCGAAAATGCAGCGCGTCGCCGACCGTCGCCAGGATCTCGCGGAGCGACAGCGGAAACAGCTTTTGCCGAAACCGTCCGGTGGCGATGCCGTAGATCAGATAAGCAAGCCCGTTGATGACGAAAATCCACATGCCGAAAAAGTGCCACTGCAGCCCGTATTGCGCCCACTTGCCGATCACGACGGCGTCCGGGAAATGCAGAAACCCGAAGAGGACGTCGTCGTTGTAGATCTTCCAGCCGCTGCCGATCATGATGAAAATGGCGACGGCGTTGGTCCAATGCATGACGCGGACCGGCAACGGGTGCAGGCGATGCTCCTGGCGAGTATTTGATTTGACCGGCGGCGCCGACATCAAGAATGATCCCCTGCGTCGCTCATTTCCCTGATGCGACGCCGGACAGTAGGGTTGCGAAAAATCCTGCGCAAGCCACACCGCTTCACAAATTCGCGTGGCGTCTTTGATCGGGAGGAATCGCGGCATGATCGGGCGTTTGACGGCGATCGGTTTGGCGATCGGCATGATGACCGCCGCCCACGCGACGGCGGCAGGCACGATCAACGCGGACGGGTCATTGGTGCTGGCCCAGGCCATGGTGCCGCCGACCGGCATGGAAGAAAAGAAAAAGCCGATGACGCCGGCGGAGCGCATGCAAGCGCGCTTTCCGCAGCCGGTACGGGTCGGCGATCTCATCGGCCTGCCGCTCCTCGACGACAGCTCCTGCACGCTTGGCCGCGTGCGCGAAGTGGTACGCACGGCGGATGACAAGATCGAACTGATCGTCTCGTACGGCGGCTTGCTCGGCTGGGGTGCGCGCCTCGTCGCCGTTCCGATCGAAGTCGTGGGCATCCAGGGCCGCGAGCTGGCGTCGCTCGATATGCCGCGCAGCGAATACGCGGCGGCGCCGACCTGGCGGAATGCAAGCGCGCAGGTGCTGCCCGACGACGCGATGATCAAGATCGCGCTCGCGCGGCGCTGAGCAAACGATCACGACTTGGTGAAGTCTATAACTTTTTGGTGTTTGCCGACTTGTAGGCAGTGAGCCGGAATTGATTGGCGCCTGGCCGCGCTTTGCCAATAACTGCCGCTGGTTGCTGAATCGTTTTCAGCCGATCATTACGGGGGTCGCGTCGCATGGACGGTGTGAATCGTTTCGACGGAAACTCCGTATCGACCGAAGGCGCCGCCGCCGAGGCGGACGGACGCCATCAGCGCCTCACCAGCCCGGGCACATGCGGCATCGCCGTCATGGCCAAGGCTTCGGCGCCCGGACGCACCAAGACGCGGCTGGTGCCGCCGCTGACGTTCGACGAGGCCGCAGCGCTCAACACCGCTTTCCTTCAGGATATCGCCGACAATCTGTTGCACGCCGCGCGTCATACAGCGATCGCCGGCTACGCCGCCTATGCGCCGCTGGGCTCCGAGGAATTTTTCCACCGCGTGCTGCCGCCGGCGATCGGCTTGATCGACGCCTGGCTGCCGCATTTCGGCGATTGTCTGTTCCGCACCATTCAACAAATCTTCGCCCGCGGCCATGGCTCGGCCGTGGTGCTCAATTCCGACAGCCCGACGCTGCCGACGGCGTTTCTGGTCAAAACCGCGGACGTGCTGGCGCGGCCGGGCGAGCGCGCCGTGCTCGGCCCCTCGAGCGACGGCGGCTATTACCTGCTCGGGCTGAAAACCGCGCACCGCGGCCTGTTCGAAGACATTGCGTGGAGCACCGAGCGCGTCGCCGCGCAGACGCTGGAGCGGGCGCGCGACATCGGGCTCGACGTCCACATGCTGCCGGTCTGGTACGACGTCGACGACATCGAAGGCTTACACCGGCTTGCCGGCGAGGTGTATCGGCCGCGCTCGGCCGAGAGCGATGTTGATGGGCATGAGCCGCATCATCCGGTCGAGACCGCTTTGTTGATGCAGAGGCTGTGGGTCGACGGCGAATTCACCCGCCGCCACAAAGATTTCAGGCAAGCCGAGAGTGCGGCCGCCGGGGCCGTTTGATTATCGCGATGATCGATTGAGGGAAGCGACATTATGGAGATTGCGGCAGCAAAACCGGCGGTCGATCCGCGGCGCTACTTCGAGAGCGTGCGCACCGACAGCGTCGTCCCCGAGCAGGCGCCGGTCTGCCTCTATCTGGAGACCACCAACCGCTGCAATCTGTTGTGCACCACGTGCCCGCGCACCTACGAGGAGCTCGAGCCGCCGGCCGACATGAGCTGGGAGCTTTTTTGCTCGATCGTCGACCAGATCCCCAAGCTGCAGCGCGCCGTGCTGCATGGCGTTGGCGAACCGATGCTGGTGAAGCATTTGCCGCGCATGGTGCGCTACCTGAAGGACCGCGGCACCTACGTGCTGTTCAACACCAACGGCACCGTGCTCAACGAGAAGAACGGCCGCGCGCTGATCGAAGCCGAACTCGACGAGCTGCGGGTGTCCTTCGACGCCGCCAACGCCGAATCCTACCGTGCCATTCGCGGCAGGAATTATTTCCATCGCATCCTCAAGAACGTGCGCGCCTTCCGCGACATGCAGGAGCGCGAGGGACGCAGCAAGCCGCGGGTGTCGGCCTGGCTGACCGGCTTACGCGAGACCGTCGAGCAATTGCCGGACTTCGTGCGGGTCGCGGCGGAGACCGGCGTGCGCGAAGTCTATCTGCAGCGGCTCGTCTTCTTCGCGGAGAACGCCATCGGCAAGGCGCGGCCGGACCAGGCGCTCTATGAGCGGCTCTCGGCCGAGGAGACGGTCTATATCGACTGCGCCGCGGCGCTCGCCAAATCGCTCGGCGTCACGTTCAGCGCCTCCGGCGCCGCCAGCGAGCCCGGCATGAGCTTAAAACGCAGCGACAACGGCTCGCCGTGGTCGCTGTGCCGCCGGCCGTGGACCGTCATGTACTTCACCGCCAACGGCCGCGCGCTGCCGTGCTGCATCGCGCCATTCTCGCAGCGCGGCTACGAGAACTACACGCTCGGCGACGCCACCCAACAAAGCTTGCGCGAAATCTGGACCGGCGAAGCCTATCGCGATTTCCGCAAGGCGCTGCTGTCGGACAAGCCGCCGGGCGCGTGCGCCAGCTGCGGATTGCGCTGGAGTCTGTAGTCATGCCGCCCCAGGCCGGCGGCGTCGCCGTCGTCATTCCGACGCTCAACGAAAGCGAATCGATCGCCGCCGTCGTTGCCGGCCTGCCGCGTCCTGTCGTCGACCGGGTGATCGTGGCCGACGGCGGCAGCACCGACGACACCATCGCGCAGGCGCGCCGCGCCGGCGCGGAGACGATCGAAGCCGGCCGCGGTTACGGCCGCGCCTGCCTGGCCGGCGCGCAAGCGGCCGATGACGTCGACATTATCGTCTTCATGGACGGCGACGGCGCCGACGATCCGGCGGCGATCGCCGACATGGTCGCCGCCATCCGCTCCGGCCGCTCCGACTTCGTCATCGGTTCGCGCGCGAGGGGCGAGCGCGAACGAGGCAGCATGGCAAGCCACCAAATTCTCTCCGGCCTCGTCGCCGGCGCGCTGATCGGGCTCTTCTACGGCGTGCGCTATACCGACATGTGCGCCTATCGCGCCATTCCACGCACCACCTTGCTGGCGCTCGGCATGCGCGAACTCACCTACGGCTGGAATCTCGAAATGCAGATGCGGGTGGCGCGCGCCGGCTTGCGCGTCCTCGAACTGCCGGTGTCCTACCGCCGCCGCATCGGCGGGCAGTCCAAGGTTGCCGGCTCGTTGCGCGGTTCGCTGCGCGCCGGGGCCAGAATCATCACGACCTTCGCGCGCGTCGCGATGGAGCCGGCCCGGCGTGACTCATCGCCTGGCTAAGACCGAGGTGGCTATCGGTCCGTGTAACATGTCTTCCCTGCATTACAGGGAAGGCGAACGTTTCCTCAACCAACTGCATTCCATCGGGTAATATGGAAGGCTGGTGAAAGCGCCGCAAATGTCGCCTTCGGGTCAACCGCTAGTGCGCCGGGAGACCGGCAAGGAGTAGAGGGTGCAAGTCCCTTACGATGAAGGAGTAGCGAACCACATCGACCCCGAGTCATGCGCGGTCGCTCGCGAGGGCGGTCGTGAAGCGTTGACAGGGGAGTGCGCAGGCCAAGCTATTGAGCCGCGAAAGTGACCTCATCTCGGGCGCCGACGCTTTTAGCGTTGCGGAAGGCAATACGGACGAGCACGCCAACGCGAGTGCCCGCCCGGCCCGGCGTGGTCGGAGAACTTGGCATGTGTGGACGCTCTTTGTTCGGGAACCGGGAGATCTCATGGTCGGCCAGCGACAGCACGCGTGCCGCACTGGTCCGTGTCGGGAAGGCGAGGAGCCGTAGCCGATGATGCACGATTGTGAGAAGTCTGACCCCGTCATAGTAGCTGTGAAGCTGACGAACAAAGCCGGACGACCGGCAGCGGAGTCGGTGGAGCCAAGGGCGGGGGCCGAGGGGAATGTGAATCAGCAAAGCACGGGCCGGGCGCAGTACCGGGAAACCGTGTCACAGGCGCTGAAGCGCATACGGCACGATGCGAGAATATCGCGAAGCGCCGTCACGCACCCGAGGTGGGAGAAGCTATGGGGCGGGCGGCGGAGGTCGTGGCACCTTCATCGTCCATACGAACTGATCATCGAACGCTGCGGACGTAGCACTAAGCTACGCCCGGGGTCACCCATGCCAACGATTGGGCAACTGGTTTCCTTCGTGGAATGGAGTTTCATAAGGAGCAATGGGCTACGCTCTTGGGCGACGAAGGGAATGGCGGGTGGCTTGTTCCGATATTTGCGCTTGCGACCGAACACAGCCCCGATCCTGAAATGCGTCCGTACAAGGAGCCAGTTAGCGCGGAGCTGCGCGAGAAATTGATCGTCGGTGCTGCTGCAGGGGTGACAGGAATTTACCGTTACTTCGAAACACAGCGAATTGGTTGAAAAGCATCTGTTTGGCAATACCGCAACGGTTCACCGCGTTACGCCGAAGATTGGGCGCAATGATCCGTGTCCATGCGGCTCAGGCAAGAAATTCAAGCAATGCTGTGGTAGAACGACGCTGCATTAAACCTCTTCGATCCATCCAGCCTTGATGCGGGCATGCAAAATTATAGCGTCACATTCACTACGCGAGACCCTGAAATGACCGAGGATGCCTTCGCGTTTAGTGACATTTCCCGACTTGTCCTCGATCCAGCCGTGGAGATCATCAGTAGCACAGCCCGCAAGATCTTCGATTGATTTAATGCCTTGTTCGCCGAATGCTACGAGCATCAGCGTGGTGATGCCCGGAATGTCTTTGAGTTCATCTGCCACCCCAAGCTCTCGGCGCATCGCTTCAAAAACAAACTCGGTGTCCTCTGCCGAGCGATACACGGGATCGGTTTCGAGCGGCGCGGGCATGCTCACTAAAACGCGCTTGGCTTCCCAAAGCCGCCAATGGGTCGGCTTAAGTGGCATGAGACGGTTGGCAGTCACGTCACGCCAGCTTGAATTCGCTCCCTGATGACCGACCCCGCCCTTGCACGATCAACTTGCCCGGTCTCGGAACCACCATAGCCAGCCTCGCCCGGCAGCGCCGCCGGTGGGAAACCCTGCTGCGCTCGATGCCTCGCACGCAGTCGCTCGCGCGCGACTTCGACCCCGCGTTCGACCATCTGACCGAGGTGACAAGATTCGGCTCCAATCCCGGCGCGCTGCGCATGTTCGAATACGTGCCGGCGGACCCGCAGCCGGCGCTGGTGGTCGTCCTGCACGGCTGTACGCAGACGGCGGCGAGCTACGATTTCGGCGCCGGCTGGTCGACGCTCGCCGATCGCCATGGCTTCGTGCTCCTGCTGCCGGAGCAGCAGCGTGCGAACAATGCGAGAAACTGCTTCAACTGGTTTCGCGCCGGCGACATCGAGCGCGGGCGCGGCGAGGCGCTGTCGATCCGCAACATGGTCGAGAAAATGGTCGTCGATCACGGGATCGACCGTCGCCGCGTGTTCGTCACCGGCCTCTCCGCTGGCGGCGCGATGACCTCCGTCATGCTCGCCACCTATCCCGACGCGTTCGCCGCCGGCGCCATCATCGCCGGTCTGCCTTACGGCACCGCCACCAATGTCAACGAGGCGTTCGGGAGCATGGGTCAGG
>JBEKWO010000069.1:0-18514 GCA_049512975.1 Xanthobacteraceae bacterium | reverse complement strand
AAGCTGGTGCGCGCCGCCCAGGAGGCCGGCCACATGGTCACCGCGCTGCCCGGGCCCTCGGCGCTGCTCGCGGCGCTCGCCGTCGCCGGGCTGCCGACCGACCAGTTCTTCTTTGGCGGCTTCCTGCCGGCGAAACAAGCGGCGCGGCGCACCCGCATCGCCGAGCTCGCCTGTATTCCGTCGACGCTTGTGCTGTTCGAAACCGGGCCGCGGATCGCCGCGACGCTTGCGGACCTCGCGGCCGGACTAGGTCGCCGCGACGCGGCGCTCTGCCGCGAGCTGACCAAGATCCATGAGGAAATCCGGCGCGGCGACCTCGAGACGCTGACGCAAAGCTGTGCCGCAAGGGAAGTTCGCGGCGAAATCGTGCTGGTCATCGCGCCACCGCAAGCGCCGGCTCAGCCGAGTGCCGATGACGCGGATGCGCTACTGCGGCAAGCGCTCGCCCGCGTTTCTCTCAAAGATGCAGTAGGCGAAGTGGCGGAGGCGACCGGGTTGCCGCGCCGGGACCTCTACCAGCGGGCACTCGCGCTGGCGAAGGAGGGAAGCCGGGAGACGCAACATGGCGCGCCGCGCTGAGCCGGTCGAACCGCGGGAGCGGCCGCGGCGCGAGCGCGTCGCGGCGTTCCGGCTCGGTCTCTCCGCGGAAAGCCGCGCCGCCATGTTTCTGATCGCCAAGGGCTACCGCATCGTCGCCCGGCGCTGGAAAACGCCCTTTGGCGAGATCGACATCGTCGCGCGCCGCCGCCGCGCCCTCGTCTTTGTCGAGGTCAAGGCGCGCGACCGCGCCGATGAGGCAGCGGAAGCGGTGACTGAGCGCACCAAGCGCCGCATCGTCGCCGCAGCGGAGCTGTGACTCGCCCACCACCCCGACGATATTGAGCGCGACATCCGCTTCGACGTCATGCTGGTCGCGCCCGGCAGGATGCCGCAACACATCGCCAACGCCTTCGATGCAAGCCGCTGAGGATTCCCCAGCCATAGCGGCCGGCGCCAAAATTGCGTAGAGGTTGGCGGCCATGCGCCTGAACGTCGCCGTGCAAATGGACCCGATCGAGCGGATCAACATCCGCGGCGATTCGACGTTCGCGCTGCTCTTGGAAGCGCAGCGGCGCGGCCATTCGCTGTTCTATTACACGCCCGACCGCCTAGTCCTGCGCGACGGCAAAGTTTCCGCCGCGGTGCGGCCCGTGAAGGTGCGCGATAGCGCCGGCGACCATTTCACCCTCGGCGAGGCTGAGACCGTCGACCTCGGCTTCTTTGATGTGGTGCTGCTGCGGCAGGATCCGCCGTTCGATCTGGCCTACATCTCCACCACCCACATGCTCGATCGCATCCACCCGAAGACGCTGGTGGTCAACGATCCGAGCCACGTGCGCAACGCGCCGGAAAAGGTTTTCGTCACCGAATTTCCCGAGCTGATGCCGCCGACGCTGATCACCCGCGACCTCGACGCCATCAAGGCGTTCCGCGCCGAGCATGACGATATCGTCATGAAGCCGCTTTACGGCCTCGGCGGTCAGGCGGTTTTCCGACTGGCCCGCGACGACCTCAATTTCGGTTCGCTCTACGATTTGTTCGCCAACATGTTTCGCGAGCCGTGGGTGGTGCAAAAATTTCTGCCGGCGGTGAAGGACGGCGACAAGCGCATCATCCTGGTCGACGGCGAGTACGCCGGCGCGGTCAACCGCGTGCCGGCGGCGGACGACCTGCGTTCCAACATGGTGCGCGGCGGCGTGCCCAAGGCAACCGACCTCACCGCGCGCGAGCGCCACATCTGCGAACGGCTCGGCCCGGCTTTGCGCGAGCGCGGGCTTCTCTTCGTCGGCATCGACGTGATCGACGGCTTCCTCACCGAAATCAACGTCACCTCCCCGACCGGCATCCGCGCCATAAAGAATCTCGGCGGCCCCGACATCGCGGCGCTGATCTGGGACAAAATCGAAGAAAAACGCGGCGCAAAATAAAGGCCGCGCCGTTCAGGACCGAGATAAATGTCGAGCGATCTTACGTCAGCATCGTCCGATGACGCCCATCCTGCAAATGCCGATGTGCCGTCCCCGCTGCGCACGGGATGGCGCGCCTACGAAGTCTACTTGTCCGCGCTGATTATTTTTGCGGCATCGCGCGCCGTCGTCGTCGCCGGCGTCAACCTGGGAAAGTGGGCCCTTCGCGCCGCCGACATCGTCCGCACGCTCGACCCGGCGACATTGCAGGCCGATAACATCTGGTATTACTGCTTATTGCACTGGGACAGCCACTGGTACCACGCCATCGTGCGCGATGGATACCAATACGGCGGCGATCCATCGGTCCCGAGCTCGGTCGCTTTTTTCCGCTCTATCCGCTCTTTGCCTATGCTGTAAAATCTCTGTTGCGCATCGATACGAATCTCGCGCTGCTCATCGTGGCGAATGTCGCCGCTCTGGCCGCCGCTCTTCTGTTCACCAAATTCGTCAAGGACGAGTTGGGCGATCGGGTCGCGCTTCTGTCGTTGGGATCGTTGTGTTTCTTCCCGTCGTCGCTGTTTCTTTCCGCCGGCTATTCCGAGTCGCTGTGCCTCGCCTTCGTGCTGCTCAGCTTCATCCTTCTCCGCCGTGAGAAATTTGTTCTTGCGGCGGTCGTCGCCGGACTGGCGGCCGGCACGCGGTCCGCCGGCATCGTGATGATGCCGGTCATCCTGTGGGAGATGTGGTGGCGCAATAAGCTGCCTTGGCCGCGGCTCTTGCCGCGAATGGTGCTGTGCGGCTTCCTCGCGGCATCGGGCCTGCTGGCTTATATGGCCTTCCTCGGGATCAAGTTCGGACAGCCATTCGCGTTCGCCGCCAGCCAACTGGCCTGGAATAAAGGCGCTTGGCGCGGCGACACGATTTTCGAGCGGTTTCTGTCATCGATGACGCTCGCTCCATTCTGGCATGCCTATCTGGAGTGGATCGCGGTGTTCCTGTGTTTCTTCGCCCTCTCGATCTGGTCGTTCCGGCGTCTGCGCTTCACCGTCTCGCTCTATGCCGTTGGCTCCCTGATGCTGCCTTACCTGACGCTCGGCATTACCGGCTCGATGATCCGGTTCGTACTGATGTGCTTTCCCGCCTGGATGTGCGTGGGCATCCTGTGTGAGCGGCGCTTGTGGCTCACGATCTCGCTGATCGGCGTATTGGGCGGGATCCTGCTGTGGGAAACCGCCTTGTTCTCGCAATGGTATTTTGTCGGGTGATGGCGAACCCTGGGCGATCTCAATCCGACAGCCCAGGTCTGTTCATGGATTGTTCTTGCGTACGACCGGGTGCTGGCTGGTTTCCGGGCCTAGTGGCCGGGTTTGAAACGAGGAGTGGCTGGATTTCAAATTCGTTCTTTCATAAGCTTTAGCGGTTTTTCAACGTTTGGGTGCACCCTCTGCCCATGTTCCGGATAACGGTGATCGTCCTGGTCGCCGGGGCGGTATACGACCACTACTTTTTGGATGGCTACTACACTAGCGCCGTCGAAGCGCTTGTGCGCGCTATGATGCACCACATGGTTGGATAAAGGCCGCCTCAGAGCGGCCTTGACGCGTGAGGGCGTTCGCTATCTTCAAGCCCTCGATCAACCAGCGGCATAATTTCTCGATCAAGAGCCTCCGGCCTCCTTAAAGGCCGGGGGTTTTGCAGTGAGACAGCTACATAATTCCGGAATTCCAGCCGCAAGCGCTCGATTCGCTGCGCCAGCCGCTCGAAACCGGCGAGGTGGCGATTGCGCGCGCCAATCATCGCGTCACTTATCCGGCGCGCTTCATGCTGGTGGCGGCGATGAATCCATGCCGCTGCGGGCGCGCCGCCGAGCCCGGTTACGCCTGCCGCCGCGGGCTCAATGCGCGCTGCACTGCGGACTACCAGGCGCGCATCTCCGGTCCGCTGCTCGACCGTATCGACCTGCATATCGAGGTGCCGGCGGTGACCGCCGCCGACCTAATCCTGCCGCCGCCGACCGAGGGCAGCCGCGAAGTCGCCGAGCGCGTCGCGTTAGCCCGCGAACGGCAGGCCGTGCGCTACGCCGCCATCGGGCTACCGCACATCCGCAGCAACGCGGTGGTTTCCGGCGCCGTGCTCGAGGACGTGGCGCGGCCGGACGGGAGCGGGTTGTCGCTGTTGCGCGAAGCCGCCGATGCGATGCGGCTCTCGGCACGCGGCTATCATCGCGTGCTGCGCGTGGCGCGCACGCTGGCCGATCTCGACGGCGCCGACAAAGTCAGCCGCGTGCATCTCGCCGAAGCGTTGTCCTACCGCGCGCTCGCCGATGAGATCAGGCGCGCGGCGTAAAACCCTTAGCCTCCGCCGTTGCCGACGCTCCCCGCCCCGCGAATGCCGATCGCGGCCAGAAATTCCTGGCGGGTCTCGGCATGGTCGCGAAACACGCCAAGCATGCGGCTCGTTACCATGGTGACGCCGGTCTTATGCACGCCGCGGGTGGTCATGCATTGGTGCGTCGCCTCGGTGACCACCGCGACGCCATGCGGCTTGAGCACAGCATCGAGACACGCCGCGATCTCGGCCGTCATTTTCTCCTGGATCTGCAACCGCCGCGCATAGACGTCGACCAGCCGCGCCAATTTGGAAATTCCGACCACGCGGTTGCGCGGCAGATAGCCGATATGCACGCGGCCGATGACCGGCGCCATGTGGTGCTCGCAATGCGACTCAAAGCGGATGTCGCGCAGCACCACCACCTCGTCGTAGCCGCCGGTCTCCTCGAACGTCTGCTTGAGATAGTCGCGCGGATTATCCTTATAGCCGGAAAACCATTCCTCATAAGCGCGCACGACACGCCCCGGCGTGGCCAGAAGCCCTTCCCGGTCCGGATCATCGCCGGCCCAACGGATGAGCGTGCGCACGGCGCTCTCCGCTTCCTCGCGGGTTGGCCGCACGGGCGCGGAAGAGCCTGCCCGCGTGCGTTTCGAATTCACGACTTTGTCCATCCGTTTTCTCCGGCCGCGCCATCGAACTTCAATGACTTTTCCATCGAACTAGAGCGCAATCGCTTCAGACTGAATCGATTGACGTTCTAATATCTTAGTGGAGCATGATCTTTTCGGAAAATCGGCCTCCACTTTTCCGGATCATGCTCTACTCCGAGGCAATGTTAACAAAGCATCAACCCTTGCTCCAATCGTTCCTGCTGGCGGCAAGGTATGCGCAACGTTCATAGGCCAAAATTCGCATCACTGCATCGATAACAATGCGTACCGGCAGCGCGCCACAACAGCCGCCGTGACCGCGCAGAGAGCGGGACAGGGACCATGCGGCCGCACGCCACGCTCCGAAAGCCCGCCATCCTCAGCCGCCGCCTCTTTTCCCTTATTGTCCGCGGGGTGGCGATTACCTCGATGGCCTTTGCGGTCGCCTTCGGCTTCCTCGCCGGGGCGACTTCCCCCGAGGCCCACTACGATCCGCATACGTTCGCCATCGGCGTCGCGGCGCTGTTCGGCGCCTCGTGCGGGGCCATCGGAATCCTGATTTCCCGCATCCGCCAGATGAAGACCGAGCTGCGCGATCTCGAGGCGCGGCTCGACGAGGCGGCGGATCGCAATTGGGAAATACGCGAAGCGCAGGAGCGCACCTCGAGCTTCTTCGAGGCGCAGGGCGACGTCATCGTGCGCCGCGACGGCAACGGGGCGATCACCTACGCCAACGACGCCTTCTGCGCCCTCGCCGGCCGCCCGCGCGAGGACCTTCTGGCGACCCCGTTTGCGCTGCCGGTTGCGGAGCAGGGCGAACCCCGTCGTCTCGCCGACGGCACGCAGGTGCACGACCAGAAAATCGCCGCGCCCGACGGCACACGCTGGATCGCCTGGCGCGAAGTCACTGTGCGCGCCGACGGCGGCAGCGAAATGCAGAGCGTCGGCCGCGACGTGACCGACCGCGCGCTTGCCGAACAGGCGCTGGCCGAGGCGCGCGACCAGGCCGAGGAGGCGAACCGCGCCAAGTCGCGCTTTCTCACCATGGTGTCGCACGAGATACGGACGCCGCTGAACGGCATCCTCGGCATGGCCGATCTCCTTGGCGACACCCCGCTGACCGCGGAACAGGCGACCTACCTGAAGGCGGTGAAGACGTCGGGGGAAACGCTCCTCTCGCTGATCGAAGAGGTTCTCGATTTCTCCAAGATCGAAGCCGGCCGGCTCGATCTCGCGGCACGGCCGTTCGCGCTCGCGGCCTTGGTCGAGGAGGCGGTCGAGCTGCTCGGGCCCCGCGCCCAGGCAAAGGGGCTGGAAATCTGCTGCTATGTCGACGAGCGCCTGCCGGCGCACGTCGTCGGCGACGCCTCGCGGCTGCGCCAGGTTCTCTTCAACCTCGCCGGCAATGCGATCAAGTTCACCGAACGCGGCGGCGTGTCGATCGTCGTCGAGCCAGGCGCACAGCCCGATGCCCTCGCCATCGCGGTGCACGACACCGGCATCGGCATCGCGCCCAAAGACCAAGCGCGCATCTTCCTCGAATTCGAGCAGGCCGACGGCAGCTCGACAAGAAAATTCGGCGGCACCGGCCTCGGTCTCACCATATCGAAGAGGATCGTCGAGAGCATGGGCGGCTCCATCGCGGTCGACAGCGCCGGCGGTCAAGGCTCAACCTTCCGCGTCGTGGTTCCGCTGCCGCGGGCCGGCGATGCCGATGAGCCGGCGCTGGCGGTGCCGGATCTTGCCGGCAGCGATATATTGATCGTCGCGCCGGCGGCGATCGAAGCTTCCTTGATCGCACGCCGGCTGCAACGCTGGGGCGCACGCACGAAAATCGTTCCCGACGATCAGGTGGCGGCGGCGCTGCTGCCGGAGCAGCTGTGGAGCGCCGCGCTGGTTGATCACGCGCTTGGCACGCCTGCGAGCGCGGCGCTGGCGCGGCTCGCCGCCGCGATCCCGCGGCGGCTGGTGCTGATCACGCCGGCGATGCGCGGCGAGCTTGCCGCGCTGAAAGAGGCTGGCTTCACCGGTTATCTGATCAAGCCGGTGCGGGCCGCCTCGCTCGCCGCCCGCTTTTCGCCCGATGACGCCTTCGATGCGGGCACGGCGAGCGAGCCCTCGGAAGCGCCGAGCCTGGCCCCTGCCGATAGCGGGCTCTCGATCCTCGTCGCCGAGGACAACGAAATCAACGCGCTCTTGGCGCGCGCGCTGCTGGTCAAGCTTGGCCACCACCCGACCATCGCCGCGAGCGGCGCCGCGGTTGTCGAATCCTGGCTCGCCGCCCGCGCCGCCGGCACGCCTTACGACCGCGTGCTCATGGACCTGCACATGCCGGGCATGGACGGCCTCGAAGCGACGCGCCGGATCCGCACCATGGAGGCCGAGAACAACATGCCGCGAACGCCGATCCTGGCGCTGACCGCCAATGCCTCCGCCGAGGACCGCGAAGCCTGTCTCGCCGCCGGCATGGATGGCTTTTTGGTCAAGCCACTCGACCGCGAACGCCTGGCGGCTGCGCTCGCCGGCGCCGATGACGCCGCGCTCGCCGCGTAATTCAGCGTTTTCCTCGCCGACCACCCCGACGTCCCGGTCCGAGCCGATTTTGTGACAGTCCGGTGAATGATCTGGCTCAATAACGCCGTCGCCTGAACATGCTCTGATTTGGCCGCAGACAGCGCGGGTGCCGGCCAATGAAATCCGAAATCATTGAGGAACTGGGACAATTCGATCTGCTCTTGCCCTCCCTCATTGCCGAGGGCTTGGCGGCAAACGACCGGGTCAAAGCCCGGTTGAGCGTCTTGCAGGCGGCCGCGCAGCACGCGCGCGAACCTCTGGCCGCGCGCTTCGATCTGGTGGGCGAATGCCGCGCCGCCGGCATTGATCCCATGCCATTGGAAACGCTGGTCAACCGCGCAGCGCTCTCAGTTGGCGAGCGCCTTTCGGCGCCGGGTCTTGGCAGCCTGGGAGCCGCGATCTGGGAGGACGTGGAGACCATGATCCGCGCCGTCAAAGCCGGCGACCCGGTGCAGGGCGACCGCGCGGCTGAACGCCTCGCGGCGATCCAAGCGTCGGTGCCGCTCGGCGCCGCCGACGCTATCGAGCTTGCGGAAGTCGCCAGCCTGACCGGCCTGTCCGAGGACGGCGGCGACAGCTTGCACCGCCTGGTCATGGATCTGCACAAAGCGCTGAACCGGCTGGCGGCCGCGCACGCGGAGGAGGTACTCGCGGGCGCGCATGTCTCCGCGCTGTTGCCGGAGGACCGGCCGGCGGTCGAAGCGTTCATGCGCGGGGTGGAGGCGACGGAGAAGCTCAAGTTCGGCCATCCCGGACTGGGGACGACGGCAACGCGGGCTGGCGGGCGGCTGACGATTCAGAACGACATCGGCGAAACCGATGCCCATGTCGTGGTCATCACCGTCGAAGCCGACGCGGTGACCGTCATCTATACGGACAATCATCTGGCGCGCGCCAAGTTCTTCACCGGACTGTTCCGCAACGTCCCGGTGCAATGGAGCGGGCTGGAGCGCAAGAGCGCGCCTGCCCTGCCCGATAACGCCGCTTTCTATCTGATCACCGGCCGCTATGCGTTCGACAGCAGCGCGCGCCGCGACGTCTTTCTCGAAACCGTCGGTGCATCGTTGGTCTTCCTGATCGACTGGAACAAGGCGCGCAAGGTGCTGCGGGATTGGGTGTCCAATGCCGATGCGATCCGCATCCTCGAATGGGCCGCACGCCATCGCGTCGGCCACCGCGGCTTCCTGCAACTTGGCGGCGCGGAACTGGTGGCGTCGGCCGTGCATCACGCGGCACCGGCGCGGATCGGATTCGGCGAGCGGCTCGATCAGACGCTTGGGCGCGACGCCGCTGCGGATTTTCTCAAGACGGTGCTGCGGGTCTCGGCCGAGGCGTTGCTGCAAGGAAACTCGGTGCGGCTAGCGCGCGACCGCATCGAAGCCGCGCTTGTTGGGCATTTGCAGCGGGTCGATCGAACGCTCTTGGCGGTGATGATACGGCAGGCCGGCTTGGCGCGCGAGATCGCCGCCCACATTGCTCTGTTCGTCGCCGAACGGCAGGCGCACCGGCCCTTCGACTGCACGGCATTGACCGAACGGGCGCGCCGTATCGAGGAAAAAGCCGACCGGATCGCTATCGAAGCGCGAAGCGAGATCGTGCGGCTCGACGCCACGCGCGGCATCGAACTCCTCGTCAATCAGATGGAGAACGCAATCGACGAACTGGAGCAGGCGGCGTTTGTCGCTTCGCTTGTTCCCGGCGAGGTTGCCGCCGAGCTGCTCGAGCCGCTGGCCGAGCTTTGCGCCGCCACGGTCTCCGGCACCGAGGCCGCCGCCGTCGGCATTGCCGCCGCAGCCGAGGTGCCCGACGGCCACCGCGTCGACACCGAGGATGCGCTCGCCGCGGTCGGCCGGTTGATCGACACTGAGCACCGAGCCGACGCAGCGGAGCGCATGGCGACGGCGAGAATCCTGACCGGCGATTTCAATCTGAAAACAGCGTTGTCGGTTCTCGAGCTCGCCCGCGCGCTTGAACGCTCGACCGACCGAATGGCGGCCTTCGGCCATCTTTTGCGCGAGCACGTGCTCGCCGATCTTTCCGCATAGATCATGCTCGACTAATAATGGAGCGACCGGAACATGCAGATCGCGCGGATCGGTGACGGAGCGGCCGAGCAATATTCCGCCGAGCTCGTCGGCGGCAAGGCGGCCAACCTGGCGCGCGTGGCGGCGCTTGGTCTTCCGGTGCCGCCGGCATTCGTGCTGCCGATCGACCTTTGTGCGGCGAGCCTCGGCGGCGACGCCACTTCCATGCAAAGTTTGTCGGATGGCCTCACCGAAGGCATCGAATTTCTCGAGAACGCCACCGGCAAGAGGTTTGCCGACCGGCGCCGCCCGCTGCTGGTGTCGGTGCGCTCGGGTGCGGCGCGGTCGATGCCGGGAATGTTGGATACGGTGCTCAATGTCGGCTGTACATCCACGGCGGTTCGCGGCCTGGTGCGCATGACCGGTCACCCGCGCTTTGCCGGCGACTGCCGCCGCCGCTTTCTCGAAAGCTATGGCGGCGTGGTCCTTGGCGTCGATCCGGCCGCCTTCGTGGCGAAGCGCAATGAACTCGTTGCCGCCGAGGGGGTCGGCAGCGAGCACGCACTCGATTGCGAAGCCCTCGAACGTCTGGCGACAGCTTACGAGCAAGTCATCGAGCGCGAAGGCCCTGTGCTCAGCGAAGACCCCATGGAACAGCTCAAGACCGCGGCGCAGGCGGTGTTTCGTTCGTGGCTGAGCGACCGCGCCTGCACCTATCGCAAGCTCGAGCAGCTCGAACATTTGCAGGGCACGGCGGTCACGGTGCAGGCCATGGTTTTCGGCAATGCCGGAATTTCCTCGGGCGCCGGCGTGGCGTTTTCACGCGATCCGTCGACCGGGCTGAATAGGCCGGTCATCGAGGTGCTGTTCCAATCACAAGGCGAAGACGTGGTGTCCGGCGGACATAATCCCGACACCGAAGCGGCGATTGCCCGTTCGCTTCCCGAGGTCGCCGCGCAATTGCGCGAAGCGCTGCGGCGGCTCGAACAAGATTTCGGCGACATGCAGGACGTCGAATTCACCATCGAGAACGGCAAGTTGTGGATTTTGCAGACGCGCGCGGGAAAGCGCACGCCGCGGGCGGCGCTGCGGTTGGCGATCGACTTCGTCAAGGAAGGCCGCATCGCGCCGGCGGAAGCCTTGCAGCGCCTGAACGGTTTGGAGCAACGCTCGCTCGTCACCACGCGGCTGGTCGCCGCTGCGGAGCCGGCTGGGCGCGGGGTCGGGGCATCGGCGGGCGTTGCGGTCGGACGCGCGGCTTTCGATCCGGCCAGTGCCGCTGGCCTGGCGGCAAGCGGAGACCCGGTCATTCTGCTGCGACCGGACACGACGACCGCCGACGTCGGCGGCTTTGCCGTGTCCGCCGGCATCGTGACGGCGATCGGCGGCCGCACCGCGCATGCGGCGCTGGTGGCGCGGCAGATGGCGAAACCGTGCGTCGTCGGCTGCGCCGAGCTTGCCGTCGACGTCGCCGGTCATTGCGCGCGGCTTGCCGGGGCCGCGATCAACGAGGGCGATTGGCTGTCGATCGACGGCGAAGCCGGAACAGTCTATCTCGGCCGCGCCAAGGTCATCAGCGAGCGGCCGGAAGCCGAGCTCGCCGAAGTCGAGCGTTGGCGTCACAGCCTGCGCAGCGCCACTTCCTCGACCTCGTGACTTACGCCCTTTTTCAGGATGAGATCGGCGCGCGGACGCGTCGGCAGGATGTTCTCCCGCAGATTGACGAGATTGATGCGGTTCCAGATCGACGTGGCGGTGGCAGCTGCCTCGCTATCCGTCAATCGTGCGTAGCGGTGGAAATATGATTTTGGATCGGCGAAGGAAGTGCCGCGCAACGCGAGAAAGCGCTTGACGTACCACGCCAGCAGCACGTCCTCGTCGGCGTCGAGATAGACCGAGAAATCGAAGAAATCGGAGACGAAGGGAATGGCCTTGCCATCCTTGGGGAGGCGACCGGTTTGCAGGACATTGAGGCCCTCGACGATGAGGATTTCCGGCCGGTCGATCTCGATCCACTGGTTCGGGATGACGTCGTAGATGAGATGCGAGTAGACCGGCGCACGCACCGGCCGGCGCCCGGCTTTGATGCCGGACAGAAAGTGCAGCAGCCCCGGCAGGTCGTAGCTTTCCGGAAAGCCCTTTTTCTCCATCAGGCCTTCGCGTTCGAGCACGGCATTGGGGAAAAGAAAGCCGTCGGTGGTGATGAGATCGACCTTGGGCACGTTCGGCCAGCGCGCCAGCAGCGCCTGCAGCACGCGCGCGGTGGTCGATTTGCCGACCGCGACCGAGCCGCCGACCCCGATGATGTAGGGCATCTTGGCGTCCTCGGTGCCAAGAAAGCCCTGCTGGGCGCGAAACAGCCGCTGCGTCGCCGCGACGTACAGCGAGAGCAGCCGCGAAAGCGGCAGGTAGATGTCCTCGACCTCCGACATGTCGAGCCGGTCGTGCACCGAGCGCAGCCGCGCCACTTCGGCCGGCTCGAGCGTCATCGGCGTGTCTTCGCGCAAATTCGCCCATTCCGCCCGCGAGAACACACGATAAGGCGAGACATCCGGTTCGGTGCGTTGTTCCATACGGACTTGCCCTCAGCCTTGCCCTCAGCCGCCCTTGCGTGCCGCCTTCTCGTCGAGGCCCGACTGGCGCGTGCGGTCCTCGAGCGCCGCTTCGACTTCGGCAAGCGCGATGCCGCGCGCATGCAGCACGACGAGCAGATGGTAGAGGAGATCGGCCGCTTCCGCGACCACGCGACCGCGGTCCTCGGCGACGGCGGCGATGGCGACCTCGACCGCTTCCTCGCCGAGTTTTTTCGCGCAATGGGCCACGCCCTTGTCGATCAGCCCGCGGGTGTAGGAGGTGCCGACATCCGCCTGCGCGCGCGCTTGCACGCGCTTTTCGAGGTCCTGGAGGGTGTACGGCGCCATGGCGCGCCTCCTTAGCATCTCTTCATCGAAGCGGGGAGAGGCCGCATGCATGGAGGGCGTGCCAGTTCCTCGTATCACTGGATACCTCCCGCCAGGGATACGCCCAGCGAGGCGGAACCGCGCGCCCTGAGGCGCGGCAAATCAGGGATCGAGCCGCACCGGCAGGCCGGCACGCGCCATGTATTCCTTGGCGGCACGTACGGAGTACTCGCCGAAATGGAAGATCGAGGCGGCGAGCACCGCGCTGGCATGGCCGTCGCGGATGCCTTCGACCAGGTGATCGAGATTGCCGACGCCGCCCGAGGCGATCACCGGAACCGAGACGCTGTCGGCGACGGCGCGCGTCAGCGGGATGTCAAATCCTCGGCGGGTGCCGTCGCGATCCATCGAGGTGAGGAGGATTTCGCCAGCGCCGAGCGCGACCACCTCGCGCGCATAGGCCACGGCATCGAGGCCGGTCGGATTGCGGCCGCCATGGGTGAAGATCTCCCAGCGGGCCGCCTCACCCGGCTTCGACACTTTCTTGGCGTCGATCGCGACCACAATGCACTGGTCGCCAAACTTTTCCGCCGCCTCTTTGACAAAGCCGCGGCGCGCGACCGCCGCCGTGTTGATCGACACCTTGTCGGCGCCGGAAGACAACAGCGCACGAATGTCATCGATCGTGCGCACGCCGCCGCCGACCGTCAGCGGCATGAAGCAGGCTTCCGCGGTGCGCCGCACGACATCGAGCATGATGCCGCGATCCTCGTGGCTGGCGGTGATGTCGAGGAAGGTCAGCTCGTCGGCGCCTGCTTCGTCGTAGGCGATCGCCGCCTCGACCGGATCGCCGGCATCGCGCAAATTGACGAAATTGACGCCCTTGACGACGCGGCCGTCCTTGACGTCGAGGCAGGGAATGACGCGGACCTTGAACATTTTTTAGGCCGCCCGCGCCGCACGAACGAGCTGCAACGCCGCCGCCGCATCGAGCCGGCCGTCGTAGAGTGCGCGGCCGACAACGGCGCCTTCGAGTTTTTGCGCGCGCGGCGTCAGCAATGCCCGCACGTCGTCGATCGAGGCGAGCCCGCCCGAAGCAATGACTGGGACCGACACCGCTTCCGCTAGCGCGATGGTAGCGTCGAGGTTCAGCCCGCGCAGCATGCCGTCGCGTGCAATATCGGTGTAGATGATCGCGGCGACGCCGGCATCTTCGAACCGCCGCGCGATGTCGAGCGCGGAAATCTCCGAGGTCGCCGCCCAGCCTTCGACCGCGACGGCACCGTCGCGCGCATCGAGCCCGACGGCGATGCGGCCGGGATAGGTGCGCGCAGCAGCCTTGACCAGCGCCGGATCGCGCACCGCGGCGGTGCCGATGATGACCCGCCTGACGCCGTTGCCGAGCCATGCATCGATCGTCGCGCGGTCGCGGATGCCGCCGCCGAGCTGCAGCGGAATTTTCACTACGGCGAGGATGCGCTCGACCGCCGCGGCGTTCATCGGCTTGCCGGCGAAGGCGCCGTCGAGATCGACGATGTGCAGGTATTCAAAGCCTTGCGCCGCGAAGACGCGCGCCTGCTCGGCCGGGTCGCGATGAAAGATCGTCGCCCGCGCCATGTCGCCCTGTTCGAGGCGCACGGCTTCGCCGTTTTTCAGATCGATGGCGGGAAAGAGGATCACGGTTTCCACTTCAAGAAATTCGCGATCAGCGCCAGGCCGAGCTTTTGGCTCTTCTCGGGATGGAATTGCGTGCCGACAATGTTGTCGCGCGCCACGATCGCGGTGACTGGGCCACCGTAATCGGCTTCCGCTACAAGATCGGCGCGATCCGCCACTTTGAGCTCGTAGGAATGCACGAAATAGGCGTGCAGGCCCTGCGGACCGAGCATCAGGCCGCCGAGCAATGGGTGCGCGCGGTCGACGTTAAGCGTGTTCCAACCCATGTGCGGAATTTTCAGGCTCGGATCGTTTGGCGCGATGCGATCGACCTCGCCGGCGATCCAGCCCAGCCCCGGGGTGACTTCGTATTCGCGGCCGCGCTCGGCCAGCAATTGCATGCCGACGCAGATGCCGAAGAATGGCCGGCCTTTGCGGCGCACCGCTTCCTCGAGCGCCGCGACCATGCCGTCGACGGCGTCGAGGCCGCGCCGGCAGTCGGCGAAGGCGCCGACGCCGGGCAGCACCACGCGGTCGGCCGCGGCCACGACGCTTGGATCGTTCGTCACCACGATCGGCTGTTGCAGGCCGACATCCTGCGCCGCGCGCTCGAATGCCTTGGCCGCCGAGTGGAGATTGCCGGAGCCGTAATCGACGATGGCGACGCTCACCGGCTGGCTCCCGGCTCGGGAAACAAGCCGATGACGTCAGGCGACTGCGGCATACGCGGCAGTGGCGCCGGTGACGGCGGCGGCGGCGAATTCGGCGGCGGCGCAGCGGGCGCGCTGCGCACGGTCGGCGCCGCCCGAACCCAGTCGGCGAAAAAGCGCCGCTCGGCGTCTTCGAGATCGTAGGCGCTGACGACACCGACGTTCTTCCAGCCGCGGCGCGCCAGCGTGAAGCGCCGCAGCGTGCCCGCCTCGATGCCGACCAACAGCGATATCAGTAGGCCGACAAGGCTGAGAATGAAACTGCTGACACCGGCATAACGCAGGGCCGTTTCGAGGCCGACCATCACCGCCACGTAGACCAGCAGAATGAGCCACATCCGGTGCCACAGCATCCACAGCGCCGCTGCCACGAACGCCCATATCGAGAACCCGTCGCGCACGAACACGAACCGCTGCGGATCAGGTGCGGCGTCGGTGGCGCGCAGCGGCGGCTGATGCACGGTGTAAACGGCCATGGCGTTATTCCAATGCTGTCATCAAGCCTCGCGGCGACAGCGGGTCAATTGCCGAGCGTGCCCTTGGTCGAGGGCACCTCGTTGCCAGCGCGCGAATCGACGGCGACCGCCGCGCGCAGCGCCCGCGCCAGACCTTTGAAGCACGATTCGGCAATATGATGGTCGTTGCTGCCATAGAGCGTGGCGACGTGCAGCGTCACCGCCGCATTCATGGCGAAGGCCTGGAACCATTCCTGCACCAGCTCGGTGTCGAACGCTCCCACTTTGTCGCGCACGAATTCGACGTTGAACACCAGGAAGGGCCGGCCGGAAATGTCGATCGCGACCCGGGTCAACGCCTCGTCCATCGGCACATGCACGTCGGCGTAGCGAGTGATGCCCTTCATGTCGCCGAGCGCCTTCCGCACCGCCTGGCCGAGCGCGATACCGACGTCCTCGGTGGTGTGGTGGTGGTCGATGTGCAAGTCGCCCTTGGCCTTGACCGTGATATCCAAGCGCGAATGCCGGGCCAGGAGGTCGAGCATGTGATCGAGAAAACCGATTCCGGTCGCCACCGACGCGCGGCCAGAGCCGTCGAGATCGACGGCGACCTCGATGTCGGTTTCCTTGGTGGTACGTTTGACGGACGCCTTGCGCATCATGTTCTCCGCGCCGCGCTTTTATCAGGGCTTGACGGGCGGCGCCAATGTTCCGCGGCCGACAATTGCATTGCCGGCCGCCGCTTCCTAAATCATTGCTTGAACCAAGGCTTTCCAGCGCATGTCTTCCCCTGAACCCGGCCAATTCGGCCCTTGGCACGGCACCACCATCCTGACCGTCCGTAAAGGCGGCCTGGTCGCCGTCGGCGGCGACGGCCAGGTCTCGATCGGCCAGACCATCGTCAAAGCCAATGCGCGCAAGGTGCGCCGGCTGGGCGGCGGCGACGTGATCGGCGGCTTTGCCGGCGCCACCGCCGACGCTTTCACACTGTTCGAGCGGCTGGAAGCAAAGCTCGAGCAATATCGCGGCCAGCTCATGCGCGCCGCCGTCGAGCTGGCCAAGGACTGGCGCACCGACCGCTACCTGCGCCGGCTCGAAGCCATGATGATCGTCGCCGACAAGGACGTATCGCTGGTGCTCACCGGTACCGGCGACGTGCTCGAGCCCGAGGCCGGCATCGTCGGCATCGGCTCGGGCGGCAATTACGCGCTCGCCGCCGCCCGCGCGCTGATCGACGGGCCGCTCGACGCCGAGGCCATCGTGCGGCGCGCCCTCGACATCGCCGCCGACATCTGCGTCTACACCAACAGGAACGTCACCGTCGAAACGTTGAAGACGTGAAGCGTTTTCCCGGCACGACCCGAAAGGTTCCATGAGCGACTTTTCTCCTCGCGAAATCGTCTCCGAGCTCGATCGCTTCATCGTCGGCCAGGGCGACGCCAAGCGCGCGGTCGCCATCGCCCTGCGCAACCGCTGGCGCCGGCTGCAGCTCGACGAGCGGCTGCGCGAGGAAGTGCTGCCGAAGAATATTCTGATGATCGGGCCGACCGGCGTCGGCAAGACCGAGATTTCCCGCCGCCTCGCCAAGCTTGCCGCCGCGCCGTTCCTCAAGGTCGAAGCGACGAAATTCACCGAGGTCGGTTATGTCGGCCGCGACGTCGAGCAGATCGTGCGCGACCTGGTCGAGGTGGCGCTGACCTTGACGCGCGAGAAGAAACGCAAGGACGTTCAGGCGCGGGCGCAGCAGGCCGCCGAAGACCGGGTGCTCGATGCGCTGGTCGGCGCCAATGCCAGCGCCTCGACCAAGGAGGCGTTCCGCCGCAAGCTGCGCAACGGCGAGCTCAACGACAAGGAGATCGAGATCGAGGTGCAGTCGTCCGGCGGCATGCCGCTGTTCGAAATTCCCGGCATGCCGGGCGCGCAAGTCGGCGCTATCTCGATCGGCGACATTTTCGGCAAGCTCGGCGGCGGCCGCACCAAGACCCGCCGCGTCAACGTGCGCGATTCCTACGAAATCCTGGTCAACGAGGAATCCGACAAGCTGCTCGATACCGACCAGCTCACGCAGGAAGCGATCAAGACAGTCGAGAACAACGGCATCGTCTTTCTCGACGAGATCGACAAGATCTGCGCGCGCGACGGACGCATCGGCGCCGACGTTTCGCGCGAGGGCGTGCAGCGCGACTTGTTGCCGCTGATCGAAGGCACCACGGTCGCGACCAAGCACGGCTCGGTGAAGACCGATCATATTTTGTTCATCGCCTCGGGTGCGTTCCACATCTCCAAGCCCTCGGACCTGTTGCCGGAACTGCAAGGCCGGCTGCCGATCCGCGTCGAATTAAAACCGCTGACGCGCGACGATATGCGCCGCATCCTGACCGAACCCGAGGCCTCGCTGATCAAGCAATACATCGCCTTGATGGCGACCGAAGGCGTGACGCTGGAATTCTCCGAGGATGCCATCGACGCCGTCGCCGACATGGCCGTAGCGGTGAATTCGAGCCTTGAAAATATCGGCGCGCGGCGGCTGCAGACGGTGATGGAGCGCGTGCTCGACGAAGTCTCCTTCGCGGCACCCGACCGCTCGGGCGAGACGGTCAAGATCGACGCGGCCTACGTGGAAAAGCACGTCGGCGATCTCGCCAAGAACGCCGACCTGAGCCGGTTTATCTTGTAGCGGACCTCGCGCAAAGATCCCGAAGAGTGAGCCCGGGATGCCCCTATTTTGAGCTGGGGCCTTTTGACCCACGTCAAAGCGGCTTGAACCAAGGGGTTTAGAGTGACGCTCGGCTCAGTCGACCGCGCATGAGCCGGCGGCCTTGACCGAATCGTGATAGCTCCTAGGCACCTATTCGGCTCCGGTCCTGGCCGCCCCAATTCCCTCACCATCGCAATCCGAAGCGTCACGACGCTGCGCCGGCAGCGAGACCAAGGAATAATAAGGCGATTAGGGAGTTGACAAACCGCATTGCGGCACGGTCGATTACAGCAACCGCATTGCGCTTGGCGTGGACGATGAGGCGCGCACCGGTCGAGCGCTTCACGGCGCGGTCGGCAAGCGATTGACGTATCGGCAGTCACCTAGTTTTGCCGGTTCCCCCTAAAAAGAGTCTAAAATCAAGGATTTAGTAACCTATTGCATAGTACTCGACGCGGTTGGATAAGGCGTTGAGTTGATTCATAAAAGCGATTCTTTGCCTGACAGCACAGGATCGCGATCATGCAATCGATATTCTCGAACGCCTTATCCAGGGCGGTAGCCAAA
>JBEKWO010000068.1:0-18554 GCA_049512975.1 Xanthobacteraceae bacterium | reverse complement strand
TCGCGATTCACTGTCGTTTGCTGTTCGGAGATCCATCTCAGCCCTCATATGCTGAACTGCGAATCTCCCTCAATTAACCGATTCCAACTTGCAATCACCCGCGACTTTCTGACTCAGTAAGATTAGGCGCCTGCCCGACAATACCCTGCAACGCCGCAGATTTAACCCCTCCTCTTTCTCCAGCGCAAAAAGCGCGCGGCGACCCCTTCAATGAGGTCACGCGCGTGGCTATGGAAGATTCTGTCGGTAACGGGAAAATGGCGTCGCCGCAACTTCTGGATTTGTGATATATGAATCCCCTACTTATCCTAGAGCGATTGGAAAAGTGGGGGAAAATCATGGCCGATGCTGCCTCTGGTTTACGGATCAAATACGGCCTGGGGCCTGTTCCAACAGACACCCAGGTTAAGACGTGGGCGAGATTAACACGGCAAAATATCGATAGCGGGATGCCCCGTGAGGCAGCCGGTGCGGCTGCCGCGAAGTTACTGTTTCCAGACTACAATACCCACCATTACGCGTCGCAAGCGGACGAAATCGAAGCTCTCTTGCGAGCTGCAGAGGGGAAGTAAATGCTCCCGACGTGGCTCGACCCCGCTACCGTCAAAGCAATCGGAGCAATAGGTATTCCGATTGTAACGTTTGTCCTTGGCTTCTTTGCCTCGCGCTGGACCATGACTAAAAAGGAGAGAAAGGACGTAGAACAAAAACAATTCGAGAATAGCGCGGAACTGATGACTGCCCAACTCAATCTATATCAAGAGTTCACCGCCGCACTCACAAAATATAACGATAAGGTCGGCGCGGTTACCTTCGATGATTTCTACGCAATCGCGACTACTGGCGAAAAATATTTTTACCAGCAGAAGATAATCAGCGACGCGATCTTGTCTGGAAGAGTGGACAACAATGCGCGGGATAACACGCTGGTGCCGAGCATCGTTCAAACTGTAAACAAGTCGCTTCCCGCGTTCTACAAAACCCTGCAATCCATTGCGCAGAAAAAGAACTTCGAATATCACGGCGAACTCAGGCGCGAGGACTACGAAAGCCTTTATCGCGTGGTCGAGAAGTACGGCAAGCTGGATTAGATTGTCGTCTTGACGCGCTTCCTCCAGCGCAGGAAGCGCCTAGCCGCTTGTTTAATTGACGTAGGCTTTACGAGGCCGTCGATAGGTCAACCTCTTGCCAGCGATGCCCTGCAACGCTTTCTCGGCACGGGCCTCATCGTTCACGCCAAGCGCCACGCGGTTTGAGTAGCGGAAATCAAACTCCGAAAGATACCTGTGCAGGTGTTTTTCGCTGCAATGCTGATAAACGCCCTTCATACCGCGCTTGAAGATCGAATAGTAGCCTTCGACCGTGTTCGTGTGGATCACATACTCCGCACCATCCTTGTCACGTTCATAGCGCGCGTATTCCTCCAGCCCGTGATTGACGCGATCATGGCGTGCGAACTCGCGGCCAACATCCCAATAATGCGAGGCTTCGTCGGTAACGAACTTTGCTTCGCGGGTGACGTTCTGGCGAACGATTGGCACTACGTCAGCGGCGCGCGTGCTGCCCACATGGAAGCTGCGGGCTTTGCCTCCACGTTCAACCAGCGTCAGCACCACGTTCTTATGGCCGAAACCGGACTTAGGCTTACGAGCGCCTTCCTTGCGGCCGATAAAGGTTTCGTCGCCTTCGACTACCTTGCCGCCGCTGCCCATCGGCGTCAGTTCGGTCGGTCGCATTCCTTCACGGATGCGATGGCTCATGAACCAGGCCGTCTTGTAGCTCACGTCCAGCATACGCATGAGTTGGTGGCTGGATATGCCCTTCTTCGACGCCGTAAGCAGGTGGGTGGCGTAAACCCACTTTTGCAGGGGAACATGCGAGGATTCGAACACCGTTCCCACGGTCACGCTAAAGGGCTTCTCGCACTCGCGGCACTTGTACACGCCCGGTCGCGTGCTTTTGCCGTCCAGCTTGTGAATGCGCTCGGGATCGGCGTTACCGCAATGCGGGCAAAACGGACCTTCGGGCCAAAGCAGCCTTTCCAGGTGCCTGCGGGCCGCGGCTTCGTCCGTGTAAATCTTATTGAGTTTCATGGCCTTACCTCATCGTTAAGGCCAGCGTACTCCCGCCCGTGCGGTACGTCAAGTACATAATTCCCCTTTCTAGATATGCTCCAAAAAAAATCAACTATGGGGCGTAGTCGCCGCGTAGAGCGAATTATCTTGTGCGGGTGCCAATTTGCCCTGCGCGGCTGCCTTTTCGGAGGCTCCGCCATGCCGAATCTGGAGTGTAACGATTTGACAGGCGGGGTTGCATTACCCATGTTCCCGGCGGCCAGGAGGCGCTAAGACCCGCCGCCGAGACGCAAAAAGGCCAACAAATCATTGGGTTATCATGAATCTGGTAGTGGTGGAATCGCCCGCCAAGGCGAAAACGATCAATAAGTACCTTGGCCGCGGCTATGAGGTTTTGGCTTCGTTCGGCCATGTGCGCGACCTGCCGGCGAAGAGCGGCTCGGTCGATCCCGACGCCGATTTCCGCATGATCTGGGAGGTCGATGCCAAGGCGCAGAAGCGCCTCAACGATATCGCCCGCGCCGCCAAAGGGGCGGAAAAGCTGATCCTAGCGACCGACCCCGACCGCGAAGGCGAGGCGATCTCCTGGCACGTGCTCGAAGTGCTCAAGCAAAAGCAGGCGCTGAACGGACAGACCATCGAGCGGGTGGTGTTCAATGCCATCACCAAGCAGGCGGTGACCGAGGCGATGGCGCATCCGCGCCACATCGACCAGGCGCTCGTCGACGCTTATCTGGCGCGCCGGGCGCTCGATTATCTGGTCGGCTTCACGCTGTCCCCGGTTTTGTGGCGCAAGCTCCCGGGCGCCCGTTCGGCCGGGCGGGTGCAATCGGTGGCGTTGCGGCTGGTCTGCGACCGCGAACTGGAAATCGAAAAATTCGTCCGCCGTGAATATTGGTCGCTGCTCGCCACGCTGGCGACGCCGCGCCACGACACGTTCGAAGCGCGCCTCGTCGGTGCCGACGGCAAAAAGCTGCAGCGCCTCGACATCGGCTCGACCGCCGAAGCGGAAGCTTTCAAGCAGGCACTCGAAACCGCCACCTTCACCGTTGCCGGCGTCGAAGCGAAGCCGGTCAAGCGGCATCCGCAGCCGCCGTTCACCACCTCGACGTTGCAGCAGGAAGCGAGCCGCAAGTTCGGTTTCGCTCCCGCGCACACCATGCGCGTGGCCCAGCGCCTCTACGAGGGCATCGAAATCGGCGGCGAAGCGGTCGGCCTCATCACCTATATGCGGACCGACGGCGTGCAGATCGCCGGCGAAGCGATCAGCGCCGCCCGCCGCGTGATCGAAACGGATTACGGCGCGCAATATGTGCCGCACGTGCCGCGGCGTTACGAAACCAAGGCGAAGAACGCGCAGGAAGCGCACGAAGCGATCCGCCCGACCGATCTCGCTCGGCGGCCGCGTGACGCCAAACGCTTTCTCGATCCGGATCAGGCCAAGCTCTATGAGCTGATCTGGCTGCGCACGGTGGCAAGCCAAATGGAATCGGCCGAGCTCGAGCGCACCACCGTCGACATCACCGCGAAGGTCGCCGCCCGATTGCTCGAGCTGCGCGCCACCGGAACGGTGGTGAAGTTCGACGGCTTCCTCGCCCTCTACCAGGAAGGGCAGGACGAAGATGCGGACGACGAGGAGGCGCGCCGGCTGCCGCCGATGAGCGTGGGCGAAAGCCTCGCCAAGCGCGCGATCGCCGCCACCCAGCATTTTACCGAGCCGCCGCCGCGCTACTCCGAGGCCTCGCTGGTCAAACGTTTGGAAGAGCTCGGCATCGGCCGGCCGTCGACCTACGCGTCGATCCTGCAAGTGCTCAAGGACCGCAAATACGTGCGGCTCGATAAGCGCCGGCTTTATCCGGAGGACCGCGGCCGTATCGTCGTCGCCTTCCTCGAGAGCTTTTTCGCCAAATACGTCGAGTATGATTTCACGGCGAGCCTCGAAGAGCAGCTCGATCTGATTTCCAACAACGAAGTGGCGTGGCGCGAGGTGCTGCGCGATTTCTGGCGCGATTTCATCGGCGCGGTCGACGAAATCAAGGATCTGAAAATCTCCAATGTAATCGATGCGCTCGACGAACTGCTGGCGCCGCATCTGTTCCCGCCGCGCGCCGACGGCGGCGATCCGCGGCAATGCCCGAATTGCAGCGGCGGCCGGCTCACGCTGAAGCTCTCCAAATATGGCGCCTTCATCGGCTGCTCGAATTATCCCGAGTGCCGCTATACCCGTCCGCTGTCGGTGCCCGCCGACGGTTCCGGCGAGATCGGCACCAAGAAACTCGGCGAAGACCCCAAGAGCGGCCTTGAAGTGACGCTGCGCAGCGGCCGTTTCGGTCCCTATGTGCAGCTCGGCGAGGCGGTCGACGGCGAGAAGCCGAAGCGCGCCAGTCTGCAGAAGGGCACGTCGCCTGAGGATGTCGACCTCGACCTGGCGCTGGCGCTGCTATCGCTGCCGCGCGAAATCGGCCGGCATCCCGAGGACGGCGAGCCGATCCGCGCCGGCATCGGCCGCTTCGGGCCTTACGTGCAGCACGGCAAGACCTACGCCAATCTCGAAGCGGGCGACGATATCTTTCACATCGGGCTGAACCGGGCGGTGACGATGATTGCCGAAAAGCGCGCCAAAGGGCCGCGTTTCCGCCGCTTCGGCTCCGATCCGGGCCGCTCGCTCGGCGCACATCCGACCACCGGCGGGCCGGTCGTGGCGAAGAACGGTCGCTACGGTCCCTATGTCAGTCACGACGGCATCAACGCCACGCTGCCGCGCGACAAGACACCCGAGACGATCACGCTCGACGAGGCTGTGGCGCTGCTCGATGCCCGTGCGAAACGCGGCGCTTCCGCGCCGCACGCGCGGCGGCGCAACGCCAAGCGCGCGGCGCCGGGCGCGGCGCGACAGGCCAAAAGGCCGGCCAAAGGCGCCGCGGCGACACCTTCCAAACGACCCGCAACCCGCAAATCCTCACGCAAGACCCGCCAAGCTGCCGAATAATCCAACAGGGCTTTGCTACGATCTTGGCCGGGGAAACGGCCAATGAGCGGCCTATGAAACGAACCGCCCTTCCCTCGCGCGAAGAGCTGCTTGCCTTCATCCGCGAACACGCCGGCAAAGTCGGCACGCGCGAGATTGCGCGGGCGTTCGGCGCCAAGAATGCCGACCGGGCGGCGCTCAAGCGCATGCTGCGCGAGCTTGCCGACGAAGGCCACATCGAACGGCGCCGTAAGCGGTTGCATCATGCCGGAACGCTGCCCTCCGTAGTGGTCGCCGACATAACCGGCCGCGACCCCGACGGCGAGCTCCTGGCCCGGCCCACGGAATGGGATGAAGAAACGCACGGCGCTGCGCCGGTCATCCGCATCGCCAGCACGCGCCGCGCCCGGCCGGGCGAAGTCGCCGGCGTCGGCGACCGTGCGCTCTTGCGCATCGAGCGGACGAGTGAAGAGGAAACGAGCGCCCGCGTCATCAAATTGATCGATCGTGCCAAGCACCGCGTGCTTGGCATCTTCCGCAGCCTCCCGGGCGGCGGCGGCCGCCTGGTGCCGATCGACAAAAAGCAACTCGGCCGCGAGCTCGTGATCGCCAGCGGTCACACCGGCGACGCGGCTGATGGCGATCTGGTCGCGGCCGAGGTGGCGCGTTCCGGCAGGCTCGGTTTGGCGGCCGGCTCCGTTGTCGAGCGGCTCGGCTCGATCAAGGGCGAGCGCGCCGTCAGCCTGATCGCCATCCACGCCCACGGCATCCCGCACGTTTTCCCCGGCGCAGTCGTCGCCGAAGCGGAGGCCGCGCGGCCGCCACAACATGCGGCGAAGGACGCGCGCGAGGACTGGCGCGAGGTGCCGTTTGTCACCATCGATCCGCCCGACGCCAAGGACCACGACGACGCCGTGCACGCCGTGCCCGATCCGGACCCGCGCAATCGCGGCGGCCATCTCGTCAGCGTCGCCATTGCCGACGTCGCCTATTACGTGCGGCCGGGCTCGGCGCTCGATCGGGCCGCGGTCGAGCGCGGCAATTCGGTTTATTTCCCCGACCGCGTCGTGCCGATGCTGCCGGAGCGCATTTCCAACGATCTGTGCTCGCTGCGGCCAGACGAAGACCGCCCGGCACTGGCGGTACGCATGGTGATCGGCGCCGATGGCCGCAAGCGCGCGCACACGTTCCACCGCGTACTGATCCGCTCCGCCGCGCGCTTGCATTACGAACAAGCGCAGCTCGCGGTCTCGGGTCGGCCCGACGAGGTCACCGAGCCGATCGTCAAAAAAATCCTCGAGCCGCTTTATGCCGCGTATCGGACTGTGCGCCGCGCCCGCGACGAGCGCGGCCCGCTCGATCTCGAGCTTCCCGAGCGCAAGATCGTGCTCAAGTCCGACGGCACGGTCGACCGGGTGATCATGCCGCAACGCCTGGAATCGCACCGGTTGATCGAGGAATTCATGATCCTCGCCAACGTCGCCGCCGCGGAAACCTGCGAGCGTGCGCGTATTCCGCTAATCTATCGCGTGCACGACGAGCCGTCGCCGGAAAAGATCACGGCGCTGCGCGAATTTTTGGCGACGCTCGATATTTCGCTGCCCAAGGGCGGCACGCTACGGCCGGACGCTTTCAATCGCATCCTCGCGCAGGTCAAAGGCCGCGACGTCGAAAGGCTGGTCAACGAGGTGGTGCTGCGCAGCCAGGCCCAGGCGGAATATGCGGCGGAGAATTTCGGCCATTTCGGCCTCAACCTGCGGCGCTACGCGCACTTCACCTCGCCGATCCGCCGCTATGCCGACCTCGTCGTGCATCGTGCCCTGATCCGGGCGCTCAAGCTCGGCCCCGACGGCCTGCCTGACGGCACCGAGGTGCGCGCGCTGGCTGAAGTCGCCGCCAACATTTCGGCGATGGAGCGCCGTGCCATGAAGGCCGAGCGCGAAACCGTCGACCGGCTGATCGCGCATTTCCTGGTCGATCGCGTCGGCGCCAAGTTCGACGGCCATATTTCAGGAGTGACCCGCGCCGGCCTGTTCGTCGAGCTCGACGAAACCGGGGCCGACGGCTTGATCCCGGCGCGTTACATCGGCGACGAATATTTCCGCTTTAACGAGGCGAGCCGCGCGTTCGTCGGTACGTCGGCGACCTATCGGCTCGGCGATCCGGTCACGGTCGAACTGGTCGAAGCCGCGCCGGTCGCCGGCGCCTTGCGTTTTAGGCTGCTGCGTGACGATCAAGCGGCCGCCGGCCGCGGGACCCGACATAGACCGCGGCGGCAACGCTCCGTTGCGCGGCGAGCCGAGCGACGCGGACACCGCGGTGGAACCTCATGAACGATGACCCTAAGAGCGCGGCCGCAGGCACGGCGGCCGGCCGATCCGAAGGCCTGACTCGCGCTGTGCGCGATCAATCCTTCGCCAATCTGAGACCCAGGGATTCCGCCACGCTCATTCTGGTCGACAACTCCGAGAACGTGCCCAAAGTGCTGCTCGGACGCCGGCACGAAGGTCACAAGTTCCTGCCCGGAAAATTCGTCTTCCCCGGCGGCCGTGTCGAAATTACCGATCGGCTGATGCCGACCGCTACACCGCTCAACGCGGGCGACGCTACGCGCCTGATGCAGCGGGTCAAGCGGCCGAGCCTCGCCAAGGCGGCCGGTTTCGCGCTCGCCGCGGTGCGCGAAACCTATGAAGAAACCGGCCTGATGCTGGGCCGCCCAGGCCAAGGCGCGATGACCGCGCCGGCCGGCGTCTGGCAGGCCTTTGCGACAGCCGGCGTCCTTCCCGACCTCAGCGCGGTCCATTTCATCGCCCGCGCCATCACCCCGCCGCGGCGGCCGCGGCGTTTCGACAGCCGCTTTTTCGCGGCCGATATTTCCGCCGTCGCCCGTCGCGTCGAAGGTGTCGTTGGTCCGCAAGCAGAGCTCGTCGAACTGGTCTGGCTGCCGATCACCGAGGCGCGCCGCCTCGACATCCCCGCCATCACCGCAGTGGCGCTGGACGAATTGCAGGACCGCATCGCCACCGGCATGAGCCACGACCATCCGGTGCCGTTCTACCGTATGCTGCACAAGCGCTTCGTCCGCGAAATGCTTTGATCGCGCTAGCAATTTCGCGACATCCATCGACGACCTTCTTGACATTGAAGGCTTGGCCACTAGGTTGACGGCGAGCACAGCGAAGCGAACCGATTTCGAGGTCCGACCATGGCGAAAGCCGTAACTATCAAGGTTAAACTGGTTTCCAGCGCCGATACCGGCTTCTATTACGTGACGCGGAAGAATTCACGCACCATGACCGATAAGCTGGTGAAGAAGAAATACGATCCGGTGGCGAAAAAGCACGTCGAGTTCCGGGAATCCAAGATCAAATAGGACGCCGCACGCTAGAGAGTCGTAATGCCCGGCCACGTGCCGGGCATTCGCGTTTAAGAGCTACGGGGCGCCAAAGCCTGCGCCGCCAAGGTGGCCGGCCGGGAGCGGCGTCATGAGGAGGCCACTCGCACCACCCCCGTGCCGGCCGAACCCTACGGACCCAGGAGATGCGGCGGACCTGAGCACTCCGCAGGGCTATCAAATAAGGCTATCCAATACACCGTGCCCTCCCTGGCCGCTTTTCGGCTCGCCGGGAAGGCGTATTGCCGTCATTGCTGATTACCGTCGCGGAACAAGGCTACCGCAACCGCTATGGAAATCAATCGCCAAGATTAAGACGGCAAGAATTCTCAGGCGGCGTCTGGGACCACCCGGTTTCGCCCGTCCCGCTTCGCCCGATAGAGCGCCTGGTCGGCGCGTTTGAGCAGGCTGACGGCGGTGTCGTCGCGTCCGCGCAGCGCCGCGATGCCAATTGAGAGCGTCACCGGAACGCTGCGCGCGCCCTGCTGGATCTTAAACGGCTCGGCGGCGATCCGCCGGCGCAACCGCTCCGCCACCATCGCGGCCACCGCCATGTCGGTTTCCGGCATGACGATGACGAATTCTTCGCCGCCGCAGCGGCAGGCCAGGTCGATGCCGCGGATCGAGCGCTTGATGCGCAAGGCGAAGTCGCGCAGTACATCATCGCCGGCATCGTGGCCGTGGGTGTCGTTGATCGATTTGAAATAATCGATGTCGAGGACCAGCACCGCCAGCGGCTTGCCGCTCCCAGCCGCCTGTTCGAGCAGCGTCGCCAGGTGACTTTCCATGTAACGGCGGTTGAACAGGCCGGTCAGCGCGTCGGTGATCGCCATCTCGATCGAGATCTGGACATTGTCGCGCAGCCGCTCGGTGTAGCGGCGCTTGCGCACTTGGCTGCGCGCCCGCGCCAACAGCTCGTTCTTGTCGATCGGGCGCATCAGATAATCGTTCACGCCGATTTCCAGGCCGCGCAGCATGCGTGCGTCGTTGTCGGGCTCGGCGATCGCCAGAATCGGCATATTGCGGGTCCGGTCCAGCGAGCGGACCTGGCTGCACAGCCGCAGCGCATCGAAGCTCTCCAGCCCCAGCGAGACGATCAGTAGGTCGTAGTTACCGTCGGCGGCGCGAAACACCGCCTCGTGCGGGTCGGTCTCGATGTCGACGCTGTGCTCCTTGGCCAGCATGGCGGCGATGCGCTCATACTGCGCCGGCCGATCATCGACGACGAGCACCCGCCCGCCGCGGCCGGTATCGGCAAGCGCCTCGCGCTCCGGCGATTCGATGCCGATGTCGCGCGAGGTCAGCGCCCGCATGCGCAGTTCGTCGGTGACCGTCTTCAGCCGCGCCAGCGAGCGCACGCGAGCGATCAGCGCCACTTCGGGAATCGGTTTGGTCAGGAAATCGTCGGCGCCGGCTTCGAGGCCGCGCACGCGATCGGAGGGCTGGTCGAGCGCGGTCACCATCACCACCGGAATGTGGTGCGTCGCCGGGTTGGTCTTCAGCCGCCGGCACACTTCGAAGCCGTCCATGTGCGGCATCATCACGTCGAGCAGGACGAGATCGCATTCAGCGCGCTCACAGATCGCCAAGGCCTCGGCGCCGCTCATCGCCGTGATGACGTCGAAATATTCGGCCGACAGCCGCGCTTCGAGCAGCTTGACGTTGGCCGGAACATCGTCGACGACGAGAACGCGAGCGGTCATTCGCTTGTCCTACGGATTGCCCAGAAAATGTCGAATGGTCTCGATGAACTTGCCCACCGAGATCGGCTTGGAGAGATAGGCTTCGCAGCCGCCCTCGCGAATGCGTTCCTCATCGCCCTTCATGGCGAAAGCCGTCACGGCGACCACCGGAATGACTCGCAGATCCTCGTCATCCTTGAGCCATTTGGTGACCTCGAGGCCGGAGACTTCGGGAAGCTGAATATCCATCAGGATCAAATCCGGCCGATGCTTGCGCGCGAGATCGAGCGCTTCGATACCGTTGCGCGTCGCGACGGTGTCGTAGCCGTGGGCTTCCAACAGATCGTGAAAGAGCTTCATATTGAGCTCATTGTCCTCGACGATCAGGACGGTTTTAGCCATCCCCCAACCCTCACCTGTCCGTTAGGCCCTGCGCCCCCGGGCTGCAGCGGTTCCGATCGTTCGTCGATGCGCGTGCCGAGCGGCATGCAAGCTAGTGCCGATATGTTACGGAAAGGCAAATGGAACCGATGAAAGCCCCCCTGCGACCAACGCCGGAAGCGGCTGAAATGCTGGCGATTCAGGCGCTTGGCTTCATCGCCGAAGACCCCGAACGGCTGGCCGGCTTTTTGGCTTCCACCGGAATACCGGCGGAGGAGATTCGGGCCGCGGCGGGCGAGCCCGGCTTCCTCGCCGGCGTGCTCGAGCATATGCTCGGCGATGAGAGTCTCCTGATCGCGTTTGCCTTGAGCGCCGGAATCGATCCGGCCGAGGTCGCGCGCGCCCGCAACGCGCTCGGCGGTCAACAGGAACGTAACATGCCGTGAGCGCATTCTGCCGCGACTGCCTCGCCGACGCCGCGCCGCGTGCAGCGCGCTGCGGCACTTGCGGCTCGCCGCGATTGCTGCGGCATCCGGAACTCGCACAGCTCGAGATCGCCCACGTCGACTGCGACGCCTTCTACGCCACGATCGAGAAACGCGACGATCCCTCCCTGGTCGCCGAGCCGGTCATCGTCGGCGGCGGCCGCCGCGGCGTCGTCGCCGCGGCTTGCTACGTCGCCCGCACCTTCGGCGTGAAGTCGGCGATGCCGATGTTCGAGGCGCTGCGGCTGTGTCCGCACGCCCGTGTCATCCGCCCCAACATGGAAAAGTATGCCCGCGTCGGCCGCGAGGTTCGCCAGTTGATGCTGGCCTTGACGCCGCTGGTCGAGCCGCTGTCGATCGATGAAGCGTTCCTCGACCTTTCCGGCACCGAGCGGCTGCATGGGCTGTCGCCAGCCAAGGTGCTGGCCCGCTTTGCCGCCGATGTCGAAAAGAAAGTCGCCATCACCGTCTCCATCGGTCTCTCCGGCAACAAGTTCCTCGCCAAGATCGCCTCCGACCTCGACAAGCCGCGGGGCTTTGCGGTGCTCGGCTTAAGCGAAGCGTCGGCATTCCTGGCGCCGAAGCCGGTGAGCTTCATCTTCGGCGTCGGCAAGGTGAGCGCGGCGCGGCTCGCCCGTGACGGTTATCGCCACATCGCCGATCTGCAGGCGGCAACCGAGATCACGTTGGCGCGGCGCTATGGTGAGGAAGGAAGGCGGCTCGCCCGGCTTGCCCGCGGCATCGATCAGCGCAAGGTCAGCGCCGACCGCGAAACCAAGAGCGTGTCGGCGGAGACCACGTTCGATCGGGACATATCCGATTTCCGCGCGCTAGAACGGATTCTCTGGGCGCAGACGGAGGAGGTTTCCGCTCGCCTCAAGGAAAAGGCGCTGGCCGGCGCGACAGCGACGCTGAAGTTGAAGACTGCCGATTTTCGGATTCGCACGCGGGCGCATTCGTTCGCGGCGCCGACGCAGCTCGCGGGGAAAATCTTCGCCGCGGCACGCGGCCTGCTGGAACGCGAAACCGACGGCACGAAATTCCGTCTGCTCGGTGTCGGCATGAGCGCGCTGGCCACGGCGGATCAGGCCGATCCCGCCGATTTCGTCGATGCGCGCGCCGCCGAGGCGGAACACGCGCTCGACCGCGTGCGCGCCCGCTTCGGCGACGATGCCGTGGTCAGGGGGCTGGCCTTCGAGCCGCCGGACAAGCGCTGAGCGTCATTGCGATGCGCGCCGGCACCCCGTTAGTGGCAGGGCTTTGGCTGTTTGATCTCGAGCGAGGTGAGTTTGCCGGCGACGACGAAGTCGTTGTAGTCGAGCGACAAAGCACGCGAAATGCCGTTCTCGTAAAGCTCGAAGCCGATCGCATAAGCCGGTGTTTGCTCTGTGCTTTTTTGCCCGCGGCCCTTGTCGAAATAGCTGATTGTGACCGGCCAGCGCGGGATCGCGGCAAGCTTTGTCTCGCCGTCGGCGGCATCGCCATGCTTGCGGTCGTCCGACGACAGTTTGTGACCGATGACCGTCAGCGTGTCATACACTTTGTCGCCGGTATCCGATCCGTCGAACACCGGAAAGTCGAGAAGGTTCTTGCCGGCGCGCGCCGCCAGGATCACCCGCACCATGTGCTCGGTCGGGAACACCACGGCGGGGTCGATATCGAGCGCCTTGTGCTCCGGCTTTATCAGACTGACGGCCGTCGCTTTGGCGCCGTGCTCCGCCCGGCCGTCGACGGCATCGACCAAATTCTCGTCGACGAAATTTTCCGACGTGAACTTGAAGCTCTTGGCGTCGCCGCCTTCCCAGGTGGTGGAGCGCAGGTCGCTGGTGGATATTTTGCCTTCGCCGGAATCAAGCTCGGACACTTGACGGAACCGCAGCGTATAGCCGTCGCAGGCGTTGCCGTCGAAATCGTAGAGAATGCGCCCGCGCACCCCGACGATCTGCGCGTTGCCGCGCGTCAGACCGAGCGTGAGATCGTAGATGGCGCGGTGCGGCACCAGCACGATTGGGCTGTCTTGCGGGCTGTCTTGTGCTTTGGCGCCGGATGCCGGCGCGGCGAAGATCAATGTGCAGGCAAGGAGAGCGCTGCCCGATGCGAAGCCATAACGCGAAGCCATGAACCCTCTTGCTCTGCTTGATTCCGAAATCTGCTCCCCGCAGGCAGTTTCCCGATCAATCCGTTTCGTCCGCGGATGGCGGCGAAGATAGGGACCTTGCCCCAGGGTCGCAACTGCGACCGGAAACACGGCTCGCTTGCGTGATATAGTCCAATCGGCGAAGAATCCTCGGGCGCTGAGGGAATCTGGAGGACGAGAATGGCCGGAACGGTGGAGAAGAAGTTGGGCGAGCTCGGCATCGTGCTTGCGGAACCGGCCGCGCCGGTCGCCAATTACGTTGCGTTCGTGCGCACCGGCAACTTGCTCATGGTTTCCGGCCAGATTTGCTTCGACGGCGGCAAGCTCGTCGCCAAGGGCCAGCTCGGCGGCGGCGTCTCCATCGAGGACGGCCAAAAGGCGGCGCGGGCCTGCGCGGTCAATCTTCTCGCCCAGGTCAAGGCCGCGCTCGGCGACCTCGACAAGGTCGTGCGCGTCGTGCGGCTCGGCGGATTCGTGAATTCGGCGCCGGGTTTTGTCGACGGTCCGAAGGTGATGAACGGCGCCTCCGACCTGATGGTCGCGGCGTTCGGCGAAAAGGGCAAGCACGCGCGCACGACGGTCGGCGTCTCGGCGTTGCCGCTCGATGCGGCGATCGAGGTCGAGGGCCTGTTCGAAGTGTCGTAATGCCGCCGACCAAGCTGGATTGGCTCACGGCGCGACCGATCGCCCATCGCGGATTGCACGATGCCGCCCGCGGCATCATCGAGAACACCGCAGCCGCCGTGCGCGCGGCGATCGAAGGCGGCTACGGTATCGAAGTCGATCTGCAAATCAGCGGCGACGGTGAGGCCATGGTGCATCATGACGATGTGCTAGGGCGCCTCACCAACGGCGCCGGCCGGCTCGACCGCCTGAGCGCCGCCGAGCTCAAGCGAGTTACCTTCCGCGGCAGCGCCGAGCGCATGATGACGCTGGGCGACCTCTGCGATCTCGTCGGCGGACGCGCCGCCTTGCTGCTCGAATTGAAAAGCCGGTTCGACGGCGACGGCCGTCTGCCGGCGCGGGTCGCGGCGTTGCTGGCCGGCTATCGCGGACCCGTCGCGCCAATGTCCTTCGACCCGATTCAACTTCGGCTGCTGCGGCAAAAGGCCCCTCACCTGCCGCGCGGCATTGTGGCGGCAAAATACCGGCCGCATCCCTATTGGGATCAGATGCCGGCATGGCTGCGTTACGGCATGGGAAGCTTGCTGCCCGCCTTGACGGCGCGGCCGCAGTTCGTGGCTTATGCATTCGGCGATTTGCCGGCGTCCGCGCCGCTCCTGGCGCGGCACATTTTGTGCCTGCCGCTCGTGACATGGGTGGTACGGACGCAAGCCGAGCGGCAACGCGCCACCCGTTGGGCCGACCAGGTGATTTTCGAGGGCTTTCGGCCATGAACCGCGCCGAGAACGAGCAGCCGGGTTTGCAACAACGCACACGCGGGACTGCGGGTGAGCTCAACGTCGTCGCGGTGAGTGCGATCGACGAGGTCGGCGTCGCGGCGTGGGACGCCTGCGCTACTCCGCCGACGGACTGCGAGCCTGCCGCCGATCGCGCAGCTCCATCGACAGATCAGGAAACCGTATTCAACCCATTCTTATCACACCATTTTCTTTCGGTACTGGAGGCCTCGAAATCGGTCGGTGGCCGGTCCGGCTGGCAGGTCCAGCACGTGCTCGTCAAAGCCGCCGACGGCACCATTCTTGCCGCTGCGCCGTGCTACCTCAAGAGTCACTCGCACGGCGAATACGTCTTCGACGCTGGCTGGGCGGAAGCCTATATGCGCGCCGGCGGCAGCTATTACCCGAAGCTCCAGGTCGCGGTCCCCTTTACGCCCGCCACCGGTCGCCGGCTCTTGGTGCGCCCGGGCCCGCGGGCCGGCGAGGCGCGCAACGCGCTGGTCGCCGGCCTGGTCGAACTCTGCGGCATGCACGACGCCTCCGGCGTTCACGTCACCTTCGCGACCGAGCCGGAATTCCGCTTCCTCGGCGAGATCGGATTCCTGCAACGCACCGACCAGCAATTCCACTGGGAAAATGCCGGCTACGGCAGCTTCGACGAATTCCTCGCCGCGCTCGCGGCACGCAAGCGCAAGACCATCCGCCGCGAACGCCACGCCGCCTTGACCAACGGCATCAGCGTGCACTGGCTGACCGGCAGCGACCTTACCGAGGACGTTTGGGACACCTTCTTCGCGTTCTACATGGACACTGGCTCGCGCAAATGGGGGCGGCCCTATCTGACGCGGCCGTTCTTCTCGCTGGTCGGCGAGACCATGCGCGACCGTATCCTGCTGGTCATGGCCAAGCGTTCCGGGCGTTGGATCGCCGGCGCCATAAACTTCATCGGCTCGCATACCTTGTTCGGCCGCCACTGGGGCGCCGTCGAGCACCATCCGTTCCTGCATTTCGAGCTGTGCTATTACCAGGCGATCGAATACGCGATCGCCCACAAGCTCGCCCGCGTCGAGGCCGGCGCCCAGGGCGAACACAAGCTCGCCCGCGGCTATATGCCCACCACCACTTATTCGGCCCATTACATCGCCGACCCGGCGTTGCGGCGAGGCGTCGCCGACTACCTGGTGCGCGAGCGCGCCTATATCGCCGCGGTCGGCACCGAGCTTGCCGCGGCCAGTCCTTACCGCAAGGATTTCACTCTCGAGAGCGATTGATTACGATCGCGACGACTTTCATTCGCGCATGGTCTTGCCGAAGACCGGCATCCAGTTTTCGGGATCATGCGCCGAGGCGGAGAGCACGATGCCGAGCTACGACCCGAACAATGTCTTTGCCAAAATCATTCGCGGCGAATTACCGGCGCACAGGGTCTATGAGGACGACAAGGCTTTTGCCTTTCTCGATATCATGCCGCGCGCGCCGGGCCATATGCTGGTGATCCCGAAGGCGCCAGCCCGCACGATTCTCGATATCGAACCCGACGATCTCGCGCATCTCATCAAGACGACGCAAAAGATTGCGCGGGCGGCGATGACGGTCTTTTCCGCCAACGGCCTGACCATCCAGCAGTTCAACGAGGCGGCCGGCGGTCAATTGGTGTTCCACCTGCATATCCACGTCATTCCGCGCAAGACCGGCGTGTCGTTGCGACCGCCGGCGAGCCACAAGGAAGAGCCGGCAGTGCTGTCGGACCAGGCGCTCAGGCTTGCTGCCGCGCTCAAAGGCGCGTGAGGCGCTTAGCGCCCGCGTGCGACGCGCTCGATCTCGGCCCGCACCAGGCGTTCGACCAGGCCGGGCAGATTGTCGTCGAGCCAAGCCTTCAGCATGGGCCGCAACATCTCGCGCACCAGGTCCTCGAGCGTGCGCGCATTCTGCACCAGCACGGTGTGCGCCAGCGCGTTGAACGCGGAGTCGACCGCAGCACTGGTCGCGCTCGACAGGAGCGGCCCGCGCTCGCCAGCGCCTCGTCCACCGGCACCGCGATCGCCAGCGCCACGCCATTCTGTCTCAGGCGCGACGTAGCGGACCGATGACTCTGTGGGCGGTGGCACAGCAGGTTGTTCGATCGCCTCTTCGACGCGCGCATCCGAATAGTTTTCGGTCACGTGAAATTGCGGCGCCGGCTCGGGCTCCTGCATTTGCGGCGCCGGTTCGGGCTCAGGCTCAGGAAATTGCGGCTCAGGCTCACGCGCATAAAATTGCGGCTCAGGCTCAGGCTCGTGAAATCGCGCCTCAGGTTCAGGCTCATGAAATTGCGGCGCCGGCTCGGGCTCGCGAAATTCCGACGTCGCATCGGGCGCAGGACTTGGCGCTCGAGCGGATTCGGCCTCGCTGAACATGCGGGCCGTCATTGATTCGGTGAGATCAAGGATCTCGGAGGCGTGGTCCTCCTCTGCCGCGCTCGTTGCCGCAGAATCGGCCGGCGTTTCGGCAGGGATCTCGGGGATACTCGGCTCCGGCGGAGCGAAAAACGACGGCTGCGGCGGCTCGGCAGGCTGTCCAGACGCATCGTGCGCCTCTGATACCTCGGGCGCTGACGGGACGTCGGACGCCCGTTTCGCGATCCTGCCGGCATCGTCATCGGCGATGATGCGGCGAATGGAGGCGAGAATCTCCTCCATCGACGGTTCTTGCGATTTCGCCGGTTGCGTCATGCGCGCATCCTCGCCTCAATTCGTGCGTTCCCCCGCAGCCGCCGCACGCCGCTGGTCACCGGCAGCTCGCCGACCGCGAATCAAGTGAACGCAACTATGCAATGCTGCCGGTCAGTATGTCATGACGAAAAGCGAACGCAATAATCGCTGTGGGCCGGCAATCCGAGCTGCGGCCGCGCCGGCCGCGTCTATCTGCCGTCGGGATTGCGCACCCCGATCCACGCATCTCGCACTTGTTGGTAGTGCACTTGCGGATCGTAAATCAAAACGTCGAGGCCAAGCCGCGGCATCGACAGGCCGCCGACGGCCGCAAGCAAGGTGTACGAGGCCACCACGCGATCGTGCTGGGCGGTGACGAGGGCGACGCGCGCATTGACCAGTTCCTGCTGCGCATTGAGCACGTCGAGCGTCGTGCGCTGTCCGACGCGCGCCTCCTCGCGCACGCCGTTGAGCGCGATCTCCGCGGCGTTGACCTGCGCGGTGGTCGCCTCGATCTGCGCCTTGGCGGCGTCGAGCTGGCCCCAGCTCTGCACCACCGTGGCCCGCGCCTGATCGCGGTTGATATCGAGATTGAGCCGCTGTTGTCCCAGCGTCTCCTTGGATTGGCGGATGGCGGAATACTCGGCGCCGCCCTGGTAGATCGGCACTGTCAGCGCGCCGAGGACGGAAGCCGCGGTCTGCCTGGCGACTTCGAAGGCCGGGTATGACCCCTGCGACGCGCTCGCCGTGAGCGTCAGATTCGGGTACAGCGCGCCTTCACTGATTTTCACCGCAAGCACCGCGACATCGACGCCGTACATCGCGGCAAGCACCGAAGGGCTGCGCGTCTGACCTTCCCCTATCGCCTTCGCCAATACGCTGGGCGAGAGCCGATCGACCGGAGTGCCGGGCGCGAGGCGGCCCGGGTCGACCCCGATCACGCGCCGGTAATTCGCCTGCGAGGTCACGTAGTTCGACTGCGCGCCCAACAGCGCGGACCGCCCGGCGGCCAACCGCGATTCCGCTTGCGCCACGTCGGTGCGCGTCACCTCGCCGACATTGAAGCGGTCGCGCGTCTGCTTCAGCTGTTCGGTGAGCACTTCGACGTTGCGCCGGTTCAGGTCGAGGATCGCCTGATCGCGCAACAGGTTCATGTAAGCGGTGGCGGCGTCCAGCAGCACCTGCTGTTCGGTGACGCGGAGCGTCTCGCGCGCACCGTCGACTTGGCTTTCCGCTTGGCGGGTGCGGTTGGCGGTCTGGAAGCCGTTGAACAGCGTGTAGGTTCCGGTGGCGGCGACGCTGCGCGAGAGAAATGTCTCGGCGAACGGGATGTTGGTGACGA
>JBEKWO010000067.1:0-18587 GCA_049512975.1 Xanthobacteraceae bacterium | reverse complement strand
CGGCGCCAGCGCCGGCGACGCTGACATGAGCGGCGTTGATGAACTCCTGAAGCAGGCCGATGTCGCGCTTTATGCGGCCAAGTGCGCGGGCCGCAACCGCGTCTGCCGGTTTGACCAATGCAAACCCACTGAGAACGACCCCACCAAACCTCCCGAACTCCGCGACGGAAGCCAAGATCAGGGGAACCTTTTTACCGCCCTGCTCCCGCCTTAGGGACCGGTTACGCTCCCCGAATGCAGCTTCGTCAGCGCACCATCGTTACAGCGCGCCGGACGCTGGCCGTCATCAGGTCAGAAACTCAACGCGGCCATTGTCAAGATCGTAACGTGCCGCCAATACCTTGACTTTGTTTTCTTTGATGAGATGCGAAACAATTGGGCTTTTGCTGGCCACTTTCATTGCTGTTCGTTTCGCACTTTCGCGAACTGTATTGTCCACAAAATCGCCGGGCTTGCCGCGAACAGCTTTCGCGGCAGGGACGATCGCATTGACCATGGGACCTATAGAGCCTGGAAGCTTGGTATGCTTCTCAACAACTTCGCAGGCGGCAGCAACTGCCCCGCATCTTTCATGACCCATGACGACAACCAGGGGAATGCCAAGATGTTCGGCGCCGTATTCGATCGTTCCCATTGTCGCCGTATCAACCATGTTGCCCGCGTTTCGGGCGACAAAGAGTTCGCCTACACCAAGCCCGCCAAACAGCAGCTCAGGTGGAACGCGGCTGTCGGAGCAGGTGATAATCGTCGCCCATGGCGTTTGCGCCTTGGCTACATGTTCGCGTTGCTTTGAAAGGTCAGCCGCACAGAGCTGCGGAGCGCTGACGAATTTCTCGTTACCGACTTTCAGTTTTGCCAGCGCTTCATCCGCTGTAACGCTCGTCGTAGCGCCGGCCGCAAAAGCATAAGGCGCGCCAAGCGTGGTTGCGGCGATGCTCGCCGTCAAAAGAGAGAGAAACTCGCGACGGCCCGGTGCAAATTCACGACATTGCGCGCACATTGCTGACACCCCTTGTTTTGGTCAATCGCTCGCGGCTCGCACTCAGCGATTGTAACCTCATCCGCTCTCGAATTGCAGCTTCGCCCGCCGCCGCATCGAGGCCTTCCGTTGGACAGGATCAAGGCGCGTTGGCCAAAGACTCCGCCATGGCGGCGTCGAAGTGTTTGGAATCCACCTTCAGATAGGCGAGCTGTTCCTCGGCGATTACCACGGCCTCGGCTACGCCCGGCACCTGCCGCAGCTTGGCGGCGAGGCTCTCGGCGTCGCCGGCCTGGCCGTTAGCTATCGAGACCAGCCGCGTCGTCAGATAGCTTGGTTGCGCCATAGTGGCCGCCGCGAGCAGCCACAACAGCGCAATCGCCGCCGTCAGCGCAAAAACCGCGGAATTGCCGCCGTGCTGATGCGCCCAGCCGCCGATGACGCCGCCGACAAAGATGCCGAGGAACTGCGCGCTCGAATAAAGACCCATGGCGGTGCCCTTGGTATCGGGCGGCGCCGCCTTGGTGATGAGCGACGGCAGGCTCGCCTCCATCACGTTGAAGGCCGAGAAGAAGACGACGAGCGCGGCCAGCAAGACAAATAAATTGCCGGCGCCGAGATAGAGCATGATCGAGCTGACAACAAGTGCGGCAACCGAACTCACGAATACGCCCTTCATGCGACGATACTTCTCGGCGACGATGATCGCCGGCACCATCACGGCAACCGAAACCAGAAGCACCAATAGATAGACGATCCACTGATCGTGGACAGGTACGCCCAGCGTGCCGCGCATGAGGCCGGGTACCACCAGGAAGTTCGCCGTCAGCATGGCGTGCAGCGCAAACACCCCGAAGTCGAGCCGTAAAAGCTCCTTGTTCCGCAACACCGAGCCGATCAATGCCGGCACGGCCTCGGCATCGCGATGCACGCGCACGCGGCCTGGGTTGGGGACGACAAACTCGGTGATCGCGATGCCGACCAGCGCCAACCCCACCATCAGCCAGAAAATGCCGCTGACGCCGACGAAATCCGCAATCACCGGCCCGGCCACGAGCGCTACCATGAAAGAGGCGCCGATGGTGATCCCGACCAGCGCCATCGCCTTGGTGCGGTTTTCCTCTGTCGTCAGATCGGCGACGAGCGCCAGGATCACGGAGCCGATGGCACCAGAGCCCTGCAGCGCGCGGCCGATGATGACGCCGCTGATCGAGGTGGAGACTGCCGCCACCGCGCTGCCGATCCCGAACAGGATCAGCCCGATGACAATCATGACTTTGCGTCCCACCCTATCGGACAATAGACCGAAGGGAATCTGCAGCAGCCCCTGGCTCAGCCCATAGATGCCCAGCGCCTCCCCGATCAGGTAGGGGTTTGCGCCCGACAGGTTGCTGGCATAGGCGGCAAACACCGGATAGATCATGAACAGGCCGAGAAGCCTGACGGAGAACACCGCCGCGAGAGATCCGGCAGCTCGGAATTCCTGTCTTTCCATCGTCTCTATTCCCAGAATGAAGAGGCTGGCTGCCCGTATGGCGACGTCGGAGGCCGTTCGCCAAGGTCGAGCACTATTGCGAAGGCCGCCCACCGTTCGGTCGACGGCCTGTGGGGTCCATATTGCCAGCCTTTGCGGCGCGTTCCTGAACGCCCCAAGCTCATTGACGCCCGGATTGCCCGCGAAACTGAATAGCGATAGGGCCGAAACAATGCCCTGCGGCATTGATGCGGGTCAATTGTGGCGGCTTGCCGCCCGCGCCCGGGTCCTGCTATAGAGCCGCCAAATTCAACGGAAATTCCGGCGAACCGCTCGCCCGACGGAACAAGGACATGAAACCCGACACTCATCCCGACTACCACCTCGTCAAGGTGGTCATGACCGACGGCACCGAATTCACCACGCGCTCCACCTGGGGTAAGCCCGGCGAGACGCTCCATCTCGATGTCGACCCGAAGTCGCATCCGGCGTGGACCGGCGGTCAGCAGCACCTTGTCGACCGCGGCGGCCGCGTGTCGCGCTTCCAGAAGAAGTTTGAAGGCTTCCTCAAAAAGTAGCCGGACGTCGCCACTTCAAGTGGTCCTGCAGCCAATAAGCTCCGATCAGAAGCTTTGGGTCTTCAATTGACCCTTGAGCAAGCCGATCGAACAGCTCGTCGATCGCGAGCTGCACGACCTTGATGTCTTCGTCGTCGATGCCGCCGCCTTTTCCGCTCCGGTCCGTATCGGTGACCTCGGCAAAATACAAGAACGCGCGCTCGGATACGCCTCCCGGCGACGTGAAAAACTTGCTGATCAATCGCGGCTCTCGGATTTGATATCCGGTCTCCTCAAAGGTCTCGCGAATTGCGGCCGCTTCCGGCGTCTCGTCGGCATCGATCGCTCCGGCAACTGTTTCGATAATCCAGCCGTTGGGCGTCGATCGATCGTCGCGGCGGCGGCCCACTAAGACCGCCATCCTGAACTGCTCGACCAGCACGACCGATTTCATGTCCACATTCAGCAGCAGGACCGCAACCGCATCGCCTCGTTCGAACACCAGCCGCTTTTGGCCGGCGCTCATCGTACCGTCGATCTGCTCATGTGAGACCAGAAATTCGTCGATCTTGAAGAAATCGTCGAATACACGGCGTTCCCGCTCAATGACGGCCCTGCCCGACATTGTGGCCTCCGGTATTTGACCTATTGCGACGACAGCGCCGGAGACGGCGTTGAAGTTCGAAGCCGAGGCGCTGGAACGGCGCTCAGAGCCCGTCCTGCTCGAACGCCGCCTTCAACAGACCGAGCTGGCGCTCGACCGGGTTGCTCATTGCCACCTTGAGCAGCGGCGGCGCGTGCATCGTCGCGTCGAGCCGGCGCACCTCGGCCTGCAGCCTGGTCGAGCGCGCGATGAGCTCCTGAAGCTTGGCCGGCAGCAGCACGATGGATTTTGGGTCGCCCGGGTCGCAGGCCGCGAGCCTGACCTTGCTCTTTTCCTTGTTGGCTTGCGCGAGCGTCATTTCGCCTTCCTTGACGGCGCGGTGCAGCAGCAGCCAGGAGGCGAGTTGCATCAAACGCGTGGTCAGCCGCATGCTCTCGGTGGCATAGACCAGTGCGGCGGCGCGCTCGAGTTTCTTGGATTCCAGCCGGCCCGAACCGTCGAGATAGCTCGCCGTTTCCTCGACTAAAGCCATGCCGTCGCGAAATAGGGTCGCAAAAACCTGGGAATTCGCAAGCCGCTCGCTGAAAGATACCGCGCCGGCTTCACTCGCACGCTTCTCGGACATGGGTACGCCTCACACCGGCATAGCATCGCTCGGCACGGCCCCTGAGTCCAGCGGTCGCAGCAGTCAAGCGTCCGACATAGTTGCCGGCGCGGTCGTTGGATGGCGCGAATAAGGGGTAAAGCGGCTGAACAACAAAAAAGAGCCGCCGTCGCCGGCGGCTCAAAGTGGTAACAGGGAGGCGTCAAACAGAGTGGACAGGAGCCACTCGATGTCCAGAAGATGGACGATAACCGTAATGAAGGAGAAAGCTTAACCAAAGGTTAACAAATCGCCGAAAGTTACCAAATCTTCTTGCAGTTTTACTGAAGGTTATCACTGCGAGGCCGCGGCCAACGGGTCTGGCCGCGATTTGGCCCGCCCTGACGGCTCCGTGAGAGCCCAAAATGAACAGCTGGGCTGCTTATTTCTTGAAAAACCGCTTATTTCTTGAAAAACCTGTCCGCTGCCGTTTGCGAGGCGCGTTTTCTGGCCATCTCGGCTTCAAGCCGCGCGATCTCGTCCGTGAGCAACCCGACCCGGTCGGCGAGCTCTCCCACCGAGAGCAGCGACAAATCCTGCCCCATCTCGTGCGTGATCTTTTTCTTCGGCAGGTCGTCGGGGTCAATCGCAGGCATTTTGGCCTCCTTCAACCTTAAAATTTTATCGACGGCGGCGGCGATTGTCACATCCCCAGCATGCCTCTAAGAGAGTCGCACACTCGCTGGACAGAGGTATCCGATGGCCGCGCTCCCCGCCCACATGACCGCTATTGCGATCCGCACCCCCGGCGGACCAGAGGTCTTGACGGCGGAGCAGCGCCCGGTGCCCAAGCCGGGCGACGGCGAGATCCTGATCGAGGTCGCCGCCGCCGGTGTGAACCGGCCCGACGTCATGCAGCGCATGGGCCTTTATCCGCCGCCGCCGGGCGCGCCCGATATTCCCGGCCTGGAAATCGCCGGCGAAGTCGTCGCCTGCGGAACTGGCGTGACGCGCTGGAAGGAAGGCGACAAGGTCATGGCGCTGGTTGTGGGCGGCGGCTATGCCGAATTTTGCATCGCGCACGAAAGCCACGCGCTGCCGGTGCCGGCCGGCCTGTCGCTGACCGAAGCCGCCGCCATCCCCGAGACTTTCTTCACGGTCTGGTACAATGCATTCGAGCGCGGCCGGCTCGCCGCGCGAGAGACGTTGCTCGTTCACGGCGGCTCGTCTGGCATCGGTACCACCGCCATTCAGCTGGCCGCCGCTTTTGGCGCCCGCGTCATCACCACCGCGGGAACGCCGGAAAAGTGCGAGGCCTGCCGCAAGCTCGGCGCCGACGTCGCCATCAACTACAAGACCGAGGATTTCGTCGCCGTGACCAAACAGGCGACCAGCGACCGCGGCGCCGATCTCGTGCTCGACATCGTCGGCGGCGATTACATCGATCGCAATTATGAAGCCGCCGCCGTCGAAGGCCGCATCGTGCAGATCGCCTTCCAAAGCTCGTCGCGCGCCACCGTCGATTTCCGGCGGCTGATGCTCAAGCGGCTGACCCACACCGGCTCGACGCTGCGCGCCCGCTCGGTGGCGGACAAAGGCGCCATTGCCCGCGCCGTCGAGGCCAAAGTGCTGCCGCTGATCGCCGCCGGCCGGGTCAAACCGGTGATCGACTCGACTTTTCCGCTGCGCGAGGCTGCCGCTGCCCATGCCCGCATGGAAAGCAGCCAGCATATCGGCAAGATTGTCCTGACCCTTTGAAAAGACACGGGAAAATCCTTGCGCTCACGCTATGCAACGGCTACTCATCGTCCGCGGTCCTAGCCCGATGGGCGTCGACAGGACACCGGGCCGCGAATTCGGCGCAAAGCCGGCTAGTTTAGCTTGCGGGGAACTTGTCATCGTCGGGGCACGAGCTGCGCCGGCTGCCGAGCTCGGAGGTCGTTTCTTGGCATTTTTTCGCGCCGCCTCAGCGCTCGTGGCCTTTGCATTCGTCGCTGTGCTCGGGGTCTCCTCCGCTGCCGCAGTCGAGGCCGTCAATATCCGCGTCGACGCCGCAGCCATCGACCTCACCGACGCCGTCGACTTCCAACATACCGACGGCGATCGCCTGCAGGTTTCGACCGCGCCTGGCGCCGACGGCATCATTCGCCGCATCGAGGTGCGCGCGCGCGAGGCGGGAAGCAATTGGGCGGTGTTTGCGCTCGCCAACAACGGCGACGAACAAATCGACCGCCTGATTGTCGCTGCGCATTACCGGATGGTCGGCTCCGGACTCCTCTGGCCCGATCTCGGGCTTTCGCGCATCGTCTATATTACGCCGTCGTCCGGGGATCCGCCGGAACGGCTGGACAATCCCAACGCCGATGTGTTCCGCGTCACGCTCGATCCCGGTACCGTCATTACCTTCGTCGCCGAATTGCGCACGCCAAATCTGCCGCAGCTCTATCTGTGGGAGCCGGACGCCTTCAAGGACAAAGTCAACTCGCTTACGCTCTATCAGGGCATCGTCATCGGCATCGCCGGATTGCTGGCGCTGTTCCTGACCATCCTGTTCGTCGTCAAAGGCAGCGTCATGTTCCCCGCCGCCGCGGCGCTGGGCTGGGCGGTCCTGGTCTATATCGGCGTCGACTTCGGATTCTGGGGCAAGGTCTTCGACATGTCGTCGGGCGCCGAGCGCATCTGGCGCGCCTCCGGCGAAGCCATCCTGGCCGCGACGCTCCTGGTATTCCTGTTCGCTTATCTCAACCTCAACCGCTGGCACGTGCGCTATGCGCATATCACCGTCGGCTGGCTCGCCTTTCTCGGCGCGCTGGTGGCGGTCGCGCTGTTCTCGCCGGCGGTCGCCTCCGGCATCGCCCGCATGTCGCTGTTTTTCATCGCCGTACTCGGCTTCGGCCTGGTGGTTTATCTCTCGACCCACGGCTTTGACCGCGCAGTGATGCTGATCCCGACCTGGCTTCTGCTGGTGGTCTGGGTGTTCGGCGCCGCGCTGACGGTGTTGGGCTACCTTACCAACGATATCGTCGGCCCGGCGCTGCTGGGCGGCCTCGTTCTCATCGTAATGCTGATCGGCTTCACGGTGATGCAGCATGCCTTTGCCGGCGGCATGGCGCAGGGGATCGTATCCGACGTCGAGCGCCGCGCGCTGGCGCTGACCGGCGCCGGCGACATGATCTGGGATTGGGACGTCGCTGCCGACCGGGTGTTCACCAGCCCGGAAACCGAAACCATGCTCGGGCTCAAAACCGGATCGCTCGACGGAGCAGCCGCGACGTGGCTCGAAGTCCTGCATCCGCTCGACCGCGACCGCTTCCGCGCCACGCTCGACAGTGTGGTCGAGCAACGCCGCGGCCGTGTCGCGCAGGACTTCCGCATGCGCACGGCAGACGGCCACTATCTTTGGTTCGCGCTGCGGGCGCGGCCGGTTGTCGGTTCCGACGGCGAGGTCATCCGTCTGGTCGGCACGCTGACCGACGTCACCGACTTCAAGACGGTCGAGGAGCGGCTGCTGCACGATGCCGTGCACGATAACCTCACCGGCTTGCCGAACCGCGAACTGTTTCTCGATCGGCTCGAAGCAGTGCTCGGGCTCGCCATGGCCGACGGCACGATCCGTCCGACGGTGATGGTGATCGACGTCGATCGCTTCAAGCAGGTCAACGATTCGGTCGGCATGGCGCTCGCCGACTCGATCCTGCTCACGCTGGCGCGCCGGCTCGGGCGGCTGATCAAGCCGCATGACACGCTGGCCCGGCTGTCGGGCGATCAGTTCGGTCTCATCGTCTTGTCCGAGCGCGACGCCGCACGGATCACCACGCTGGCCGAAACCATCCGCCGCACGCTGCGCGCCCCGATCACCTTCAACGATCGCGAAATCTTTCTGACCGGCTCGATCGGATTGACGCTCGGCGATTCCGAACCGCAAAGCGCCGAGGAAAGACTGAAGGACGCCGAGCTCGCCATGTATCACGCCAAGCGCATGGGCGGCGATCGGATCGAAGTGTTCAAGCCGTCGATGCGGGCGCGCAAATCCGATCGGCTATCGATCGAATCCGATCTGCGGCGGGCGCTCGAGCGCGAAGAGATATCGATCCTCTATCAACCGATCGTGCGGCTTGAGGACCGCGCCGTCGCCGGCTTCGAGGCGCTGGCGCGCTGGGACCACCCGCGACTGGGGCGGATGTCGCCCAATGAATTCATCAGCATCGCCGAGGAGACCGGGCTCATCGTCGAGCTCGGCCTGTTCGTCCTGGAGCGCACCGCGCGGCAACTCAGCACCTGGCAGCGCACGCTGCGGCCGCGCGATCCGCTGTTCGCCAGCGTCAACATTTCCTCGCGCCAATTGCTGCGCCACGACCTGATCCAGGACCTGCGCACGGTGCTGGCGCGCGCCCCGCTGACACGCGGCTCGCTCAAACTCGAGCTCACCGAATCGGTAGTGATGGAGAATCCGGAACACGCCGCGCAGATGCTGCATCGGATTCGCGAGCTCGGCGCCGGCTTGGCGCTCGACGATTTCGGCACCGGCTATTCGTCGCTCGCCTATCTGCAACGCTTTCCGTTCGACACGATCAAGATCGACCAGTCCTTCGTGCGCATGACGTCAAAGGGTACGCGCCCGGTGATCCTGCGCTCGATCATCGCGCTGGCGCACGATCTCGGGATGGACGTGGTGGCCGAAGGCGCCGAGACGGATTCCGATGCCGTCGAGCTTTATCAGCTCGGCTGCGAATACGCGCAGGGGTTCGTGTTCGGCGAGCCGATGGCGCCGGAGCGCGCCCGTGCGCTGCTGCAGCCGCGCGGCAAGGTGGCGATGGCGAGGTAAGGCAGGGACGGTCGTCAGTAGTCGGTAATCAGCAAAGTGAATTCCTCTGACCACCGATTACTGATCACTGATCCCTACTACGCGTGCCCGGCTTCGCTCGACAGCATGCCGAGATCGATGCCGATCTTCTTCAGCGCCTTGTCGTATTTGCCGCTGATGTCGGGACCGAAGATGAGCTCGGAATCGGGGGCGCAGTGCAGCCAGCCATTGCCTTGAATTTCGCTCTCGAGCTGGCCGGGCGCCCAACCGGCATAGCCGAGCGCCAGGATCGCGCTCGCCGGTCCGTCGCCGCGGGCGATCGCTTTGAGAATGTCGATGGTGGCGGTGAGACAGACGCCTTCGTCGATCGGCAGCGTCGAGTTCTCGATGAAGAAGTCGGCGCTGTGCAGCACGAAGCCGCGCTCGGTCTCGACCGGCCCGCCGCGCATGACTTTCACCACTCCGGCGCGCGACGGCAGTTGGATCACATCGGCCGCCGGGATGACGTCGAGTTTGACCAACAGGTCGGAAAAATTGATGTTCGGCGCCGGATGGTTGACGACGATGCCCATGGCGCCCTCGGCGGAATGCGCGCAGACATAAATGAGCGAACGGGAGAAGCGATCGTCCAGCATCGCCGGCATGGCGATCAGCATCTGGCCATCCAGATAGCCTCGCCCTCGAGCCTTGCTCTTTCCCGATGTGCCGTGCGGCAATTTCATAGCCGGAAGGTTAACCGATCGATCCGCTTTTGCAAACGAACGGCCGGCGCAAAAGTTCATCATTTGATGCGTCGTATTGCCGGCCCAGATTGTGACAATTCCCCGGCTGCGCCGATGGCCGCACGGTATGATCGTGCGCGGTCACGATCATGTCAGTGGCGCGTGTGGGCGGCTCCGCCTTACACAGCGGCGATGATGCGTCAGGCGGCGGCTCTTGGAGTGACGATTGCGGCCCTTGCCGTCGTCTGCGCCGGCGGCATGCCGATGGCGCGGGCGCAGGATGCTTCCGCGTGGAACGGGGAAGCCCATGCCGCCGCGCGGCTGATCGCCGGCGCCGCGGTTCAATCCGCCGACACGAGGGTGCTGCGCGCTGGTATCGAGATACGGCTCGACCCCGGCTGGAAGACCTTTTGGCGCTATCCGGGCGATTCTGGGGTGCCGCCGACGCTCGATTTCGCCGGCTCCAAGAACGTCAAATCGGTGACTGCGCTGTGGCCGGCACCGCAGCGATTTGCCGACGGCGCCGGCGGCCACTCGATCGGTTATCTTGGCGATGTCGTGTTGCCGCTGCGGATCTTCGCCGATGACGTGACAAAACCTTCGACGCTGCACGTCAAGCTCGGCTACGCCGTTTGCGGCACTCTCTGCGTACCGGCTGAAGCCGATCTCGACCTCGTGCTGTCCGGCAAGGCTGGCGCCGAGGAACCGGCGCTCGTGGCCGCAGAGGCGCGCGTGCCGCGGCGCGTGCCGCCCGGTGCGGCCAGAGGGATTGACGGCGGTCTTGCCGTGCGCTCGGTGCATCGGGAGCCGGCCGGTGCGCGGCAGCGCGTCGTGGTCGAGGTCGCCGCGCCGGAAGGCGTGCCGCTCGACCTTTTCGTCGAAGGACCGACGCCCGAATGGGCGCTGCCGCTTCCCGAGCCGAGCGCTCCGGCGCCCGGTAGCGCGCCGGGAACGCGGCAATTCACGTTCGACCTTGACGGTCTGCCGCCCGGCGCAAAACCCGACGGCGCGATTTTCACTTTCACCGCTATTTCGCCGGCCGACGCCATCGAGGTCAAAGCCCATCTCGACTAATTCGCCGGGGACGGTAATTTACCCCGGACTTGAGAAACCCCAACGCAGCTGCAAGAGGACACGACCATGCCGATCAAGGTTGGCGATCGCCTGCCCGAAGCTAAATTCCGCATCATGGGGCCGGACGGCCCGGCCTCGAAGACCACCGACGAGGTATTCAAGGGTAAGAAGGTCGTGCTGTTCGCCGTTCCCGGCGCGTTCACGCCGACCTGCAGCAACAATCACCTGCCCGGCTTTTTAAAGAACGCCGACGCCATCAAGGCCAAGGGCGTCGACACCATCGCGGTCACCGGCGTCAACGACGTGTTCGTGTTCGACGCCTGGAAGAAGGCGACCGGAGCCGGCGGCAAGATCGAATTTCTGGCTGACGGCAACGGCGAATTCGCCAAGGCGCTCGATCTCGCGCTGGACGGCTCGGGTGCCGGTCTCGGCATCCGCTCCAAGCGTTACGCGATGCTGGTCGAAGACGGCGTGGTGACCAAGCTCAACATCGAGGACGCGCCTGGCAAGGCGGAAAACTCGGGCGCCGAGAATCTGCTGAAGCAGATGGGATGAATTTCTTTCCCAGCTCGCGGCGGTAACAAGCCGCCCGCAGCGCCGCGTCAGAATTTGCTTGCCGCGGCCCGGCGCCGTTTCAGGTTCAGCGCCGCGATGGCCGCCGCAGCGGCTGCAAGCTCGCTCCGCTCGGCCTGCTGACCGTAGCGCAGGCTCGGGTGTGGCGCCGGCTCATAGCGGGGCTGCGGGCGCTGACGGCGCGCGCGAATGTAAAGGTAGAGCAGGACTTTCACGACCCTTCTGACGACACCTTTGCGCACCTGTTCCCGCGCCCGAAGCGCAAAGATCGCAGCCATTCTCTTGTCGAGCTCGAGCTGCAGACGGCCGACCTCGGCGTTGTGTTGCTGGATCGCCTCCTGCGCCGGCTCGATTGCCGGCGGCCGCAGACGACGCGCGCGCATATAAAAATACAGCAGGATCTTCAGGACCCGTCTGACGGCACCTTTGCGCACCTCCTCCCGCGTGCGCAGCGCGAAGATCAGCGCCGTTTTCCTGTCGAGCTCAACCTGCAGACGGCTGATCTCGGCGTTCTGTTTATGGATGTCGCCGTAGCGGCTCGCGGCTTTGGCCCGCATTTCTTCCAGGCTGATCTCGAGCCGCCGCACCGACATGGCGAATTCGGCGCGCAAATGATCCTTGTCCGCCTGAATCTCGTTGACCGTCAGCGGCGTGGCGTCGACGATCTGCTGCTTGGTGAGGCGGACCGCGCGCTGGTGCACCAGCGGAATGAACATCAGCATCAGCAGGCATCCCGCCAGCACGCCGATGCCGCATAACATGAGCGATTCGATCATCGGGCGCCCACCTGGAACGCGACCTTAAAGGAGCTGCGCGGATACGGCATGATCAGACGGCAAAATCGAATTTCCATGCGGCCGAGCCGCCATGCATAGCCGCCATGCATATCAGGCCGTTGATGGTAAATAAACGAACACCGCCGTTAACGATGAACGCACTAATTTTTCAGCTGACCGCGCACCCGGCCTTGCGGATTTCGGCAATCGCCTCGCGCGCCAACAGATCGGCGCGCTCGTTGACGCTGTGGCCGGCATGGCCCTTCACCCAATGCCAGCACAATTGATGCGGGCCGAGCGCGGCGTCGAGCCGCTTCCACAGATCGACGTTCTTCACCGGTTTCTTGTCGGCGGTGCGCCAGCCGTTGTGCTTCCAGGTGCCGATCCAGGACATGATGCCGTTGCGCAGGTATTGGCTGTCGGTATGCAGGTCGATCCGGCAGGGCCGCTTCAGCGCTTCCAGGGCGGCGATGGCGGCCATCAGTTCCATGCGGTTGTTGGTGGTCAACGCCTCGCCGCCTTTAAGCTCCTTTTCGTGGTCGCCGAAGGTCAGGATCGCCGCCCAGCCGCCGGGACCGGGATTGCCCGAGCAGGCGCCGTCGGTATGAACGACGACGTGCGGCAGCGACGAAGTCACGGCGCCGTCACTCCGTAATCGCGCGCGCTCGTGACCTTCTGATGGAATCGGAGCTTGCGCAGGTATTCGATCGGATCCTTGGGCCGCACCAGCGCGCCGGGCGGCACGTCGAGCCAATCGGCCAGCCGCGTCAGCAGGAAGCGCAGTGCGGCGCCGCGCGCCAACAGCGGCAGCTTGTCCCATTCCTGCGCCGACAGCGCCCGCGTCTTGGCATAGCTCGCCAGCAGCGCCCGGCCCTTGGTGACGTTGTAGGAATGATCCTGCTCGAAGCACCAGGCATTGAGGCAGATGGCGATGTCATAAGCGAGCGTGTCGGTGCAGGCGAAGTAGAAATCGATCAGCCCCGAGAGCCGGTCGCCGAGGAAAAAGACATTGTCGGGAAACAGGTCGGCGTGGATGACGCCCTGCGGCAAGCCGTGCGGCCATTCGCGTTCCAGCACATCGAGCTCGGCGGCGAGAACGGCGGTCAGATCGCGCCGCACCTCGTTGGCGCGTCCGCCGCAGCCGGCGTAGAGCTGCCGCCAGCCGGCGACCGAGAGCGCGTTGTCGCGGCGCATGGCAAAGTCGGCGCCGGCGAGATGCAGCCGTGCCAGCGCCTCGCCCAAAGCGGCGCAGTGGGCGGCGCTGGGCCGGCGAATCCACATGCCGTCGAGAAACGTCACCATTGCCGCCGGCCGCCCGGCGAGCTTGCCCAGCGTCTGGCCGGCCCGGTTCTTCACCGGCTGCGGGCAGGTGATGCCGCGGCTCGCCAGATGCTCCATCAAGCCGAGGAAGAACGGCAGGTCGCGCTCGGCGACGCGCCGTTCGTACAGCGTCAGGATGAAATAGCCGCGGCTGGTGTGAACCAAAAAGTTCGAGTTCTCGACGCCCTCGGCGATGCCTTTATAGGCTAATAGCTCGCCGATGTCGTAACCGGCGAGGAAGCGCGCGAGATCTTCCGCCGCGACATCGGTATAGACCGCCATGATATCTCCTAGCCTTCGCGGCTAACCTGCTATGCGTATCGCCGTCAAGATGGCCGGCTGGCGGCTTCCCGGAAGCGGTTTGGCGTGCGGCCCGCGCGGCAGTATGATCGGACGGTGAGATGGCGGGCAATCGGGGCGCGCGCATGAAGACCATTCTTGTTCCCACCGAGCACAACGCCGCGATGGCGTCGGCCTTGGACGCGGCGCTCTTGCTGGCGCAAAAGTTCGGCAGCTGCATCGAGGGCTTTCCGTTGCGTCCGGCGGTCGCCGACATGGTGGCCATGGACCCCGACGCCGGATTGACCATGGTCGCGGTCAAGGAGAACGACGCGGACATGGTGCGGCAGGCCGAGGACCTGTTCCGCGCCTTCATGGAGCGGCATGGCATCAAGCCGCAAGCCGGCGACGCGCCGCCGGCGGCGCCGTCCTGGGCGTGGAATTCGTCGGCGCCGAGCGGCCAGGATTTCGTCGGCAGCTATGGCCGCGTGTTCGACATTATCGTGCTGGCGCGGCCGGGCGAGGATTGGCAGAGCCCGTCCATGGTGACGCTCGAATCCGCGCTGTTCGAAAGCGGACGTCCGGTGCTGATCTCGCCGCCCGATTCGCCGCGCTCGCTGGCAACCAACATCTTGATCGCCTGGAACCGCTCGACCGAGCAGGCGCGCGCCACGGCGTTCGCCATGCCGCTGCTCCGCCTCGCCCAGCGCATCACCATCCTCACCGTCGAAGGATCGACCGTCGCCGGGCCGAGCGGCGAGCAGATGGCGCGCTCGCTCAAGATGAACGGCATCGCCGCCGAAGCGATGACGCTCACTGCCGGCAAACGCAGCGCCGGAGAAGTCATCCTGGCCAAGGCCGCTGAGCTCGGCTGCGACCTCATCGTCAAAGGCGCCTACACGCAAAGCCGCCTGCGGCAGATGATCTTCGGCGGCACGACGCGAGACATCCTCGCGCACGCCAAGCTGCCGGTGCTTATGGCGCATTGAGCGCAGCTCATCCGTCATTGCGAGCGCAGCGAAGCAATCCAGCTTTGTGACCCGAAATCTGGATTGCTTCGTCGCTTCGCTCCTCGCAATGACGAGTCGTCGCTCACCTTAGATCCTTCCGGATGATCTTGCCGACATTGCTCTTCGGCAGGCTGTCGACGAACACGATCATCTTGGGGACCTTGTAGGCGGCGAGCCGTTCGCGGGCGAACGCGGTCAGTTCCGCCTCGGTGACCGCCGGCTCGCGCTTGACGACGAACAGCTTCACGCTCTGCCCGGTGTGCGGGTCGGCGACGCCGATCACCGCGGCTTCGAGCACGCCCGGATGTTGGACGATGACGTCTTCGACTTCGTTGGGGAACACCTTGAAGCCGGAGACGTTGACCATGTCCTTCTTGCGGTCGAGGATTTTCAAAAACCCCTGCGCGTCGAGCGCGCCGATATCGCCGGTGTGCAGCCAGCCGCCGGCGCTCAGCACGAGCTTGGTCTCGTCGGGCCGCTGCCAATAGCCCTGCATGACCTGCGGTCCGCGCACGCAAATCTCCCCGGCCGCGCCGACGGCGAGATCGTTGCCGGCATCGTCGCGGATGGCGACTTCGGTGGAGGACACCGGCAGCCCCACGCTGCCGAGCTTCGGCGCCCGCACCGGATTGATGCACACGACCGGCGACGCTTCGGTGAGACCGTAGCCTTCGACCAGGTCGGTGCCGGTGATCTCGCGCCAGCGCAGCGCCACCGCGCTTTGCACCGCGGCGCCGCCGCCGATGGCGAAGGCGAGCTTGCTGAAATCGAGCTCGGCAAAACCCGGCGCGTTGAGCAGCGCGTTGAACAGCGTGTTGACGCCGGTCATCGTGGTGACCTGGGCGCGGCGCATGGTGCGGATGAGCCCTTTGATGTCGCGCGGATCGGGGACGAGCACGCTCAAGCCGCCCATCAGCACGAAGGCCAGCAGGTTCGCCGTCAGCGAGAAGATGTGATAGAGCGGCAGCGGGGTGAGCACCGAGCGGTGGCCTTCCTCGAGGTTCGGCGCGATCCAGGCGCGGCACTGCAGCGTGTTGGCGACCAGATTGCGATGCGTCAGGATCGCGGCCTTCGGCACCCCGGTCGTGCCGCCGGTATATTGCAGCAAAGCCGGCGAAGTCGCCGCCACCGGCGCGTCGGCATAGCGCGCGCTCGGGCGGCGCGTGCAGGCCTCCTGCAGCATGGTGAAGGTGTGGAAGCGCCAGCGCGGCACCGCGCGGCGGATATAGGTATTGGCGAAATTGAAAATGCCGCGCTTGAGCGCCGGCATGAAATCGCCAAGCCGGGCCACCACCACGTGGCGGATCTGCGTCTGCGCCAGCACCGGTTCGAGCTTGTGCGCGAAGTTTTCCATGATCACGATGGATACGGCGCCGCAATCCGCAAGCTGCTCTTTCAGTTCGCGCGGCGTGTACAGCGGATTGACGTTGACGACGATCAGGCCGGCGCGCAGCGCGCCGAAGAATGCCACCGGATAGGCGAGCAGGTTCGGCAGCATGATGGCGACGCGGTCGCCCGGCCGGCAGTTGGCCTGCTCGACCAGGAAGGCGGCAAAGCCCCGGCTCAATGAATCCCACGCGGCATAGCTCATGCGCACGCCGAGACATTCGAAGGCCGGACGTTCGGCGTACTGCGCGCAGGCATCGCACAGCATGGCCGGCAGCGACGGATAGGCATCCGGGTCGATGCTGTGGGGCATACCGGGCGGATAAGAGGCGAACCAGGTCGGCTCCGCCGTGCCGGCGGCACCGGCCGCGGGCGGCACCCGCGGGCTTTCCACGTCAAGTGCCATGGCGTTCGATCCTCGGCGGGCCGGAACGGCCCTCTCCCGGCAGTTTAGGCCAAATTTCACCGCGCCGCTGCGCTTTTCGTCCTCCCCCACAACGCGATGCGCACCCCCTCTCCCCGCGTGCGGGGAGAGGTGAAATAGAATCCCGTTCTCGCGGCGCGGTGCGCGCCCGAGGCATGCCGTACAACGCGTCAAATCACGCAGGGCACAATCGCGTCACGCCTGAACCGGCGGTGGGACCGGCCTTCGGCTCGATCGTGCTCGGCGCACGTAGCCCGGATGGAGTGAAACGTAATCCGGGGACGAACGTGCGGCTTAGATGCCGCTCCCGGAGTTCGCTGCGCTTCAACCCGGGCTACAAAGCAAAGAAATAAAGGAAGCAGAACGCCGCCAGGCGCATGTCTTCCGATGGTCCGCACCGCAGACAAGTTTACGCAGTCTGCGCAAACCATCTGCTTCGGGCGCGGCTCGCGCTGAACGCAGCGCGCTCGCCTGACGGCGTTCCACCGCGGTACTTGTTGCAGCGAGCCAACGCCGCAACTCAGCTCCAGAACGCGCTTCCTGGGACGTGGTTGTCGGCGGGCGTTACCCGCCGTCCCCTGTCCCAGTCCAGCGACAAAGTCGCAGACCGGTCATCATGCCGGCCGGGCGTTTTCCCGTTAGCCGCCCGGGGGCGGAGGTGACGAGCCCCTGCCCGCGGGAACCGCTCTTGCCCCGTCAACCGGCGTCACCCGGCTGACGTCCTTTGGTGGGCAAGATTCGCTGAATGTAACGGAAGGAGGGACGGTTGTCAAGACAAAAGTCCCCAGACCGGAGACGCAGCCCTGCCGCAAAGCTGGGCGACACATCCCCGAAGCGCTTAAAAAAGGATAAGAGTAAGCCATAGGGTGTGATTGGGATTGGTGATTGGGGGCGGCAATGACGCACTATCTCAGCCGTTTGATCGGCATCGTGGTTGTTTGCTTGGTGGCGGCGAGCGGCGCCAGCGCCTTCACATTCACCAGCAAGGAATGGAATTTCACCGCCGAGTTTCCCGCCGCGCCCACGCTGGAGAAAACCACGTCCACGACCACGGCTGGCGTCCCTTACGATCAGTACGTATGGTCATTCGAGAACAAGGACGGCTGGAAACGCATCGGGCTGATCATCTATTCCCAGAGCGTGGTGCACGACTACAACGCCAGCATCCAGGGTTCGCTGAACGCCACCAAGGGCAAGCTGCGCAGCCAGAAGACCATCCAGCAGAGCGGCGTCCAGGGCCGCGAGATCATCATCGACGTTGCCGACGGCGTGGTTCGCCAGCGGCTGTTGTGGATCAACGACCGGCTTTATCAAGCCGTGTTCAGCGGCGGCAAAGGCACCGGATTGACGCCCGACGTGGAGGTGTTCCTCAATTCGTTTCGGACGCTGAAATAATCCGACCGGACCGCGCGGGCGGAAGGCCCATAGGCCCGTAGGGCGGATTAGCGCAGCCTAATCCGCCGCATGGATCGAAGATGGCTCGCCTTCGGCTTGCGAACCTTACCAGATGGCGGATTACGCCGGAGCCTGCCATCGGGCCGCGCATTGCGCGGGCCCGTTGGGCTAATCCGCCCTACGCGCTCAATCCGGGCTACGCTTGCTGAGGCCGCCAACTGAGGCGGCCCTAGGCACCATCAATTATGATAATAGTGTCTTGCTGAAGCGTCCTGAATACGCTGTCCAATGTAACCCCGATGCGCTGCAAGACGGCGCCTATCACAACCGACATAGCCGCGACGATCAGCGCATACTCAATCGCTGTTGCAGCGGATTCGTCCATCACAAAACGTGCCAACAATTTCTGCATGGGGTAATCACGCTAAAGATCCCCCCGTCCAGAATTGTGCGCACCGAACGACCATTCTACTGGCAATTTAGGACAGTTGCTTAGGGAACTTAGGGCCTGTCCATAAATAAGTCGATCATTTTGTGACCCGGCGGCGACCTCGAGGCTTTTGGCAGGGCGAGATCGTGTAGTTCCAGTCGCCGTGGAACGAGTGGCGGGAGATATTGACGGCGGCC
>JBEKWO010000066.1:0-18719 GCA_049512975.1 Xanthobacteraceae bacterium | reverse complement strand
CGAATTCATCGATCCGCCGGGGCCTCTTGCGGCGACGTATACTCGGCCTGCGCGCGCTGCTCGACCGGCTTGGTCGCGCGCGTCAGGTTATAGGCGCAGTTGACCAGCGCCACATGGGAGAAGGCCTGCGGGAAATTGCCGACGAGTCGCTTGGCGCGCGGATCGTATTCCTCGCTGAGCAGGCCGACATCGTTGCACAGCCCGATGAGCTTGCGAAACAGCCGCTCAGCATCGGTGGCGCGGTCCTGCAGAATGTAGACATCGGCGAGCCAGAAGCTGCAGGCCAGGAACACGCCCTCGCCGGCCGGCAGACCATCATCGCTGGCTGCCGTGTCGTAGCGCATCACAAAACCATCGCGCAGCAAGCGGCGTTCGATGGCCGCCACGGTACCCTTGACGCGCGGATCGGACACTGGCAGGAACCCGACGCAAGGGATGAGCAACAGGCTGGCGTCGAGCTGTTTCGACCCATAGGACTGCACGAAGCTGCCGAGCTTTTCGTCGAAACCATTCGCGCAAACCTCGTCGAAAATCTGCTCCCGGAGCTTTCGCCATTCGTCGAGCGGCCCTTCGAGCCCGAACGTTTCCGCGCTCTTGATCGAGCGATCGAACGCGACCCACGCCATGATCTTGGAATGGGTGAAATGCCGCGGCGCGCCGCGAACTTCCCAGATGCCCTGGTCCGCCTCGTTCCAGATCTTCTTGAGGTGATCGAGGAACGCAAGCTGCACGGCCCATCCCGAATCGTCGGTCGATAGCCCGCTGCGGCGCGCCTGATGATGGACGTCCATGATTTCGCCGAAGACGTCGAGCTGCAGTTGGCTGTGCGCCGCATTGCCGATGCGCACCGGCGCGGAATTTTCATAGCCGGGCAGCCACGGCGCGGCCCATTCGGTCAAGCGCCGCTCGCCGGCGATACCGTACATGATCTGCAACTGATCGGGACTGCCCGCCACCGCGCGCAATAGCCAATCACGCCAAGCCTGCGCCTCCTCGTGATAGCCGGCAGTCATGGCGCCGAGCAGAACCAGCGTGGCGTCGCGCAGCCAACAGAAGCGGTAATCCCAATTGCGCTCGCCGCCGAGTTGCTCCGGAAGCGAGGTGGTCGGAGCCGCGACCATGCCGCCTGTCGGCGCATAAGTGAGCGCCTTGAGCGTGATCACCGAGCGCAACACGGCATCCGACCATGGTCCGGCGGGCCGGCATTTTGCCGACCAATCCCGCCAAAAAGTCTCGGTCTGCGCCAGTGCCGTTGTCGGGTCGAGCGGTTGCTCCAACGGCTGGTGGGAAGGCAAATAGCTCAAGACAAAGGGAATCGCATCGTCAACGTTGATGGTGAACTCACCGACCGTCGTCATATCGGCGCCGCGCAAATGCACGGGCGTGCGCAGCACCACCATGTCCGGTCCGGCGATAGCCCGCAGCGCGCCGTCTTCGAGACGCGTCACCCAGGGTACAATCGCACCGTAGCCGAACCGCAGGATCAGCTCGGTGCGCATCGCCACCTTGCCGCGCGTCCCGACCACAAGGCGTATGATGGTCGAATGCCGGCCACCCGGCGGCATGAAGTCGATCAGCGCCGCCGCGCCGTCTCCGGTCTCGAAATGGGTCTCGAGCACCAAAGTATTCGGCCGATAGCGACGCGTGACCCGGGCTTCCGCGCGCGACGCGATCGACCAGCGGCCGTGCTCGCGGGTGCCGAGCAAGGCAGCAAAGCACGCCTCCGAATCGAACCGCGGGCAGCAGAACCAGTCGATTGAGCCGTCGCGGGACACCAGCGCGGCGGTTCTACAATCGCCGATCATCGCGTAATCTTCGATGCGCGCGGCCATGAGATTAGGAAAAATCGACGATGACTTTGATGTCGTCGGCAAGCCGTTCGAAGGCTTGCGTCCACTGTTCGACCGGCTCGCGCCGTGTGATCAGCCGGTGGAGCCAGGCCTTGTCCGCCAACTGCAGCGCCTCGTTCGCCAATTCATAATGTCTGCGGTTCGCGTTCACCGTGCCGAACACCGTGTCGTTGTCAAGCACCATGGTGCGATTGAGCGCTCCGATGTCGATGGCAAAGTCATGGCCGGACGCCGTGACGCCGACCAGGCAGACGATGCCGGCGGATGCGGTACGACCGAGAACGTCGCGCACCACGATCGGCGCCCCGGTGCACTCCATCAGGATATCGGGTTTCAAGCGCAGGTAAGCGAGATCCTCGCTATGGTATGTGCCGCCGAGTTGGCGCACCAATTCTCGCTTCTTGAGATTGTCGTTGTGGTCGAGCACGTGGACCTCGAGGCCGCGCTGCGCCCCGATCAGGGCCGCCAGCAGGCCGACCGGACCGGCGCCGGTGATCAGAAGCGTTTTTGGTTGCCATGATCGCGAACGCTGACCGATGCGCTCGGTGTGATCCCAGGCCTTGGCGACCACGCTGGTCGGTTCGAGCAGTACGCCGGCAATGCCGAGTGACGGATCGACTTTGACAAGAAAATCAGGTTCGACCCGGAAAAGCTCGGCACCAAAGCCGTTCCGCTCCTTGATGCCGCGTTCGGTGTAAAGGCCATTGCGGCACATGTCCCACTCGCCGACGCCGCAGGCGGCACAGGGAACGGGATCGGGCCGGCGCACGATGCCGACGACGAGATCGCCGGCGTTGACGCCGCAATCGGCGGGCGCCTCCTGCACGATGCCGAGCGATTCATGCCCGATCACCAGCCGCCGCTGGCCAGGCGGAGCCCAACCGTAACGTCCGGATACGATTTCGCGGTCGGTGCCGCAGACCCCAAGTGCCACGGCGCGCACCAGAACGGCGCCGTCCGATAGAGGTGGGTCGGCAACGTCCTCTACTTGGGCTGAATTGGCCGTACCCGGCGCGACGGTAAGGGCGCGCATTGCGCTATCCGCAATCAATTGGTTTCGCCATTGCTTGCGGCCTGCGCAAGCACCCCCAGTCAGGATAAGCCTCGACCGGCGGGAAAGTTCCCGCGATGGAACCAGGGCGCATCCTTTGGCGTTTTCTTTGCCTCATGCGCTGAAAAACGGCGCCGGCAATCGCGCTGCGAAGAGGTGATCATGGAGCCGATCGGCTGCAAGCGTTGGGCCATTGCCGAAGGATACATCCCTTCGCAAAGCTCGTTTTCCGATCGCACCCTGATCTCTCACGAGACTGCATGCATCCTCAACGCCGGCGACCAGGCAGCGCACGTCAATATCACCATCTTCTTCGCCGACCGTGAGCCGATTGGCCCCTACCGCGTTACGGTGCCGCCGCGGCGGCCGCTGCATTTGCGCTTCAACGATCTCAAAGATCCCGCGGCCGTGCCCCGCGACACCGACTATTCATCGGTTTTCGAGTCCGTCGTGCCGATCATCGTCCAGCATACCCGACTTGATTCTCGGCACGCGGAAGTCAGCCTGCTTTCGACCACGGCTTACGCGCAAGCCTGAGCAATCTTGGCGCCACCCCGGTCTCCCGAAGCAAATACCAATTCCACGATTTTCAAGCGGTGAATGGTCGTTCGGCGGCGCCGCCTTGCAAGATGAATGAAACGAAAGAATGGAACCAAACCATAACCGCAACGGTTGTTGCGGCACGGTACCTGGAGGACCATCCGTGACCGTCATCGTCGCTTCCAACCGCGTCGCGCGGGCAAAATCCGATGAGCCGGTGGCCGGAGGATTGGCGACAGCGCTGATCCCCATGGTCAAGGACTCCGGCGCGATCTGGGTTGGTTCGAGCGGTCAGACCGCCGATGCGGCGCACACAAAGGACTCCCTTGCCCGGATCGAGGCGCTCGGCACCGGCGCCCTGGCAATGGTCGACATGCCGGCGAAACACTATCACGGCTTTTATGAGGGTTTCGCCAATTCGGCTTTGTGGCCAGCGCTGCATTCGCGTCCCGATCTCATCCGCGTGACGGCTGAGGAATACGCCTCATATCGCGAGGTCAACGCCTTCATGGCACGGGCGCTGTTGCGTTTCAGCGGACCGGAAGCGATCTTTTGGATCCACGATTACCACTTCCTCGCCCTAGGCGCCGAGATGCGCCGGCTGCAGATCGGCCGGCCGATCGGTTTCTTTTTGCACACGCCGTGGGCCGACCGCCGCATCATGGCCGCGGTTCCTCACCACGCCGAACTCGTCCGGGCGATGCTCTCCTACGATCTCATCGGCTTCCAAACCGATGACGATCGGCAGAATTTCGAAGACTATCTCCAGTTCGAGCTGGGACTGACGGTTTTTGACGGAACTGTCGCCTCATCATCGGGAATGACTCATCTGGCGACTTTCCCGATCGGTATCGATGTCGAGGATTTCACCGCTCGGGCGGTCAAGGCCTCCACTCGTCCCGAAGTTTCGCGTCTGCGAGCGAGCCTGCAAGGCGCCAAGCTGGTTCTCGGCGTTGACCGCCTGGACTATTCGAAAGGCCTCGATAATAGAATGCGGGCGTTCGACCGCATGCTCGAGCTCGGGCCGCAATGGAAGCGCGCCGTTGCGCTGTTGCAGGTGGCGGTGCCGACGCGCGGCAACATCCGCGCCTACCACGAACTCAAGGCCGAGCTCGCCGCCTTGATCAGCGAGATCAACGGCCGCCATGGCGAGGTCGATTGGAGCCCCATCCGCTACCTTAACAAAAGCTTCTCGCAGCTGACGCTTGCCGGCTTCTACCGCGTCGCCCGGGTCGGTTTGGTGACGCCGTTGCATGACGGCATGAATCTGGTCGCCAAGGAATACGTCGCGGCACAGAACCCCTTCGATCCGGGCGTGCTGGTGCTGTCCTCGTTTGCTGGCGCGGCCAGGCAGCTTGACGCTGCGCTCATGGTCAACCCCCACGATATCGATGGCACCGCGCGGCAAATCGCGACCGCCCTCGCCATGAGCGTCGAGGAGCGTCGCGAACGCTGGCACTCGATGATGGCCACGCTGCGCACCTCCTCGGTGCAGAATTGGTTCGCCGATTTCCTGCACACGCTCGCAGACGTGCGTCGTGCGCCGTTGCGGCTCGCGACCCCGCGGCCTGCTGCGTTGCCGGTCATGTTTGACCTTGGCGGCAGGGCGCAACGGCACTGACGCATCGCCGCCCACGGCGCGGTGTGATGCACGACCGCTAGGCCGCACCCTGGCTCTTTTGGGTCTTGGCCTTCACCGAATGAATTTCCTCGCGCCCGGCTTCCCGCGCCGCCTCCTGCAGGGCCCGCCGAATCTCGTCGCGCTTCTCGTGGATCGAGGCGATCGCCCGCCCGGTGGCGATGCCGAGCCCAACCAGGGCTGCCTCAGAGAGCTGGAGGCTCGCCTCGATTGTCTCCGGTACGGCGTCGGTAGCGCCGAGGCCATAGAGATGACGGGCGTGGTCGGCATCGCGCGCGCGCGAGACGATGAGAACGTCCGGCCGCATGGCACGGACGTGTTCGACGACCTCGTCGATGACGCTCACGGAGTGGATGGTGATGATAACGCCGGCCGCCTGGGCGAGGCCGCAAGTTTCGAGGAAACGCGGATCGGCGGCGTCGCCATAATAAACATCGTGACCGTTGCGACGGTCGCGAGTCACGGTCGGGGCATCGGAGTCGGCGGCGATATAGGGGACGCCATGCTCCCGCAGCAGCGCGCACACGACCTTGCCGACGCGGCCATAGCCGACCACGATTGCGTGCTGCTGCCCGCCCGCAGGCCGGGCGACCAGATCCGGATCGACGGCTTTCTCCGAGGCGAGCCGCGCCGTGAGAGACCGCGCGGCGAATGAAAGCAGCGGCGTCAGCGCCATGGTGACCGAAGTCACAGCGAGCGTAAAGCTCGCGAGCGGTGCTTCAATCAGACCCGTAGCCGACGCCATGCCGATGCCGACGAAGGCAAATTCCCCGCCCGGACCGAGCAGCAGACCGGTCTCGGTCGCGACCGGCCACGATAGACGGAACAGCCGGCCAAGACCGATCGTGAGCAGCGATTTGACGGTGATCAGACTGACAACGCCGCCAAGCAGCCAAAGCGGCTCGCGCAACAGCTCGCGGAAGTCGACATTCATTCCCACGGTAAAGAAGAAAATGCCGAGCAATAAGCCCTTGAATGGCGCGACTGTCGTTTCGATCGCCTTGCGGTATTCCGTCTCGGCGAGCAGCAAGCCGGCAAGGAAGGCTCCGAGCGCCATCGACAGGCCGGCCTGACCGGCGATCACGCCCGCCGCCACGATTACGAACAGCACGGCCGCAATGAACAGTTCGCTGGAGCCTGCGGTCGCAACCAGCCGAAACAGCGGTCGCAGCAGCACGCGACCGAAGATGACGATGACGATGACGGCGGCCGCTGCTTGCAACAGCGCGCTGGCAAGACTGGCGAGAACCGACCCGCTGGACCTTGCAGCCAGGATGGAGACGAACAACAAAATGGGGATGACCGCGAGATCCTGAGCGAGCAGGATGGAAAAGCTCGCGCGCCCAACACTGGTTGTCAGGCGCTCTTGATTGGAGAGAAGCTCGAGTACGATTGCAGTCGAGGATAGCGACAGGCTCGCCCCGAGCACGATCGCTTCCGGTGGATTCTTGCCCGCCACCACGGCGGCGCCGGCGATCACCGCACTGGTGAGGAGGACCTGCGAACCGCCCAGGCCAACGACCAGACGGCGCATCGCCGACAACCTGGGAAACGACAGCTCGAGACCGACCAGAAAAAGCAGAAACACAATCCCTAGCTGGGCGATGCCCGCTACGTTCTGGGCGTCGCTGATCGTGAACCACGACAGTCCCGGGAACGCATTGCCGATCGAGCCGAGCCCAAACGGGCCCAAAACGGCGCCGGCCCCGAGGTAGCCCAGGACCGAGCTCAATCCCCATCGCCGTACCATCGGAACCACGACTCCGGCGGTACCGAGGACGACCAGAGCGTTACTGTACGCGGCGACATTGGTGGGCGTGACCACTAAATCCTCCGGTTCCGCGTCGGCACAGCGACTGTTGTAAACGGTCCGCGCGATTCCTGCGACCCAAACACGCAGAGGAGATTCGCGCCTCCGAATTTCTGCCCATGACCGCTCAATAACAGATCGAAAACGCCGCAACCCGGCGAGTTTGAGCGCAGAAAAGTAAAACGCTTCTTGAATTTTAAACGGTTGCGCCCTGTAATGCCGCCGTGCAGGGCGAAGCAGATCATTTCATGACCGATTCCACTTCGGGCGGCCAGTCCGCCGGCACGGTGTCATGGGTCACCGCGACGGCGATTGTCGTTGCCGACATGGTGGGCGTCGGCGTCTTCACCAGCCTCGGATTTCAGGTCAATGACATAAGGTCCGGATTTTCGCTGCTGTTGCTGTGGATCGTCGGCGGAATCGTGGCGATATGCGGAGCGTTCTGCTATGCGGAACTAGCCACGATGTTTCCCCGCTCGAGCGGGGAATACAACTTTCTGCGGCAGATCTATCATCCGGCCTTTGGCTTCGTGGCCGGCTGGTTGTCGGCAACCGTCGGTTTCGCGGCACCGATCGCGCTTGCCGCCATGGCGTTCGGCGTTTATTTCAAATCAATCATGCCGGGAGCGCCGCCGCTGGCGCTCGGACTGGGCGTAATCTGGCTTGCCGCGCTCGTGCATATGGGCGGCCTATGGTTTCGCGGCGCCTACCACAACGCCTGGACGGCTCTGAAGCTTGTCCTGATTGTCGTATTCATCGTCGCCGGCTTTGGCTACGGCGATTGGCACGCGATTTCGTTCGCGCCAAGCACCGTCGACCTCGGCTACATCGCCGGGGCGCCGTTCGCCATCAGCCTCGTGTTCGTGATGTACTCCTATTCCGGCTGGAACGCGGCGACCTATATCGTCGGCGAATTGCGCGACCCCACCCGCAATTTGCCGCGCGCGCTGTTCGTAGGAACCGCGATCGTCATCGCGCTCTATGTCGGCCTCAATGCCGTGTTTCTGGTCACCACGCCGATGCACGAATTGGCCGGCCAGCTCGACGTTGCCATCGTCGCCGGCAAGCACCTGTTTGGCGAGATCGGCGGGCGCATCGTCGGCGCGCTGATCTGCCTCGGGCTCGTATCCTCCATCAGCGCCATGACTTGGATCGGCCCGCGCGTGACCATGACGATGGGCGAAGACATGTCCCTGCTGCGCATCTTCGCGCGCAAGTCGAAGCAAGACGCGCCCGCCGTCGCCATCATTTTCCAGCTCCTGGTCTCCAACCTGCTGCTGTTGACCCAGAGCTTCGAAGCGGTGCTGGACTTCATCCAGTTCAGCCTCACCTTCTGTTCGTTTTTCGCCGTTCTGGGCGTCATCAAGATGCGAATCACTCACCCCAAGCTGGCGCGGCCCTATCGCGCCTGGGGCTACCCGGTGACGCCGCTCATTTTTCTCAGCGTCACGCTTTTCATGATGTATTATCTTGTGGTCAACCGGCCGCTGCAGTCTCTCGCCGGCTTCGCCATGATGTCGGCCGGGCTTATCATTTATTATACGTCCCGCCTGCTATCGGATGTTCCCTCCTCGGACGCCTCGCAAACCGTGGCCTGACAGCGATGACCCTGCCCAAGATGATGGCGGCTGCCCTTGTGGCCGCCCTGCTGGCCCTGGCGGCGGCGCCCGCGCGGAGCGCTGAGACAGCGACAGCCGACGATACCGCGCGATTTCTCGCCGGGCTGCCGCCGGCGCCGGATTCTCCTCTCGCGGAGCTGGCCAAGGGTCCCCTCTGGCAGCGGCACGCGCGCTATTTCGATACCATTTTCGGACGCGAGGACAGCGCCAATCTTTCCAAGATCCGCGCATTTTCCCAGGAGCGGCTGATCGATAAGCATGAGACCCTGCTGTATATGTTCAGTGGTCCGGATTTTCTCTACGCCACTTCGTTCTTCCCGACCGCCTCGACCTACGTCTTGGCCGGTCTCGAGCCGGTGGGCGAGATTCCGCCATTGACCGCACTGTCGCACCCGACCGTCGAGTGGACGCTGCGAAATCTCCAGAGTTCGTTGGGATCGCTGCTCAGCTTCAGCTTCTTCATCACCAAGAACATGAAGACGCAATTGCACGAGGGGCCGGTCTACGGGACGCTGCCGATCCTCTACGTGTTTCTGGCGCGGACCGGCAAGACCATCCACGATGTGAGTTTCGTGAGCCTCGACGAGGACGGAAATTTCCAGGCTCCGATCGAGGCGGCCGCGCCAGACGCCGCCAAGAACCCTGCCGCGGGCGCTCGTGCCAAAGCTGCAGAGCGTGCCGCTCGCAGCGCCGCCAAAGGGGTAAAAATCGTTTTTTCAGAGAGCGCCGGACCCAACCAGACGCTTTATTATTTCAGCACCAATCTCGCCGACGACAGCGTGAGGCGGAGCGGGTTTCTGGCGTTCTGCGCCAAGCTCGGCGACGCCAACAGCCTCATCAAGAGCGCATCCTACCTCCTGCACGGCGGCGGCTTCAGCAAGGTGCGCGATTTCCTGCTCGACCACAGCGCCATGATCCTGCAGGACGACAGCGGTATCCCGCTGGCTTATTTCGATCCGAAAAAATGGCGGCTGCAGCCGTTCGGCCGCTATATCGGTCCCATCGCCATCTTCGGACACGCCTATCAATCCCGCTTGGGGGAGCTGTACCGCAAGGGCAATGCAATCCCGATCGACTTCGGGGTTGGATATCGATGGCGGAAGAATGAATCCAACCTGCTGCTGGCGCAGAGGACCGCAGCCAAGACCAGCGAAACCGAATTAGCGCCGCCTTTACCAACGGATCGATATCTTCCAAGCACAGACACCCGAGCCCCGAACAGGACGCGAGCCGCGGCCGGACCGCCGAAATCGCATCGAAAGCGGGTGGAGAGCGAGACAACGGGGTCGCTTGGCTGCCGATTGAGGGGGATTTTCTCGTTTTGTTCGACTCCCGGTGCAAAGGCGAGCCGCTAAACGTCAAAATGGGGACATAGTCCTCGCCGAAGCTGTGCACTCGTGGGGTGGGGGAAAAGTGCTGAATCCGGGCCGAGGACCAGCGCCGCAGGCGTTTCGCAGACCGGCCGCAGTTGCGGCTGCGGTTCAGCGCGCGCGCTATTCCAACCTAGATCCAAAGCTTCGGCGGCGATCTGAACCGGGCGCGCGCGTGGCTCCTGCGCGCGGCCACATCGAAGGCGGCCGCGGTCGCGTTGAGCCCGGCCGGCGGGCGGCACGGCGAACCGGTGTGCTCGCAAGCATACTGGAGCACCATCTGTTCTCAATTTCCGCTGCGCTGTTTCTTGTCGGCTCGGCAGGCTGGTGCTGGCTCATCTACAATGAATTCCGCTCCTCCGTTTTGGCCGCTCCCGCTGCGGCCGCCGCATACACGGTGACGACCGCAGTCGATTCCGGTCGCGGCATCGCAAAATCGGACCCGATCAGCACCTCAAACTACGCGCGCCTCGACCAAGGTCCGGGCACGACGGGCAGAAATCTTGCACGCGCCGTCGACCGGCCGAGTGCGCCCGGCTCTGCCAAAACGCCCAAGGTCGAGGTCGCCGAAACCGCCGCCAGTATCGTCGCCCGCGAATGGAAGTTCTTCGAAGCGACGCGGGTGGCCGACCGGGGCCAGATGCCCACGAAACACTCGGCCGCCGAAACGAATTTGAAGCCGCCGGTTCGTTTGGCTGCGCTCGAAAGCGATGCGCCGGAAATTGCGACCTTCCATTCGGCCACCGAGACCATGCCGTCGCGCGTCCCATCCAACATTGGGGCTAAGACGAGCTTGGTCGACTTCCAAACGGCGCCGTTTCCCTATCACGGTCGCGTACCCGGATCGAACCGGCCGTTCCTGAATGCGGGCGAACCGGGCCATCGCGGCCACGTCAATTTCCGCGGTCGCGTCTTCTGGGAATCGGAGACGTTCAGCGACAACCGCGTATTGCTTCACGTTCCTCCGGACTTCGACCCCAAACGCCCAGCCGTCATCGTCGTGTACTTTCACGGTCACGGCGCCAATCTGGCCCGCGACGTGCGTGACCGCCAGCAGGTGCCGGCGCAGATCACGGCGGCGGGAATTAATGCGGTGCTGGTGGCGCCGCAGTTTGCCGTCAATGCCGCCGATTCGAGCGCCGGCAAGTTCTGGGAGCCCAATGGATTTAAACGCTTCCTCGACGAAGCAGCCGTCAAGCTCGCGCACCTCTACGGCGATCCGCGCAGCGCGGCCGCATTCGCCAACATGCCGATCGTGATCGTCGCCTATAGCGGCGGCTTTGGGCCGACCTTGTCCGTATTGGATCGGGGCGGCGTGCGGTCGCGCATCCGCGGCCTGGTCCTGCTCGACGCGCTCTACGCCGGGATCGACAGGTTCGCAGACTGGATCGCCGACAACAGATCGGCCTTCTTTGTGAGTTCCTACACGCCGCACACGGCGCACCACAATGCCGATCTCGAGCGCCTGCTGCGCGAACGATCGGTGCCGTATGGTTCGGAGCTCAGGCACAATCATCTTCAGGGCATGGTCTCGTTCCTGCCCGCCGGCGACGTCTCGCACCGCAATTTTGTGACCCATGCCTGGGCCGACAACCCGATCAAGGATATTCTGGCGAGAATGAACGACATCGGTCCGAGAATCGCGACCGCCGGAGCGCCAGCTTCCTCAAACGCCTTCGCGGCGGCACGCAACTAAAGCGCCGGACGGCGCCGGCTTGATGCGGCCTGCTCCGGCTTGCGCGACCGTGCCTTTTGACCAAGATCAACGCCCAGCGACCCCATTGGATCAAATTCTATTCATTGGAGTTCAGCTGTGCTCATTGCGATGTTCTCAGACATCCACGCCAATCGACAGGCGTTCAGCGCATGTCTTGCGCAGGCGTCCGATCTTGGCGCAGAGCAAATTGTGTTGCTCGGCGACTATGTCGGCTATGGCGCCGACCCGGAGTGGACGATCACCACCGTCATGAACCTTGTCGAAAAAGGTGCAAGGGCCGTGCTCGGCAATCACGACAGTGCGGTCAGCAACCCGCGCGAACAGCTGAGTGTCGAGGCCAAAATCGTCATGGAGTGGACGCGCGGCCGGCTCGGAGTGGCAGAGCGACGATTTCTCGAACGGTTGCCGCTCACGCTGAACGACGATGACCGCCTGTACGTCCATGCCGAAGCAAGCAGTCCAAAAAGCTGGCGATATGTGACAAATATTGACGCTGCCGCCCAAAGCATCATTGCCACCTCGGCACAAATCACCATTTGCGGTCACGTTCACCGGCCGGCGCTCTACAGCATGTCGGCAGCCGGCAAACTTACGGCGTTCACGCCCAACACGGGCGCGACCATCCAATTGCTCGCCGGCCCCGGCCGGCGGTGGCTGGCGGTGCTCGGCTCGGTGGGGCAGCCCCGCGACGGAAATCCGGCTGCTTCCTATGCCATGCTGGATACAGAAAAGCGCGAACTGACCTACTGCCGCGCGCCGTACGATGTGGAAGAAGCGGCTACAAGAATTCGGAAAAACGGCCTACCGACCTGGTTCGCCGACCGGTTGTTGGTGGGCGCGTAAGCATGGTCAAACCGTTTCTCGATCTTGGCGCGACGATCGACGGCTTCCGGATCGAGGAATGCCTCCATCAGGGAGGCATGGCGACGCTTTGGCGCGTCTCGCGGCCGGGCACGACGATGCCCATGCTGATGAAGGTGCCGAGGATTGCGGAAGGCGAGGACCCGGCGGCGATCGTCAGCTTCGAGATGGAGCAGATGATCTTGCCGCGTTTGTCCGGCGTCCACGTGCCGAAGTTCATTGCCGCCGGCGATTTTGCGGTGCAGCCCTACATCGTTGTGGAGCGCATCCCTGGACCGACGCTATTCCAGCGGCTCCCCCAGCTCCCATTGCCCTATGCGGACGTTGCCCACATCGGCTTGAAAATCGCCGCCGCATTGGATGACTTGCATCGGCAGCATGTGATTCACCTCGACGTCAAACCAAGCAATATCATGTTTCGGCCGACCGGGGAGGGAGTCCTGCTCGATTTCGGGCTGTCGCATCACGACCAGCTTCCCGATCTGATGCAGGAGGAATTTCGCGTGCCTTTCGGCACCGCTCCGTACATGTCGCCCGAGCAATTGCTCGCCATTCGCAACGATCCGAGAAGCGATCTGTTTGCTCTAGGTGTGCTGCTATATTTCTTTTCTACGGGTGTACGTCCCTTCGGCCAAAGCGAGACGATGTATGGAATGCGCCGTCGGCTCTGGCGCGATCCGGCTCCTCCGCGCCGATTGAAGCCCGACTATCCGCCGTGGCTGCAAGAGGTGGTCTTGCGTTGCATCGAGATCGAACCGGCATGGCGTTATCCGACCGCGGCGCAACTTGCTTTCGACTTGAGCCATCCGGACCAAGTCAAACTTACCAAGAGATCCGAGCGACTGGAACGCGATCCACTGGGCACGGTCCTGCGGCGGCGCTTCAACAAGGACATCACGAGATCGATCACTTTGCCGGCGCTGGCGCGGCAGATCTCTTCCGCCCCAATTGTCGCGGTCGCCGTCGATCTGACGGAAGGATCACCGCAGCTCAACGATGCGCTCCGCGTTGCCGCGGAACGCATTCTCACGACGTTGCCTTCCGCGCGACTTGCTTGCCTCAACGTCTTCAAGCTCGGCATGATTACGCTCGATTTCACGCTGGACGAACAGGGCCACAACAAGCGGGTCGATCGTCTCGTTGCGCTGAAGCACTGGGCCGAGCCTCTGAAGCTCGAAGATCACCGTCTGACGGTGCACGTGCTCGAAGCAGTCGATCCGGCAAATGCGATCCTCGAATTCGTCCAAGCCAACCCGATCGATCAGGTATTGATCGGGGCGCGGCAAAACTCCCTGCTGCGCAATCTGCTCGGGAGTGTTTCCGCCAAAGTGGCCGCCGAGGCGCCGTGTACGGTTACAATCGTTCGCCCTGGTCGAACGGCCGAGGCCGGCGAATCGTAAGCCTGCCTGCACGGCGAGCATCGTTTGATTCCGATCGGCGGGCGCGAACCGTCGAGGACGATGGCGCAATTTCGTTCCGGATTGTCCAATTGCCGTTTTCCTGGGAGGTTCGCGGATATAAGGTGATCCGCAGCACCGCAGCGGCAGGAGCGAAGGATGGCGCGCAAGTTTCAAAATATCCTCGAAACGGTCGGCAACACTCCTGTGGTGAGGATCAATCGGCTGGCGCCTCCGGATGCGAATCTCTACGTCAAGATCGAGGCATTCAATCCGCTCGGCTCGGTCAAGGACCGTCTGGCGCTTGGCGTCATCGAAGCAGCCGAGCGCTCCGGCGAGCTCAAGCCGGGGCAGACGGTCATCGAGGCCACCAGCGGCAACACCGGTATCGGGCTGGCGATGGTGTGCGCCCAGAAGGGCTATCCGCTGGTGCTGACGATGGCCGAGACGTTCAGCGTCGAGCGGCGCAAGCTGATGCGGTTTCTCGGCGCCAAGGTGGTGCTCACGCCGGCAGCGCAACGGGCCGTGGGCATGGTGGTGAAGGCCGCGGAGCTTGCCAAAACCCATGGCTGGTTCCTGACCCGCCAGTTCGAAAACGAAGCCAATCCCGACATACACTCGCGCACCACCGCACGCGAAATCATATCGGATTTTGCCGGCGAGCGGCTGGATTACTGGGTCACCGGCTACGGCACCGGCGGCACGCTCAAGGGCGTCGCCCGCGTGTTGGCGAAGGAGAGGCCGGACACCAAGATCGTCGTCTGCGAGCCGCAGGACGCGCCATTGCTCGAAAGCGGCATCCCCCAGCAACGCAACCTCGACGGTTCAGCCGCGGCAGCCCATCCGGCCTTCAAACCCCACCCGATGCAAGGCTGGACTCCCGATTTCATTCCGAAGCTGACTGCGGACGCCGTGGACATGAAGGTCATCCACCGCATCCTCCCGATCGCAAATGCCGACGCGCTGCGCTGCAGTCGCGATCTGGCGCAGAAGGAAGGGATTTTTGTCGGCATTACCGCGGGCGGAACCTTTGCCGGCGCCCTGCGCGTTTGCGCCGAGGCGCCGAAGGGTGCGACCGTGCTTTGCATGCTGCCGGATACCGGCGAACGCTATCTGAGCACGCCGTTGTTTGCCGATGTTCCGGTCGATATGAACGAGGAGGAAATTGCCATTTCACGTTCAACGCCGTCAGCTCAGATCGGCGCTTGAGCGTGCGTGCAGGGCGCGAACGCGCTGGATAAATTTCGCATGGTCGCAGCCCCGATGCGGGCTTGTCTCACAATTGTGCCGATCCCAACAGGGTGCGCGCCATCGCATCGCGCCAGCCCTCGCAGCGATGGCGCCGGTCGGAATCGGACATCGCCGGCCGAAAGGTGCGATCGAGGCGCCAGGTCCGGGAAAAGCTGTCCGGCGCCGAGTACACGCCGGCTTGCCAGCCGGCCAGAAGAGCGACGCCAAGCGCGGTCGTCTCGCGAATCGTCGGGCGGTCGACCTGAACGTCGAGCACGTCGGCAAGAAATTGCATGGTCCAGTCGCTCGCGGACATGCCGCCATCGACGCGGATGACAGGCTTCGATCCCCGCGCTCCCAGCTCGCCGGCGTCCGCATACATGGCCTGCAGCAGATCGCGGGTCTGATAGCCGACGCTTTCGAGCACCGCTCGCGCCAATTCCTTGCGCGTTGTCCCGAGCGTCAGGCCGGTGATGGTGCCACGCGCGCTGGGGTTCCAGTACGGCGCGCCGAGACCGGAAAACGCCGGCACGAAATAGATCGGCTGCTCAGGATCGGCTTGCGCTGCGAGTTCGCCCGCGTTGGCCGACGAGGCGATGATGCCGAGCGCGTCGCGCAGCCATTTGACCGCCGCGCCGACGACGAAGATCGATCCTTCCAGAGCGTAGTGCCGCGTGCCTTGCCATTGGTAGGCGATGGTCGTCACCAGCCGATGCCGCGAGCGGACGGGCGTCGGCCCGGTATTGAGCAGGATGAATCCGCCGGTTCCATAGGTCGCCTTGACCATTCCCGGCTGCAGGCAGGCCTGGCCGACGAGCGCGGCTTGCTGGTCGCCGGCGACGGCCAGAATAGCTATCTTACTGCCGAGATGCCCGGCGGCGGCGGTGCCGTATTCGCCGGCCGTGTCCCGCACCTCCGGGAGCAACGACGGCGACACCTTGAACAGCCGCAGCAATTCCTCATCCCAGGTTCCGGAGCGAATGTTGAACAGGAGCGTGCGAGAAGCGTTGGTCGCATCGGTCGCATGCACTTGCCCGTTGGTCAGGCGCCACAGCAGGTAGGTATCGACAGTACCGAAAGCCAACTCGCCTTTCTCGGCGCGCGCGCGGGCGCCGGGAACGTTGTCCAGCATCCAACAAATCTTCGTCGCCGAGAAATACGGATCGAGCAGCAGCCCGGTGCGCTCGGTCACCATCTCTTCGCAGCCCTCTGCCGCCAGGCTCGCGCAGAGATCAGCCGTGCGGCGATCCTGCCAGACAATCGCATTGCAGATCGGCTCGCCGGTTTCGCGGCTCCAGACGAGTGTGGTCTCGCGCTGGTTGGTGATGCCGATGGCGGCAATATCCCCGGCAGGTACGGCGGCCTTGTGCAACGCCGCGCGCATGGTCGTCAAAGTTGTTTGCCAGATATCGCTCGGATCGTGCTCGATCCAGCCCGGATGCGGATAGATTTGCCTGAACTCCTCCTGTGCGACCGACAGCGGAGTGCCGTCCGCGCCGAATATGATCGTGCGCGTCGAGGTGGTGCCTTGATCGACGGCGAGGATGTATTGCATCAACGCGGCTTTCCCAGCGCGGCAAATGCCGATCGCTTATGAATCAACGCGGGCGCCGGTTGCGACGCCCCCTTTACTCCTGGATACTGGCCTAAACTCAAGAGTGTGCTCGGCGCGGGCGGAGGAGTTGCCCGGCCGAGAATGTCAGCGCTTGACCCAAGGCGGACTTGTCGCGAAAACGGCAGACTAAGCCGAGACCGGTGGCGAAAATGCCTACGGGCTCTAGTGTGCTTCCGGATTACGACCGCAGATTTAATATGCCCAAGAACACGACGATTGCGGTTAAGGCAGCAGCGGCGCCGATCGAATCTGGCGTCGCATCGGTCGTAAGGATGACTGTCCACAGGAGAATCGTAAGTATAACGCAAACCAATCCAATGATCTTTAATGTGGAGCGCATGCTGAACGTCCGTATCAGCAGATCGACCAGAAATGCGAGCCCTCGCGGACCACGCTGACAACACCGAACCCTTGGTTGCGATTGCGTATGAGCGCATTCGCCGGCTTTCCTCATGCGGTGTTGCCGGCTCACCGAACCGGCAACACCGCAATCACGGCTACCTTACAGCGGCAGCTCTCCCGACAACATTTGCTTCATGATCTCGTCATACGGCATTGTCTTGCCGGGCGGCTTCTCGTTGGCGAGCTTCTTCCACGGGGCGTGGTCATCGCTGAGCCACGCCGCGGCAGGCTTCTCCGGATTAAGCTTCGGGCCACAGTCGCCCTGCAGGCCGGAGCGTCCGATGCGTTCCATGACTTCGTCCTGCGCCTTCGCCAAGTTGTCGAGAGCCGTTTCGGGCGTAACTTCGCCGGCGACGGCCTCGCCGATGTTTTGCCACCACAGCTGGGCGAGCTTAGCATAGTCGGGAACGTTCAGGCCCGTGGGGGTCCAATATTTGATTCCGGGCCCCCGGAAGAACTGGATCAGGCCACCGTACTTCGAGCCATCCGGATCGTCGAAAGACTTGTCGTTGACGGTGCTCTTGCGGATGAACGTCCAGCCGACATGGGACTTCTTGAGGTCCACCGTTCTCGAAGTGATGAACTGTGCGTAAAGCCAAGCAGCCTTGGTCCGCTCCAACGGAACGTTCTTGAGGAGGGTCCAGGAGCCTTCGTCCCGATAACCGGCCTTCATGCCCGGCTTCCAATACGGCCCATGAGGCGTCGGCGCCATCCGCCAGAGCGGCTTGCCTGCCGCGTCCACCGTATGGTTGCCCTTGCTCTGCGGTTCGAGCATGTTGGCGGCAAACGCCGAGTACCAGAAGACCTGCTGCGCGACGTTGCCTTTAGCGAGGCTGGGCAGGGACTGATAGAAGTCCATGCCGAGCGCACCGGGCGGCGCGAATTCGCGCAACCACTCCACGTACTTGCGAAGCGCGTACTGAGCGGCCGGGCCGTTGACATCCCCGCCTCTGGTCACGCTGGAGCCCACCGGTCGGCAGCCCTCCATGCGGATACCCCACTCGTCGACCGGATAGCCGTTTGGAATGCCGATGTCGCCCTCGCCGGCCATACCCAGCCAGTCGTCGGTGAAGCGCCAGCCGAGATCGGGAGCCTTCTTGCCGTAGTCCATGTGACCGAACACGGCCTTGCCGTCGATCTCCTTTACATTCTCTTTGAAGAACTGAGCGATGTCCTCGTAGGCCGACCAGTTGAGCGGAACGCCCAATTCATAGCCGTACTTCTTCTTGAATTCCGCCTTCAGGTCTGGTCGATCGAACCAGTCCTTGCGGAACCAGTACACGTTGATGAAGGACTGGTCCGGCAGCTGCCAGAGCTTGCCATCAAAGCCGCGCGACTTCAGCCCGGTCGCATCCGCCAAGCCGAGGAAGTCCTCCAGATCCAAGAAAGGATCGGTGACATCCTTGCCTTCATTCGCCATCCAGTCCGTCAAGTTTCGCGTGTAGGGATAGCGGGCGTGAAAGCCGATGAAGTCGTCATCGTTGATGTAGGCGTCGTAGATGGGCTCCCCCGTCTGCACTTGGGTCTGCAGCTTCTCCACGACGTCGCCTTCTTGGATCACGTCATGCGTGACGTGAATCCCGGTGATCTCCTCGAAGGCCTTGGTGAGCGTCTTCCC
>JBEKWO010000065.1:0-18793 GCA_049512975.1 Xanthobacteraceae bacterium | reverse complement strand
GCCTTGACCAGGCGGTCAGCGACCGCTGCGTCGCCCTCGTCCAGCAGCCAGACACGATCCGCGACAACACGCTCTTCCACTGGTGGCCATGTCAGCGAGCAAAGAAGTGATCAGCCGGAGTTGGTATAATTCAGCGTAACTCGCTTCGGGATTCTCCGCTTCTCTCATTCTAGAAAGACACTCTTGGATACCTTCTACGTCTTTCAAATTAATCAGACATTCGGCTAGGTCTATAACCCGATAATTTCTCGTCGCTTCTTCTTCGGTTGTTCCGTAAGAGATCTTAAAGACTCCCGTTTCCTTTTGGTCTGGATCAAAATGTTTTCTGAGCCAGTCGACTCCCATACTCTCGCGAATAATATCGAAGCAAAGCGTGAAATCGCTGCGGTACTCCTCTGGAATTTGGTTCCAGAGAGCTATGAGCTGTGGGATCGTTTCGCTAGCTTCGACCATTCAAATGCACCTTTGGTGCGAATTTCTACACACGAGCCGGAACTGTCGCCCTTCGAGGCTCGGCGCTTCGCGCCGAGCGCCTCAGGGTGACGGGTAACTGTCACGCCGCCTTGGCCGCCTTCTCGGCGATCCCGGCCAGCGTGCGCAAGATGCCGGCGGCGCCTTTGAGGCGCGCGGCGGGCGTCTCCCACTCCTCGAAGAAGACCACTTTCATGTCGGGGCGCACGCGCGCGCCCTCGGGGTATTTGGCGATATAGGCGATGAGGCCTTCCGGGTTGGCGAAAATGTTGTCGCGGAAGGAGAGCACGGCGCCCTTCGGCCCGACTTCGATCCTTTCGACATTGGCGCGCCGGCACAGCGATTTGATGGAAACGACCTGCAGCAGATACTCGACCTCCTCCGGCAGCGGGCCGAAGCGGTCGACGAGCTCCGCGGCGAACGCCTCGATGTCGCGCTCGTCCTCGATTTCCGACAGCCGCCGGTAGAGCGCGAGCCGCACCGGCAGGTCGGCGACGTATTCCTCGGGGATCAGCACCGGCGTGCCGATGGTGATCTGCGGCGACCACTTGTCGGCGATCGGGCCGCTGATGCCGGCCTTGAGACTCAACACCGCCTCTTCCAGCATCTGCTGATAAAGCTCGTAGCCGACTTCCTTGATGTGGCCGGACTGCTCCTCGCCCAGAAGATTGCCGGCGCCGCGGATGTCGAGATCGTGCGAGGCGATCTGAAAGCCGGCGCCGAGCGTATCGAGCGATTGCAGCACCTTGAGGCGGCGCTCCGCCTGCGGCGTGATCCGCCGGTTGGCCGGCAGCGTCAGCAGCGCGTAGGCGCGCAGCTTGGCGCGGCCGACGCGGCCGCGCAGCTGATAGATTTGCGAAAGCCCGAACATGTCGGCGCGGTGCACGATCAGCGTGTTGGCGGTCGGGATGTCGAGGCCGGATTCGACGATCGAGGTTGACAGGAGCACGTTGAACTTGCCGTCATAAAACGCCGCCATGACGTCCTCGAGCACGGTCGACGGCATCTGGCCGTGGGCGACGGCGACGCGCACCTCGGGCACGGTCTTGTCGAGGAACGCTTTGGTCTCGGCCAGATCCTCGATGCGCGGACAGACAAAGAAGGACTGGCCGCCGCGATAGCGCTCGCGCAGCAGCGCCTCACGCACCACGATCGGATCGAACGGCGCGACGAAGGTGCGCACCGCCAGCCGATCGACCGGTGGCGTGGCGATGATCGACATTTCGCGCACGCCGGACAGCGCCAGCTGCAGCGTGCGCGGGATCGGCGTCGCGGTCAGCGTCAGCACGTGCACCTCGGCGCGCAGCTGTTTCAGCTTCTCCTTGTGGGCGACGCCAAAGTGCTGCTCCTCGTCGACGACGATGAGGCCGAGGTCCTTGAACTTGATGGTCTTGCCGAGAAGCGCGTGGGTGCCGATGACAATGTCGATCTGGCCGTCGGCGACGCCCTTCTTCACCCGGGCGAGCTCGGCGGCGGAAACGAGCCGCGAGGCCTGGCCGATCTTGACCGGATAGCGGCGCAAGCGATCGGAAAAGGTCTTCATGTGCTGGCGCGCGAGCAGCGTCGTCGGCACCACCACCGCGACCTGCTTGCCGTTCATCGCGGCGATGAAGGCGGCGCGCAGCGCCACTTCGGTCTTGCCAAAGCCGACGTCGCCGCAGATCAGCCGGTCCATCGGCCTGCCGGAGGCGAGATCGGCAAGCACGGCGGCGATGGCGGCCTGCTGGTCGTCGGTCTCCTCGTAGGGAAAGCCGGCGCAGAACTCGTCATAAAGCCCGCTCTCGACGGTGAGCCGCGGCGCCTCGCGCAATTGCCGCTCGGCGGCGATCTTGATCAGTTCGCCCGCCATCTCGCGGATGCGGTTCTTCATCCGCGCTTTGCGCGACTGCCAGGCCGCCCCGCCGAGCCGGTCGAGCTCGACGCCGGCTTCTTCCGAGCCGTAGCGCGACAGCAGCTCGATATTCTCCACCGGCAGGAACAGCTTGTCGCCGCCGGCGTAATGGATTTCCAGGCAGTCGTGCGGCGCGCCGGCGGCCTCGATGGCGCGCAGTCCGACGAAGCGGCCGATGCCGTGATCGACGTGGACGACGACGTCGCCGGCGGCGAGGCTCGTCACCTCGGCGATGAAATTCTCCGCCCGCTTGACCTGCCGGCGCGGGCGAACGAGCCGCTCGCCCAAAATGTCTTCTTCGGTGATCAGCGCGACATCGGCGGTCGCGAAGCCGGCATCGAGGCCGAGCACCGCGAGTGCGGTTTCGGCGCGGGAGAGCGCCAGCGCCTGCGGCCACGAGGCGACCGGCGTGAGATTGAACAGCCCGTGCTCGGCGAGGACGTGCGCCATCCTTTCGCGCGAGCCTTCGCTCCACAGCGCGATGACGACGCGCTTGCCGGCAGCTTGCAGCGTCTCGACGTGCTTTCTCACCGCCTCGAAGACGTTGGTGCCGGGCTCGCTTCGTTCGGCGGCGAAGTTGTGCCCGGCGCGAGCGCCGATCTCGATCGCATTTGCGTCGCCTTCCGGCGCGGCGAACGGCGACAGCCGGGCGAGCGCGGCGCGATCGAGACGCTCGCGCCATTCGGCTTCGGGCAGATAGAGCCGGTCGGGCGGCAGCGGCTTATAGGGCGCGCCACTTCCCCCTTGGCCGGCCTGATCGAGCGCGTCCTTGCGCGCCTGATAGTAGTCAGCGATCTGCGCCAGCCGCTCGTGCGCGGCTTCTTCCGCCAGCGGCTCGATCGCGATCGGCGTTCCGTCGAGATAATCGAACAGCGTGTCGAGGCGCGGATGAAACAGCGGCAGCCAGTGCTCGACGCCGGCGGTGCGGCGGCCGTCGCTCACCGCCTCATAGAGCATGTCGTCGGGACCGGCGGCGCCGAACGCCGCGACATAGCCGGTGCGAAACTGCCGGATCGTCTCCGGGGTAAGCTGAAACTCCGCCATGGCAACCAGCTGGAGCGTGCGCAGCTCGTCAGTCGTGCGCTGGCTTTCCGGATCGAAGCGGCGGATCGATTCCAGCGTGTCGCCGAAGAAATCGAGCCGCACCGGCGCGTCCATGCCGGGCGCGAACAGATCGACGATGCCGCCGCGCACCGCATAGTCGCCCGGCTCGCGCACGGTGGCGGCGCGGGTAAATCCGTTGAGTTCGAGCCATTGCGTCACGCGCGCCATCGGCAGCAGGGTGCCGGCGGCGGCCGACAGCGATTGCTTGGCGACGATCTCGTGCGGCACCACGCGCTGGAGGGCGGCATTGACCGTCGTAAGCACGATGGCCGGGCGGCCGTCGCGCTTGGCGCGGGCAAGCCGCGCCAGGGCCGCCATGCGCTGCGCCACGACGTCCGGATGCGGCGACACCCGGTCGTAGGGCAGGCAATCCCAGGCCGGGAGTTCAATCGTCTCGATGTCCGGCGCGAAGAAGCCGAGCGCCCGCGACAGCATCGCCATGCGCGTGCCGTCGCGGCAGATCACCGCGAGGCTGATCGCCGGCGCCGCGGTGCCGGCCGCAACCGTGCGCGCCAAATCGGCGAGCACCAGCCCTTCGGCGCCATCGGCGATGCCGGCGAGCAGAAGCGGCCGGCCGGGATGCAGACGCCGCGCCGGCGATGGCGCCGGGGATCGCAGCGAAGCGGTCACCGATCCTCCTTGGCGCGCATTTTGCCGGCGTGCCGGTGAAATTCTTTGAGCTTCGCCAGCACGGCGGTGTCGTACTCCGCCGGGATGGTCTCGGCGCCAACCACCCAGGCGTAGAGCGCGGCGTTGGGCGCTTCGATCAGGTGCTCGAAATCGTCGAGCCCGGTGTCGTCGAGGGTGTCGATATGGACATCGGCGAAGCGGCCGATGATCAGATCCATCTCGCGGACGCCGCGGCGCCAGGCCCGGAACAAGAGCTTGCGCCGCCGCACGTCCAGTCCCTCGCTCGATCGCTCGGTCATACGAAGCTCCAACGCCAAAAGCCCGGACGCGGCCGGGCAAGGGCGTATATAGAGGGCGAGGCAGATGATGTCAGCAGGTGGCGCAGGGATTTAGATGCGTCCGTCGGTACTCAATCCGCTTTTTGCTCCACTGTCGGCGCTGTCCGGGATCGGGCCCCGACTGGACCAGCTATTCGGGCGGCTGCTGGCGCGCGAGGGCGAACGGCCGCGGGTCGTCGACCTGCTGTTTCACCTGCCGACCGGCTTCGTCGATCGGCGCCACCAGCCGAAGCTCTCCGAGGTCAAGCCCGATACGGTGGTGACCGTCGCCATCACCATCGATCGCCACCGGCCGCCGCCGCCGAACCGCCCGCGTGCGCCCTACAACATCGACGCCAGCGACGAGACCAACACGCTCACCATCACCTATTTCAACGCGCGGCGCGACTATCTGCAAAAACTTCTTCCCGAGGGCGAGCTGCGTTATGTTTCGGGCACCGCGACGTTGTACGACGGCCATCTGCAGATGCTGCATCCCGACCGCGTGGTCGATGCAGCCGGGTTTGCCCATCTGCCGCTGATCGACCCGGTCTATCCGCTGACCGAAGGGCTTCACCCCAACCAGCTGCGCAAGGCGGTCGACCTCGCGCTCGACCGCGTGCCGGCGCTGCCGGAATGGCAGGACGCAGCCTGGCTCAAGCGCAACGCTTTTCCGAGCTTTGCCGACGCCTTGCGCAGCCTGCATCGTCCGGCGTCGCCCGACGACCTCAGGCCGGAAGGTCCGGCCTGGTCGCGCCTCGCTTACGACGAATTGCTCGCCGGTCAGCTGGCGCTTGCGCTTCTCCGCGCTCACCAACGCATACGGGCCGGCCGCGGCAGCGCCGCCGAGGGACGCCTACGCGAGCGCATCATCGCTTCGCTGCCCTATTCGCTCACGCCGTCACAGCAACGCGCGACCGCCGACATCGTCGCCGATCTGGCGCAGCCCAACCGCATGCTGCGGCTACTGCATGGCGATGTCGGTTCCGGCAAGACGCTCGTCGCTTTGCTCGCCGCCGCAACCGTGATCGAGGCCGGCCGCCAGGCAGCCTTCATGGCACCGACGGAAATTCTGGCGCGCCAGCATTTTGCGACGATCGCGCCGCTCGCCGGCGCCGCCGGCATCCGCCTCGCCATCCTCACCGGCCGCGAGCGCGGCCGCGAACGCCCGGAGATTCTCTCCGCGCTGGCGGCGGGCGATATCGACCTCATCGTCGGCACGCATGCGCTCTTTCAGGAAGACGTCGCGTTCCACGATCTGGCGCTGGCGATTGTCGACGAGCAGCATCGTTTCGGCGTCCACCAGCGGCTGGCGCTGGCGCGCAAGGGCGAGGCGGTCGACCTCCTCGTCCTCACGGCAACGCCGATTCCGCGCACATTGGTGCTGACTTATTTCGGCGACATGGACGTCTCCGAGCTGCGCGAAAAGCCGGCCGGCCGGCAGAAGATCGATACCCGGGCCGTGCCGCTGGAGCGGCTTGGCGAGGTAATCGAGGCGGTCAAGCGGGCGCTCGATCAAGGCCGGCGCGTCTACTGGGTGTGCCCGCTGGTCGAGGAATCCGAAAGCATCGATCTCGCCGCCGCCGAGGAGCGCTACGCGGCGCTGCAAAAGCGCTTCGGCGACACCGTCGAGCTCGTTCACGGCCGCATGCGCGGCCCGGAAAAGGACCGCGCCATGGCGCGCTTTGCCGAAGGCTCAGCGCGCATCCTGGTCGCCACCACGGTGATCGAAGTCGGCGTCGACGTGCCCGAAGCCAGCGTCATGGTCATCGAGCACGCCGAGCGTTTCGGGCTGGCGCAACTGCATCAATTGCGCGGCCGCATCGGCCGCGGCGCCGAACGGTCGACGTGTCTCCTGCTCTACAAAGCCCCGCTCGGCGAGACGGCGAAAGCCCGCCTTGCCATCCTGCGCGAGACCGACGACGGCTTCCGCATCGCCGAGGAGGACCTACGCTTGCGCGGCGAAGGCGATGTGCTCGGCACTCGGCAGAGCGGCATGCCCGGCTTTCGCCTTGCCCGCATCGAGGTGCACGGCAAGCTCCTCTCCGCCGCGCGCGACGATGCGGCGCTGGTGCTGGCGCGCGACCCGAAGCTCGGCTCGCCGCGCGGCGCCGCGCTGCGCCACCTCCTTTATCTGTTCGCGCGTGACGAAGCGATCAGGCTGCTGGGCGCGGGCTGATCTTTCCGCTCTTTGGACTTGCTGCGCGCTCCACCACGGCGCACTATATAAAAATTGGCGATGAAAGGAGAACAGGTATGGCGACGCTCGATTGGTCCGGATGCGCGGCCGTTGAACGCATTCCCGGCAAGGTCGGCGGCGCATGGGTATTTCGCGGAACCCGCTTGCCCGTCGCCACCGTAATCGAAAACCTCGAGGATCTGACGGTCGAGGAAGTGATGGAGCAATTCGACGTAACGCGCGAGCAGATTACGGCGGTGCTCGATTTCGTGGCGCAGAGCCTCAAGGCGTCAACGCCGAGCGAACCGTCCGCGCCCGCCGATGCTCATTCTCTTTGACCATGAAACGCCAAAAAGCCTGATCCGAGCGCTTGCCGGCCACGACATTATCACCGCCCAGCCGAGAGGATGGGACAAGCTCGACAACGGGGCGCTGCTCAATGCCGCAGAAGAATTTGGAATTGAGCTTTTGCTCATGACCGATAGAAGAATTCGCTATCAGCAAAATCTTGCGGGACGAAAAATCGCTCTTGTTGTTTTGACCGGCACCACGAAATGGTCACGCATCGGACAGCATTTTAACCAGATAGCCGCTGCGGTGAACGCGGCCACGCCCGGTAGTTATACCGAAATTGAGATTCCCTTCGGCTCACAGTCGTGACCGCGCGGACCAAATGGCACGGGTGGGCGCGCACCTGGCCGCATCGCCCGCGGCGCGGCGCGGCGCTTCGCCACCTCCTCTATCTGTTCGCGCGCGACGAAGCGATCAGACTGCTGGGCGCGGGGTGATTTGTCCGAAGCCGCTCAGCGGATCAGGGCCGAACCGGTTCGCACCCGGCGTGCCCCGCGTGCAGAACCAGACGATCAGGATGATGGTGCCGACCAGCGGGACCAAGCACAGCAACAGCCACCAGCCGCTGCGATCGAGATCGTGCAGCCGCCGCACGCCGACGGCAATGCCGGGCAGAAGCACGACCAGAGAGAAAATACCGGTCGTCAATTGAAACCCGATCACACTGTCGACAATCGCCGTGACGAATTGGCCGAGAACGACGAACAGGAACCAGTACCAGTACTCGGACCGGCAGGCCCGGTCGGAGAAGTTCACATAGTTCGAGAATCCCGATGAAATAGCCTGGCCGAAGTTCATGCGCTCCCCCTCGGATGCACGCCCTGTTCCAGTAGCGCGATCATAGCACGCCGCCGCAACGCCGTTCCGATGAATAGCGCGCTATTTTGCCAGGCTGGGCGCCGCCTTGCGCGCCGCTTGTGCGGCGCGGGCAGTTTCGGCAAGCGCGCCCAGCTTGTTCTGCGGGTCGCTGCCGGGCTGAATAATGCCGGCGGAGACCAGAAGCGTCATCGCCTGCTCGACGGTGATGTCGAGGTCGATCACGTCGCGGCGCGGCACGTAGAAGAAGAAGCCCGTGGTCGGGTTCGGCGTGCACGGCAAAAACGCCGAGACGTGCTCGGTCTGCGGCAAGCGCGCGGCAATCTCCGCGGTCGGTGGCTGGGTCAGAAACACCAGTGACCACATGCCCGGCGCCGGAAACTCGACCAGCCCCACGTGCCGGAAGCTTGAGTCCGAGCTGGAAAACAGCGTCTCGAAGATCTGCTTGGTGGTGCGGTAGATCGGCCGCACGATCGGCATGCGGTTCAACAGGCTCTCACCAAAGCCGACGAGCTTGCTGCCGATCAAATTGGCGGTCAGGAAGCCGAGCAGCGTCAGCGCCACCAGCACGATGATCAGGCCGAGACCCGGAATATTGACCGGCAGATAGGTCTCGGGGCGGACCGCCACCGGAAAAATCGGCCGCACCAGATTGTCGACCCAGGTGACGAACCACCAGATCAGCCACACCGTCACCGCCACCGGGCCGGCAACGATCAGCCCGGTCAAAAAGTAATTACGCAGCCGGCTGACGATACCGGCGGCGGGCTTGGCCGCGCCGGTGGATAGTGCCGCGCTGTGATTGTTGTCGTCGATCATGGTTCGGTCGAATCTGCCCGCTTCACAACTGCATCTATATAGCGACGCGGCGCACTCGCACAGAGGTAGCGCGGCGGCGCGCCGCGGCTATTCGACCGTCACCGATTTGGCCAGGTTGCGCGGCTGATCGACATCGGTGCCCAGGGCGACCGCAGTGTGATAGGCGAGCAGCTGCACCGGCACGGCATAGACCAGCGGCCCCACCGTCGCCGGCATGGTCGGAAGCGTCAGCGTCACCAGCGATTGATCTGCTGCGGCGGCTGCACCCTTGGCGTCGGTCATCAAGATCAACCGGCCGCCGCGGGCGGCAACTTCCTGCATGTTGGAAACGGTCTTGTCGAATACCCGGTCGTAGGGCGCGATCACGATCACCGGCATGTTCTCGTCGATCAGCGCGATCGGGCCATGCTTGAGCTCGCCGGCGGCATAACCTTCGGCATGAATATAGGAGATTTCCTTGAGCTTGAGCGCACCTTCCAGCGCGATCGGATAGCTGGTGCCGCGGCCGAGATAGAGCACGTCGCGGCATTTCGCCAGATCGCGGGCGAGCTGCTCGATCTGCGGCTCCAGCGTCAGCGCCTCGGTCAGGTGCCGCGGCACTTCGATGAGGGCATGCACCAGCCGCTTCTCGTCGCTCTCGCTAAGCACGCCGCGGGCGCGACCCGCGGCTATCGCCAGCGCCGCCAATGCCGCCAGCTGGCAGGTGAAGGCCTTGGTCGAGGCGACGCCGATTTCCGGGCCGGCAAGCGTCGGCATGACGATGTCGCTTTCGCGGGCAATGGTCGAGGTCGGCACGTTGACGATGGAGAGAACGTGCTGCTTGTGCTCGTGCGCACAACGCAGCGAGGCCAACGTGTCGGCGGTCTCGCCGGACTGCGAAATGAAGATCGCAAGCTCGCCGGCCTCGAGCGGCACGTCGCGGTAGCGAAACTCGGAGGCGATGTCGACATCGACCGACAAATGCGCAAAGCGTTCGAACCAGTACCGCGCAATCATGCCGGCGTAATAGGCGGTGCCGCAAGCGGCGATCGACAGGCGCTTGAGCGCGCGAAAATCGAACGGCAGCGCCATCGGCAGCGCGACGCGCTCGGCCACCATGTCGAGATAGTTCGCCAGCGTATGACCGACGACTTCCGGTTGCTCGTGAATCTCCTTGGCCATGAAATGGCGATGGTTGCCCTTGTCGATGAGCATCACCGACGCCTGCGACTTGAGCACGGCGCGGTGCACGACCTCGCCCTTGGCGTCGTAGATTTCGGCGCTGGTGCGGCTGATGACGGCGCAGTCGCCGTCCTCCAGATAGCTGACGGTATCGGTGAACGGGGCGAGCGCAATCGCATCGGAGCCGATGTACATTGCGCCGGCGCCGAAGCCGATCGCCAGCGGCGAGCCTTTGCGCGCTCCGATCAAGAGGTTCTCCTCGCCGGCAAACAAAAAGGCGAGCGCGAAAGCGCCGCGCAGCCGCGGCAGCGCCGCCTTGACCGCTTCGACCGGGGACAGCCCGTGTTTGATTTCCTCGCTGACAAGATGCGCGATAACCTCGCTGTCCGTTTCGGTGGCGAACTTGGCGCCCTTGCCCTCCAGCTCGCGCCGCAACTCGCTGAAATTCTCGATGATGCCGTTGTGCACGACCGCGAGCCGATCGGTGGCGTGCGGATGCGCGTTGTTCTCGGTCGGCCGGCCGTGCGTCGCCCAGCGGGTGTGACCGATGCCGATCGTTCCCGACAGCGGCTCGCGCGCGAGCTTCAATTCCAGATTCTTGAGTTTGCCCTCCGCACGCCGTCGCGTCAGGGAGCCGTGTTCAAGCGTGGCGACGCCGGCGGAATCGTAGCCGCGGTATTCGAGGCGCTTGAGCGCGTCGATGAGCTGCGGTGCGACCGGCTCACCGCCGATGATTCCGATAATGCCGCACATCCGTCTCGCTAGACTCCTCGACCGTCGTTGCAGCGGAACCCGCTAAGGCATTAACCGTTAGAGGCAATTGTAGCGGATACAAAATAAAAAAACGTTTCGCCCCGTAACAGAGCCGGCGGTAAGCAGAATACGGCGAATATCGGGGCTTAATCGCCTGAATGCGCTTTCTTCTTGCCGAGCGATTTCAGCCCGCGCAAGCGCGCCGCCCAACCTTCCTTAATAACCTGCTTGCCCCGCGCCACAGCCAGTGCGTCGGCCGGCACGTCCTCGGTGATCACCGAGCCGGAGCCGATATAGGCACGCGCGCCGATCTCCACCGGCGCCACCAGGGCCGAATTCGAGCCGATGAATGCCCCCTCGCCGATGGTGGTGCGATGCTTGGCGCTGCCGTCGAAATTGCAGGTAATGGTGCCGGCTCCAACATTGGCGTTGGCGCCGACGACGGCGTCGCCGATATAGCTCAGATGATTGGCCTTGGCGCCGGCTTCGATCACGGCTTGCTTGACCTCGACGAAATTGCCGACGCGGGCGCCGTCGCCGAGCCGGGTGCCGGCCCGCAGCCGCGCAAACGGCCCGACCGACGCCCCGTTGCCGACGTGGGCGCCGACCAGGTGGGAAAACGAATGGATGACCGCGCCATCCTCCACCGTGACCTTTTCGCCGAATACAACATAGGGCTCGACCACGACGTCCTTGCCGAATTTGGTGTCGGCGCACAAAAAAACCGTCTCCGGCGCAACGAAGGTGACGCCGGCGTCGAGCGCGGCTTTGCGCAGGCGCTGCTGTGCAACCACTTCCGCTTCGGCAAGCTGGCTCTTGGTGTTGATGCCGCGCACTTCGTCCTCCTCGACTTCGACCGCGACCGCGTTGAGCTTCATCTCGCGCGCGATGGCGACCGCATCGGTCAAATAATATTCGCCTTTGCGATTATGGGCGCCGATCCGCTCCAGGATGGCGAGCGCCTGCGCCCCGGCGAGCGCCATGATGCCGCCGTTGCAAAGATCGATGGCGCGTTCGCTGGCGCTGGCGTCGGCCTCCTCGCGAATGGCGATGAGCTTACCGCCGGCGACGATGAGTCTGCCATAGCCTGCCGGATCGGCAGGCCGGAATCCCAGCACTGCCACTGCGGCGTTCGCAGCCAAAGCCCCCCGCAGCCGCTTAAGCGTCGCCGCGCGAATGAAGGGCGTATCGCCGTAAACGATCAGAATATCGTCCGGCTGTCGTTCGATCGCGGATTTCGCCGCCAGCGCCGCCTGTGCCGTTCCCCGCCGCTCGCCCTGCACGAAACATTGGGTGCCGGGGAGAATGCGCCGAGCCTCCGCCGCGACAGCCTCTTGCCCCGGCCCGACCACGACGGCCGTCGCCGTGACGCCGGCTTCGCCGACCGCGGCGAGGACATGAGCCAGCAGCGAACGCCCGGCGATGGAATGCAGCACCTTGGGCCGCGCCGAACGCATGCGCGTGCCCTCGCCGGCCGCAAGCACAATGGCAAGACCGCTTCGAGCCTCCATCAAAACAACCTCCGCAGCGGCTCTCATAGCCGAGCCGGCGAGTCTCTAAAAGTCATTCCGGCCGGGCGGACATCGCGAGCGAGAGCCGAAATCCATAACCACGGTTCTTGAGGCAGATCCGGTCGTGACAAATCTGCCAATTCTGTGGTTATGGATTCCGGGCTCGCGTGGAGCCTGTCATCGGATCGGCCACTTCGGGCATGACCCGTTGGCGCGCCCCGGAATCATGATGTGCCGACATTGACCATGCGCCGCCCCCTCTTCCTGCCGACCGCACGCCAGGTGAACTGGCTGTTGGTAGTCGGCTTCCTTTCGCTCGGTGAGGCGCTCTATCTGCGCTATCTGGCGATCGAGAACGGTAATGTCTCGCTCGCCTGTCAGGCCGGGCTCGATACCTGGCTGTGCACCACGTTTCGGCTGACCATCGTTCTGTTCACCTACCAGGTATTCGGCGGCATAGCCCTCGCCGCGGCCTTACTGAACCTGCTGCGTCCGTCGCCGGTGCTGGTGGCGCTGGCACTCGCGGCGACCGGCTTCGGCGTCGTGCTGCATAACGCCGACCTCTCGGCACTCGCGGCCGGCGTGCTTATCCTGAGCTTGGCGCGCCCCGCGCCCGCTCAAGGATGAAAGCCAAGCCGATCAATCCCGCACAGAACCAGACCGACTGCCAATTGGAAAACCGCTCGTTGAACACGATGTAGACCGCCGATAAGGCGAGCACGGCGGCGGCAACGGTCTCGGCTATCATGCGCGAGCCCATTGGACGCGGCGTCGACGCCAGCAGGACCAGGAAGGGCACGGCGGCTGCCGTCAGCGGCGCAAACGGAATGTCGCGGTAGCGCGGATCGAACACCAGGCCGAGCGCGGCTTCGACCGACACCAGCATCAGCGCGACGAGCGTGCCGCCGAGCGCCCAATCGATGCCATCGCGGCGTTCGCCGCTCCGGCCAAGGAGCGCCGCGAAGACCGGCGGCGCACGGCCGGCGGCGCAAGCCACCGCGCAGACGATCGGAGCGACAGCTGCCGTCGCGGCGAAGGCGAGCGAGCGCAGCCAGCTCCCGAAACTGAAGCTTTCCATCGGGACCGTCTCGATCGTCCAGCCGAACAAGACGGCGGGAAGAAACGACAGCGCGGCGATCCTGGGCCACAACGATATGGCGAGGCCTTTTTTGCGGCCGAAGATGAGCACGCCGCCGAATGTCAGGGCCGTCAGCAGAATGCCGGCGAGCGCCTGGAGCGGCCAATGCGGGTGATCGGAGACCGAACCTGAGAAGCTGAATTTCGGCGCGCCGGCGGCGCGGTCGAAAATCCCCCAATAACCGCCCACCGTCCCTTCAAGCGAGCGCTTCCAGGGCTGGTCGAATGCCTCGATGATGTTGACCCGAAAATTCTCGCGCTGCGCCAATGCCAGCGTCTCGGCGACCGCCCGCGCCTGGTTAGACCGTGAGGGTCGCGCACTCTCCCGCATCCGGCCGGCGCTCGGCCAACCGAATTCGCCGATGACGATCTCCTTTCCCGGCATAGCGTCAGCGACCTTGCGCCGGATGTCGCCGACGTGGGCGGCGGCGCGCGAAGCCGGGATCGGAAAGTCCTCCCAATACGGCAGGATGTGAATGGTGACGAAATCAACCGCGTTCTGCACGTCGGGATAACGCAGCCAGAACTCCCACACATCGGCATAAGTGACCGGCGCCGATACCTGGGCCTTGACGTCGCGGATGTTGGCGATGAGGTCTGCCGCCGACATTTCACCGCGGAGCAGCACTTCATTGCCGACGATGACGCCGGTGATGACGTCCGGATACTGTTTGCCGAGCGCGATCCCGGTGGCGATCTGGCGGCGGGTCTTCTCGGCATTGTTGGAGATCCAAATCCCTTCCAGCACCTTGAGTCCGTGCCGCCGCGCACCGGCGAGGACGTCGACGAGGCCGTCGGTAACCGAATAGGTGCGTACGCAGCCGGTATGTTTGGACAACAGCGCCAGATCCTCTTCGATCTGCCCGGGCTCGGCGCGGGTCCCTTCCACCAGCGGGCTCTGCCCGCCGCGGAACGGCGTATAGGATACGCAATAAAGCTTCTGCCCGGCCGCAAGCGGGGACAGCGGCAGCTCGATCGGCGCGCCGAGCCACCACCACGTTGCGCCGATGGCAAGCGCGGTGACGGCAAACGAGGCGAGCGCCGGGCCGATCGTAGGGAGGTCTGGCGTGCGCGACACGCTCTGCCATTAGCCTTGCGATCGCCTCATGCCAAGGACGGGCGCGCTGTCCGCGATGCGCCGCTGGACAAAGCGGCGCACTTGGGCTGTTGTCATTGCGGCCGCGCCTGGAAGATGCCGTAATGGCGGCCCAATCCGGTGGCCGGGGAAACGTCCCTCTTCTCGGTTCGAGAATCGGCCCAACAAAGTTGAACCATGTTGCATCGTTTGTTCACCCTGGCCGGCGGGTTGTGCGCGGCGCTTTGGCTCCTCTCGGCTGTGGTCGTTCCTCTCGCGCCGTCCGCTTTTGCGCAGAGCAACGACGCCAAACCGGCCGACAAGCCGGCGCCGGCAGCTGGCGCGGCGGGCCAGGAAGCCGGCAAGGAGCCGCAGAAAATCGACGAGTTTGCCGAAGCGCAGAAGGCGCTGAACGGGCCGGCGGGCAATCCCGAATGTGTGTGGCTCGGCCGCCGCGTGGTCGGCCTGCTCTGGCGCGACGATCTCGACACCGCCTTTCGCCATCTCGACCTCTACGATCGATTTGGCTGTCCCAGCGCGCATATCCAGGCGTCGTTCCGCTGCCTGATCCTGCACGGAAGCAATATCGATCCGAAGGCCGCCGACAGCCTTAACGCCCGGGTGCAAGCCTGCTGGATTAACCCGGCGGCGCCGCCCGCGCCGCCGGCGGCCGCCGCCGCGCCAAGCCCCACCACCAACCGCTAGCGTCAACCGCACCGCCGGCAATCCGCCGACAGCCTAAAAAATTTGCGGAACAAGTTTCGTTGTCTTGAATTTGCCACCTCGGGAGGCTACTTCTGCCGTACCGCTCGCAGGTCGCCCCATATCGCCCATTGTCGAACCTTGGGGACAGGTTCGGCGGTTGTATCCTCTCCCCGTGTGGTTGAATTTCGATGCGCACCGTCGCAGCCGTGCTCGCGCTTGTGGCGTGCGTGCATGCCGGCCTGTGGGCTTCGCTACGAACCAAGGAAACGGCTCCGGACTTTACCGGTCAGCTCGCCAGCATTTCCTACGCGCCGTTCGTCGCTTCCCAGCATCCGGACTTTGGTGACCGGCCGACCGTCGAGCAGATCCGCGCCGACCTCAAGGCCATTGCCCCCTATACCCACGCCATTCGCACCTACTCGGCGACCGGCGGCGCCGAACTTATTCCCCCGATCGCCGCCGAATTTGGCCTCAAGGTCACGGTCGGGGCCTGGATCGACAAGGACAAAGACCGCAACGAGCGGGAAATTCGCTCCGCGCTCGATCTCGCGCGCCACAACAGCAACGTCAACGCCATCGTGGTCGGCAACGAAACCACGCTGCGCGCGGAAATGAGCGTTGACGACCTCATCAAGCTCATCCAACGCGTGAAGCGATCGAGCCCAGTGCCTGTAACAACAGGAGAAATCTGGACTGTTTGGATCGACCATCCAGAGCTGGCCTCGGCCGTGGATTTCATCGCCGCGCACATTTTGCCCTACTGGGAAGGCTTCGATGTGTCGCATGCGGTCGACCACTCGATCGAATTCTACGACAAACTGCGCCGCGTACATCCCGGCAAACGCATCGTGATCGCCGAGTTCGGCTGGCCGAGCGCCGGATACAATTTCCATAACGCCAATCCGGGCCGCGCCGAGCAGGCGATGGTGATCCGCGATTTCGTCGCCCGCGCCGAAGCCTATGGCATCGATTACAACATCGTCGAGGCGATCGACCAGCCGTGGAAGACCTTCGAAGGCGGCGTCGGACCCTATTGGGGTCTTTTCGACGCCTCCCGCCAGGCGAAGTTTTCCTGGACCGGGCCCATCACCGATCCGGACTACATCAAACGCGCCGGCCTCGCCGTGTTGCTTGGGCTGTTGCTATGCTTGCCGATCCTGACGATGAGCGGGGCGACCGCCACCCAGGCCTTGGTGCTCGCGGCATCAGCCAACGCGGTTGGAGCCTGGTTCGCCGCGATCGTCGCCTTCTGGAAGGGCCATTATTTCGTGCCCGGCGCCGCCTTTGCGCTCGCGTTGGGCGTGATCCTCTTGGTGCCGCTGATCGCCATTGCGCTGGCGCGCATCGAGGAGATTGCCGCCATCGCCTTCGGCCGGCCGCCGCGCCGGCTTGCCGTTTCTCCACCGCTGGTGCCGGACGCCTTCGCCCCCAAAGTATCGATCCACATTCCGGCCTATTGCGAGCCGCCGGACATGCTCAAGGCCACGCTCGATGCCGTGGCCCGGCTCGATTATCCCCACCTCGAATGCGTGGTGGTGATCAACAACACCCCCGATCCGGCGCTGTGGCGGCCGATTGAAGAGCATTGTCGCGAACTCGGCGAGCGCTTCAAATTCGTCAGGGTCGAGAACCTTCCCGGCTTCAAAGCCGGAGCGTTGCGCTTGGCGCTATCGCACACCGCGGCGGACGCGGAAATCATCGGCGTTCTTGACGCCGACTATGTCGTGCAGCCGGATTGGCTGAAGGACTTGGTGCCGCTGTTCGCCGAGCCGCGCGTCGGGCTCGTTCAATCGCCGCAGGATCATCGCGACGGCGACCGCTCGGTCATGCACCATGCGATGAACGCGGAATATGCCGGATTCTTTGATATCGGCATGGTCCAGCGCAACGAAGTCAACGCCATCATCGTCCACGGCACGATGTGTCTGATCAGGCGCGCGGCGATCGACGCCATCGGCGGCTGGTCGAGCGAGACCATTGTCGAGGACGCCGATCTCGGGCTGACGCTGCTCGAAAACGGTTGGACCGCGCACTACACCAACCGCCGCTACGGCTACGGGCTCTTGCCCGATACCTTCGACGCCTACAAAAGCCAGCGCTACCGCTGGGCCTTCGGCGGACTGCAAATCCTGCGCAAGCACTGGCAACAGCTGCTGCCGTGGTCGGACGGCCTGTCGCGCGAGCAGAAGCGCGAATATGGCCTCGGCTGGCTCAATTGGCTGGGCGCCGAGAGCATCGGCGTGGTGGTCGCGCTGCTCAATATCCTTTGGGTGCCGATCGTCGCCTTCGCCAACATCGCCGTGCCGGATCGTATCCTGACCGTTCCGATCCTGGCGGCTTTCGCCGTCGCGGTCGCTCACTTTGTCGCGCTGTATCGGCTACGGGTGCGGGCGACGCCGGGGCAGATGCTGGGTGCCGTGTGCGCGGCCATGTCGGTGCAATGGACCGTGGCACGCGCCGTCGGCATCGGCCTGTTCAAGGAGCGCCTGCCCTTCCTGCGCACGGCGAAGGGCGGCAATAGCCGCCAGGGCCAGGATTTCCCGGCCTTCTGGGAGGCCGTGATCGCCGGGCTTCTTGTGGTCGGGGCGCTTACCCTCGTCGTCACCAATTACAAGCAGGTCCACGAGATCAACATCTTTGCGGTCGTACTCCTGGTGCAGAGCCTGCCGTTCCTGTCGGCGGTCGCCATCGGGCTGATCGAAGATAGCCGCCTCAACTCGTTCGCCTACTGGCGCGGCATCGAAGCGCGGGTGCTGGAGTTGCTGCCGCGCCCCAAGGTCATCGCCGAGCCGCCGAAGCTGCCGGCCGAAAACCGCATCGAAGCGGCGCAGTAGCGCCGGATTTTATTTGCGCATGATCTTTTCCGAAAACCGGTAGCCACCCCCGGATCAAGTCCGAGGGCAGGCTTTTCGGGATCATGCGCTACCCCGCCAGCGCGGTTTCCGCGAGCCGCACCCAATACGAGGTCCCGACCGGGATCGCTTCGTCGTTGAAATCGTATGCCGGGTGATGCAGCCCGGCGCTATCGCCGTTACCGAGCCAAATAAATGCGCCCGGCCGTTCCTCCAGCATATAAGCAAAATCCTCCGCCCCCATGATCGGCGGAGCCTCGTTATGGACCTTGTCTTTGCCGGCGATCTCGCCAGCGACGTCGGCAGCAAATGCGGTTCTGTTTGGCTCGTTTACCACCACCGGATACCCGCTCGTGTAGGTGACTTCGGCGCTGGCGCCGTAGAGGCGCGCGGTTCCTTCTACAATCTCCCGCACCCGTTTCTGCAGCAGATCGCGGACTTCGGGAGACAAGCTGCGTGCCGTACCGCGCAGCTGCGCGTGTTGCGGGATGACGTTTTCGGTGTGCCCGGCCTGGAACACGCAGATCGAGACGACTGCCGCTTGCAGCGGGTCGACATTGCGGGCCACGATCGACTGCAGCTGATTGACGATTTGCGCGCCGACCAGGACGGTGTCGACGCCGCGGTGCGGCCAAGCCGCATGCCCGCCGACGCCCTCGAGCTCAATCTGGATCGTGTCGGTCGACGCCATCATCGGGCCCGGACGGATGGCGAATTCGCCGACCGGCAGGCCGGGGGCGTTGTGCATGCCGAAAACTTCCTGGATGCCGAACCGATCGAACAGGCCGTCGCGCATCATCGCCCGCGCGCCGGCGCCGCCCTCCTCGGCTGGCTGGAAGATGACAATCGCGGTGCCGGCAAAATTGCGCGTGTCCGCGAGATATTTGGCGGCGCCGAGCAGCATGGCGGTATGGCCGTCGTGGCCGCAGGCGTGCATCTTGCCCGGCACGGTCGATTGATAAGGCAGACCGGTCGCCTCCTTGATCGGCAGCGCATCCATGTCCGCGCGCAGCCCGACCAC
>JBEKWO010000064.1:0-19542 GCA_049512975.1 Xanthobacteraceae bacterium | reverse complement strand
CCACGTCGCTCGGCGAATTGAAAAATACAATCGAGTCGCGCAGCGCATTGAGCATCAGCCCAACCGCAATCGCCAGAACGCCAAGACCCCCACCAATCAATACAAGCCGTCGTCGCTTACGAGTCATTGTTGTGTCTTCCGCGGCATGATCCGGTCCGTCAACCCTCGAGACCGAGCCCTTTGACCAACTCGTCAATGCGCTTGATCTCATCGGGATGATCGGCAAGCGCGCGCTTGGCATCGGCGGCGGCGTCCTTCGCCTTGTCGCGGTCGCCGAGCACGACGTAAGCGCGCACCAGGCGCAGCCATCCCTCTACGTCGCCGCCATTCTCGCGCAGTCGAGTGGCAAGACGCGCGACCATACCGCGGATCATCTCGCGCTGCTGGTCGTCGTTCACGTTGGCGGCGGCGGCCACGTCGCTCGCGCTCGGCCCCGCCGCGGGCGCCGGCGCGCCGGTCGCCTGAGCAAGCGCTTCACGCACGAATTCGACCCACTGCGCGCTGGCCGGCGCATCCGCCAGCAGAGAGCGCCAGATGGTCGCGGCCTCATCGTTTCTGCCATCCTGCTGGGCTGCGAGACCGAGATAATAGCGGGCCTTCGGCTCGTGCGGATCGCGCGCAACGGAGCGATCGAACGCCGCTTTCGCCTCCGCGGTCACAACGCCGTTTGCGGCCCCCGCCAGTGCTTCGCCGAGGTCGGCCTCGCGCGTTGCGGTATGGCCATTGAGCGCAATCGATTTCCGACTGGCCTCGACCGCGTCGTCGTAGCGGCCGAGTCGCAAATAAACCGGGGCGATCACCTCCCAGCCGGCGCCATCATTAGGATTGCGCTCAAGATGGGCCTCGACCTGGCCCACCAAGTTCGCGACCGACTGTGCCCCGTCTTGCCCCTGCGCTGTCTTGACGCGGGCGAACGCCGGTTCTCCCGGAACGTCCGGCGAGCCGAGCGCGACATAGAGCCCTGGCGCACCGCACGGCAAAATGATCAAAGCGGCGACCGCTGCCACGCGGCGCCACCGCGGATTTGCCGCCGGGGGCGGGGTCTGCGGCTGGGTATCCGCCGCGGTAAGGAGCCGCCGTGACACTTCAAGCCGGGCGGCCTCCGCCTCCGCGTCGCCAATCAGCCCGGCCGCGCGGTCGCTGTCGATTTCCTGCAACTGATCCTTGTAGACATTGAGGTCGCTGCCGCCGCCCAAGCCCCGCAAGCTGCGCCCAAGCGGCCATAACACGGCGAAGATTGCCGCGGCCGTCATCGACGCAAAAGTCACCCACAGGATCATGGCGTCCTCTTCATTCGAACCGGGGGAACGTGGGCACGGCCGCCGTCGAAGCGCGGGGTTACATCATCACGGTGTCAGTGCTGTCGCAATGGGAACCCCGGCGTGGCAATTGCGCACTGTGACGCGGCCGGAGCTCAACCAAGGCATTACTGAAAACCGCGGTGATTTCCGCGCCCAACGCCAGATACGCGAGGCTCGCCCCAGTTTCCCGGCCGCAATCCCCTCCGGCCCGGAAATCACCCGGGCCGATCAGCTTACGGTGGTCCATGTACCGTCGGGATTGCGGCAAGCGGTGCCGCGATCGATCTGCGGCTTGCCGTCAATGTAGACCGTGTGCGTGTACTGCCGGCAGGGAGCGCCGTTGACCTGGTAGGCGGGGCCCGGCACGACATTGCCGTAACGTCCGGAATCCGGATTGCGCCAGGCGACAGGGGCGCCTGAGGGGCCGGCTTCCAGCGCCTGCATTTGCGCCGCATACGCGCGGCGCTTGTCCTCGTCGTCGAGCGCCGCGCCGATGCGGTTCCCGAGGAAGGCGCCGAGCGCCGCACCGGCCAGTGTTCCGGCGACGCGATTGCCAACGCTGCCGCCAACCGCATTGCCGATCACGCCGCCCGCCACAGTGCCGGCCGCGGTGCCGCCAATTTCTTTCGGCCCGGAATCGGTGGAACACGCGGCCACGCCCAAGCCGGCCAGCGCGATTGCAACCAACCTGATCGCCGCCATGACGCCCCCAACGCCCTCGCGGACAGCCCAGCACCGCCCCGCTTCAGTCACATCATCCACAGGCGACGATTGGGGCGAAATTCTGTCAACTCATCCGCCCGGCAGCGCCAGCTCGGCGCGCAAGCCTCCGATCGGCGCGGTGCCAAGCGTGAGTACGCCGCCGTAGAGCTCGGCGAGCTCGACGACGATGGACAGGCCGAGGCCCGAGCCAGGCTTGCTCTCGTCGAGCCGTTGCCCGCGCAACGCTACCTGCCCGCGCTCCGACGGCGAAAGCCCGGGACCGTCGTCGTCGACGATGACGCGCACGCGCGGCTTGCCGTCGCCACCGGGACCGTCGGCGGCGACCTCGATGGCGACCCGCGACTGCGCCCATTTGCAGGCATTGTCGACCAGATTGCCGATCATCTCCTTCAAGTCCTGCTCTTCGCCGCGAAAGCGCGCGTGGTCCGGCAATTCGACGGCGATGGCGATGTCGCGTTCGCGGTGCAGCTTTTCCATGGTGCGCGCCAGCGCGCTCACCACCGGGGGAACGTCGATCAGCGTGCCGACGACGGTAAAGCGCGCGGCGAGCCGCGCGCGCTCGAGCTGCCGCGCCACCTGGTCGCGCATGATGTCGGTTTGTTCGAGCACCTTCTGCGCCAGCGGATCGCTTGCCCTCGCCGCCGCCTCATTGACGAGGACGGAGAGCGGCGTCTTCAGCGCATGCGCCAGATTGCCGACGTGGGTGCGCGCACGCTCCACGATCTCGCGATTGGCCTCGATCAGCGCGTTGGTCTCGCGCGCCAGCGGCGCGATCTCGACCGGGAATTCGCCCTCCAAGCGCTCGGCTTGGCCGGAACGGATCGCGGCAAGGCTTTCTGAAATACGCTTGAGCGGCGATAGCCCGAAGCGCACCTGCAAGGCAATGGTCAACAACAGCGCGGCGGCAAGGCCAGCAAAGATCGCACCGATGACGCGGTCAAAGCTCAGCATCTCCTCGTCGATTTCCGACGCATCGCCCGCCACCTCGATCAGATAACGGCCGTCGTCGCCGAGGTCGATGTTGCGCTCGACGACGCGCAGTCGCACGTCTTCGGGGCCTTGCCCGTAACCCTGCCGGTAGCCGCTCGATGCGGCGGAGCGGTCGGCGGCCTCGGGCAGCCGCGGCAGGTTGGAATCCCACAGCGAGCGCGAGGAATGAACCTCCGGCTTCGGCGTATCGAGCCGCGTGACTTGCCAATACCAGCCCGACAGCGGCAGCTCGAACAGCGGCTCGCCGATCGATTGCGGGAACTTGTCGTTGCCTTCCTCGGGCGAGGCGACGTCGGCGACCAGCGTGCGCAGGTAGACGTCGAGCCGGCGGTCGAAGGCGCGCTCGACGGCGTGACGGTACAGCGAGGACAAAACCAGGCCGGTGACGATGAGGATGATCACCGTCCACCCGGTCGCCCAGAGGAACAGGCGAAACGCGAGCGAATTAGCGCGCATCGGGCGGAGTCAGCAGATAACCGAGACCGCGCACCGTCTGGATCACGTCGACGCCAAGCTTCTTGCGGATGCGCCCGACGAACACCTCGATAGTGTTGGAATCACGGTCGAAATCCTGATCGTAGAGGTGCTCGACGAGTTCGGTGCGCGATACGACGCGGCCAGTATGATGCATGAGGTAGGACAACAGCCGGTATTCGTGCGAGGTGAGCTTGACTGGACTGCCATCGACGGCGACGCGGCCGGTGCGGGTATCGAGGCGGACCGGGCCGCAGGTGAACTCGCTCTTGGCGTGGCCGGCCGAGCGGCGCAGCAGCGCGCGCACGCGCGCCAGCACTTCTTCAAGGTGGAAGGGTTTGGCGACGTAATCGTCGGCGCCGGCATCGAAACCTTGCACCTTGTCGCTCCAGCGATCGCGGGCGGTGAGGATGAGCACCGGCATGGCGCGGCCGGCGCGCCGCCAAGCCTCCAGGACCGAAATACCGTCCATTTTCGGCAGGCCAATGTCGAGGATGACGGCGTCGTAGGGCTCGCTCTCGCCGAGGTAATGGCCTTCCTCGCCGTCGAAAGCGCGATCAACGACATAGCCGGCATCGGTCAGCGCGGTGGCAAGCTGCCGATTGAGATCGGGATCGTCTTCGACAACGAGCAGGCGCAAGAAACGCTCCGAAGAAAACCGCGCTCACAGCCCGCCGACGGGCGTGCCTTTCGCGGCGTCGACCACGACTCGCACCACTTTGCCATCGTGCGCAAGCACTGTCAGCACATAGACCAGTCCTTCGGGGCGGCGACACAGCCGCGCCCGCACCAAGGTCCCCGGCACACGGCTTCTGACGGCGTGCATGGCTGCGGCGAGGCGTAGCACCGTGCCGTTCTCGACCAGGGTGCGACGCTCCTTTTGATTGAGACAGGCGCGCTGCGCAAGATCGGCGCCGTTACGCGGCGTACGGACGGCCTCTTGCGCGCGCGCCGGCCCTAGCGCAACGGCAAGCACCAGCAGCGCGGCGACGGACGCTCGGTTGGCGGTACCCATGCGGCCTCCCGAATGAGGATTTTAAGTTGCTACAGCGTCGCCGCAACGTCGCGGCGGAACTTCAAATCCAAACATCCACGCGGTCAAAAAATCGCTCGTGTCGCTCATTCCGATATTCGCACGCAAGCGTGCGGCAAAGTCGCGAACCTCGGTAAGAAGATACTAGGCGCTTGGCAGTGAACCGGGCGTGAACGGCTGATTTAGGGCAGTTTCTGCCGCTGCCGGGGCTTTTATCTCAATCCGCTGCATCATAGGCTAACGGCCCGGTGGCGGATCGGGGGGAAAACCGATGCTCGGCAAGAGGCCAATATTGCCGCTGGCGCTACTATGGGTGGCGGCGTCCCTCCTCGCCGTCGCTCCCGGTTCTGGTGACGCGCGCGCCCAAAACGCCACGGCCTGGAAAATCGAGGCCGAGCGGGACAAATTGACCGAGCGCGTGTCGCGCTTTGCCTTGACCCTGCCGAAATCCGGTCCGGTGATGCAGGGCAAATCCGTCACGACGGCATTGATTATCACGTGCGCAGGCGGGGCCCCGGCCCGGCCGGCGCATCCGGAGCTGATGATCCTGTTCACCTCTTTGCCGCGGGCGAAGCACGCCAAGGCGATCGCGACCCGGTACCGCTTTGATGACGGCGCCGTTCGTGATTACAAGCTGAAAGTTATCGGCAGAAACGGCGCTCACGCGATGCTGTTGCCGAAATTCGGCAATGAAGACCCGGTAGCCGATGTCGTCGCCGCAAAGCGGCTGCGAGTGGAGATCGATCTTCCGAGCGCGCGCGGGACGCTGCTCGACTTCAACGTCACCGGCGCCGCCGACGCGGTGAAGGCGATTGCCTGCCAATAGAGCCTTATTGCGAGCGGCTACGTGCCATAGCTCCGATTGGGGATCGGGAAACCGCAGCTCGAGCCATCGGTCACCTGCACCTCATCCTCCCAAGGCAAGCGATATTGGCCCGCCATCAGATCGCGCATGTAGGTGTAAGGGCAATCTTGCGCTCCGCCTTTGACCGCGACAAAGCCGCGATGGCCGAATTGGTAGATGTTGTTCTCCACGCCCCAGATCCGCCGTGCCTCGTCGGCAAGCTTTGGCCGCACCTCGGCGGTGATGATCTCATCGGGCACGCCGTTGCCGGTGACGAGCGGCACACCGTCGAAATTGACGATCATGCCTTCGCCCATGGAATTGAACACGCCGTCGGTGCCAGCCATGCAGACGTTCGCGGTGTACATGAGGTTGGTGAACGCGTTGCTCTGATTGCTGACGTGCCAGGCGTGCCGGATCGGCGCCGTGTAACCGGCGGTGCGCAGCATGATATTGGCGCCCTTGTAGGCGCATTCCCGAGCCATCTCCGGGAACATGCCGTCGTGGCAGATGATGAGCGCGATCTTGCTGCCGTTCGGGCCGTCGCACACCGGAATGCCGAGGTTGCCGGGCTCCCAGGGTTCGACCGGCACCCAAGGATGCATCTTGCGGTAATAGAGTTTCAGCTCGCCGCGCTCGTCGATGATGATGCCGCTGTTATAGGGGTTGCCGTCGGGATTATACTCCATGATGGAAAAACAGCCCCAGATGCGGTTCTCCGCGCACGCCTTTCTGAAGCTCGCCACTTCCGGTCCATCGAGCCGCGACATCAGCTCGGCGTTGGTGTCCATCGACAGGCCGTGCAGCGAATATTCGGGAAACACCACAAGGTCCATGGTCGCCATTGCCTTGCGCGCTTTCCGCACCATGCCGCAAATTTTTTTCGTCTGCGCCGCCAGATCGCCTTTGTCGGCAATCGTCGGCAGCTGCAATTGAACGAGGCCGATGACCACGCCGTCGGGAGTCTTGTTCAATCCGCCGAGCCCACTCATTCCCATCTCCTCATTGTTCTCATTCGCTGACTCTGCTCCCGGACGCTTGATTATCTACACCGTTTCGCCGCCGAATTCTGCAGCCGCGCGCCAAGCTGGAGGTGCTGGAGCTGACCCCCGAACCAAAGTCGCGTGTGCCCTCGCTACCGCCGCCGCGCCGCCTTCGGCAGCCGCAACGGCCAGCTCACGATATGGTCTTCGAGGTCTTCGTCGGGTACGTCCGTCTCGCTTGAGCCGACGCGGCTGCGCACCGAGACGCCCGCGGCATGGACGCTCTCGGGATCGCCGGAGACCAGCGGATGCCACCAGTAGAGGTCCTTGCCGGCGGCAAGCAGCACGTACGCGCAAGAGGGCGGCAGCCAGGTAATGGTTTTCAGGCTCTCCGGCGTGAGCTGCACGCAATCCTCCACTTTTTCCAGCCGGTGCGGATAGTCGCGGCAGCGGCAGGTGTCGCCGTCAAGCAAGCGGCAACCGACGTCGGTGTAATAGGTACGGTCGGTTCCCTCCTCTTCGAGCTTGTTGAGGCAGCAGCGGCCGCAACCGTCGCAGAGGCTCTCCCATTCCGAATCTGTCATTTCCTCCAATGACTTACGCCGCCAAAACGGGATGTCCTCGGGGCTTTGATCGGTTGCCATCTGTTCTCCGCACCGGCAAGGGAGGCGCCTGCAAGGCTCTTACGCCCAATTTGCCCCCCATTTCCATTCACACTGTCACCGACACGTCATTGGCCCATGCCGCCGGCTCGGCTAAATCTCGTTGACTGAATCGACAAGGACGGGGCGGATCCCGTTCCGGGAGTACGCAACGCGTGACGGACCTGTTTCCCGAATCGGGCAACGACTGGCGGCGCAAGTTCAAGCGGCTGCTGCTCGATCTCGACGCGCGCATCGATTCCGCCGTTTTCCAGAGCGGCAAATGGGCGCGCGAGCTGTACGAGCGGTTCACCGCGATCATGGATCGTTGCCACGTCGCCGGCTGGCGGCGCTGGCTCATCGTCGAGCCGCTGTCGGAAGCTGCCACTTGGGGCACCGCCGGATTGTTGCTCATGCTGGCGCTCGCCGTCCCCGCCTTCCGCGAGACGTCGGACGAGGACTGGCTGAAGAAATCCGAGCTCGCCGTCACCTTCCTCGACCGCTACGGCAACGAAGTCGGCAACCGCGGCATCAAGCACAACGATTCGGTGTTGCTCGAGGACATGCCCGACCATCTCATCAAGGCGGTGCTGGCCACCGAGGACCGGCGTTTCCACGAACATTACGGCATCGACTTCTTCGGCACCTTCCGCGCGCTCATGACCAACGCCAGAGCCGGCGGCGTGGTGCAGGGCGGCTCGACCATCACCCAGCAGCTCGCCAAGAACCTGTTCCTGAGCAACGAGCGCACGCTCGAGCGCAAGATCAACGAAGCGTTCCTCGCCACCTGGCTGGAGACGCGGCTGTCCAAGAACGACATTCTCAAGCTCTACCTCGACCGCGCCTATCTCGGCGGCGGCGCCTTCGGCGTCGACGGCGCGGCGCAATACTATTTCGGCAAGTCGGTGCGCGACGTGACGCTGCCGGAGGCGGCGATGCTCGCCGGGCTGTTCAAGGCGCCGAGCAAATTCTCGCCGTTGGTTAACCTGCCGGCGGCGCGTGCCCGTGCCAACGTCGTGCTCGACAATCTGGTCGACGCCGGATTCATGACCGAGGGTCAGGTCTACGGCGCCCGGCGTAATCCGGCCACGCCGATCGACCGCCGTCAGGAGGACGCGCCAAATTATTACCTCGACTGGGCGTTCGACGAGATGCGCAAGCTGGTCGACACGTTCCCGAAATCGGTGAATGAAAGCTTCTTCGTGGTGCGCACTGCGCTCGATCCTAATCTGCAACACTACGCCGAACGCGAGGTCGAATCGGCATTGCGCCAGTACGGCCACGACTACGGTGCGAGCCAAACAGCGGTCGTCGTCGCCGATCTCGACGGCGCGGTGCGCGCGATGGTTGGTGGGCGCGACTACGGCGCCAGCCAGTTCAACCGCGCGGTCGACGCGCTGCGTCAGCCCGGGTCCTCGTTCAAACCCTATGTCTACGCCACCGCCCTGGCGAACGGCTTCACGCCGAACTCGGTCGTGGTCGATTCGCCGGTGTGCATCGGCAATTGGTGTCCGCACAACTATTCCGGCGGTTATTCCGGATCGATAACGCTGACCCAGGCCATCACCCATTCGATCAACGTCATTCCGGTCAAGCTTTCGATCGCGCTCGGCGACGGCAATCCCAAACTCGGCCGCGCCAAGATCATTCAGACCGCGCGCAATCTCGGCATCTGGACGCCGTTGCCGGACACGCCGTCGCTGCCGATCGGCGCCGACGAGGTCAACGTGCTGGAACACGCCGTCGCCTATGCCACCTTCCCCAATCTCGGCAAGGCGGTCACGCCACATGCGGCGCTCGAGGTGCGCACCGGCACCGGTGAATTGGTGTGGCGCTTCGACCGCGACGGCAAACGGCCGCAGCAGGTGATCTCGCCGCAGGTCGCGCTGGAAATGATCGGGATGATGAACTCGGTCGTCGAAAACGGCACCGGGCGGCGGGCGCAACTCGACGGCATCAAAGTCGCCGGCAAGACCGGCACCACCAACGGCTGGCGCGATGCCTGGTTCGTCGGCTACACGGGAAATTTCTGCGGCGCGGTCTGGATGGGCAACGACGATTATTCGCCGACCAAGCGCATGACCGGCGGCACGATCCCGGCGCTGGTCTGGCACAACATCATGGCTTACGCGCATCAGGGTATCGAATTGCGGCCGTTGCCCGGCCTGCCGGCGCCGCAGCACGCTCCGACGGTCGCCGACGCGTCGCTGGAGGGCGGCCCAGCGCCGCAGCAAATCCTGCTCACCCGCAAGGGAACCCAAGCTCTCGTCCACGTCGAGCATCTGCTCGACGACGCCAGCAGGGCGATGGCGGTGCAGACCGCCCCCGCTGCAACCCTTGGCGCGCTCGGCCCGCTTGGCGGCGGCGAGTATCGCCCCAACCCTCTGACGGCGGCGAACGCCCCGCAGCCTGCCGGAACTGCCCGCCGCGACTAGCAAGCCGTGCGGGATAATATCATTCGATCGGGTCGAACGTGCGCCTGTTCTTCAGTTCCTGTTTTACCTTGCTGCTCGCCGCCGTCATCGGGCTCGGCGCGACCTGGCTGACGCTGACGCGCGGTGTTGCTTTCGGTTCACTGACCATCGGCGCCTGGAAGGCTTGGCCGAAGAGCGGGTCGGTCGACATCGATCCCTACGCTCGCGCCACGATTGCCCGCACCGGCGAACTGCCGATCGGCACTGGTGACGGTGTCGCCTTCTATGCACACACTGACGATGCCGGAAACACTTTTGACGGGCGTTGCACCTTCGTCATCAGTGGCATGAGCCCGGCGGCGCGCTATTGGACGGTGACGCTCTACGACCCGGAGGGCCGGCTCGTCGCCAACTCGATCGACCGGCACGGCTTCACCAGCGCCGAAGTGGTGCGCGACGCCAGCGGACGCTTTACCATCAACGTCGGCCCGCGTGCGCGGCCGGGAAATTGGCTGCCGAGCGGCGGCGGCGAAAAATTCGTCCTGGTCTGGCGGCTCTACGATACGCCGATCGGCGTCGCGATGCGCACCACGAAGGAAGGCCCGATGCCGGCGATCGTGCGAAAGGGCTGCTCATGATCCGGCTAACGCTATGGATTCTCGGCGCCCTGCTGCTGGCCGGCATCGTGCATCTTTCGACCGTGCTGGCGATGCCGCAGGCGGCGACGCAAGACGCCTATTCGCGGCTGGCGCCGCTCGCGCCCATCAACGCCGCGGTGCCGCTCGCCCCGCCGACGGCCCAAGCCGCGATTATGCCGTTCATGGATCCGGCCTTTGCAGTCGCGGTGTGCCGATACGATCTTTCCAGCGGGGCCCTCAAGCTGAACGCACCGGTGAGCCTGGCCTATACCTCAGTCACGTTCTACACGCGCAACAGCGTCGCCTATTACGCGATCAACGACCGCGCCGCCGGGCGCCGCGCGATCGAACTCGATCTCATGACAGCCGAGCAGCATGCGGAAATGCCCGAGGAGGAGGACGTGACCGCCGCCGACCGATTGATCATCGAGTCGCCGACCAAGACGGGGCTGATCGTGTTACGGGCGCTGGCGCCGGAGCCCGGACTCATGGCCATGACGCGCCGTGCGCTTGCCGGTGCGCAGTGCCGCATCGAGCTGGCGCAACAGTAGCCCAATCAGCGGCGTCTGACGCGCCGTCGACCGCTATTGTCCGCAGGCGGATGCGTGCGAGGTTCGACGTCTGCCGCACGCAACTCGCCGTGTCGCTCGACCCGGATTACCGGAAGGATGATGACCGTCGCGGACTCATCCGGCATGTCCGCACGGCCGAAGCGGACGATGCGCCCCTCGTCGGGGAATTTTACAATGGTGCCCATGTTGGCGGCGACCCGTCGTCCGCTACCTGCCGGGCAGCGGACCCCTGCCCCGATGCGCCCGCATCGGCGTTGCTCCGAATAAGCGGCATGCAGGGTTAACGCTCCGCTAACGGCGGCAATTTAGGCTGCCGAGGCGGTCCGTGGGGCCCGGTCTGGTCCGGACCGCAGTTGCAGTTGAGTAGTGTAAAATGGCAGCGCAGAACCTCTTCGGCCTCGAGGGTCTCACAGATTTCGGCTTACGTAGCAGTGTCGATGTGCGGCTGACTTTGCTGCGCGTGCTCACCGACCTTTATGTGCACAGGCTCGCTCATACTCCTGATGAGGAGCGCCACTACACCGAGCTAGCGCTGCGCCTGCTCGAAGCGGTGGATGTACCGACGCGTATCGCCGTGGCGAAGCGGCTTGCAGGCTATCGCTCGGCGCCGGCGCGGGTCTTGCAATGGCTGACCGAAAATGTCGCGGATGTTGCCGGCGAATTGCGCGCGCATTCGCTTCCGACCGGTGCGGTCGACCCGGCCGTGCAGCATCCTGCCGCGTTGCCGGCTGCGGAAGACGCCACCTTGCGCGAAGGCGAACGGTTCGCGGACGCTCCCCATGTGGTCGATCGGACCACCGCCAGCGTACTCAACGAGCTGTTCTTCACCGCGAATGCGCAAGAGCGGCGCCTAATCTTGCTCAATTTCGACGTGGTCGCTCCCGTTCCGGCCGGACGTGTCGGCGTTTCGTTCGATCCATCGGTCGGCCGGCGGCTCGAAGCGGCGGCGCTCGCCGGCAATAACGAGGAGTTCGCGCAACTGCTCGCACGCGCGCTGCGGATTTCTCGCGAGCAGGCACGGCGCATGGCGCGCGACGAACTGGGCGAGCCGGTCGCGGTGGCGGGAAAAGCACTCGGCTTGGCGCGCGATGTGCTGCATCGCATCCTGTTGTTCGTCAATCCCGTCGTCGGCCATTCGGTGGAGCGCGTCCATGCGCTTGCCGCACTCCATGACGCGACGACGCCGCAGGCGGCGCAGGGCATGGTCGAAATCTGGCAGGCGCTGCCACAGAACGAACGTGCCGGAGCCAAGCACCAGCCACTCACCTGGGACGAGGTGATGCGCCGGGGCGCGCGCGCCGCGCCGGCGGCGCCGCGCACTGCTCCCGCACCGCGAACAAACGAACGCCGCAATGCTTCTTGAGTTCTGCTCCAGGGGAGTGAGCGAAACTCATTCAGACGTTCAGCCGGTCACGACATCGAGAAAATTTCGCCCTGCGCGATCCTCCACCTCGATGATCCAAACATCCGGATCGAATTTCACCTGTCGCGCGAGATAGGCGTCGACCGCCGCATCGGGCGCCGATTGCGCGGCAAGGCTCGGGGTGAACGCCCGCGTCGCCCCTTGCACCGCGTCGAACGCGCTTTGCGGCGCCGGGCCGAACAGGTCAGAGGTGCCGTCGAGCCTGCTGATGCGAACGAATACGGCACCGGCCTCTTCCGCTCCGCGTCTGCGCACGACGCCGGAAATGCCCTCGACTTGACAGCGCCGCAGATAGGCGGCAACCCAAAGTGCGGTTTTTAGGCGCATGGCGCGGCCCGCAATGGTGGAACGATCGAGATATGCCTCGGTCGGGCGTAAGCCGCAAATATTCCCATGGTTCCGGGACGGGGCAACGAGTTCGGCCCCTGAATAACACCTTGCTAGTCCAGCGGCCGGCCGGCCATGACAGCAAGCCCGCTGAGCAGGCGATCGGAGAGCCGTCCGGTCACCGGCAATTTGTGCTCGCGCTCAAATTTCTCGATCGCGGCGCTGGTCTGTTCGTCGAGAATGCCAGAGGGCCTGATCTGGCCGTAGCCAAAATCGGACAGGACGCGCTGCACCACGATGACGCGCGATGGCGACCCGATCAGGTCGGCGATCGGATCGTTGCGCCGCGCAGAGACGGTCTGCGGTGTTCGCAGGCCGGCGGCCGCACGCGCGGGGACTGGTTCCGCAGGCTTGGGCGTTGCCACGCCCACAACGTTGGGACGGCTATCGGCCGCCCGCGGCGGCGAAGTCGGCACAGCGAAGAATGGCGTCGGGTGCGGACCGGTTTGCAGAAAAGCCGCGTTGACGACGATGACAAGGCTCACCGCACCGGCGCCGAGGATCGCCAGTGAATCGACGGGACGATCGGCGGCTTTTCGCCATACGCGCAATCCGAGCGCTGCGAGCGCGCTGGCGGCGCCAGCGGCGCCCGCCATTGCGCGGCGACCATGGTTGCGGCGGTTACGCACTTTTCTTCACCCGAATATCGATGTGTGATGCGGCTTCTTCGCCGACTCTGACCGGGCTCGTCGGGCGAGCCGCCGTGCGCTTCGCCAAGTGGACCGGTAGTGGAAGCGGAGCGGAATGCATGTTTCCCGGCGCTGCGCGCTCGCAATCGAGCGGCAGGCGCGCGGACACGCGCGTACCTTCGCCGATCCGGCTGCGGATGTTGATCTCGCCGGCGTGCAGGCGCACCAGCCCCTTGACGATGGAAAGTCCGAGACCGGTGCCGCCGTGGCGGCGGTCGTAGGAAGCGCGCGCCTGAAAGTACGGCTCGCCGACGCGGGCCAAATCTTCGTCGCTAATCCCCACGCCAGTGTCCTCGACTACGAAGACGATGCTTCCGGCCTCGGCACAAGCACCGATCGTGACTTTGCCGCCACGGTCGGTGAAACGGATTGCGTTCGACAACAGGTTGAGCAGGATTTGATGCAGCGCACGCTTATCGGCGACCAATTCAGGCAGCTCCCCGGTCGGCGTTTTTTCGAGCCGAACGCCCGCCTCCTGCGCCCGCAGCGCCAGAAGATCGCAGCAGTCGGCAATGACCTGCGCCGGCGCGAACGGCTCCGGCGTGATCTCAAAATTGTCGGTCTCGATTTTCGACATATCGAGAATTCCATTGATGACGGCGAGCAAGTGGTGTCCGGAATCGTTGATGAGGCCGGCATATTCGTGGCGGCGTCCAGCGTCGAGTGTCAGCGCCCTCTCCTGCATCAACATTTCCGAGAAGCCGATAATGGCGTTGAGCGGCGTCCGCAATTCGTGGCTCATGGTCGCGAGAAAACGGCCCTTGGCGGCGTTGGCGCGTTCGGCCTCGCTGCGCGCGTCCTCAAGCGCCTGCTCCTGCCGTTTGCGGTCCGTCACATCACGAAGCACGGCAACGACCTCGCGGCGGTCATCGCTGGCGACCTCGACCACCGCCTGTTCAAGCGGCCGGCAGCGCATCTCAACCCAGACGAATTCTCCCGGCGACCGCCCAGTGGCGTCGGAACTGTCGCGCCATACGCGAAACTCGACGGAGCGGCTCTCTCCCAGCGCCGCTGCATCGCCGAGCGCAGTCAGATAAGCGGGGCGGTCGGCAACATGGACGTGGTCGAACAGACCCTGCCCGTGCAGGTCAAGGACGCGGCGCCCGAACAACGATGCCGCCGCCGGCGATACAAACAGAACGGCGCCGTCGCGGCCGTAGCGCATGATCACGTCGGTCATGTTGCGCGCCAGCAACCGGTATCGATCATCCTCGGCATACGACACCCAGGCGCTGCTGCGCGCGAGCCTCGCCGCGAGCGCGAGCCCTGCAGCGCAAAGCGCGGCCAACACGATACCGAGTGCAGCGAGCGCCGCATTGCCGCTCGTTGCGGACGCCGGCAGCAGATCGAGTTCACCGGCGCCCACCAGCAGGCCGGCGGCAGCAAGGGTGAAGATCGAAGCGACCGCGACGACGCGGCGCGACCCCGCAAGCGCCGCCTCGAGCGGCACGATGACAAGCCAAACGGCGGCAAAGGAGGTGATGCCGCCGCTGAATACCGCCGCCATTGTCACCAGTCCGGTCAAAGCGAGCGACGACAGCACATGGGCGCTCTCGTAGCGACCGGTGCGGGAAAGAAAGAAGGCGATAAGGATCGGGACGACCAGCCAAGCAAACACCATCAGCTCGATCGTGCTCGGCGCGCCGCGCACGATCAGATAAGCCGGGAACGCCGCCAAGGCGATGATGCTGCCGACCAGCCGCGGCGCGATGAAGGCGCGATGCTGCGCCGCGATCGACGCATTCTGCCGCGCCGACGGGTGCACCAGACTTTCTATGTAGTCACGTACTGGCGCGAAGAGGCCCACGATCCCGTTTTGCACGCCTGACTTTGCAGACGCGCTCCCCTTTTCTGTACCGGATCGTGTCAGACGCCACTTAAGCGAACGCTAAGGCGCCGCGCGCCGAACGCAGAGCAGCGCCGCCGACCGCGCTTGGCGCCGGCGCGAAGAGGTGGGAATCGCCCATCATGGTGAACGAGCCGTTGCCGGACGACCCGAACTACATTTGCCGTGCGTGCCGGTATTTGCAAAGGGCCGTCGGACCAAAGCGCTTGCTGGCAGCGAGAACATTGCCAAAGCCTGCCCGGTACGCGTTCGCGCAAATTTTAGGTAAATTCTATTTTTTCAAACTGCGTGAAAATTTGCGGCGTATTCTGCTCGATTATGGGCAAAAACGTCCCTGCACCGCCAACGCGGCTTTCAAGGCTGCCTGCTAGGTTCCGCACTCATGCGGCAATAGCGGCCGCAGGGGATGCGGGTCTCATGTTCTTTCTGTTGCGAATGGCGTTCTGGCTCGGCTTGGTGCTGGTGCTGTTGCCCAGCGGCTCTGTGCAACCAAACGCGTCGCAGACCGAGGTCGGCGCTTCCGAGGCCCTCTCGGCGGCTTCCGCCACCGTCGGGGATCTTCGCGGCTTCTGCACCCGCCAGCCCGACGCCTGCACGGTCGGCTCGCAGGTAGCGACGGCCATCGGCTACAAGGCGCAGGCGGGCGCCAAGATGCTTTACGATTTCTTGAGCGAGGCGCTCGCGCCACGCGAGACCGGCTCGCTGACAAACGGCACGCCGCGAAGCGGCCGCAGCGCTAAAGCGACGTCGGAGAAATCGCCTGCAGAACGGACCTCACAAAACACCCTGAACCCGGCCGATCTGACGCCGGCCTGGCGTGGCCCGGCCTCGCGCAAGGACGGTAAGCCCTCCGCATAATCCAACGCCGCCGCGCCTCACGCGCGGGTGGTAGAGCACGGTTCGAGAATGACCGCGCTCGGCCGCGCAACAATGGCGCCCGCGACAACATCGACCTGGCCGGCTCGGCGCTCTATATAAAGGGTGACGAAGGACCGCTGCCGCGATGGCCGATATCGACGAAATCATCGATAATTTCTCCACCCTCGACCATTGGGACGATCGTTATCGCTATCTGATCGAGCTCGGGCGGGAACTGCCTCCGCTCGCGGCAGTCGCGCATAGCGACGCCAATAAGGTGCAGGGATGCGCGAGCCAGGTTTGGCTCGAAACCAGCGTGCGTCCCAATGGCGCGGGCGGCCCGGTGCTCACATTCGCGGGCGACAGCGATGCCCACTTAGTGCGCGGCCTGATCGCGATCCTGTTCGCCATCTTTTCCGGCAAGAACGCGACAGACATTCTTAGCATCAATGCGCTCCAGCTGTTCGAAAAAATGGGCTTGCGCGAGCATCTGACGCCGCAACGCTCGAACGGCTTCCGCTCGATGGTGGAGCGCATTCGTGTGGACGCGTGCGCTGCCCTGACCGCCGCCGCTGTGTAACTGTCGTACGACCGCCGTGTGACAATGCCGCCGCCTGCGCAGCTCCTCTGAGGCGCGGAATTCTAGCCACATCTGTGATGGTGTTGTAAGTCTACTCGGGGCTCATGCGTCGGCGCCCGGGAAGGTCAAAGATGGCCGTCAGCCGTGTCGGGGTCGAGAGCCCGCTCAGTAACCAAAAGTTTCGCGCGGCGCTGACCGACGTATTTGCCGGCATCATCTGCAGCATCCTATCGATCGCCTATTGTTTGTCGTATGCGGCACTGATTTTCACCGGCCCGCTGGAGCATGTGCTCTCCTACGGCGTGGCGGTGACATTCCTATCGGCCGCAGTGGGCGGATCGATTGTCGCGTTGCGCAGTTCGCTTCCTTTCGCGGTTGCCGGGCCGGACAGCAACATTTCCGTTGTATTGGCCGCCCTGGTAGCGACCGTCGTCCAGGGGGCGGTCGCTGCTGGCCGTACCGACCTTCTTGAGCCGACCCTAGTCGCCCTATGCTCGGCAACGGCGATTACGGGCCTGCTGCTGTGCGTGCTCGGGTTCACGCGTGCCGCACGTGCCATTCGTTTCGTGCCTTATCCGGTGATCGGTGGCTTTCTCGGTGCCACCGGATGGTTGATGATCACCGGCGCCATACAGGTGGTTGCGAATCAACGCCCGGTGCTCGTTAATATCGGCGCGTTCGTCGACGCCGCGATCACCGCCAGGCTCGCCGCCGGGCTGATTGTGGCGATCACGTTGTTTATCGCGCTGCGTCGCTCCAAAAGCCCGTTCGTACTTCCCGGGGTGCTGCTGGCCGCAATCGCGGCGACGTATCTTTTCCTGTTTTTGACCGGCTCGCCGCTCGTGGTGGCCCAGGCCGAGGGGTGGATGTTCCGGCCGCAGCCGATGGCCGGGCTTATCTCGCCGTGGCAACCCGGCGCGTTGCGCGGCTTTTCCTGGACGGCGTTGCCCGCGCTCGCCGGCGATCTGCTCGCCGTCATGTTCGTCACCATCATCACTTTGGTGCTCAACACCACCGGCATCGAGATTGCGACACGGACCGAGGCCAATATTGAGCGCGATCTCAAAGTGCTCGGGCTTGCCAATATTGCGACCGCCGCACTCGGCGGATACGTGAGCTGCACATCGTTCAGCCGCTCCATGCTGGTCCGCATGGCCGGGGCAACGAGCCGGATATCCGGGCTGACGGTCGCCGCGATCTCGGCGGCCGTGCTCGTCGCCGATCCCGGTTTTCTCGGCTATGTGCCGAAATATGTCCTCGCCGGCCTGTTGTTCTATCTCGGTGGCGGCCTGGTCTATCAATGGATCATCCGATCCTCGCGGCAATTGCTGCGCTTGGAATATTTGTCGCTGATCGCGATCGCGCTGCTCATCATCAATGTGGGTTTTATTGCCGGCGTCCTGATCGGTGTGGTGATCGGTTGCGCCACTTTTGCGTTAAGCGCGAGTCGCGTGAATGCGATCAAGTTCAGTTTCGATGGTTCGGAGTACCGCTCTTCGCTCGATCGCGGGCCGCACGCGCAAACGCTCCTCGCCGAGCACGGCCGCGAGATCCAGGGCATGGCGTTGCAGAGCTATTTGTTCTTCGGCTCGGCCAATCGGCTCTACCAGCACGTCAAGGCATTGCTCGCGCAACAGCCGAATTGTCGTTTCCTGATTTTCGATTTCCGCCGCGTCACCGGCATCGATTCCTCGGCGACGCAAAGCTTCGCGCAAATCAAGCAGGCAACGACCGAAGCCGGCGCAAGAATTGTCCTCGTCAACCTCACGCCGGGACTGGAGCGAGCATTTCGCACCGCCAGATTCATTTCCGATGACATAACCGTCGCGCCCGATCTCGATCGAGCGCTGGAATCCTGCGAGAACGCCGTCATCGGGGCGCATCGGGCCCCAGGCGGCGAGACACGATCGTTGCGCGCCTGGTTGTCCGAAGCTCTCGGCGACCCGCAGCTTGCCGATCGTTTGGCCGAGTATTGCCGACGCCTTGAAGTGCGGTCCGGCGACATCATAGCCCGGCAAGGCGATGCGGCCGCCGCGATGCATTTCATCCTCGAGGGCCGCGTCGGCATCATTGTCGATCTGCCTGAAGGGCGTAGCATGCGTGTGCGCAGCCTGGGCCGGCATACCACGGTCGGCGAAATGGGCCTCATAACCCGGTCGCCGCGCAGCGCGACCATCCAAGCCGAAGCCGCGAGCGTGCTGTACGAACTCGATGCGGAGGCCTTCGAACGCATCAAACGTGAGCACCCGGCGCTGAGCCAGGCGCTGCTGGCTTATGTTGTCAGGGTGATGGCGGAGCGGCTTAGCTTTGCCAACCGGGCGATCGGCGTGCTGCAGCGTTGAGCGGACGAAACAGCCGATGCAACAGGTCAGCCGCGCTCCCTGCGGCGGCGGCGCTGCTGGCCGAGCCCCATCTGCTTGGCGAGCTGCGAGCGCGCCGCGGCGTAATTGGGCGCGACCATGGGGTAATCGGGCGGCAATCCCCATTTCTCGCGATATTGCTCCGGCGTTATGCCGTACTGGGTTCGCAGGTGGCGCTTGAGCGATTTGAACTTCTTGCCGTCTTCGAGGCACACAATGTATTCGGGCGTGACGGATCGCTTGACCGCCACGGCCGGCTTGAGCGGTTCTGCCGGTGGCGCCGTTTGGCCGCTCGAGATCCGCATCAATGCCGAGTACACCTGGGCAATCAGATTCGGTATTTCCGCACTTGCAACGGTGTTATTGCTGACGTAGGCGGAAACGATGTTCGCCGTCAGCTGAATGTAACCGATCTCGCCTGAATTCTCGGCCATATTCGGTCTAATCTCTTGAGAGTTGCGGCCTGTCCCCATGCCGCCGCTTTGGCTCAAGGCGCTCGCCCCGTGTAGATTCGAGCAAAGTAGGGCATCGACAGATTGTAAATCTTGGCGTGACGATGCCCGGACGTGTGTCGAAGTCTATACTAGAACATCTCAGATGTTAAAGAAAAAACGCAGCTCTGCTCGGCGACAATAGTTGAATATTCAAGCTGTATCCGCACTTATACCAATCCTCAGATTGGCTGACCGACGACGGCCCACTCGCGGCGAGCGATGGACATGATTTTCCAGGGCTGATCGATGAGGGTGTTCCAGGCATAGCAGCAGTGATCGACGATATCGTCGA
>JBEKWO010000063.1:0-19639 GCA_049512975.1 Xanthobacteraceae bacterium | reverse complement strand
CCATCCTTACCGCCATCTACCACATGCTCAAGGACGGGACGATGTACAAAGACCTCGGCCGCAATCACTTCGATCGCCGTTCCACCGACCAGCAAAAAAACCGCCTGGTCAAACGTTTGGCCGACCTCGGCTACGCTGTGGAGATCAAGCCGCTCGCCGCCTGAGCCGTGTTTGTGGCACCGCCAGCAAGGGGAGTTTCTGGCACGGTCCGAGCAAGTATGTTTCTTCTTAGAGTTGGAGCCAGACACTGCTCGACATAATCAAGGAACGTCTTTCCCTTCATAGCGCCGTCAACCACACATGGGGCTGTGATTCCGTTGCGGCGCAAAGCGCCTACGAAGGTGATCGTTTTCCAGTGGCCGTTCGGAACCCGGCCGACCAAGCGCTCGCCCCGCGCGCAACGCCCGCTCAACCGAACCATTTTCGTATTGGCGGCGGTCTCGTCGATGAACACCAGGTGGGCGGGATCAAACATGCCCTGTTCTCGCATCCAGCGCCGGCGCGCCCGCACCACGTCGGCACGTTCCTGCTCTGCCGCGCGCAGGCTTTTTTTTGAACGTGATGTCGTGGCGTTTGAAGAAGCGCCACACCGAAGTGCGGCTGCCGGCAATCTTGTGCTTGCGCATCGCGCAGACTACCTCATCCAGCGTCAAGTCCGGCTGATCCTCAATCAACGCCAATAAAAAGTTCGTGTGCTCCTCCAGCGGCGAGGTCCTCCCGCCCCGCGGCTTGGCCGCACAGCTTCCGGTCGCCCGATAGCAGGCCACCCATTTGATCGCCGAACTCGGGCTGACCTCAAACTGCTCCGCCGCCTCGCGTCGCGACGACCCGCTCTCGACTCGTGCAATCACCCGACCCCGAATATCAGCAGAGTAGGCTCCCGGCATTGTTCCGTCTCCCAAAGGCGAATCAATGTCGAGAGAATCTCTCATCCAAAAGCCCCTGGGAATCCAACCGATTCACTTCGACCGAAACATGCTCTAGCTCGGCCAAGCCGGCATACTCTTCGAACACCAGTTGCCACGCAGCCCGACCCAACGCTTCATTCCGGCATCGCCCTTGAGCCGATCGCCAACGACCGCCGGGGTAAGTTGTCGATGCAACGATCGGAAATCCCGATCGTCTTTTGGGGCGTAGGGTGCGGGCATCCGGACGGCGGCCGCTTGCGCGGCGTCAGGAGGTATACCTCTCAAAGCTCCACGATTTACTCAGTGACTGATCCCGCCACCATCAGAAATTCCGATACCCGTATCGCCAAACACCTTTTGACTAGCTTCCGTCATCGTCCCATATAGTCTCATTGGGCGCAAATGGAACGACGAACATGGCACTTGCAGTTGGGCGAGGTCAGCTGCGGATCGGCATCGACACCGGCGGCACTTTTACTGACATTGTCTGTGTCGATGACAGTTCCGGCTCGATGCGCGTGACCAAGGTTGCGAGCACGCCGTCAAATCCAGCCATTGCGCTGGTACGCGGCATCCACGCCATCCTCGGCGAAACAGGCGCCGGCGTGGACGATATTGCCGTGCTGGCGCACGGAACAACGGTTGCGACCAATGCGCTGGTTCAGAGCGAGATCGCCGGACTGGGCCTGATCGTCACCGCAGGTTTCCGCCATCTTCTTGACATCGCCCGCCAATCCGTGCCCGAGGGCTACGGCAATTCATATTTCTGGGTGAAGCCCGAGCGCATCGTGCCGCTTCGCTATGTGCGCGAGGTCGGCGGCCGCCTCGATTTCCTCGGCGCCGAGCTGCGGCCGCTCGACGAAGAAAGCGTGCGCGCCGCCGCACGATTTTTTTGCCGGCAGGGCATCGCCGCGATCGGCGTGTGTCTCATGCATTCCTACGCCAATGCGGCACACGAACGCCGGACGGCCGAGGTCGTGCGCGAAGAATATCCGCACTGCACGCTATCGCTCTCCTGCGACGTGCTTCCCGAATACCGCGAATACGAACGAGCGGTGACGACGCTGGTTGATGCATTCATCAAGCCGCACATGAGCCGTTACCTCGACTGCATCCGCGACGAACTCGGTCCGCAACTGAGCGAGAAGCCATTCCTGGTGATGCAGTCGAGCGGCGGCGTCGCCAGCCCCGATCAGGTCATGCGCAAGCCGATCGCCACGGCGCTGTCGGGGCCCGCCGCCGGCGCGCTCGGCAGTGCGGTGATGGCCGAGATCGCCGGTTTTCCCGATCTGGTGACGCTGGACGCCGGCGGCACCTCGACAGATCTTTGCCTGATTGAGAGTGCCAAGCCGAAGACCACCAATGGCGGCCGCGTCGGCCGTTTCCCGGTGCGCATTCCCATGCTCGACGTCAAGACCATCGGCACCGGCGGCGGGTCGATCGCCTGGATCTCGCGCGAAGGCAAGCTCAAGGTCGGACCGCGCAGCGCCGGCGCCGAGCCCGGCCCGATGTGCTACCCGAATGGCGGCAATGAGCCGACCATCACCGACGCCAATCTCGTCCTCGGCCGCATTCCTCCGGCGCTGATCGGCGGCGGCATCCGCCTGAGCCTTTTACGCGCACGGCAAGGTCTTGAAAAGCTTGCGGCACGGCTTCCCGGCGCAATGAGCGTCGAGCAATTGGCCGAAGGTATCATCGAGATCGCCAACTGGGATCAGGCCAACGCCATCCGGCAGATGACCATCCAGCGCGGCATCGATCCCGGCGCCTTTGCGCTTCTTTCCTTCGGCGGCTCCGGCCCGGCGCAGTCTCCGGCGGTGATGGAGCTGATGGGCATGAAGACCTGTATCGTGCCGCCGAACCCCGGCAACTTGTCGGCATTTGGCCTTCTGGCCGTCGATTGGCGCACCGACCACATCGTCACCAAGGTGATGTATGAGGACGCAATCAACCTTCCGACCATTGCCGCCCATTACGCGTCGCTGGAAAAAGACGCCGTTGCAACGCTGGAGAAGAACGGCATCGCGCCGGCGAAGACCGCGCTCGTTCGCGAAGCCGATGTCCGCTACGCCGGACAGTCTATGGAAGTGCGCGTGCCGGCACCTTCCGGCACGATTGATGCTCAATTCATTGTCGAGCTGATCGACGCATTCCACGCCGCGCACCTAAAAACCTTCGGCTACAACTATGCCGGCCAACAGAAGGTCGAGCTGGTCAATTTCTGCGTATCGGGGTTTGGCGTGATCGATCGCCCGCGCATCCCCGAACTTGCCGAGTCCGGTGCCGCGCCGAAACATACGAACCGGCGGGTTTATTTTGACGGCGGATTCCGCGACACGCCGGTGTTCGCGCGCGCATCGCTTGCAGCCGGATCGAAGCTTGACGGGCCGGCGATCGTCGAGGAATTTGGTTCCACCACCGTCGTCTTTCCAGGCCAGCAGCTTACCGTCGACCGCCACGGAATCCTGATCATTCGCGCCGCCAACAAATCCGCGGGTGCGCTGAAATGATGAACGTGCATTCCAAGGAGTGGCCGTGGCCGACCGCGCCGGATTTGCCCGCGCGCGAGGTCGACCCCATCGTCCTGCAAATCGTCGAAGGCACGCTCAATTCCATCGAGGCGGAAATAGAATACGCCATCGAGCGCACCGCGCGCTCGCCGATGATCCGCGAGGCGCACGACTACCGCGTCGGCCTGTTCGATCGCTATTGCCGCAAGCTCACCGGCCGCTCCTACTCCGCCATGCCCAATGCCGTGGTGCGCGATTTCCAGCCGCACACCATGCGGCCCGGCGACGTGTTCCTCATGAACGACACCTATCTGACCGAGGGCTCGATCGGGCACCTTCCCGACCTGTGCAGCACTGTGCCTGTTTTCCACCAAGGCGAGGTCGTCGCCTACATCCAGGCGTTCGGTCACCATGACGACATCGGCGGGCGCGTGCCCGGCTCGATGCCGGGCTCTGCCACGACCGTGTTCGAAGAGGGCCTCGCCGTGCCGCCGATCAAATTCTACAGTGCCGGCGTTCGCAATGAGGCCGTGTTCACGATTATCCGGCGCAATACCCGCGTCCCCGACATGCTCGCCGCCGATCTCGACAGCGAAGTGCAGGCCTGCCTGATGGGCGCCCGCCGCATGGCGGAATTGTTCGAGCGCTTCGGCCGCGAGACGGTCGAAGCCTGCTTCCAGGCTATCCTCGATACTTGCCGGGATATTTTCCGCCGTGAGTTGCTGCCGAAGATCGCCGACGGCGAATATCGCTGGGAGGACTATGTCGAGCATGACGGCGTCACCGACCCGAAGCTGCACAAGCTGGCGCTCACCCTGGTCAAAAAGGGCGATCGCATCACCCTCGACTTCACCGGCACCGATCCGCAATCCAGCGGTCCGATCAACTGGCCGGGGGATTACGCCGGCGGGGCTTTTTTGATCAAATGGGTCGCGCCGGTCCTGCGCAACCTCGCGGATACGCCAGAGCGCGCCGCGGAAATTCATGTCAACGAAGGCGTCTGCGAAGTTTTCGACGTCGTGTTCCCGCCGAAAGGCACGCTGATCACGCCGGAATGGCCGGCCGCCACCAACGCGCGCTCGTTCGTGCTGCTGCGCTGTCTCGGTCTGCTCGCCGGCGTCGTGGCGCAAGCCGCGCAGGGGCGCATGCCGGCCGACCAGGAAACCATTCGCTATACCGGCTTTTACGGCACCGACCGCAACGGCAAGCCGTTCCTCTCCCGCGAGGTTTTGGGCGGCGGCTCCGGCGGCCGCTATTACGCCGACGGCAACGACGCCATCCACATCGTACCGGACTCGCGCAATCAGCCGGCCGAATTCACCGAGACGCGGTTTCCGCTGTTGGTGGAAAAGCTCGCGTTGCGGACCGATTCCGGCGGCGCCGGCAAGCGCCGCGGCGGTTTGGGCTACGACAAGCATTACCGCGCGCTAGTCGATTGCCGCACCATCGTCACCGCCGACCGCGTGCGACTCGGCTGCTATGGCGTCAACGGCGGCAAGGCGGGCACGCCGTTCTGCGTGACCATCGACGTCGAGGGTTCGCCGCGCGACCTTGGCGGCCTGGTCGACGGCGAGCCGGTGCTCGCCGGCCAGATCGTGCGCGTGGTGACCACCGGCGGTGGTGGCTGGGGCGATCCGCTCGAGCGCGAGGCGGAATTGGTCGAGCGCGACGTGATCGAGGGCAAGGTCTCGCTCGCCGCGGCGCGCGACGATTATGGCGTCGCGCTTAAGCCGGATGCCGGCGGTGACTCGTTCACCATCGATGCACAGGCGACAACCGCCTTGCGCGAGAAGCTCAAGGCCGAGCGGCCCGGCGAACGCCATATGATCGATCGCGGCGACGGCTTTGAAAAATTGATCCGCGGCGAAATCAAGGCGTGGACCCGTTCAACCTGAGAAAATGAAAGAGCCCTCAGTTCGATATCCTTATGCGAAGCCGTTTCCGCCGCCGACGCGCGCACTGAGCCCAGCGTTAACCTTTTTCGCGCCGAATCTTCGCGCGTGCGAGGCGGGCGCCGACCCGCCGAGCTCGGTCAGCAGACCGACCCGCGCAATATGGTTGAGCCGCCTGGGCGGCGCTGCGGCTGCTGGGTGACGTCGCCGTTTCTTTTTCGCGAATTCTTGTTCGCAGATTCCGTTTCGGGGCGACGATGGAGCTCGGGCGGTCGGGGCGACCGATGATGACGTCGGCGGGGCGGCGGCGATGGACAGCATCAGCTACGGGGTCATCGAACAAAGATCGGAAAATCTGCAGCACTGTCAGTGGCTCTAATTCCTCGCATGGTTCCCTGTTTTTTCCCGAAACAGGGAGATTTTCCAAGAAAAACAGGGAGGCGATTGAGCACGAACGGGCAATCACTGAGAGGGATTAGGGACTTAGATAATTTCTCCAAAAGCAAATAACAGAGCCTTTCGATCGCCGAACTGGGGCTCACCTCAAACCGTTCGGCCGCCTCACGTCGCGACGCACCCGTTTCGACCGCGTCCAGCACGCGCTCACGCAAGTCCAAAAAACATGGTTTTGGCATCGATCGTACTCCAAAAATCGAATCGATGCCGCTAGACTCGCTCATACAAAGACCCTCGGGAATCCTCCGATTCAATTCAGCCGAGACATGCTCTAGCACGAACGGTGTTGCGATCGAGCGTGATTGATTGGTCGGCCTGGCAAAGTATTTTTGCGTCGAGCTGTAATCCGCCATATACGTGAAAGCGCTGCCCGCCAGGGCCTCGCTGTTGTTTGGATCGATTGTCAATGCCTATTCAAATATGGATTGCGCTGCATTGATGGTATCATGCTTATCCTTCATGGATTGCTGATACGATTGCCAAACCGAGGCCCAGCCGCGCATGGTAAGATCAATCGCGTCGGGGTTTTTGGAACGGGCGCTGTTTTCCGCTTATGCTTTGACCAACTCGTAACGCAAAGCATGAAGCTCAACCTGTATCCGTGTCACGACCGGATTGATCCGGCGCAACAGATGGCCCGCTGGGATGCGCCGTTCGAGATTGAACAGGTAAAACAATTGGCTCTGATCGCCCGTCTGCCGACCTATCATGGCAAACCTCCGCCGCCGATCATCCGTGGTTTCCACGATGCGAAGACCCGGAGCCCCCCGTAAGATGCGCCAAAGGCTCGCTGCCGACCGACCGCGGCGCGAGACCAGAACTCAGGAGGAATTGCATGGCATCGCGCGAGGTCGATCCATTCACGCTCGAAATTTGTCGCAGCCGGCTGGACAGCATCGTCCGGGAAATGGCGACTGCTCTGATAAGGACATCGAGCTCGCCGACGACCACGGAGACCAAGGATTTCTCCTGCTCGCTGTTCGACCATATGGGCCGGCAGCTCTCCTTCGCCGGATACATCCTCTATCACGCCTCCTCCAATTGGGAGGGTATCGAGGTAATTAGGCGCGAATATCCGCTGGAGGAAATCGACGAGGGCGACGTCTTCATCGCCAACGATCCCTGCTACGGCGGCGGCATTCATCCAGGCGATGTCTGCGTGTTCCAGCCGCATTTCTTCGAGGGGAAGATCGTCGCCTGGTCCGCCTGCGCTTCGCACCAGATCGACGTGGGCGGCGCGGTGCCTGGCGGCTGGAACAGCAATGCAACGGAATGCTACGCCGAGGCGCTGCTGCTGCCGCCTGTCAAGGTCATGCGCAGAGGCAAGATCGACCGCAGCTTGTGGATGCTGCTCATGAACAATATCCGCATGCCCAACCGGGTCGGCCTCGACTTCAAGGGGCTGATCGCGTCTAACAATGTGGCGGGCAAGCGCATCGCGGAGTTGACACGGAACTACGGCTACGACGCATTCACCAGCATGCAAGCGCAGATCCTGGACCTGTCGGAGAGCAGCATGCGTCACCGCATCCGCGAGCTTGCCGACGGCGTCTATCGCGCTGTCGATTGGGTCGAGAACGACGGTCATGTAGACGGCTTGTGGAAGGTTGGCTGCGAGCTGCGGGTGAGCGGCGACGAGATCACTTTCGATTATAACGGCTCGGATGCGCAGGCCCAGGGCTTTGTGAACTGCGGGCCTTCGGGCATGAGCGGCGGCACGCTGGTCCATGTCATCCAGATGTTCGGCTATGATATTCCCTACAACGACGGCTTCCTGCGGCCGCTGAAGTTCGTTGCGGACAAGGGCAAGCTCGTGAACGCGGCCAAGCCAGCGCCGATCGGCGCTGGCCATATGAATGCCGCCTTCAAGATCCAGGAGACGGCGCAGGCTTGCATCAACAAGATGATGGCGGCGAGCAACGATCCTTGGCGCGGCCGCGCGATGGGCATGTGGGCGGACAATTGGACGCTCCATCTCTGCCACGGCCTCAATCGCGAGGGAAATTTCGAGATCTACATCAACATGGACGGCGGCGGATGCGGCGGGGCCGCCTTCTCCGACCGCGACGGCATTCCGGTCGCCGGATGTCCGCAGCAATGCGGCATGGATCTCCCTGACGTGGAATTCAACGAGATGAATTTTCCGCTCTTCTTCCAGTTCAAGAAGCTGCGGCCGAACTCGGGCGGGGCGGGGAAATATCGGGGCGGGCTCGGCCTTGAATACGCGTGGTCGATCTACGATGTCCCTACGATGAACACCGTGCTGTTCAATCAACGCTTTCGCGTGCCCCATATCGGCATGTTCGGCGCCGAGCTCGTCTCCACCTCCTTGTTCGTGCACGCCGTGGACTCCGACGTGAAGACGCGGCTGGCAAGCGGCACGCCGCACCCGACATCGATCGAGGAGCTGCCGGGCGAGCATATCATCACGCCGATGAATGACCAGACGACGACCCTGTCCGACCGAGACGTCTTCTATGTCGCGAATTGTGGCGGCGGGGGCTATGGCGACGCACTGTTGCGCGACCCGTCGCTGGTCGCCCGCGACGTGGCCGACGGCTATGTCGACGTTCGCGCCGCCCGGCTCGCCTACGGCGTCGTGCTGAGCCCGTCGGGCGAGGTGGATACCGGTGCGACGCAGCGCCGCCGCGACGAGATCAGACGCGTCCGGCTCGAGGCCGCCGTGAAGAATCCAGCCGGCAAACTGCAGCGCGGCAGGAAGGAGGCCGTCGTCTTCCACCATAACCCGGCGATCGAAGTTGGACGCTACGAGGGCAGCCTCACGTTCCAATGCGCGCAGTGCGATACGCTTTTCGGCCCGGCGCAGAGCAACTGGAAGCTTGTCGTGCCGCGCATCGAGCATCAGATCGACGAGAGCTATCTCGCCGACCATGCGCTCGAGATCGGATTGAGGAGCGATCCCGCCATGATCAGTCGGCAGTATCTCTGCCCCGGCTGCGGCTCGTCGCTGGAGGTGGAGCTCGCGGTCGAAGGCGATGCCATCATGCACGACAGCCAACCGGCGCATTACTACGAAAAAGCTGAGCTGCGTAAGGCCGGCTGAGCCGGCGCGCGCAGGACCCATGGCGGGAGACCAGAAAATGTCGAAATATTACGTCGGTGTCGACATCGGCGGCACCTTCACCGATGTCTTTGTCAGCGATGGCGATCACTATTGGGAAGGCAAGGCCTCGACCACCCCCGGACGCCTCCATGAGGGGTTGCTCGACGCGATCGAGGTCGCCGCGCAGGAGATGGGCATCACCGCGGAAAGCCTGTTGGCGGAGACCCGCATCGTCACCCACGGCTCGACCATCATCACCAACATCCTGGCCGAGCTGAAAGGTGCCAAGACCGGATTTATCACCACCCGCGGCTTCCGGGACCTGCTGCATATCGCCCGCAGCCCGCGCACGAACGACCTCGACTATTACGCGCAAGCGAGCCCGCCGGAGATCGTGGCCCGCGACTGCGTCGCCGAGGTGGACGAACGCGTCGACTTCGCCGGCCGGATCGTGGTTCCGCTGGATGAGCGGCAGACTCGCGAGCGCATCAGCTTTCTCGTCGAAACGAAGAAGTGCGAAGCGATCGCAATCTGCTTCTTATTCTCGTTCAAGATGGACAAGCATGAGCGCGCGGTGAAGGCGCTGATCGAGGAGATGTATCCCGACGTTTACGTCTCGATCAGCTGCGACATCAATCCGGTCTTCCGCGAATACGAGCGGATGATGTCAACGATCCTCAACTCCTATTCCGGCCGCGGCTTCGCGCGTTACATGAACGAGGTGGAGCGCCATCTGCGCGAGCGCGAGTTCGATGGCCATCTGCTGGTGATGCAATCGAACGGCGGCTCGCTGACCGCCTCGGAGGCGCGTGTGAAGCCGATCACGCTGGCGCTGTCCGGTCCCGCCGGCGGCATCGTCAGCTCCAACTATCTCGGCGGCACCATCGGCGAGCGGAATATTCTCACCGCCGACATGGGGGGCACCAGCTTCGACGTTTCGGTGATTTATCAGCAGGAGCCGATCACCCAGAGCCGCGCGAAGATCGACCATTTCATGACGAATCTGCCGGTTCTCGACATAACCACGATCGGCGCAGGCGGCGGTTCTATCGCCTGGATCGACAATCGCCGCATGCTGCGCGTCGGGCCGCAGAGCGCGGGGGCCATTCCGGGCCCGGCGGCATACGGCCGTGGCGGCACGGACCCGACGGTCACCGACGCCGCGGTGGTGCTTGGCCTCATCGACCCCGCCTACTTCCTCGGCGGCGCCATCCAGCTGGACAAAGCCAAGTCGGCGCAGGCGGTCGACGAGAAGCTCGCGAAGCCGCTCGGGATGTCGATAGAGCAGGCGGCCGTCGGCATCTACCGCACGATCAGCGCCAGCATGGGGAATGCCTTGCGTAACGTCACCATCGAAAAGGGCTTCGATCCGCGGGATTTCGTGCTCGTGAGCTACGGCGGCGGCAGCCCTCTCTTCATCGCCAACATCTCGCGCGAGCTCAATATTCGCTCCATCATTATCCCGGAACGCGCCGCCGTGTTCAGCGCGTTCGGCGCCTGCGTGGCGGATGTGAAGCGCGACGTGGCCCAGACCTTTTACCGATCGCTACCGCTCGATGTCGCCGCCGTGAACCGCGTCTTCGAGGAGCTTTCTGGGCACGCACTCTCGCTTGTGGAGCGCGACGGCATAGGCCCGGATTCGGTGCGGCTCTCCTTTGAGGCGGACATGCGCATTCACGGCCAGATATGGGAGATATCGGTGCCGCTGGATTGCGTGCCCTTGTCGCGCGAGACGGGGAGCGAGGATGTATATCGCCGCTTCCAGAACGAATACGCCCGAAAGTACGGCGAGGGCCTCGTCGGCGCCATGGAGCTGTGCGACATCCTGAACTTGCGCGTCATCGCGAACGGCATCAAGCCCAAGCCGAAAATGGTTCGCTTCGAGGAGAAGGGCGCGACGGAGGCCTTACCGGTCAAGGAGAAGCGGCGGGCATTCTTGCCCGAAACCGGCGCCTGGCAGAACGTGGACATCGTCGACGGGGGGCGGCTGCAGGCCGGGATGGTGGGCAGGGGACCTATGATCGTCGAGCGCAAGAACACGACTATCTACCTGCCGCCCGAATGGTCTCTCGAGGTAGATACCTACCATGATTGTCGCTTACAGCTCAGCACCACACACTAGGCGCAGGAGAATGCGTGCTCTGGTGTATACCGGCGAGGGCCGGCTCGAGATCGAAGACCGTCCCGAGCCTGTCCCCGCGTTGGGGGAAATCACGGTCGATGTCGAGCTGGTGGGGATCTGCGGCTCCGACATTCTCGGCTATATGGGACGCAGCCCCGGCCGCGTGCCGCCGCTCATCCTGGGTCATGAATTCGTGGCCAGGCGAAATGGCACGCTCGTCGCCGTCAACCCGTTGGTCGGCTGCGGCATCTGCACGATGTGCCTTGCGGGCAAGGAGAACCTCTGCCTGCAGATGCGGCTGATCGGGCTCCATCACGACGGTGCGCTGCGCGAGCGCATTGCGGTTCCCGAGCGCAACGTGATCGCGATCGACAACGGCGGCCGCGGCGAGGTCGTCGCGCTGGCCGAGCCGCTCGCCTGCGCTCTGCATTCGATCAGCATGGTGCCTCGGCCCGAGAGCAAGCGTACGCTCATTATCGGCTTTGGCTGCCTGGGTACCATGATCGCGACTGTTCTTCGCCATATCGGCGGTCGGGGCTTCCACATCATCGATAACGCCGAAGGGCGCCGCGCGCTCGCCGGCAGGTTTGGCGCCACCGCAGTCCGCGCCGAGGATGTGGGGCCGGCCCGCTACGATGCGATCTACGACTGCGCCGGCTATGCGGCGACGCGCGAGCTTTCATGCCGGGCGATCGTGCCCGGCGGCGACATCGTGCTCGTCGGATACGGGCAAGCCCAAGGGGGCGTGGATTTCACCGACATGGTCCGCCGCGAATATCATATGCACGGCGTCATGGCCTATGGCGCCGGTGCTTTCCGCGAAGCTGTCCAGCTGCTGCAATCCGGCGTCCTCGAGGTCGAGGGGCTCATCAAGATTTATCCGCTAGAAATGGGACAACTCGCCTTCGACGAGGCGCGCAGCAAGAAGTCTCAGGTAATCAAGACATTTCTTCGCATCGCCGCGGACCAGCCATGACGCGGGTCAGCTTGAGCTTCGACAACGGCCCCGATGCGGAGGGGACCGCCCTGGTGCTTGATACGCTGGCGCGGCACGACATACGCACGACTTTCTTCCTGGTGGCGAGCCGTTTGCGCGAGCCGGCGTGCCTGAGAATCGCCAGACAGGCCCAGGCGGAGGGGCATTGGATCGGCAATCATTCCCTGACGCATACCCTCCCCTTGGGGTGCGATCCGCGACCCGACGCGCCCGAAATCGAAATCGGCGAGGCGCAGCGCCTTATCGGCGATCTCGCCCATCGCGACCGCCTGTTCCGGCCTTTCGGCGACGGCGGCCATATCGATTGCCGGCTGCTCAGCGCTGCCGCGCGCGACTATCTGCTCGACGGCGGCTACAGCTGCGTTCTGTGGAACGTCGTTCCCCGCGATTGGGAAGATCCCGCCGCCTGGGTCGAGCTGGGATTGGCACAGTGCGCCGCCAAGGACTGGTCCCTGGTCGTGCTTCACGACGTCGAGTCGGCCGCGATGCGCGATCTCGACCGCTTCATCCGCAAGTTGAGGGAATCGGAATGCGAGTTCGTTCAGGAATTTCCGCCGGCCTGCGTGCCGATTCGCCGGGGAATCCTAGTGCATGACCTTCGGTCGATGGTGACGGAATGAAAGCCAAGGCAATGGTGCAGGTCGACCGCCGTCGCCTGGAGATGCGCGAGATCGAGATTCCCAGTGTGGGGTCGGGCGAGGGCCTGCTCCGGGTCGAGGCCTGCGGGCTTTGCGGCAGTGATGTCGAGCAATATCGCGGCCATTTAGTGGCGAAAGGCATCGTCAGCTACCCGCTCATACCGGGTCATGAGCCGCTCGGCATCATCGAGGAGGTCGGCGCGGACGCGGCGAAGGCCTGGGGCGTCAGGAAGGGCGACCGGGTTGCGCTGGAGCCGCATCTGTCCTGCGGTCATTGCCCGGTCTGTCTAGACGGGCATTACAATCTCTGCAAGATGGTGCGTCCCGTCGGGCTCCCGGCCTACGGCTATCTGCCGCTTGAGTTCGGTCACGGCCTGTGGGGCGGGTACGCGGAATATATCCACCTGCATCCCCGCACTATCCTACACAAGCTGCCGGCATCCTTGCCCATGAAGCTGGCGACCATGTACCAGGCGTTCGCGGCGGGGGTGCGCTGGGCCGTGCAGCTGCCGAAAACGGCGCTGGGCGACTGCGTTCTCATTCTCGGCTGCGGCCAGCGCGGCCTCGGCAGCGTCGTGGCATGCAAGGAGGCCGGCGCCGGCTGCATCATCGTGACGGGGCCGTCCCGGGACCGCTTCAAGCTCGATCTCGCGCGCGCGCTCGGCGCGGATCATACCATCGTCGTCGACGAGGAGGACACGGTCGCCCGGGTCATGAACATCACGGGCGGACGCGGCGCCGACGTCATCGTCGATGTCGTTCCGGCGGCGCCGCATCCCGTCATCCACGCCGTCGAGGCGGCCCGCATCGGCGGCACCATCGTGCTCGCCGGCCTGAAGGGAAAGGATACCCGCGTGAGCCTCGACACCGATCGGGTGCTGTTCAAGGAGCTTGTTCTACTGGGCGCCTACAGCCAGGGATGGGAGGCCTATGAGCAGGCGCTGCGCATCCTCAACGAGAACCGCTACGATCTTGCGCGCTTGCATACCCACGAATTCAGCCTTGGCGAGGCCGAGAAGGCAATCCTGACGCTGGCCGGCGAGCTGCCGAACGAAAAAGGCATCTGCGTCTCGCTTCATCCCGAGCTGCCGGGCTAGAAGAACTTTTGCCCGAGCGCAAAGCGGGCAAGCTCGACCCGGTTTCGCAAGGCGAGCTTGCCCAACATGTTGGTGATGTGGCTTTCGACCGTGCGCCGGCTCAGGTTGAGCTGGGTCGCGATCTCCGCGTTCGTCATGCCTTGCGTGACGTGCCGCAGCACCCGCATCTCGCCTTGAGTGACGTCGCTGTGCTTTATCAGACGCGTCGATGCGCTGCGTTGCACACGGTTGAGCCGCGGCTGAACCTGCGCCAGCAGGTCGTTTAGTTCCGTGCGAGTATAGTCAAGATGGAGCACCTGCTCGCGCGCGCGCTCGCGATGACGGATGAAATCGATCGCCAGCGCGACGATGTCGGCGATGTCCTGCAGAAAGAAGACCTCCTCCTCGGTCCATTGACGGGGGCGGTCGCATTGATGCACGCCGATCGTTCCCCACCACGTGCCGAACCGCCAGAGGCCGACGAAGGTCGTCGCGCGAATCTGATAGCGCTCATAGAAGTCGCGCATGGTGATGAAGCGCGGGTCGGCCATCGTGTCGCAGCAGCTGTATATCTCGCCGGCGAGCAACATCCGGAATGTTGGATTGTGATCGTAGCCGGGCATGACGATCGCCTCGAATCGCGGGGCATGTTCCGCATGCCAGATATATTGGAAGCTGTAAGATTCCACGTCCGGCGGGTAGAGGCCGATCATCGCGCGGCTGACGCCGAACCCCCGCCCAATGACCGCGACGACCGTCTCGATCAGCTCGTCCAGATCGTTGTCGAGCGAGACCTGCTCGACAATTTCGGTGAAGAGCGCATAGAGCCTGTTTCGCTCCTCGAGGCGAGCCACTGCCGCATTGGCGAGCGGTCGGCCATGCGCAGCGGGCGAAATCTCCGCCCGCCTTGACCCGCTTGTGTTGCCATCGAACGACGGCGGGCTGCGCGTCTCAGATCTGCGGGTCACCAGTGTTATCCACGATGTCGGCTCAGGGACAGTATGTTATAGTTATGCTATCAGGCCGGTGGCAAGGCAGACATTACGTTGGCACAAATTGCCCACCGCGCAGGCCGAAAATTAGCCCTGAGAAACTCAACGGGTCGCCAAAGGGAGAAAGCTGATGATGACGATAAAGACGAAGATCCTGGCGTCGTTCCTATGCCTCGCCACGGCCGGGGTGGCTCGTGCCGCGATCGCGGGCGAGGCGGAGCCGTTGACGCCCGCATATTCCGACTTTCAAGGCAAGACCATCGGGTTCGCCTTTCCCGATCGGCAATCGATGAACATCCAGAAGGTTTTCCGCGACAATGCGGTCTACCGCGCGCGTGAGCTCGGCTGGAAAGTCATTGAGACCGATGCGAAATGGGACGTAGGCACCCAGTCCAAGAATATCCTGTCGCTGGCGGCGCGCAGCGACGTGGCCGGCATCGTCATGCTCTCCATCGACTACGTGGCGAACAACAATGCCGTGAAACAGTTCGAGGCGACCGGACGTCCAGTGGTGGTCTATCACATGGGAATCAGCTATCCGAGCGCCGGGCATGTCGGGCCGAACTTCTACCAGATGGGCCGCCTGTTCGCAAAGACCATGACCGAGGACCTCGGCGGCAAGGGCAAGATCGCCCTCATCTTGGGCGATCCCAACTCCCAGTCCGCGGTGGACGACCTGCGTGGCATGAAAGAATGGCTCAAGGAGAATAAGAGCGGCCTCGAGATCGTGTTCGAGCAGCCTGCCAATTGGGACGCCGAGAAGGCCAAGCAGGTGACGAAAACGCTTCTGCAGCAGCATCCCGACGTCGCGGGCATCTGGTGCAATTGGGATGTACAGTGCGTGGGCATGGGTCAAGCGCTCAAGGAGGCCGGACAGGTCGGAAAGATCAAGACTTGGACCGAGGCGGCGTCGGACGTCTGCTTCACCGGCCTTCAGGAGGGCTATTTCACCAAGTGCATCGGCTGGGATACGCGCGACCAAGTTCGGCGCGCCGTTGATCTGGTGTCGATGCTCGTCGAGAGCGGCTGGAAGCAAGGAGACAAGGGAATCGTTTGGAACGTCCCCTTGTACATCGTCACCAAGGACAATATGAACGATCCTCGGGTTCATCGCTTGGCCTTTGGCGAGCATTCCGGCTACGTGTCGGGAGAATCCAACTGAAATCTTCCGGGCAGACTGCGCCGGCCAGGAACCGGCGCAGTCTGCGGCCTTGATCCCAGCTAGATCCGATGAATTGGCCGGGCTTGCGTCGGGTTGACAAATTCTTGCTGAAGAACCAGCTCGCCGTTCTGGCCGTGCTGGCGTTCGTGTTTTTTGCCCTCGTGTCTCCCTTCTTCGCGAGCGCGTTCAATCTCCAGAACCTCGCTCGCGAAGGCGCCGAGCTCGGCATTGTCTGCGTCGGCGCCACGCTGGTTCTGCTGCTGGGGCGCCTCGACATCTCCGTGGGCGCCGTCCTGGGCATGAGCGCGCTCATCGTCATCCTCGGCTGCAAGGCCTTCGCCCTTCCCTTGCCCTTGCTGGTCGTCGTTGTGCTGCTGTTCGGCGCAGGGATCGGTGCGATCAACGGCGTCTTGTCGAGCGTCGTCGGCATACCATCGTTCATTGCGACCCTCATTAGCCTGGTGATCTTGCGGGGCGTGATGCAGTGGGCGTCCTCCACCGAGATAATGCGGACGGCAAATAGCGCTGTCTCGACGGACCATGTCTTTCTTGCGATCGGCAACGGGGTCTTTGCCGGCATTCCCACCTCAGTTCTGGTCCTTGCCGTGCTGTTCGCCGCGACCATCCTAGTGCTGCGCTTCACCCGCATCGGCACGTCGATCTATGCTCTTGGCGGCAATTTCCAGGCAGCATTACGCGCCGGCCTCCGCGTGACGGCGCTCGAGATCGGGGTGTTCGCCTTCGCCGGCTTCTGCTCGGCACTCGCCGGGATATTCCTCGCGTCGCGCCTCGATTCCGTGACCTACCAGACGGGCCAGTATCTCGAATTCTACGTGCTGATCGCCGTCATCCTCGGCGGCACCAGCATTGCCGGCGGCGTCGGCGGCGTTTGGGGCACGCTTCTCGGCGTGGCGTTCATCGGCATCCTGAACAACGGCATGGTCATGCTGACGGTCGATCGCGACTATCAGGACGTGGTGATCGCAGCCTTCCTTGTGTTTGCCCTCGTGGGCGACCAGTATCTGAACCGGCGAGGCGAAACCGCCCGGCGATGGCAGCTCGCCGATCTTTGGACGCCGCGTCAAGCGAAACGCAGATGACGTCCGCAGCCCTTCGCCTCGAGGCTCGCGGCATCACGAAAAGCTTCCCTGGCGTGCGCGCTGTCGCCAACGTCGACCTCGCGCTCATGCCCGGCGAGATCCATGCGCTCGTCGGCGAGAACGGCTCGGGCAAATCGACGCTCTGTATGGTGTTTTCGGGCATCTATCGGCCCGATTCGGGCATTATCTTCATCGACGGCGCGATGGTGCGGCCAGAGAACCCGCGCCATGCGCAGGCGCTCGGCATCAGCATGATGTACCAGGAATCGAACCTCGTTCCTGAGCTCACGGTGGCGCAGAACGTGGCGTTGGGCCACGACCCTTTCCTGACCCGCCAGGCCGCGCTCGTGGAATCCGTGGCGGCGATCCTGCGCCGGCTGAAATTCGATGTCGACCCGCGGATGAAGGCTGCCACTCTGGGCGGCGCGCAGATGCAGATGGTCGAGATCGCGAAGGCTCTCTATACGCGCTCCAAGGTCATCATCATGGACGAGCCCACAGCCGCCCTCAGCGCATCCGAGGTGCAGCGGCTGCACGACGTCATTCGTGAAATCGCGGCAAGCGGGATCGCCATCATCTATATCTCCCATGCGCTGGAGGAAGCACTGGCACTCGCTGACCGGGTGACCGTCCTGCGCGACGGCGAGGTCGCGGCCTGCCGCTCCACGTCCGAGCTCTGCCGCGAGGATCTCGTGCATCTGATGGTGGGCCAGCATGTCGAGATCGTGCAGCGGCCGACGACCCGGGCGAAGCGCGGGGCGGAGCTCGTCCGGACCATGGGGCTGTGCTGGCGCGACCGCGTGCGCGACGCCTCTTTCAGCCTCTATGCCGGGGAGATCGTCGGCCTTGCCGGCCTGATCGGCTCCGGCCGGACGGAAGTCGCGTCGCTCCTGGCCGGAATCAATCGCCCCGACGGCGGCCAGATCTTCGTTAGGAGCCGCGAGGTCGATCTGCGCTCGCCACGCGACGCCTTAGGCCACGGCATCGCCATCCTCACGGAGAACCGCAAGGAGGAGGGACTCTTTCTCCCGCTCAGCGTCGCGCATAATCTGACGATCGGCATTCTTTCCCGCTTGCGCGGCATCATGGGCCTGTTGTCGCCAGCGCGCGAGCGGGAGGAAGCGCGCGCAATTGCCGACAGGCTGAGGCTGTCGACGCCATCCCTGCAGATAGACGTCCGTTCCTTGAGCGGCGGCAACCAGCAGAAGCTGCTCATCGGCAGGATGCTCGTCCGGGAGCCGGATATCCTTATCTTCGACGAGCCGACCAAGGGCGTGGATGTCGGCGCGATCGCCGAGATCCATCATCTGATCCGCGAGCTCGCAAGCCGCGGCAAGGGCATCCTCGTGATCTCGAGCTACCTGCCGGAGATCATGGCGCTGAGCGACCGGATCCTCGTCATGCGTGGCGGCGAGATCGTCCAGGATATCGATGCCGCCGACGCTTCCACGGACGCCGTCATATCGAGGGCCTTCGTCTGATGGAGGGCTTGAGCACGCCGGCAGAGCTCGCCCGCGCCGCGCGATTTCAGCGGGCGCGCGGCGCGCGTGCTCTCTTTGCCTGGGCTGGCAGAAACGCCTTGACGCTAATCTTCCTGGCGCTCTGCATTCTGCTATCGGCAGCCTTGCCGACCTTCCTCACCCTCGGTAACTGGACGATCATCCTCCAATCCTCGGCGATCATCGGAGTCATGGGCTTCGGGCTTTCCTTTGTCATGATCTCGGGCAGCTTCGATCTCTCCTTTGCCGCCACCATGCTGCTCGCGGGTGCCGTCTCGGCCCGCATCATCATGCTTGACGATCAGGCGACCGTCCTCGCGCTTCTCGCGGGGCCGCTGGCGGGCGCCGTGGTCGGCGTCCTCAACGGAACGGTCGTCGTCGTGACGGGCATATCGCCGCTCCTGGCGACGATCGCGACTGCGATGCTGATCCGGGCTTTCGCCGTCCTCTACGTCATGCAGACCTGGATGGAAATCCCGCGCAGCGCCGCGTCATTCCTTTGGCTCGGTCAAGGTAGCTTGCGCGGCATCCCGATATCCATATTCCTGCTGGCGGGCGTCGCGGCCGCGAGCTTCATCCTGCTCAACCGCACCGGCTTTGGCCGGATGCTCTATGCCGTCGGCGCGAGCCCGCGCGCCGCCCGCGTCGCTGGACTGCGCGACGAGGCGGTGCGGATCGGGGCCTTCATGATCTGCGGGGCTTGTGCTGGGATCGCGGGTGTCATCAACGTCTCGTCGGTCGGCGGGCTCTCGGCCGTCTTTAATATTTCCTATCTCTACGACGTGATCACGGTCGTGGTTGTCGGCGGCGTCAGCTTCTTCGGCGGCGTCGGAACGGTCTATGGCGTAGCACTGGGGCTGCTGATCATCGGGGTTCTGAAGAATGCCATGATCATCCTGAACACGCCCTATTACGCTCAAAGCATGGTCGGCGGAGTCTTCTTGCTGCTGGCGATCGGCCTGGACTCCTGGTTAAGAAAGCGCCGCGCCGGATAACGCGCCTGCTGTCCGTTGGGCCATCGGCCGCATTATACTAGAGCATTTTCAGGTTTGACGGAATCGGCGGGTTTCTCGCCGGGCTGGATTTGTGATTCAACCTTCGTGTCGAATCGACACGGAGGCTGTGATGGGCAAGCCATATTCTCAGGACTTGCGTGAGCGTGTGATTGCGGCAGTTGATACGGGGACTGGCGCTTATGTGGCTGCGCCACTGTTTCAGGTGAG